>NZ_JAPJAV010000004.1:0-400817 GCF_035616495.1 Mycobacterium sp. 663a-19 | reverse complement strand
CCCGAGAAAACGGATAACCACTCGGCATGGCAACTCCTCAAAACAACGGATGTTGCACTGACCGTATGAATCCGCCCCACGACGGGTGTACGTGGTTTAAGTTTCGGCCAACGCCAGGCGGTCAGACCTCGAGCGAATAGCTGTTGGTCAGGTCGTCCTGCGTCACGTGGGCGGGGCGGGTCGTGGTGTCCACCCGCAGCGTTTCGGCGAGCACGCGCGGCTCGTACCGCCACCCGTCGGGCAGGTTCAGCCGGCCGGCCAGGCCGGGCAGGTCGGCTCGGGAAAGGTTGGGATCGGCGACCTGGCTCCACGTCTGCATGACCCAGCGCCGCCCGTCGGGGTCGATCAGTTCGTAGACCTCTTCGCCGGCGTTGAACACGAAGACCGTGTGGCGGCTCACCTCGTTGACGGTGTAGGGCGCCGGGCTCATCGACGACAGCGCGACCGTCGCCTGCTTGATCATCTCGATCCCGCCGAATGTCTTTGTCTCCTGCGGGCCTTGCGGCTCCTTTTCGATGGCGTTCATCAGCCAGTAGCGCGGGCCGTTGAGCAGGGCGGCGGCCGCGCCGTTTTCGGTGGCAATGGCCTGCGGGTCGAGCTTGGACCACAACTCGGCCGGGCAGTCGTTGAGCGGGAAGCTGTTGTAGACGGTGGCCTGCGGGCCGGACTCGCCGACCTGCACCAAAAGCACTTCGCCGTAACGCTTCCCGGACAGGTCGGTCACACGGCGAAATTAGTCATTGCCGTCGGCGCCGTCAACAGCGCGCGGCCGGGAGCCGGCTCCTCCTCACCCGCCGCGCGGGCTGCCTCGTCAGCGCGCTGGGTTGGATTGCGCGCCTCCTCCTCGCCCCGCTCCGCGGGGCGCATCGTCAGCGCGCCTAAGCTCTAAGGCATGCAACGGATTATCGGGACGGAGGTCGAGTACGGCATCTCGTCGCCGTCGGACCCGACCGCCAACCCGATCCTCACCTCGACGCAGGCGGTGTTGGCCTATGCGGCCGCCGCCGGCATTCAGCGCGCCAAACGCACGCGCTGGGACTACGAGGTGGAATCGCCGCTGCGCGACGCGCGCGGTTTCGACCTGAGCCGCTCGGCCGGACCGCCGCCGGTGGTCGACGCCGACGAGGTCGGCGCCGCCAACATGATCCTGACCAACGGGGCGCGGCTCTACGTCGACCACGCCCACCCGGAGTACTCCGCACCCGAGTGCACCGACCCGCTGGACGCCGTGATCTGGGACAAGGCGGGCGAGCGGGTGATGGAGGCCGCGGCGCGGCACGTCGCCAGCGTGCCCGGGGCGGCGAAACTGCAGCTCTACAAGAACAACGTCGACGGCAAGGGCGCCTCCTACGGGTCGCACGAGAACTACCTCATGTCGCGGCAGACCCCGTTCTCGGCGATCATCGCCGGGCTCACCCCGTTCCTGGTGTCGCGGCAGGTCATCACCGGCTCCGGCCGGGTCGGCATCGGGCCCTCCGGTGACGAGCCGGGCTTTCAGCTGTCCCAGCGCTCCGACTACATCGAGGTCGAGGTCGGCCTGGAGACCACGCTCAAACGCGGCATCATCAACACCCGCGACGAACCGCACGCAGACGCCGACCGGTACCGCCGGCTGCACGTCATCATCGGCGACGCCAACCTTGCCGAGACGTCGACCTACCTGAAGCTGGGCACCACCGCGCTGGTGCTCGACCTGATCGAGGAGGGCCCCGAACACGGGATAGACCTGACCGATCTGGCGCTGGCCCGCCCGGTGCACGCCGTCCACGCGATCAGCCGCGACCCGTCGCTGCGGACCGCGGTGGCCCTGGTCGACGGTCGCGAGCTGACCGGCCTTGCGCTGCAACGCATCTACCTCGACCGGGTGGCCAAGCTGGTCGACAGCCGCGACTCAGACGCCCGCGCGGCCGACATCGTGGAAACCTGGGCGCACGTGCTCGACCAGCTCGAGCGCGACCCGATGGACTGCGCCGAGCTGCTGGACTGGCCGGCCAAGCTGCGGCTGCTCGAGGGTTTCCGGCAGCGGGAGAACCTGAGCTGGTCGGCGCCGCGGCTGCACCTCGTCGACCTGCAATATTCCGATGTCCGGCTGGACAAGGGGCTGTACAACCGGCTGGTGGCGCGCGGCTCGATGAAGCGCCTGGTCACCGAGCCCCAGGTGCTGAACGCGGTCGACAACCCGCCCACGGACACCCGGGCCTACTTCCGCGGCGAATGCCTGCGCAGGTTCGGCGCCGATATCGCCGCCGCCAGCTGGGATTCGGTGATTTTCGACCTGGGCGGCGATTCGCTGGTGCGCATCCCGACGCTGGAGCCGCTGCGGGGCAGTAAAGCCCACGTCGGGGCGCTGCTGGACTCCGTGGACAGCGCGGTGGAACTGGTGGAACAACTCACCAGCTAGGCCCGCTGGTCGGGGAAACGTCGGAGTCGAACGGTACTGTAGAGAAACAGGCCCAGACCTAGCAGGAGGCGGCGATGGCTCAGGAGCAGACCAAGCGTGGCGGTGGCGGCGGTGACGACGACGATGTCACCGGTACCACGGCCGCCGGCCAGGAACGCCGCGAGAAGCTGACCGAGGAGACCGACGATCTGCTCGACGAGATTGACGACGTCCTTGAGGAGAACGCGGAGGACTTCGTCCGTGCGTACGTCCAAAAGGGCGGACAGTGACCTGGCCGTTCTCTGATCGTCTACCCATCAGCTCGGCATTTTCCGGAACCTCTGCGATAAACCAGTCCTCGTTCGCTGACCTGCTGCGCCGCCAGGCGCCCGAATTGCTGCCGGCGGTGCTCGGCGGCGCGGGTCAAGCGGCCGGCGGTCAACCCGCCGGCGGTGGGCAGTTCCCGCACGGCACCACCATCGTCGCGCTGAAATACCCCGGCGGTGTCCTCATCGCCGGCGACCGGCGCTCCACGCAGGGCAACATGATCGCCGGACGCGACGTGAAGAAGGTGTACATCACCGACGACTACACCGCCACCGGCATCGCCGGCACCGCAGCGGTCGCCGTCGAGTTCGCCCGCCTCTACGCCGTGGAACTCGAGCATTACGAGAAGCTCGAAGGCGTGCCGCTGACCTTCGCCGGCAAGGTCAACCGGCTCGCGATCATGGTGCGCGGCAACCTGGCGGCCGCTATGCAGGGGCTGGTCGCCCTGCCGCTGCTGGCGGGCTACGACATCGACGCGGCCGACGCCGAAAGCGCGGGCCGCATCGTCTCTTTCGACGCCGCCGGCGGCTGGAACATCGAGGAAGAGGGCTACCAGGCGGTGGGGTCGGGATCGATCTTCGCCAAGTCGTCGATGAAGAAGTTGTACTCACAGGTCACCGACGGCGACTCCGGGCTGCGGGTCGCCGTCGAGGCCCTCTACGACGCCGCCGACGACGACTCGGCGACCGGCGGCCCGGACCTGGTCCGCGGCATCTACCCGACGGCGGTCACCATCGGCGCCGAGGGGGCCGTCGAGGTGCCCGAGAGCCGCATCGCCGAACTGGCGCGGGAAGTCATCGAAAGCCGTTCGCGCGCAGACACTTTCGGCCCCGATGCCGAGCCTCGGGGTGACAAGTGAGCTTCCCGTACTTCATCTCGCCCGAGCAGGCGATGCGCGAGCGCAGCGAGCTCGCGCGCAAGGGCATCGCCCGGGGCAAGAGCGTGGTCACGCTAGCCTACTCCGGCGGTGTGCTGTTCGTCGCGGAGAACCCGTCGCGGTCGCTGCAGAAGATCAGCGAGCTCTACGACCGCGTCGGCTTCGCCGCCGCTGGCCGGATCAACGAGTTCGAGAACCTGCGCCGCGGCGGCATCCAATTCGCCGACACCCGAGGCTATGCCTACGACCGCCGCGACGTCACCGCGCGCCAGCTGGCCAACGTCTACGCGCAGACGCTCGGTGCCATCTTCACCGAGCAGGCCAAACCATACGAGGTCGAGGTGTGCGTGGCCGGCGTCGCGCACTACGGCGAAACCAAACCGCCTGAGCTGTACCGGATTACCTACGACGGGTCGATCACCGACGAGCCGCACTTCGTGGTGATGGGCGGCACCACCGAGCCGATTGCCAACGCGCTCAAGGAGTCCTACGCCGAGAACGCCGACCTGCACGACGCGTTGCACATCGCGGTGGACGCGCTGCGGGCCGGCAGCGCCGACGGCTCGAACGGCGACCAGCCCACCCTCGAGGTGGCCAGCCTGGAGGTGGCCATCCTGGATGCCAACCGGCCGCGGCGCGCGTTTCGCCGGCTCGGCCGCTCCACCCTGGAGGGCCTGCTCGACGGGGCCGGGTCGAAGGGCGATTCCTAACCCGACAACATCCGCAGGCGCGGCATGCTCACGGTCGCGGTCTGACAACCAGTACCCTCAATTGTGTGCAGCGGCGGATCATGGGCATCGAGACCGAGTTCGGTGTCACCTGCACATTTCACGGGCACCGGCGGCTGTCCCCGGACGAGGTGGCCCGCTACCTCTTCCGCCGGGTGGTGTCGTGGGGCCGCAGCTCCAACGTGTTCCTGCGGAACGGCGCGCGGCTGTACCTCGACGTGGGCAGCCATCCCGAGTACGCCACCGCCGAATGCGACAGCCTGGTCCAGCTGGTCACCCACGACCGGGCCGGCGAATGGGTGCTGGAAGACCTGCTGGTGGACGCCGAGCAGCGGCTGGCCGACGAGGGCATCGGCGGCGACATCTACCTGTTCAAGAACAACACCGACTCGGCGGGCAACTCCTACGGCTGCCACGAGAACTACCTGATCGTGCGGGCCGGCGAGTTCTCCCGGATCTCCGACGTGCTGCTGCCGTTCCTGGTCACTCGCCAGCTGATCTGCGGGGCGGGCAAGGTGCTGCAGACGCCCAAGGCCGCCACGTTCTGCCTTTCCCAACGGGCCGAGCACATCTGGGAGGGCGTCTCCAGCGCCACCACGCGCAGCCGCCCGATCATCAACACCCGCGACGAGCCGCACGCCGACGCCGAGAAGTACCGGCGGCTGCACGTCATCGTCGGGGACTCCAACATGTGCGAGACCACCACCATGCTCAAGGTGGGCACCGCGGCGCTGGTGCTGGAGATGATCGAGGCCGGCGTGCCGTTCCGCGACTTCTCGCTGGACAACCCCATCCGCGCGATCCGCGAGGTCAGCCACGACATCACCGGCCGGCGGCCGGTGCGGCTGGCGGGCGGGCGCCAGGCCAGCGCGCTGGACATCCAGCGGGAGTACTACAGCCGCGCCGTCGAGCACCTGCAGGTCCGCGAGCCCAACGCGCAGATCGAGCAGGTCGTCGACCTGTGGGGCCGTCAGCTCGACGCCGTCGAGAGCCAGGACTTCGCCAAGGTGGACACCGAGATCGACTGGGTGATCAAGCGCAAGCTGTTCCAGCGCTACCAGGACCGCTACGACATGGAGCTGTCCGACCCGAAGATCGCCCAGCTGGACCTGGCCTACCACGACATCAAGCGCGGCCGGGGCGTCTTCGACCTGCTGCAGCGCAAGGGCCTGGCCGCGCGCGTCACCACCGACGAGGACATCGCCGAGGCCGTCGAACAGCCGCCGCAGACCACCCGCGCCCGGCTGCGCGGCGAGTTCATCAGCGCCGCCCAGGCCGCCGGCCGCGACTTCACCGTCGACTGGGTGCACCTCAAGCTCAACGACCAGGCCCAGCGCACCGTGCTGTGCAAGGACCCGTTCCGGGCCGTCGACGAGCGGGTCAAGCGGCTCATCGCCAGCATGTAGGGCTGGGAGACGGCGCTCGATCAACCGATCTAATCTGGTGCGAATGGCGACCTCGAAAGTCGAACGGCTGGTAAACCTCGTCATCGCCCTGCTGTCCACCCGCGGCTACATCACCGCCGAAAAGGTCAGGTCCAGCGTGGCGGGCTACTCCGAAAGCCCCAGCGCGGAGGCGTTCTCCCGGATGTTCGAACGCGACAAGAACGAGCTGCGTGACCTCGGCATCCCCCTCGAGGTCGGCAGGGTCTCGGCGCTGGACCCCACCGAGGGCTACCGGATCAACCGCGACGCGTACGCGCTGCCGCCCGTCGAGCTCACCCCGGACGAGGCGGCCGCGGTGGCCGTCGCCACCCGGCTGTGGGAGTCGCCCGAGCTGATCACCGCCACCCAGGGCGCGTTGCTCAAGCTGCGCGCCGCCGGGGTGGACGTCGATCCCGTGGACGCCGACGCCCCGGTGGCCATCGCCTCCGCGGGAGCGGTGCCAGGCCTGCGCGGGTCCGAGGATGTGCTGGGAATCCTGTTGTCGGCCATCGATTCCCGGCAGGCGGTGCAGTTCCCGCACCGGCCGTCGCGGGCCGAGCCCTACACCACCCGGACCGTCGAGCCGTGGGGCGTGGTCACCGAGAAGGGCCGCTGGTATCTCGTCGGGCACGACCGCGACCGCGACGCCACCCGCACCTTCCGGCTCTCGCGGATCGGCGCCGAGGTCGTTCCCATCGGCCCGTCCGGCGCGGTCACCGTGCCCGACGACGCCGACCTGCGCACGATCGTGGCCCAGACGGTCTCCGAGACGCCGACGGGCGGGCAGGCCCGGGTGTGGGTCGCCGACGGGCGGGCCACCGCGCTGCGCCGCGCCGGACGGCCCACCGGCGCGCGGCAGCTCGGCGGCCGCGACGGTGAGGTGCTCGAGTTCGACGTCGTGTACAGCGACCGGCTGGCGCGCGACATCGCCGGCTACGGGGCCGACGCCGTCGTGCTCGAGCCGCCGTCGCTGCGCGACGACGTGCTGGCCCGGCTGCGCGCCCACACGGAGGAGCGGCGCTCATGACCCCCGTGTCCACCCGCCTGGTCCGGCTGCTCAACATGGTGCCGTACTTCCAGGCCAACCCGCGGGTCACCCGCGCGAAGGCCGCCGCCGACCTGGGCGTGTCCGCCAAGCAGCTGGAGGAGGACCTCAACCAGCTGTGGATGTGCGGGCTGCCCGGCTACTACCCCGGCGACCTGATCGATTTCCAGTTCTCCGGGGACAAGATCGAGGTGACGTTCTCGGCGGGCATCGACCGGCCGCTCAAGCTCACCTCGCCCGAGGCCACCGGCCTGCTGGTGGCGCTGCGGGCCCTCGCCGACATTCCCGGCGTGGTCGACCCGGCGGCGGCGCGCAGCGCGATCGCCAAGATCGAGGCCGCCGCCGGCGCCGCCGGGCACGACGACCACGGGCCGCCGGCGGCCGTCGACGAGCAGGCGCCGGTCGAGAGCCGGGCCGCCGCCGCGGTGCGCGCGGCGGTGCAGAACAAGCACGCGCTGGCCATCGACTACTACGCCGCGTCGCACGACACGCTGACCAGCCGGATCGTCGACCCCATCCGGGTGCTGCTGATCGGCGGCCACAGCTACCTCGAGGCGTGGTCGCGCGAGGCCGAGGGGGTTCGGCTGTTCCGCTTCGACCGGATCGTGGAGGCCACCGAGCTGGGCGAGCCCGCCGCCGCGCCCGAGTCGGCCCTGCACGCGCCGCCGGACACGTCGCTGTTCGACGGCGACCCGTCGCTGCCGTCGGCCACGCTGCGGGTGGCGCCGTCGGCGTCGTGGATGCTCGAGTACTACCCGATGCGGGACGTGCGCGAGCGGCCGGACGGATCGTGTGAGGTGGTCATGACGTACGCCTCCGAGGACTGGATGACGCGCCTGGTGCTGGGATTCGGGGCGGCCGTGCAGGTGCTCGCGCCGGCGTCGCTTGCGCAGCGGGTCCGGGATTCCGCGGCGGCGGCGCTGGAGTCCTATCAAGTCGCGGCCCAGGGCTGACGGCGCGGCGCGGGGAAACCGGCAGTTGTCTCCGCTGCGGTAGCATCGGGTGGACGTCTGGAGGTAATCAAAGTGGGAAGTCTTAGTCCGTGGCACTGGGCGATCCTCGCTGTCGTAGTGATCCTGCTCTTCGGTGCCAAGAAGCTCCCCGATGCGGCGCGCTCGCTGGGTAAGTCGATGCGCATCTTCAAGTCCGAGATGCGCGAAATGCAGACGGAGACCAAGGCCCAAGCGCCTTCCATCGAGACACCCCAGCCCGTGCAGTCGCAGCGGGTCGACCCGCCTGCGGCGAACGAGCAGGGGCACACCGAAGCGCGCCCGGCGTAGCCCGGGTCGATCGCGGTTAGCCGTCGCGGTGCCCGAGCGCCACTGACCGAGCGTCGTGAAATTCTTCAAGACTTCAGCGCGCACCGCTGCCCTGCTGAAGCGGCTCAACCCTCGCTACCGGCGCAGCCGGACCAACCCCGACGCGACCATGTCGCTGGTCGATCACCTGACCGAGCTGCGCGCCCGGCTGTTGATCGCCCTGGCCGCGATCCTGCTCACCACGATCTTCGGGTTCGTCTGGTACTCGCATTCGATCTTCGGGCTGGAGAGCCTCGGCGAGTGGCTGCGCCATCCCTACTGTTCGCTGCCGCAGTCGGCGCGGGCCGACATCACCCCGGGCGGGCAGTGCCGGTTGCTGGCCACCGCGCCATTCGACCAGTTCATGCTGCGGCTCAAGGTCGGGATGACGGCCGGCATCGTGCTGGCCTGCCCGGTGTGGCTCTACGAGCTCTGGGCGTTCATCACGCCGGGGCTCTACCAGCGGGAGCGGCGCTTCGCGATCGCGTTCGTGGTGCCGGCCGCGGTGCTGTTCGTCGGCGGCGCCGTGCTGGCGTACTTCGTGCTGTCCAAGGCGCTGGGCTTCCTGTTGACCGTCGGCAGCGACGTGCAGGTGACCGCGTTGTCCGGGGACCGCTACTTCGGCTTCCTGATCAACCTGCTGATTGTGTTCGGCGTCAGCTTCGAGTTCCCGTTGCTGATCGTCATGCTCAACATGGCGGGGCTGCTGACCTACGAGCGGCTCAAGTCGTGGCGGCGCGGCCTGATCTTCGCGATGTTCGTGTTCGCGGCGGTGTTCACGCCCGGATCCGACCCGTTTTCGATGACGGCGCTCGGCGTCGCGCTGTCGGTGCTGCTCGAGCTCGCCATTCAGATCGCCCGGCTGCACGACAAGCGCAAGGCCAAGCGCGAAGCCCAGGCCACCATCCCCGACGACGAGGCGTCGGTCGTCGAGCCGCCCGAGCCGATACCCGAGCCGTCGCTGTCCGCCGGGCAACATGACGACGTCACCTGAGCTGGCCGAGCTTGCCCGGTTCGCCGCCGAGCTGCCGTTTGCGCTCGACGACTTTCAGCAGCGGGCCTGCGCGGCGCTGGAACGGGGCCACGGCGTGCTGGTCTGCGCGCCGACCGGGGCCGGCAAGACGGTGGTCGGCGAATTCGCCGTGCACCTGGCGCTGGCGGCCGGCGGCAAGTGCTTTTACACCACACCGCTGAAGGCACTGAGCAACCAGAAGCACACCGACCTCACGCTGCGCTACGGCCGCGACCGCATCGGGCTGCTCACCGGCGACATGTCGGTCAACGCCGACGCGCCGGTGGTGGTGATGACCACCGAGGTGCTGCGCAACATGCTCTACGCCGATTCGCATGCGCTGCACGGACTTTCGTACGTGGTGATGGACGAGGTGCATTTCCTGGCCGACCGGATGCGGGGCCCGGTGTGGGAGGAGGTGATCCTGCACCTGCCCGACGAGGTGCGGGTGGTCAGCCTGTCGGCGACGGTGAGCAACGCCGAGGAGTTCGGCGGCTGGATCCAGACGGTCCGCGGCGACACGACCGTCGTCGTCGACGAGCATCGGCCCGTTCCGCTGTGGCAACACGTGCTGGTGGGCAAGCGGCTGTTCGACCTGTTCGACTACCGCAAGACCGAAGCCGGCGAGCACCAGCCGCGCGTCGACCCCGATCTGCTGCGCCACATCGCGCATCGCCGGGAGGCCGACCGGATCTCGGACTGGCAGCCGCGCCGGGGACGTCGGGCAGGTCCCGGACGGCCCCGCTTCTACCGGCCGCCGTCGCGCCCGGACGTCATCGCGACCCTGGATGCCGAGGGGCTGCTGCCGGCGATCACGTTCGTGTTCTCCCGGGCGGGTTGCGACGCCGCGGTCCAGCAGTGCCTGCGGTCGCCGCTGCGGCTGACCAGCGAGGAGGAGCGCGCGCAGATCGCGGAGGTGATCGAGCACCGGTGCGGTGATCTCGCGGACTCCGACCTGGCGGTGCTCGGCTACTACGAGTGGCGTGAGGGGCTGCTGCGCGGGTTGGCGGCCCACCATGCCGGCATGCTGCCGGCGTTCCGGCACACCGTCGAGGAGCTGTTCACCGCCGGCCTGGTCAAGGCGGTGTTCGCGACCGAGACCCTGGCGCTGGGCATCAACATGCCCGCCCGCACCGTGGTGCTGGAGCGGCTGGTGAAGTTCAACGGCGAGCAGCACGTCCCGCTGACGCCGGGGGAGTACACCCAGCTGACCGGGCGCGCCGGGCGGCGCGGCATCGACGTCGAGGGCCACGCGGTGGTGCTGTGGCATCCCGCCGAGGAGACCACCGAACCGTCGGCGGTGGCCGGCCTGGCCTCCACCCGGACGTTCCCGCTGCGCAGCTCGTTCGCGCCGTCGTACAACATGACCATCAACCTGGTCCAGCGGATGGGGCCCGAGCAGGCGCATCAGTTGCTGGAGCAGTCGTTCGCCCAGTATCAGGCCGACCGGTCCGTCGTGGGCCTGGTGCGCGGCATCGACCGCGGGCGGCAGATGCTCGACGAGATCGCCGCCGAGCTCGGCGGGGCGGACGCGCCGATCTTCGAGTACGCCCGGCTGCGGGCCCGGGTGTCGGAGCTGGAGCGCGCGCAGTCGCGCGCGTCCCGGTTGCAGCGACGGCAGGCGGCCAGCGACGCGCTGGCCTCGCTGCGGCGCGGGGACATCATCAACATCACCCACGGGCGGCGCGGGGGGCTGGCGGTGGTGCTGGAGTCGGCCCGCGACAGCTCCGATCCCCGGCCGCTGGTGCTCACCGAACACCGGTGGGCGGGGCGCATTTCGTCGGCGGACTATTCGGGCGCCTCGGCGCCCGTCGGATCGATGTCGTTGCCCAAGCGGGTCGAACACCGGCAGCCGAGGGTGCGGCGCGACCTGGCGTCGGCGCTGCGATCCGCCGCCGCCGGGCTGGCCATCCCGCCCACGCGCCGGCGCGCCGCGGAGGACGGCGCGTTTCACGACCCGGAGCTGGCGTCGCTGCGGGAGGAGCTGCGCCGGCATCCCGCCCACAACAGCCCCGGCCTCGAGGAGCGGATGCGTCAGGCCGAGCGCTACCTGCGCATCGAGCGCGACAACGCGCAGCTGGAGAAAAAGGTTGCCGCGGCGACCAATTCGCTGGCGCGGACGTTCGACCGGATCGTGGGGCTGCTCACGGAACGCGAGTTCATCCGGGGCCCGGCCACCGACCCGCGCGTCACCGACGACGGCCGGCTGCTGGCCCGCATCTACAGCGAGAGCGACCTGCTGGTCGCCGAATGCCTGCGCACCGGCGCCTGGGCGGACCTGAAACCGGCCGAGCTGGCGGCGGTGGTCTCGGCGGTGCTCTACGAGAGCCGGGGCGGCGACGGACCCGGCGGGCCGTTCGCCGCCGACGCGCCCACACCCCGATTGCGCCAGGCGCTGCAGCAGACGTCGCGGCTGTCGCTGGCGCTGCGCGCCGACGAGCAAACCCACCGGATCGCTCCGACCCGCGAGCCCGACGACGGCTTCGTCACCGTCATCTATCGCTGGGCGCGCACCGGCGACCTGGCCGCGGCGCTGGCCGCCGCCGATCCGGCGGGCACCGGTTCGCCGTTGCTGGCCGGCGATTTTGTACGGTGGTGCCGCCAGGTGCTCGACCTGCTGGACCAGGTTCGCAACGCCGCCCCGGATGCCGAGTTGCGGGCAACCGCCAAACGTGCCATCAATGACGTCCGGCGCGGCGTCGTCGCAGTTGACGCCGGGTAGGCTGGGCCCGAGCTACCGTTGCATCCGAGATGTGAACACCGACCCGTTCGGGCCAGACAGGGACTGAGGAGAGACGATGAGCGGACCGCAGGGATCGGACCAGCAGTGGCAGCCGCCCGGCGAGGGCGGCGATCGGTCCCAGGAACCGACCCAGGTGGGATCGCCGTGGCAACAGCAGCAGCCGGCCCAGGAACCGACCTGGCAGGCGCCGGCGTACACGCCGCCCGCCGAGTACCCGCAGTACCAGCAGCCGACCGAGCAGGCCTACCCGCAGCAGCCCGGCCAGTACGGTCAGCCGGGGCAGTACGGCTACGGCCAGCCGGGCCAGCCCCAGTACGGCCAGCCGGGACAGTACGGGCAGCCGGGTCAGTACGGCTATGGCCTGCCGGGCCAGCCGCAGTACGGCCAGCCCGGCCAGTACGGGCAGCCCGCTCAGTACGGCCAGCCGGGCCAGTACCCGCAGCAGTACCCGCCCTACGAACAGCCCGGCAAGAAGCGCTCGATGGCGCTGATCGGCGGCGTCGCCGGCGTGATCGCCTTTCTGCTCATCGCGGTCGTGCTGGTGCTCGGCTTCTGGGAGCCCGGGTTCTTCGTCACCACCAAACTGGACGTCAACAAGGCGCAGGCCGGGGTGCAGCAGATCCTCAGCGACGAGACCAACGGGTACGGCGCGAAGAACGTCAAGGACGTCAAGTGCAACAAGGGCCAAGACCCCACCGTCACCAAGGGCGGCACCTTCGACTGCAGCGTCAGCATCGACGGCGCCCAGAAGCACGTCACGGTGACCTTCCAGGACAACAAGGGCACCTACGAGGTGGGCCGGCCCCAGTAGGGCGTCACGCCGGCAGCGCGTCGAGCGCTTTCTGCAAGCGGCCGATCGACGACCCGACGCCCAGTTCGGTCGCCAGTTTGGCGGTGCGTCTGGGGTGCGCGGCGGCCAGCGGCAGCTCGTCGGTGGGTGTCGACAGCGTGACGGGCGCGTCGGTGGCCACCCGGACCACCCGTCCCGCGGCCTCGATGTAATCGGTGGCGGCGAGCAGTTTCGCCCGCAGGCCCTTGGCCATCTTGGATTTGGGATCGTGCGCGGCGGCCAGGATCCGCTCCAGCGAGCCGTGCTGGGCCAGCAGGGTGGCCGCCGTCTTCTCACCGACGCCGGGCACGCCGGGCAGCCCGTCGGACGGGTCGCCGCGCAGCAGCGCCAGTTCGGCGTAGGCCGCCCCGGCCCGATCCGCCGGCACGCCATAGAGTTCGGCCACCTCGGCGGGCCCGAACAGCGTGGCCTTCGACAGCCCGCGGCCCAGGTAGAGCACCCGAACCGGGACCGGGTCGTCGGCGACCACCTGCAGCAGGTCGCGGTCCCCGCTGACGACCACGACCGGGTCGCGGCGCTCCTGCGCCGCCAGGGTGCCCAGCACGTCGTCGGCCTCGAAACCCTCCGCGCCCGCCGTCGGAATCCCGAACGCGTCCAGCAGTTCCAGGATCATGTCGATCTGCGGGGTCAGGTCGTCGGGCACCTCCTCGATGTCGGGCTCGCCCGGCGGTTCCGGCTCGGCCACCCGATGCGCCTTGTACGACGGGATGAGGTCCACCCGGAATTGCGGGCGCCAATCCAGGTCGAGGCAGACCACCAGCCGGGCGGGCCGCTGCTGGGTGATCACCACCGCCATCGAGTCGATGAACCCGCGCACGGCGTTGACCGGCCGGCCGTCGGGGGCGGTGATCGACGACGGCACCCCGAAGTACGAGCGGAACCACATGCTGGCGCCGTCGAGCAGCAACACGGGTGTGGGCATGCGGGCTATGGTCTCACGGCCGCGCGGTTAGCCTGGCTGCCATGGGTTCTGACCGATTCGACGCCGCGGTGTACGCCCGCCGGCTGGCGGCCGCCGCCGGCGCGACCGCCGACGCCGGGCTGGCCGGTCTGGTGATCACCCCGGGCTACGACCTGCGCTACCTGATCGGGTCGCGGGCGCAGACGTTCGAGCGGCTCACCGCGCTGGTGCTGCCGGCCTCCGGTGACCCGACGGTCGTGGTGCCGCGGCTGGAGTTGGCGTCGCTGCGCGGGTCGGCCGTCGCGGAACTGGGCCTGGCGGTGCGGGATTGGGTCGACGGCGACGACCCGTATCGGTTGGTGGCCGACGCCCTGGGCGGCGGCCCCGCCGCGACGGCCGTCACCGATTCCATGCCGGCGCTGCACCTGTTGCCGCTGGCCGGTGTGCTCGGCGCGGTGCCGGTGCTGGCCACCGACGTGCTGCGCACGCTGCGGATGGTCAAGGAGCAGTGCGAGATCGACGCGCTGCGCAAGGCCGGGGCGGCCATCGACCGGGTGCACGCCCGGGTGCCGAAGTTCTTGCGTCCGGGCCGCACCGAGGCCGACGTCGCCGCCGACATCGCCGAAGCTATTGTGGCCGAAGGGCATTCGGATGTGGCGTTCGTCATCGTCGGCTCCGGCCCGCATGGGGCCGACCCGCACCACGGTTATTCGGATCGCGAACTGCACGCCGGTGACATCGTCGTCGTCGACATCGGCGGGGCCTACGAGCCCGGATATCATTCGGACTGCACCCGCACCTATAGCATTGGCGACCCGGAACCCGAAGTGGCCCAACAGTATTCAGCGTTACAGCGGGCCCAGCGCGCGGCGTTCGACGCGGTGCGCCCGGGGGTGACGGCCGAGCAGGTCGACGCCGCCGCCCGCGGCGTGCTGGCCGAGGCCGGGCTCGCGGAGTTCTTCGTGCACCGCACCGGGCACGGCATCGGGCTGTCGGTGCACGAAGAGCCCTACATCGTCGCGGGCAACGACCTGCCGCTGGCCGCGGGCATGGCGTTTTCCATCGAGCCGGGCATCTACTTCCCCGGCCGCTGGGGCGCGCGGGTGGAAGACATCGTCGTGGTGACCGAGGACGGCGCGGTGGCCGTCAACAACCGGCCGCGAGAGCTGATCGTGGTGCACGCGTAGTTTGGGCGTGGTGTCGATCCTGGACCTAGCCCTGCTTCCGATCCGCATCGCACGACACCTCACCGACGCGGTGCTGCACCCCGCCCCTCCGTCACCGGCGCCGCCGGCCCAGCTCGTCGTGCTCGACGGCATGCCCGAGGGGGCGCCGCCGGCCGCGCGCCGGCCCGAGCCGCGGCTTCCCGCGCCGGAGGGATGGCCGTTCGGCGAGGAGTTCCCGCGCACCTGCGGCACCGGCCGGGTGGCCGGCGGCGCCCTGTTTTGGACCGACTTCCTCTACGACGACCACGGCGCGACCGGCCTGCCGGTCGGCGACCTGAAAATCCAGGCGCCGCCGCGCGGCACCTACGTCTATCCCGACGGCCCCGCCGCGGGCAACGGCGCCGACATCTTTCGCGTCGCCGTCGGGCTCACCGCGACCGACACGTGGTGGCGGATCGACTGGAACACGCTGGTGGACGCCTCGGTGCCGATCGCGCTGTTCGCGTTCGACACGGACCCGGGCCGGGCGGGGTCGGGGCAGTGGCCGGCCGGCGCGGGCGTGCGCTCGCCGGGAATCGACCTGGCGCTGCGGGTTTCGGGTTCCGGCGCCGCGTTGATCGACCTGACCACCGGGATGAGCACGCCCGTGGAGCACAGCGTGGACATGGCGTCGCGGTCGTTCGTGGCGCGGGTTCCGCGGTCGCTGGTGGATCCCGTCGGCGACTGGACGGTGCGGCTGGTCGCCGGTTTGGCCAACGCGGCGGGCGACGGGTTCGCCGACGTGCCCGCCGGGCGTGGCGCGCTGCCCGGGCAGCCCAACGTGTACAACGTCGCGTTCCGGACCAACGCGCAGGAGCCGCCGCATCTGAACTTCTGGTCCGATGCGGCCCAGGCCGCGGCCCTGACCCGCGGCGACGTCTCGGAGTTTGCGGTGACGGTGCAGTGGGACCGGCTGGCGGCCGGCGAAACCACGCTCGAACCGGTGATCACCGGGCCGTCGACGCGGTGGTACGTGTCGTCGATCGAGCTGGGGCAGGGCGTCGCGTCGTCCGACGACATTTTGAGCACCAAGCCGCAATTCCTCGGCCGGGTCCAGCCGTACGCGATATGCCTGCCGTCGACGTACGCGCCCGGTCGGGTGTTGCCGCTGACGCTGCTGCTGCACTCGCTTGCGTTGGGCCAGAGCCAGTTTGCGGCGATCGACCCGCGGCTGCTGCACGAGGTGTGCGAGGGCCGTGACACTGTGGTGGTCACGCCGCTGGCCCGGGGGCCGTCGACCTGGTACTTCGACACCGGCGAACTCGACGTCTGGGAAGTGTGGGCGCGGGTGGCCGAACAGCTGGGTACCGACCCCAATCGCACTGTGGTTTCCGGTTATTCGATGGGCGGCTACGCGGCGTACAAGTTCGGGCTGAGCTATCCGGAGGTGTTCGCACAGGCGGTGGTGCTGGCCGGACCGCCGACGTGTGGCGTGCGCCTGCTGCCCGACGTCGACGTTCCGGCCGACCTGGACCCGGACTCGCCCTGCGCCCGCGAGGGCGACACCTGGAAGTTGTTGGTCAACGCCCGTTGGCTTCCGTATGTGATCGCCCACGGGCTGGTCGACGAGCTGGTGCCGTTCGCGTCCGCGGCCGAGCAGGTGCTCGAGCTCGACCGGCTCGGCTACCGCCACCGCTTTACGGTGTACCCGTTCGAGGATCACATCGCCTGGGTGTTCCAGGACAAGTTCGAGGATCCGATCGCCCACATGGGAACCGGTCTGCGCCAAGCGGATCCGGGACACATCACGTTCGCGTGGTATCCGCAGCTGGTGCGGGGCGACCTGGGCATCGGACCCGATCGGGTGTGGTGGCTGTCGGGGCTGACCGCGGATCCGTCGGTGGTGGCGCGGCGCGGGGCCGTCGCGGAGGTCGACGCGCGGTCGTATGCCCGCCCGGACCCGACGCACACCGTTAGGCATCGCCGCGGCGTGGTCCTCAACTTCGACCCGTCGCCCGGGGTGTACAGCGAATTGGATTGGCGGATCGGGTTGCCCGTCGACCCGCTGCCGTACCTGACGCTGCGGCTCAGCGGGGTCGCCGCTGTTACGGTGGACTTGCGGCGCGCGGGGCTGGCGTCGTTGCCGTCGTCGACGATCACGGTGTCCACAGATGCGGTGGTGCAGATCACGCTAGCCGAGCTACCCGCCGGGGTCCGGGTGCGAGTCGATGGTCAGCCCGCGGGCCCGACCGTGGCCGTATCGCCCGGACGGCACCGAATTACGTTGGGGGAGCAGGCGACTCGCTAATTGGCTTCGGCTGGGCTGGGTGCACCGCCCGCAGCTGTGCGGCGCTGCGTGTCTCCATGTCGGTGAACCCGTTGGCGGCCGTGTGTGCGTTCTTGCCTACTGAAGTCAGCGTTTCCTGGTGGGCCTGAAGGGTTTTCGCGTGGTGGGCTTGCGCCGAGGTGACCGCCTCGTGAAACGATTCGGCCGCGGGGAACTCACCGAACATCCCGGGTGTCAGGGGTCCCCGCGACAGGTTGTTTGCCGCCTCTCGGGCGTGCCCGCCCGCGCGGTGCGACTCGTTGCCGCCCGAATGCAGCAACCCCATGTCGACTTCCATCGCAACCCCTTCCGAGCAGGTGTGACATTACTACCGCTGGTTTGCTGGTCAATTCACCTTGGGAGGGCTTGTCCGGTTGTCGTTGTGCTGCAGGCTTTGAACCAGGCGAGGTGATAATTCGCGGCGGTCTTGTCACCGGCCACCAGCGCGTCAATGGCGGCCAGCAGCTGCCAGTTGCCAATGTCGTTCGAATCCACGTTGTCGGGATAGCTGTCGAGGACGCGGGCGCTAATCGCGGCCAGGTGCTCGCGCAGTTGGTCGACTTCCTTGTCCACCACGCCGGTACCGGCTGACGCGGCTTTGGCCAGCGTGTGGGCAAGCCGCGGGAGTCCATCGCGCCACTGGGTCGCCTGATTGAGCTCCCAGCCGAGCTCGTCGATATCGGGTACACACCGCGGCCGCGGCGACGTGGCGACCGGCTCGTCGTCCTCCGGGATGTGGTGGATGGGGGTATAGCCGACGGCGACGCTGACTTCGCCGAGGAGGAATTCCAGATCGCCTCGGCGTCGCTCCGGAGGGAGCAGTTTGACCGCGGCCGGGAGATCGATGCCCGGTGGTATCCAGCCGCTCGCGAGATCGGTTGCCAGCACGGTGGTGTTGTCAGGGCGATCCCCGGCCGCCCAGGCCAGCCGCGGTTGTTGGCGGGCCACCGCAAACACCAGGCGCTGCAGGCGCGCACGCGCCGTTGCGTCGGCCGATGCCACGCCGGCGACCGCCCCGGTGGCAGTCGCCGTGACGGCTTGGGCTCCCAGGCTTGACGGCGAGGACGGCGGCACCGGCGGGGTCTCTCGACGCACGACCGTGGGCTGAGCCGGACTGCCCTGGCCGGCCGACGGATGGACCGGCGCCGAAGCCGGCATCGTCGACGGGGGCGGGGTTGGCGGTGCGGCGGGCGTCGTGGCAGCAGACATCGTCGGCCTTATGTCGGAGGCGTAAGCGGGGAGGGGTCCCGACGGCGGGGGTGTCGCCGCGACGGGTCCCGATGTGGCCGCTGGCCCCGCCACCACCTGCGGCGCGGGGGGTGCGTCCGGTGTGGGCGCGTGCGCGACGGGCGGCGGCGAGTCAAAGACGGGTGCGTTGACTGGGGCGCCGATGCCCGCGGACGGGGTGGTCGCGGCTGTTGGGTCGGTCGGTGCCATCTGGGCTGGCGGTATCGCACCGGCTGCATTCGAGAACGGCGCGCCTGTCTGCAATCCCTTGTCGAAGCTTTGCATCAGTTCGCTCGGCGTCACGCCTTGGACAGGGCTCGTAGGCGCGAGTGGTGTGCCGCCGGTCAGTGGTGAGACGGGTGGTTGTGGTGTTGCAGATAATCCCGGAGTCACGGCGCCGGTCATCGTCGGGGCCGCAGGAACCGCTGGCGCTGTTATTGGGGGAGTTGAGATTTTTGGCGACGTCGCTCCCGCATCAAGCCCTGGGAGCGTTTTGCCTCCTGGCGTGCCGACTTGGGGTGGAACGGATGTTGTGGCAAAGTTTGCTGGGTTTGCCTGCCCAACTGGCGCTTTGCCTCCTGGTGTGCCGACTTGGGGTGGCGCGGACGTTGTGGTGAAGTTCGCTGGGTATCCCTGCCCAGTCGGTGCGTTGCTGCCTGGTGCACCGAGCTGCGGTGGCGCGGAGCCGGTTGGAGATGTCGCCCCGGGACTAGGGCTCGGCACTGCATCGTGTCCGGCCCCTGGCCTCGTAGAACCAGCATCTCCCAGCAGACTTCTTACCTGACCCTCAAGATCCTTCGGGTCGTCGGAGTGTCTGAACATTTGTCCGGCATCAAGGCCGTGGGCTTGCGCGAACTGACGAGCCGATTGCCCCAGTCCCTCTTCGTCCAGGATTCGCTGCATCGCGTCGAAGACGTTGCCGCTATATTTCGCGGCAGCCATGCTGGCCAGTGCTCGATACTCGTTTATTGCGGCGACAATCTGAGGCACCTTGGCTTCTACCGGCTCTTTGGAGTCCTGGATCTCTTTGATCCGTTGATTACCCTCGTCTGCCAGACCTGTCAGATCGCTCTGAAGGCTTTGCATGCTGTCGTACGCGGTGCCATACGCACTCTCTTTGACCCCATTCTTTTCTGCCACCCGCCGCGCTTGGCCCTCACCCTGGCGGAAGGCGTCGCGGAGGTCATCAGCTGTGTGGCCCTGTTGTTCTGCGAGCGGACCGGTTTGCGCCATTCGCAGCATATCTGCGAAATGAGCGTACCCAGTTTTGATCTGTCCCCGATTCATCTTCCCATGCGAAAGGGCCATTAGATCTTGATCATCGGGCCATTGATCGCCAACAAGTAAGAAGGACCATTCACCAGGAGGGAAAATCATTTGCACAAGCTTTCAATTGTCAAGGTTGTCTCATCGCCAGCTCGTAAGGCCGATTCCATCTCAGCATTTTTGCGTCCATTCAAGTAGTCAACTGTGTATTGCTGAAACAGGTTTGCAAGCTTTCGAATTGCTCCTGCCAGGTCCGGTGCCGTTGCGGGCTCTTCAGAAAGTGTGGTCATAAGGTATTCGCGGCCCGCAAGTAGGGCTTGCCGTGCGCTTGTCGCGACCGCAAGCTGTGCAGCCGGGTCGCTTCCCAGATCGCGAGCCATACTAACGCCGACCGCGCTGTGGACCTTCGTGTAAGCGGCACATACTCTCGCTTTGGCTTCGGCGATCTGCTGGTTCGTGTATGTGGGCGGCGGAGGCGCGGGTTTGGCCGGCACAGGTCGAAACCAGCCGACGATCGCGACACCAAGCATCAGAAGGACGGCGACGGTCAGAAATGCGAATATGGGCCACTGCCGTCTCGGTGGGAGTGGCATTGCGGACGGCCACCGGGCGCCGAGCGGAGCATTGTGAGGCGGGAGCAGGTTCGGCACTCCATAATCGTATCGCTCCTAGACCAACGTGCTAGTCAGTCGCAGCCGGCATGCGATAATCGGCGATCGAAAGGCCGATGGCCATGACTGAATGGAAATCATGTTGTACCACGGAAGCGATTTATTTAAAAGCTTTGATTGGCAAAATTTCCGCAAATAAATTGTCTGATCCCTCCGGTTTCATTTCGACAACTGGGCAAGTTCGTCACAGCGCAGCCCGTCGGAAGAAAATGTCATTTGCACAGGCCGTAGACCGCAGTGCCAGCGTTAGTAACGGCGTCCCGGGATGATTGGAGGTCGGAATCGGGGACCTCTGCCATGTAGCCGATTGCGAGCTGTTGGTATGAATCGACGAGTGTCTGGATTGCCTTAACGAGCTCATGAGGGGTTGCTGGCTGTTGAGCCAAAGTCTTCGACAGATACTCTCCGCCGTCGTACAACGCCGTTCGCGCGTTCGCGGCTACGGCAAGCGTTGCCGTGGGATCGTCACCTCCGTTGCGGCTTGTATTGGCGACGACCGCCTTCCGCACTTGCTCGTAGGTAGAACAGACTTTAGCTTTGGCGTCGGCTATCTGTTGATCGGTGTACCTCGGGGCGGTCGGCGGTTTGGCTGGTTCAGGTCGAAACCAGCCGACAATCGCGACAGCTAGGGTGGCTAACAGGGCGATCGACAGGAATGCGAACATCGGCCATTGCAGCCTCCGCGGAGGTGGCGTAGCGGGCGGCCACGGGGGGGCGCCGAGCGGACCATTTGGAGGTTGGGACAGGTTCGACACGTCTAGATCGTATCGTCCAGCAACACTAGTGGTAGTCAGAGCCGCTTGGCATACTTCCCGCTGCTGAGAGTTAGGTCAATCGATTTCGCGAAGGGCGATACGGACCGCACCGCCGCCGTGATGCGAGGTTTTCTTTGCTGTCAGGAGCGAGAGTCAGAACTCAACGAGAGCGAGCAATTTCGAAACACACAAGAGCAAAGATCCGGAACTCACTCGTGGACAAATGGTCTGGTGCGCGACCCATCTAGATGACCGCCCCGACAGTGAACTGCCCTTACCGGCTCGAGTCCGGATCCTCGTCGCGCTTGTGTTCGGGCAGCAGAATCCGCCGGCTCGCAATCGGTTTGCCCTCAATACGTTTGGTCACTTCCGGTGTCGGCGGTGGTGTGGTGATACGCCCCTGCACGGGGGCGCCGTTCTTTACGGACGGCGCGACGATGCGTTTGGTGTCGGGCTTTGAATCATTGCCCGTCCCGGCCGCGCCATGCATGGCACCCGGCGGCACCATCGGCATCGCGCCCATAGCACCCCTCGGCCCGCTGGGCGGCGGCGACGGATTGGCAGGCGGTGGCGAACCGGTATGCGCCGATGCGGGCTCGGTACCGGCGGATGGGGCGGGAAGCGGCCCGAGCATCGCGGTCGGTGTAGTGGCGCCCAGGCCACCGCCTAAACCACCGCCACCACCGCCAAGCTCACCCGCGCCGCCGGTAGCCCCGAGCAATTCACCAGGAATGGCCTCGCCCGCCCCTGCCGCAGCTCCGGTCGCATGTTGCAGTCCACCCATGCCCGCTTGCATCGCTTGCTGGCCGATCTGAGCGACCTGCTGCGAGATCTGGCCCAGCGGTTGCATGAGGCCACCGAGGGCACCCGAGAGGCCGCCGGCAAGCCCAGACGCCATCTGCGGAAACTGCTGCAGCATCTGCGACATCTCGCCTTGACCGCCGACACCGGCCATCTTCGCCGACGACTCTGCTTCGTTGGCAGGAAATTTCGTAAGTGCGTCACCGGTCTTCAGGCTGCGCTCGTCGTATCCGGCCAGCGCCGCGTCGATGTCGGCGGGATCGCCGCTATTAGAGGCTATACCAAGCACTTTCAGCAGTTGGCTGATCATCGAGCGGCCCGCCGCCAGCTGATCAGGCGTGATCCCCGGCGGTGGTGGCTGCCCACTCAACTGTGCGAGCCGCTCGAGAATTATTCGTATTTGGTCGTCGCCCCCGCTCATTGACCCTCCCGTGCGGTGCTGCCTGCCTCAGCAACGTGAGATGTCCACATCGCGTGGACTACCCGTGTCGTCTCCGTCGTATCAGCCGATGGTATCGCCGATGCGGTCTTCAAGTTATTCAGGTTTGCGGCGACCACGCGCTCGACGGTCCCGCTCTGGTCACCATCAAGGGTTCCTGTGGCGATCACGCTCGGCATTCTGGGGATCCTCGTAATCCCGCTGCGTATTACCGCCTTAGCCGCTTTCTATACCCACCACAATATCGCGAATAAGGCGACAAAAGTAAAGACGCCAAAAAAGGCGGCGAACGCACCGACAGAGAACGCAGTCGTACGGCGGAAGGCCATTGTCGCTCCGCAAAGGAAAAGAGGAAATACTGGAGCGAAGAACCAAAGGAAACCGAACGTTAGCATCGTCGACATTACGCCGACAAATAGGCCAGCCATAAGTTGCGCCGGCCGGTCGCGCGCCTGGTCAAAGGGACTTACATATTCCGAAGAGGCCACGTCAGTGCATCCAGTGCGATGGCAAGACCATGGTCAAGGTAACGAATAGCAGGATCGACCATCCCGTGAGCGGGGCCAAGATGATACCGACCGCTATGCTGCGCCAAAACGAATGTCTTGAGAAGATGCACACGACTATTCCAGCTATAAGCACAATAGAGGATACGACCGGGAGGAAGGTATAAACGTCCCGCATGGGCATGTGCTCATGGGTGATCACTGACAGCATCTTCACCATGATCGCCCACAAAACCCCACCGATAATTGCGCCGGAAAACACCGCACGTACCCAATCGACTGGCTCTTTCATGGATTCCACGTGACCCTTTCTCATTTCACGGGCAATGGCGGCAGCATGACAACGGGATCGTGGACACCGATTTCAGGCGGATGATCTACGGGCCCGAGGGGATACGTCCCCGGTGGGCTCGCAACAAGCGGTGGGGCGATGGGCGCTGCGGACGGCACATGTCCGGGGTGGGGAGGGGCGGGAATCCTCGGAGCCGGATACTGATCGTTAAAGCCGAGTTCAACGGCTTGGTCCCCGATCGGCTTGTGCCACCAGAGACCCGCTGCCGGCCCCAAGGGGCCATCCACGAAGACGGGCCACGACTGAACGATCCTCGTCGTCCTTCCTGCTTGGTCACCGTAGATCTCGATCGCAGGGAAATTCGTCACCGTTCCGCCGACCCGGGGACCTGCGGGTGCCGGCTCAATCGCGATCGTCCCATTCACATCGAACGGGACCGCCTTGGCGAGGCCTTCGCCCCCGGGTGAGAAGGGGTCGGCGGCGCTGTATTTGACCAGGACCGAGCCGTTGCTTTGCTGGACTGCCGAGATGGCGGGCGTCCCAACTCGTATCTGACCTGTCGTCGCGTCTACCGATGGATTCTGTCGCGCGACGATGATCCCATTCTCGTAGTCGACAAATATTGACACCCTCGACGCCTCGGGGCCCGCCGTGGAAGAGAAGCCGCGGTTATCACCCAAGTTGTCGTGGTCTGGCGGCCAATCGAGCTGGGGATCCAAAACGGCGCGGCCCGGGATGAAGAGGTTTGACCGTACTACCCCTTGGCCGGGCATCGGTTTGATCCGCCCGACAACGACGTTAGGGGGCACGCCGCCGTTCTTCGGGTCATAGCTATGGGGATCGAGCGCCGCGGCGGTCTCCCAGTCGGCGGCGGAACTTGGTGGTCGGCCGAAAACCTTTGCGAACGCGTCGATCTGGTTTTGCTGTCGGTTGGCCTCGGGTTCGGCCTTCGACGGCATTCCATGCGCGTCCACAGGTTGGATCACGCCGGGGTCATAGCCTTCGTTGCGTAGGTTATTCAGCGAGCCTTGTAGGCAGTCGGAGTAACCGTTGCGTACTGACTGAACTTGGCCCAGCGCTGATTTGGTGTCATCGATGGCCTGTTGCTCGAGATGAGAGATCAGCGCATCGAGCGCGGCTATGTCGGCCGCGCTGAGATGGATATGTTTCTCCTGTTCCACCGCTTGGCCGATTTCATTGTCGAGCTGCTGGAGTCGGCCCTCCAGGGTCGAGATCACCCCCGCGCTCGTTCGCTGTGCTTCGGCCAGGGTGGCGGCGATGTTTTCCAGGTCGACGCCGATCTTCGGCAGCTGAAGGGCCTGGGCGCCCAGCGACGCGGTCACCCGTTGCACCTCGGCGGAGTCGTTGATCGGGTTCTCGCCGTTGTCCCGATTCCACGACGCCTCAAAGCGGCGACGGGCCTCGTCGAAGGCCTTGGTGGACTCGGCGGTGCACCGGCCCGCGGCGTGAAACGCCTCGGCCAGATCGGAAACCTGCGCGGGACGGCCGGCTTGCAGGCTTTGGTTGATCGCCCAGGGATCGCCACCGGCCTCGGCGATCAGCGCCGCGACACTTATGTAGCCCAGCTTCATCGCACCGCCTCGGGCTTCTCGACACCGCGCTCATCCATGTTCGAACTGCCTACCGTGCGCCTCGCTTGTCGTGGAATGTCTTGGCCAGGGGAAGCCTCGGTTGCCCAGTTTGCACTGGTGGTGAGGCTAACCAGGGCAAACGATGCCGGTCAATTCAGTGCTGCCCTGGCAAACTTGCGGTCCGGCGACCCCAAGAGCTACTCGCTGCGGTCGAGCAGATCCGACGACCCGAGCACCCGTTCCACCTGGACTTCGATGACCACCCGGCGCGGGTTGGGACGTGGGGTGCGATAGCGCTGGGCATAGCGCAGCTCGGCGTCGCGCACGGCGTCGACGTCGCTGTTGACCTTGGAGCGGCCCTCCAGCGACAGCCACCGGGCCCCGTCGACCTGGCTGAGCACGGCCATCCCGGCACGGTCGGCGTTGATGGCCTTCTGGGACCCCCCGGTGGTGATGACCCGCGCGATATGCGTCTTGGGATCGAAGGTGAAACCGACGGCCACCACATGCGGCGAATTGTCGGCACGCAGCGTGGTCAGCATGGCCAGATGACGTTCGGACAGAAACGCCAAGGCGTCGTCGGTGAGCCGCGTGGTGGTGTTCGTCATCACCGCTCACGCTAGCGCAGGTGATAATCGCAGCCGTGGATGACACGGGCGCAGGTCCGGTACTAATTCTGGGCGGCCGCAGCGAGATCGGCATCGAACTCGCGCGACTCCTGGCCAAAGGGGCGACGGTGATCCTGGCCGCGCGGAATGCCGACCGCCTGGACGAGCAGGTCGCCGCGCTGAAAGAAGCCGGGGCCGAGGCGGTGCACACCAGGGAGTTCGACGCCGACGACCTGGCCTCCCACGGCCCGCTGGTCGCCTCAATCCTGGCCGATCACGGCCCGATCGGCGTCGCGGTGCTGGCCTTCGGCATCCTCGGCGACCAGGCCCGCGCCGAGGCCGACGCAGCTCACGCAATCTCCATCGTGCACACCGACTACGTCGCACAGGTCAGCATGCTCACCCACCTGGCGACCGCGATGCGGACGGCCGGCAAGGGGTCGCTGGTGGTGTTCTCGTCGATCGCGGGCGCGCGGGTGCGTCGCGCCAACTACGTTTACGGCTCGGCCAAGGCCGGCCTGGACGGCTTCGCCAGCGGGTTGGCCGACGCCCTGCACGGCAGCGGCGTCAAACTGCTGATCGCGCGCCCGGGTTTCGTGATCGGACGCATGACGGAGGGCATGAAGCCCGCACCGCTGGCCAGCACCCCGCCGCGAGTGGCCGCGGCCACCGCGCGTGCGCTGGCCAAGGGCCGGAGAACCGTGTGGATCCCATGGGCGCTGGGGCCCGCGTCCGCCGTCATGCGGGTGCTGCCGCAATCCATCTGGCGCAGGATGCCGCGATGATCACCGTGGTCGGTATCGGTGCCGACGGCATGGCGGGGCTCGGCGAAGCATCACGCGCCGAATTACAAAGGGCGACAGTGATTTACGGCGCAAGACGGCAACTCGCCCTGCTCGACGACACGCTTCGCGCCGCCCGACGGGAGTGGCCCTCGCCGATGCTGTCCGCCCTGCAGGCGCTGCCCGTCGACGACGACGTCCACATCGTCGCCAGCGGCGACCCGCTGATGCACGGCATCGGCGGCACCCTCATCCGCCTCTACGGCGCAGAAAAGGTAAGGGTGCTGCCGCACGTGTCTTCTGTGACGCTGGCCTGCGCGCGGATGGGCTGGAACGTCCACGACACCGAGGTGATCAGTCTCGTGACCGCCCCGCCGCGCGCCGCGGTGCGTCGTGGCGGCCAGGCGATCGTGCTGTCGCAGAACGGATCCACGCCCAAGGACCTGGCGGCACTGCTCATCGAACACGGCCGCGGGGAGTCCCACCTCACCGTCCTCGAACAGCTCGGCGGCCCGAGCGAACGCTGCCGCGACGCCACCGCGCACCAATGGGCCCACGACGCGCCCGCGGACGTCGACGACCTCAACGTCATCGCCGTCCGCTACCTGCCCGACGAGCGCGTGTCGCCGCTGCCCGACGATGCCTTCGTCCACGACGGGCAGATCACCAAATACGGAATCCGGGCAGTGACGTTGGCGGCTCTGCAGCCGCGGCCGGGGGAGCGGCTCTGGGACGTCGGCGCGGGATCGGGCAGCATCGCCGTCGAGTGGTGCCGAAGCCACCGAGGCTGCAGCGCCGTGGCTTTCGAACGCGACGAACGCCGCCGCAACAACATCGGGTTCAACTCCGCGGGCCTGGACATCGACGTGCGCGGCGAGGTCCCCGACGCGTTCGACGGCGCCCCACCGCCGTCCGCGATCTTCATCGGCGGCGGCCTGACCCGGACCGGCCTCCTGAACGCTTGCCTCGACAACCTGCCCACCGGCGGGAGGCTGGTCGCCAACACCGTCACCACCGAGTCCGAAGCCGTTCTGCTGCAGGCGTATTCACGCCTCGGCGGCCAGCTGCGCCGCTTCCAGCACTATCAGGGCGAGCCGCTGGGCGGCTTCACCGGCTGGCGACCACAGCGCCCGGTCACGCAGTGGTCGGTGACAAAGTGACGGTGTACTTCATCGGCGCCGGGCCCGGTGCCGCCGACCTGATCACCGTGCGCGGACAACGACTGCTCCAACGCTGCAAGACATGCCTCTTTGCGGGTTCGATCATGCCCGACGACCTGCTGGCCCTGTGCCCGCCCGACGCGAAGATCATCGACACCGGCCCGCTGACGCTCGACCAGATCATCGCCGAACTCCAGAACGCCGACGCCGCGGGCCACGACGTGGCCCGGCTGCACTCCGGTGACCCGTCGCTCTACAGCGCGCTGGCCGAGCAGTGCCGCCAGCTCGACGCGCTGGGCATCGGCTACGAAGTCGTCCCGGGTGTACCGGCTTTCGCCGCCGCCGCCGCCGCCCTCAAGCGCGAGCTCACCGTCCCGGGGGTGGCGCAGACTGTGACGTTGACCCGAACCGCGACGCTGTCGACGCCGATGCCGCAAGGAGAAGACCTCCAAACCCTCGCCCACTCCGGCGGCGCCCTCGTGCTGCACCTGGCCGCGGCCCAGATCGACAACATCGTCCCGCAACTACTGCAAGGCGGCTACAAGCCCGAAACCCCCGCCGCGGTAGTGGCTTTCGCGAGCTGGCCGCGACAGGTCGTGCTACGCGGCACGCTCGAAAACATCGCCGCACAGATGCACGACGCCGACGTCACCAAGACCGCGGTGATCATCGTGGGTGACGTGCTGGCCGCCGAGGGATTCACCGACAGCTACCTCTACTCAAGAGCGCGTCGCGCCAAAGGCGCACACTGATGCGGGTGTTGCTGCTCGGCGGCACCGCCGAGGCCCGCGCCCTGGCCAAAGCGCTGCACCCGCGGGTCGACATCATCAGCTCGCTGGCCGGACGGGTGCCGGAGCCGGCGCTGCCGGTGGGGCCGGTGCGCATCGGCGCATTCGGCGGTGTCGACGGGCTGCGGCGCTGGCTACAGGAGGACCGCATCGACGCCGTCGTCGACGCCACCCACCCGTTCGCGGCAACCATGACCGCGCACGCCGTCGAAGCATGTGCGCAAACACAGATACCCCACCTCGTGCTGGCCCGCCCGGCGTGGGATCCCGGCGCCGCAACAGTCGTACAGTCCGACACCGAAGCCGCGAAATCCATCGATCAACAACAATATTCGCGCATATTCCTGACCACCGGCCGGTCCGGCGTCAACGCCTTCGCGAACAGCGACGCGTGGTTCCTCGTCCGCGCGGTCACCGAACCCGACGCGGCCGCGCTGCCGCGCCACCACGAGCTGCTGCTGTCCCGCGGGCCCTACCGATACGACGACGAATGCGCCATCATGCGCGAGCACCGCATCGACGCGCTGGTGACCAAGAACAGCGGCGGCGAGATGACCCGCGCGAAGCTGGATGCCGCTGCCGCGCTGGGCATTCCGGTGGTGATGGTTGCCCGCCCGCCGCTGCCGGCAGGCGTCCGAGCGGTCGGCACCGTGCAGGAGGCGGCCGACTGGGTCGCCGGGCTGGACTAAGGACTAACCGGTCAGGTCGTCGCGCTCGGTGTCGGCGAGCAGCGCATCGCGGGCGCGGGCGACCCGGGACCGGATGGTGCCAACGGGGCAACCGCACACCGCCGCGGCGTCGGCGTAGGGCAGCCCCAGCAGCTGGGTGAGCAACAGGGCTTCCCGTTGTTCGGTGGTCAGGCCGGCGATCATCGTCGTCACCTCGACCAGGTCTTCGAATCCGCGGGCGTGGCGATCGCCGCTTAGTACCTGTTCGGGATCGGCGCCGGGAGCGGTGCGGGGCCGCGATCGGACATGGCGGATGTGGTCGGCCACCACCCGGCGCGCGATGGCCAGCAACCAGGTTCGGGCCGTGGAGCGCGCGGAAAACCGTTCGATGGCGCCGATCGCCCGCAGGTACGTCTCCTGGGTCAGATCGTCGGCGGTGCCCGCGTCGGACAGGTAGGCCACGAAGCGCCACACGTCTTGCTGGGTGGCCTTGATGAACGCCTCGAGCGCCCGCGCATTCCCCCGTGCGGCTGCCAAAGCGAGTTCGGTAACGGCCTCGTCGTCGCTTGACGCGGTCATGGCCAACCACCTTAGTTGCGCGGGCGCGGTCAGTCTACGACGGGTTGTCGTAGGCGCTGAGCCCGGATGCGACGACCGGTTGATCGGCCACAGGTGCCCGCGCCGCCGGACGGCGTTCGGCGCGGCGCGCGGGCGATCGGCCGAACCATCGGAGCCATCGGTGTCGCGCCGGCGCGATACGTGCGAGCCGGCGCGCTCGCGCGCCACCAGCAGCGTGAACACCAGACCCAGCAACAGGGGCACATGGCTCGCGATGCGCGCCGCGGTCACCTCACCGTTGAACGCGTCGACGACCACGTAGCCCAACAGCGCGACCGAATACACGCCGGTGATCGCCGCGACGCCGATCGCGGTGATGGGCCAGATGCCGGCGGCCATCATCGCCAGGCCCAATGCCAGCAGCCACGCGGTGGACTCGTGCATCAGGTGCTCTCCGGACATCGCGCCGTGCATATGCGCCGACACCATGCCGAAATCGGTTCCACTGATTTGCGCCGCGGCGATCGCCACCTGGAACGCACCGACGCCGATCAGGCCCCACCGCCGATAGTGAGACCGCAGCCAGCGCATCCCGCGGTGGTAGGTACCGGATTCAGCGGCGCTTGCCAGAATCTTGTCGACCAGATCCGGCGCGTCGCCGGGCTCCATCGAGGCCAGCCGCCGGGTCTGCACGGCGGCGCCGATCAGCCAGGTCCGGCAACTTCGGCACGACTGAAGATGGGCGTCCACCTGCTGCGCGAGCACTTGGGGTCGCTCGCCGTCCAATCGCGCGGAAAGCGCCTCACGTGCAACGTCACACCGCATCCCTGCATCGTTGCGCATGCCCGGGCCGCGCGCAAAGGCGGCGGGAAAACGGGCGGGGAACCAAACCGCTCCGCAAACCGACCACTGGAGGCAAGCAACAGCCCCTTGAGAACCGAAGAGGTATCCGTGTCCCCGCTCGACGGCCGCCGACGATGACCGCCCCGATCTGGATCGCCTTTCCGCCGGAGGTGCATTCGACATTGCTCAGCAGCGGCCCGGGACCCGGGCCGCTGCTCGCCGCCGCGGCCGCGTGGTCGGCGCTGGGCACCGAATATGCCGCTGCGGCAGACGAACTCACCGCGCTACTGGGCGCCGTGCAGGGCGGCGCCTGGGACGGGCCCAGCGCCGAACGGTACGTGGCGGCGCATGCCCCCTACCTGAGCTGGCTGCTCGAAAGCGCCACCAAGAGCTCGGCCGCGGCCACATTGCACACGACGGCGGCCACCGCCTACACCACCGCGCTGGCCACCATGCCTACGCCGGCCGAGCTCGCGGCAAACCATGCCACCCACGCCGCCCTCGTCGCCACCAATTTCTTCGGCGTCAACACCATCCCGATCGCGGTGAACGAAGCGGATTACGCGCGCATGTGGGTGCAGGCAGCCACGACGATGACCACCTACCAGGCCGTCAGCGAATCCGCGCTCACCGCGGTTCCGGCGACGACGCCCGCGCCGCAGATAGTCACTCCGGGCGGCGAGGTCCAGGCAGCGGCAGCGAATACTGCTTCCGAGACTCCTACCGCCACCTCGTGGCAGGACGAGCTAGCGAAGCAACTTTCGGACTTCACCCAAAACGTCCTCTGGCCGCTCGGGAAGGAGATATACCCCAACGGCTGGCCAATTGACGCGGTTCCATTTGCCAACGCGGTGTCCTCCTTCTTCATGCAAATTCCCGGCATGAGCCCCGCGCTGGCCACAGCGTTGGGTTGGTTCATCTTTCACTCGTTGATGCTCGTCTGGCCCTTAGTACAAACGGCTCAGCTGGGAGTAATGCTTGCTCCGGTCATGATCGCGGCTGTTTCCGCCGCCGCTGCCGCAGGCGTGGCCGCAGCTGTCGCCGGTGCGGTGAGCGCCACCGCCGCCGCTGCTGCGCCGGCGGTAAGCGTGCCGTTGGCAACGGCACCGCCGACGCCGATGGCCACCACGCCGGCTCCGACGCCGACAATGTCCGCCAGTACCCCGGCGAATGCGAGCAGCGCCACGGCTTCCAGCCCGGCGCCAAGTGTGGCCACGGCGTCGGGTGGCGGACCGGTCGGCGGCGGTCCGGGCGTCGGCTTCGGTCCGACGGCGACCGACGGAATCGGCACGGGCATCTCCGACTCGCTGTACGCCGTGGGCCTGACGGGATCGTCGGCGCGCAACAGCGCGAGCGGCCGGGCACGTGGGAAGTCCGAAGAGCCGGCGCCCGACGACGTCGACGCGCCCGCCGCGGCCGTGGCGGCGGACAAGGACCGGGCCCGGGCCCGCCGGCGCGCCACCGCCCAGGATCGCGCGCACCGCTACGAATTCATGGAACTACACGAACCGGACCCCGTGCACACCTCCGCGCAGGGGGCGGGATCGCTCGGATTCGCCGGTGCCACAGCCAAATCCGGCGATCCCCAGCCCGCCGGGCTGATCACCCTGGCCGGCGACGGGCTGGGCGAGCCTCCGACCCTGCCCATGGTGCCGCGCAGCTGGGACCGCGACTAAAAACCACGGCGCTCAGCCGGCGGCCCACTCCTTGGCGCGCTCGAGCTCGTCGAGGCCGAACACCGCGAGCTCGCCGGGGATCATCCACGCCAGCGCGTGCACGGTATGGGTGATCCAGTCCTTGTCGGAGACGACAGCGATTCGCTTGAACGCCGAATGGTGCGGCAAGACGGTGCCCAGGCCCAGCTTCAGGTCCTCGACCAAGCCGCCGGGCCCGAAGCCCTCGTAGTCGGGCGCAATGACCTCCACGATCCTGATCTCGCCGGTTTTCAGCCGCTCCTCCAGGTCCGGTTTGGCCTCGCGAAGTTCATCACCCCGCAGCCGGCCGGACACCCGGATACCGGTCACTCCCTGCGGCATGTCCGGCAGTATTTCGATCATCGAAAGTCTCCTTCCGCGTTGGCGGCCCGTTGTTGGCGGCCCGTTGGCGGCCCCGTCAGCCAGGGTAGCGGCGTGGGGTGAACACCCGATCCCCGGAATCGTCTGAGTACCACTGGGTTTGCGAAGATCCGACGATCAGCAGGCAGCGCATGTCGACCTCGTCGGGGTCGAGATCGGCCAGCCGCACCACGCGCACCTCTTCGTCGGGCCCGGAGACACTGCGGCCGATCACCACCGGCGTGCCGGGTTCGCGATGCGCCAGCAGCACATCGCGCATCGCACCGACCTGCCAGCGTCGCGACTTCGAGGCCGGGTTGTAGATGGCCAGCACCAGATCGGCGGCGGCCGCGGCGGCCAGCCGCGCCGAGATCACCTCCCACGGCTTGAGCCGGTCGGACAGCGAGATCACCGCGTAGTCGTGACCCAGCGGCGCGCCCACCCGGCTGGCGACGGCCTGCGCGGCGGTCATCGCCGGGATCACCCGGATCCGCACCCCCGGCCACTGTTTGGCCTCTTCCAACACGGCGGTGGCCATCGCGAACACGCCCGGATCGCCCGACGACACCACCGCGACGGCGTGCCCCTTCTCGGCCAGAGTGCACGCCAGCCGGGCGCGGGCGGGCTCGTCGGTGTTGTCGCTGGGGTGGCGCCGCTGCCCGTCGCGGACCGGAACTCGGTCCAGGTAGCCGCCGTAGCCGATCAGGTCGGTCGCCGCGGCCAGCTCGCGTCGGCTCTGCGGCGTCATCCAGTCGAGGTCGCCGGGGCCCAGGCCCACCACCGCGACGGTGCCGGCCAGCGACGGCTCACCGCGCCGCCCACCCGGCAGCATCGCCAGCGAGAAGTACGGGACGCTGCTCTCGTCGACCTCGGCGGCGGGCAGTACGCGCTCGCCGGCGGTGCTGGCGCGCTCCACGTAGAACGCCCCGTCGAGCTGCCCGGTGGCCGAAAGCGCCTCCCGCACAGCGTGATACGAGCGCCCCAGCTTGAGGACGACGGCGGCGTCGGCGTCGGCGAGCCGGCGGGTCAGCTCGGCGACCGGCAGGGTGCCCGGCAGCACCGACAGCACCTCGTCGCCGGCCACCAGCGGCGTCGCGATGGCCGCCGAGGCGGCGCTCACCGACGTCACACCCGGCACGATCACGGCGTCGAACCGCTGCGTCAGCCGGGTGTGCAAATGCATGTACGAGCTGTAGAACAGCGGGTCGCCCTCGGCGAGCAGCGCCACGTTGCGGCCCGCGTCGAGGTGCGCGGCGATCCGCCGGGTGGCGTCGGCGTAGAAGTCCTCGATCGCGCCGGCGTAGCCGCCGGGATGATCGGTCACCTCGGTGGTCACCGGGTAGATCAGGTGCTCCTCGACCTGGCCGGGCCGCAGGTACGGCTCGGCGATGCCGCGCGCGATGCTGCGGCCGTGCCGGGCGCTGTGATACGCGACGACGTCCGCCTCGCCGATCACCCGGGCCGCCTTGACGGTGACCAGCTCCGGGTCGCCGGGCCCCAGGCCGACTCCCCACAGGGTGCCGCGCTTGGTCATTCGCTGCGGCTCGCGATCGCGTTGACGGCGGCGGCCGCCATGGCGCTGCCGCCGCGGCGGCCCCGCACCACCAGATACGACATCCCGCGCGGGTTTTCGACGAGCTCCTGCTTGGATTGCGCCGACCCGACGAACCCGACCGGCCCACCCAGCACCGCGACCGGCGGCGACGCGCCCTCGTCGATCAGCTCGAGCAGCCGAAACAGCGCGGTCGGCGCGTTGCCGATCGCCAGCACAGCCCCGGCTAGCCGGTCGGCCCACAGCTCCACCCCGGCCGCCGAGCGGGTGGTCTTTCGGCGCGCGGCCAGGTCGGCCGCTCGCGGGTCGGCCACCAGCGACACGACCCGATTGTCGGCGGGCAGCCGCGCGGTGGTGATCCCGGCGGCCACCATCGACGAATCGCACAGCACCGGTGCGCCATCGCGCAGGGCGGCGCCGGTCCGCTCGACGACGTCGTCGGTGAAGGCGACGTGCTCGGCGACGTCGACCTGTCCGCAGGTGTGGATCAGCCGGACCACGACGCGCGCGACGTCGTCGGGAAATCGCGTCAGGTCGGCCTCGGCGCGGATGGCCGCGAACGACTGGCGATAGATCTCGGCCGCGTCGCGGATGTAGTCGAGCACCCGATTACCGTAGCCGCCGGTATCCGTCGCCCGTCGCCAGCAGCACCTCACCGGCCGGCGGGCTGCCGCAGGCCCGTTCGCAGCCGACAAAGTGCCTGTGCACCGCCGAATCCTCCTCGAGCAACAGCGCCGCGTCGGCCCGCACGTCGGCGGCCGAATGCGCGCATCCCGGGCTGCCGATGCAGGCGCTGACGTTCAGCCAGGGGGAGTTCTCGTCGAACACCAGGCCCAACGGTGCGAGCACGCGAAGCGCGGCGTCCGCGGAAGGCTCGTCGAGGTCGCACACCAGCACCGACCGCCACGGCGTGACCACCAGCGGCGCCCCGACGGCGGCGAGCAAATCCGCGACGTGTGCGGGCAGCGCCCCGAACGGCACCGCGGCGCCCAGCGCGACCCGGCCGTCGTCCTGGCCCAGCCAGCCCACCGGGGCCCTGGTGACCGGCGGGAAGGGCGCGTCACCGAGCGCGGCCCCGGGCAGCAGCGCCGCGGCGTCGTCCAATTCGTTGACGCGCCAAGCCCTTCCGCGCATCTGCACGAACCGGGCGGCAACGCCGACGAGCGCCTCGACCGCGGAGCCCACACCCACCCGGACGCCGGTGTCGCGCCCCGCCAGCAGCACCGCGCAGTCGTCGCCCAGGACGTGCGCGCCGACGTCGGCGCCCAGCCCGGACACGTCGGCGCGGCCGTCGTCGAGGCTGAACCAGAACCGCCCGCCGAGCTCCGCGAGCCGCGGCTCGGCGCGGATCGCCGCGTCCAGCTCGCCGACCAGCGGGCGCACGTCGAGTTTGCCGTCGGCCCGGCCCGACAGCGGCGACGCGACGACGTTGCGGACCCGCTCGTGCGTCGTCGACGGCAACAGCCCGGCGCCGGCGATCGCCTCGGCGGCCGCCGTCACGTCGGTGATGCCGCGCAGCTGTACGTTGCCGCGCGACGTCAGCTCCAGCGCCCCCGAGCCGAACCGCTGCGACACCAGGGACAGCGTCGCCAGCTGGGCGGCCGTGATCATGCCGCCGGGTAGCCGCACCCGAACCAGCGCGCCGTCGGCCGCCTGATGCACCTGCAGCGCACCCGGGCAGCCGTCGACGTCGCGGGCTCTGGCCATCCGCCTACGGTACGCACCGGGGGCAATCCGGCGTAACGTGCGCACCAGCGAGAGGTCGGGTGATTGCTATGACACCGAAGCGCCCACTGAAGGTCGCGATCATCGGCGCCGGGATGTCCGGCATCTGCATGGCCGCCAAGCTGCAGGACGCCGGCATCGACTCCTTCACCATTTACGAGAAGGCCGACGACGTCGGCGGCACCTGGCGCGACAACACGTATCCGGGGCTCACCTGCGACGTCCCGTCGCGCTACTACTCCTATTCGTTCCGGCCGAACCCCAACTGGTCGCACTGGCTGCCGCCGGGTCCGGAGATCCAGGCGTACTTCCGGCAGGTGGCCGACGAACGCGGCATCCGCAAGCACATCCGGTTCGGCGCCAACGTCACCAGGGCCGAATACGACGACGGCCGCTGGCGGCTCACCACCCCCGACGGGGAGGAGACGTTCGACTTGCTCGTCACCGCGACGGGGGTGTTGCGGGTGCCCCGTTACCCGGATATCCCCGGGCGGGAGTCGTTCGCCGGTCCCGCCTTCCACTCGTCGCGCTGGGACCACTCGGTCTCGTTGCCGGACAAGAGGATCGGCTTGATCGGGACCGGGTCGACGGGCGTGCAGATCGTCGCGGAGCTCGGCGGCAAGGTGCGCCAGCTGAAGGTCTTTCAGCGCACCGCGCAGTGGGTTTACCCATTCCCCAACCCGCGTTATTCGAAGTTGGCTCAGGCGGCGCTGTCGAGGTGGCCGGCGCTGAACGGTCTGCCGTATCGCTTCTGGGGGTGGCTGATGCGGCACTGGTTCGGCGTGGCGCCGATCCGCCCGGGCTGGCAGCGCCGTCAGATCCAGGCCTGGTGCCGGTGGAACCTGCGGCTGTCGGTGCGCGACCCGCAGCTCCGGGCCAAGCTGACCCCCACTTACCAACCGATGTGCAAGCGGCAGGTGATGGCCGGGCACTTCTACCGGTCCGTACAAAAGCCCGGCGTCGAGATCATCACCGACTCGATCGACCACATCGAGCCCCGCGGCATCGTCACCGCCGACGGCACCCTGCACGAACTCGACCTGCTGGTCTACGCCACCGGCTTTGATGCCCGCGCCTACGTGCGCCCGCTGGAGGTGATCGGGGAGGGCGGGCTCTCTCTGGACGAGGCGTGGGCCGACGGTCCGATGGCGTACCGGTCGGTCGCGGTGCCCGGGTTCCCGAACCTGTTCATGCTGATGGGGCCGCATTCGCCGATCGGCAACCAGTCGCTGGTGCCGATCGCCGAAGACCAGGCCGATTACGTGATGTGGTGGATCGAGCAGCTCCGTGATGGTGTCGTACGCGCCGCGGCGCCGACCGAGGCGGCCACCAAGGAATACAACGAGCGCATGAAAGCCGCTATGCCGCAGACGATCTGGGTCTCGGGCTGCAACAGCTGGTATCTCGGCAAGGACGGCCTGCCGGAGCTGTTCCCGTGGTCTCCCGATACACACCGCGAGCTGTTGCGCCGACCCGAGCCGTCGCACTTCGAGGTGCGCCCGGCCTGACGATCACGACGTCCCGGTCCGGCGGGCGTACGACGCGCGCTTCTCCACTTCGAGGTCGGTGGTGCAAACGCGATCCGTCCCCAGCGCGCGCCCAATCGCCTCCGACATCCGTTGCGGCATGAAGCGCTGAGCCGAGAGGACTATGCCCATCGAACGAGGAACGACCACGCGTGATTTCGGTTTGGCAATCACACCGGCGACCGCCCGGGCGACGTCTTCCGGCTCGGCGTTCTTGAATCCCCTCGCGTGTCCGAATCCGGCGACCATCTCGGTGTTCGTCAAAGTCGGCATGATGACCGAGAAGTGGACACCGCGCCCACGGTTCTCCATGCGAACGGTTTCGGTGTACCCGAGCACGGCATGCTTTGTCGCGCAATAGGTTGCGAGGCCCGCGGCCGGCAACACGCTGCCCACCGACCCGATGTTGACGATGTGACCGTGACCGCGCGGCAGCATCCGTTGCGCGGCCAGCTTAGTGCCCAGGATGACGCCGTGGACGTTGACGTCGAACACCCGTCGGGTGACGGTGTCGGGCTCGTCGACCGCGCTACCCACCGCGATCACCCCGGCGTTGTTCACAACCACGTCGACGGGCCCGAGTTCGTTTTCGACGGCGTCGAGAAAATCGGTGAAGGATTGCCGGTCGGTCACGTCCAATCCGCGGCAGACCTCAAGCCCTAACCGGGCGCCCGCCTCCTTGACGGCGGATTCGTCGATATCCCCGATTGCCACCCTGCCGCCGAGACCCTGCAGAACCGTGGCAATGGCCAGACCGATTCCGCGCGCTCCGCCGGTGACGGCGATGACCTTGTCTGCGACCGCGGCATTCCTCATGGCCTCACGCTAGCGGTGCCGCCGCGAATCACCGAGTCCCGCTGCGGTACGAATGGTGGGTGGCCGAGCCGACCATCCTGCTGCTGTCGACGTCCGACACCGACCTGATCAGCGCCCGGTCCAGCGGCAAGAACTATCGATGGGCCAACCCGTCGCGGCTCTCCGACGACGAGCTGCCCGACCTGCTGGCCGACGCCGCGGTCGTGGTGGTCCGCATCCTCGGCGGCTACCGCGCCTGGCAGAGCGGCATCGACACCGTCATCGCCAGCGGTATCCCGGCGGTGCTGGTCAGCGGGGAGCAGGCCGCCGACGCCGAGCTGACCGGCCTGTCCACGCTGGCCGCCGGGATCGCGGTGCAGGCTCACATCTACCTGGCCCACGGCGGGGTGGACAACCTGCGCCAGCTGCACGCGTTCCTGTCGGACACCGTGCTGATGACCGGGTTCGGGTTCACGCCGCCGGTGATGACCCCCACCTGGGGAGAGCTGGAGCGGCCGCATGCCAAGGACGCCCAGGGCCCGACGATCGCGGTGCTGTACTACCGCGCGCAGCACCTGGCCGGCAATACCGCCTACATCGAGTCGCTGTGCCGGGCCATCGAGGACGAGGGCGGGCGGCCGCTGCCCGTCTACTGCGCGTCGTTGCGCACCGCGGAACCCGAACTGCTGCAACGGCTCGGCGACGCCGACGCCATGGTCGTCACGGTGCTCGCCGCCGGGGGACTCAAGCCCGCCACGGTGGCCGCCGGTGGTGATGACGACAGCTGGAACGTCGAACACCTTGCGGCCCTGGACATCCCGATCCTGCAGGGCCTGTGTTTGACCAGCCCGCGGGACCAATGGCGCGCCAATGACGACGGGCTCAGCCCGCTGGACGTGGCCAGCCAGGTGGCGGTCCCGGAGTTCGATGGCCGCATCATCACGGTTCCGTTCTCGTTCAAGGAGATTGACGACGACGGCCTGATCTCCTATGTCGCCGACCCGGAGCGCTGCGCGCGCGTCGCGGGCCTGGCGGTGCGGCACGCGCGGCTACGCCATGTCGCGCCGGGCGACAAGCGGGTGGCCCTGGTGTTCTCGGCCTATCCCAGCAAGCACGCCCGGATCGGCAACGCGGTCGGGCTGGACACCCCGGCCAGCGCGGTGGCGCTGCTGCGCGCGCTGCGCGAGCGCGGGTATCGGATCGGCGAGCTGCCCGGGGTGGACGCCAACGACGGCGACGCCCTGATCCACGCGCTGATCGAACGCGGCGGCCAGGATCCCGACTGGCTCACCGAGGGGCAGCTGGCCGGCAACCCGATCCGGGTGTCCGCCAAGGACTATCGGGCCTGGTTTGCGACGCTGCCCGCGGAGCTGGCCGACGCCGTGCAGGAGCACTGGGGTCCGCCGCCCGGCGATCTATTCGTCGACCGCAGCAACGATCGCGACGGCGAGATCGTCATCGCCGCAATGCAAGCGGGCAACCTGGTGCTGATGGTGCAGCCGCCGCGCGGTTTTGGGGACAACCCCGTCGCCATCTACCACGACCCGGACCTGCCGCCGAGCCACCACTACCTGGCGGCCTACCGCTGGCTGGATGAAGGGTTCAAGGCCGACGCGGTGGTGCATCTGGGCAAGCACGGCAACCTGGAATGGCTGCCGGGAAAGACGCTGGGCATGTCGGCGGCCTGCGGGCCCGACGCCGCGCTGGGCAACCTGCCGCTGATCTACCCGTTCCTGGTCAACGACCCGGGCGAGGGCACGCAGGCCAAGCGGCGGGCGCACGCGGTGCTCGTCGACCACCTCATCCCGCCGATGGCGCGCGCCGAAACCTACGGCGACATCGCCCGATTGGAGCAGTTGCTCGACGAGCACGCCACCGTCGCCGCGCTCGATCCGGGCAAGCTGCCCGCGATCCGTCAGCAGATCTGGACGCTGATCCGGGCCGCCAGGATGGACCACGACCTGGGCCTGACCGAGCGTCCCGCCGAGGACTCGTTCGATGACATGATCCTGCACATCGACGGCTGGCTGTGCGAGATCAAGGACGTCCAGATCCGCGACGGGCTGCACATCCTGGGCCAAAAGCCAACCGGCGAACAAGAACTCGACCTGGTGCTGGCCATCCTGCGGGCCCGGCAGTTGTTCGGCGGTGAGCACGTCCTCCCGGGCCTGCGGCAGGCGCTGGGCCTGGCCGAGGACGGCCACGATGACCGGTCCGCGGTCGACCGGGCCGAGGCCGCCGCACGTGAGCTCGTCGCGGCGCTGCAGGCCACCGGGTGGGATCCCGACGCTGCCGAAAGCCTCACCGACAACACCGAGGTGGCAAGCGTGCTGCGGTTCGCGGCCACCGAGGTGGTGCCCCGGCTGGCCGGGACGGCATCCGAAATCGACCACGTGCTGCGGGCGCTGGACGGCCGGTTCATCCCGGCGGGTCCGTCGGGTTCGCCGCTGCGCGGGCTGATCAACGTGCTGCCCACCGGGCGCAACTTCTACTCCGTCGACCCCAAGGCGATACCGTCCCGGCTGGCGTGGGAAGCCGGTGTGGCGCTGGCGGATTCGCTGCTGGACCGCTACCGCGGCGACCACGGGCGCTGGCCCCAATCGGTGGGGCTGTCGGTGTGGGGCACCTCGGCGATGCGCACCGCTGGCGACGACATCGCCGAAGTCCTTGCGCTGCTGGGCGTTCGGCCGGTCTGGGACGACGCGTCACGGCGGGTCGTCGGGCTGACACCGATCCCGCTCGCCGAGCTGGGCCGGCCGCGCATCGATGTGACGGTGCGGATCTCGGGCTTCTTCCGCGACGCCTTCCCGCACGTGGTCACCATGCTCGACGACGCGGTGCGCCTGGTCGCCGACCTCGACGAGCCGGCCGACCAAAACTACATAAGGGCGCACGCCCGTGCCGATCTGGCGCAGCACGGCGATCGACGACGTTCCACCACAAGGATTTTCGGCTCCAAGCCCGGAACGTACGGCGCCGGTCTGCTGCAGCTCATCGACAGCCGCAACTGGCGCGACGACGCGGACCTGGCGCAGGTGTACGCGGCCTGGGGCGGCTTCGCCTACGGCCGCGACCTGGACGGTCGCGAGGCGGTCGACGACATGAACCGCCAGTACCGGCGGATCGCGGTGGCCGCCAAGAACACCGACACCCGCGAGCACGACATCGCCGACTCAGACGACTACTTCCAGTACCACGGCGGGATGGTGGCCACGGTGCGCGCGCTGACCGGCCAGGCGCCCGCCGCCTACATCGGCGACAACACCAGGCCCGACGCGATCCGCACCCGCACCCTGTCGGAGGAGACCACCCGGGTTTTCCGCGCCCGCGTGGTCAATCCGCGGTGGATGGCCGCGATGCGCCGGCACGGCTACAAGGGCGCATTCGAGATGGCCGCCACCGTCGACTACCTGTTCGGCTACGACGCGACCGCGGGCGTGATGGCCGACTGGATGTACGAACAGCTCACAGAGCGCTACGTGCTGGATGCCGAAAACCGGAAATTCATGGCGGAGTCCAACCCGTGGGCACTGCACGGCATGGCCGAGCGGCTGCTGGAGGCCGCCGGCCGTGGCATGTGGGCGGACCCGCAACGGGAAACCCTTGACGGGCTGCGCCGCGCGCTGCTGGAAACCGAGGGCGACCTGGAGGGCTGACGTTCCCCCGCGAGCAGACGCAAAAGCACCCAAAACCCGTGGTTTTGTGGTGCTTTTGCGTCTGCTCGCGGTGGAGGCGCAACTAGACGAAATCCGATCCGCCGTCGACGTTCACCGTGGCGCCCGTGACATAGCCGTTCCGCCGCGACACCAGGTACGCGGTGAGGGATGCGACCTCCTCGGGAAGGCCGGCGCGGCCGAGGTCGCACGGTTGGTGAAAGTTGTTGTCGATCCACGTCATGACGTCGCGCGGGTTCGTGGCGTCGAGGCCCTCGGCCGCGAGGATGTCCTTGAGCACCTCGGTGAAGCTTGCGGTCACGATGGTTCCGGGACACACGCAGTTGACCAGGATGCCGTCCTTGGCAAGGCTTTTGGACAGGTTCTTGGTGATGCTGGCCAGCGCCGCCTTCGACGCCGTATAGGCGACGAGGCGCGGATTCTGCCGCTGAATCGAGTGCGCCGACAGGGTCACGATGCGCGCCCAATCCGCAGCGCGCAGCAGCGGCAGGGCGGCGCGGATCGATCGCACGGCCGACATGGTGCCCAGCGTGAACGCGGCGTCCCATTCGGCGTCGTCCATCTGCTCGAAATAGCCGTCGCCCGGCCCGATCGTGTGGACCAGGCAATTGAGTTGACCCCACCGCTGCGAGACCGCGGCGAAACCGTCGGCGATCGATTCGGCATCGGCCATGTCGACGCTGATCCCCACCGCGTCCGGGGCGCCGGCCTCGCGCAGCGACTCGACGGCGGCATCGAGCGCCCCTTGGCCGCGCGCCATCACCGCGACGCTGGCCCCCTCGGCCGCAAGGGCTTCGGCGATCGCCAGCCCCATGCCCTTGCTGCCGCCCGTGACGACGGCCGTCGATCCGGTGAAACCCAGGTCCATCGAATGTCTCCCTCTGTTTGATTCTCAGGCGCCGGCGCCCAGCCCGCGCAGGCAAAACCGGAGCATGCGGTCGCGGATTTCGTCGCGGTCGCAATCGCCCGTCGCCCATTGCTGGTTGATGCCCGCCCACACCACCCCGTGGATGAACTGCGCGTCGGTCACGGGGTCGATGTGCGGGAATACCCCGCCCTGCAGGCCGCGCCGAAGCGCGTCGCGCAGCGGCTCGAGCATTACCGCGTAAGCGGGCTGAACCAGCGCGGGGGACTGCGACTGAGCCTCCAGCGACATGCGACGCAAATCGGATTCGACGCTGTCGTCGAACGCCAGATCGAGGCGTCCATCGATCCACGCCGCGACCGCATCGATCTCCGTTGTGGCGGAGGCCATTCGGCGTCGCAGCCGCCGTTCCTCCGCGCGGGCCGCGTCGAGGAAGAGCGCGGCCACCAATTCGTCCTTCGAGTCGAAATGCCGGTAGAACGCGCGGGTTCCCAGCGCGGTCCGTTCCAGGACCGCGCCGACGCTGAGCTTGCCGATTCCCTGCTCGCGCACGACGGTCGACGCGGCCGCCAGGATCGCGCGACGCACCGCCGCGTCGGGAGCCAGCTTGTGGCGGCGCCGCGCGCGGGGGGCGCTCACGGGGTCAGGCGCTCGCATCGTAGGTGGCGAGGTAGTCCGCGAACCGTTCGCGGACACCCTCTGGTGTCAGGCCGTAGTCGGCGAGGTCGTATTCGTGCGCCCCGCGCGAGCCCGGCTGGTGTGCCCGCGCCCATTGCTGGACCGAGCGCAGAGTGGCATCGGTGAACGTCAAACCCAGCCTCTCGTAACGGGTTTGCAGCGCGCGCACCGGATCGGTCTGCAAATCGGCGAAGGAGACATCGGCGAATCGGTCGTCACCGACACGGTCGCGGAAATCCATGGCCCGCCGCACGCCCTCGGCCCAGCTGTCGACTTGTTCCGCGCCCAGCTCCCTGGCGTCGTCGCGGTCGCTGCTCCAGCTGCGCACGTACCGGATGAGGCTACACACCGAGCCCATCACCTTGGCCGGATCGCGATGGCTCCACAGGAATTTGGCGTTCGGGTAGGCGGCGACGAGCGCGTCGAGGGCGAACATGTGCACCGGGGTCTTGAGGTGCCACAGCACCGGCGGGCAATGCCATTGCAGCAACTTGAGCACTCGCCGGTGATAGGTGTACGTCTCGCGCATGTCGCAGCCCATCAGCCAGGCCAGGTAGCCCGGCGCGCGGACGGCGCCGTCGAAGTGGAAGGTGCGAAAGCTCATGCCCATCAGGTCCTGACATTCGGTCGGTGCCGTGGGCTCGGAGTTGTACATCGTCTTCATCAACGGGAACATGTCGTTGAGCATCTTCAGACCGGCCTCGGCCTGGGCGATCCGTGGATCGGTGTGCTGGGTGGCGGCCTCCGGCGGCGGGGTGGGAGCCTGGGATTCCCACACTCGCAGCGACCGGAATTGCGGATCGGCGGCCACCAGCTGGCTCAGCGCCGTCGTCCCGGTGCGAGGTAAGCCGATGACGAAAACGGGGCCGCCGACCACCTGGTCGTCGATCTCGGGGTGCCGGTGGTAGGTGTCCTCGATCTTGAGCCGCTGAATCAGGGCGTTGCTGATGGTGGCGTGCTGGATGACCCGGCCGATGTCGTTGAGGTCCGCCTCGGTGTTCAGCGCATCGACGATGCGTTCCAGACCCTCCCGGTAGTAGGGGGAGCCGAAATCGTCGAGACCCGTTGCGGCGCGGGCGCCTTCCTCCAGCTCGTCGGCGTCGAACGTCACCGTCCGAACCTTTCGCGCACGGCGCGCCGACGCGTCGCGAGGACGGCTGCCCGTTCCTCCGTCGTGACCGTCGCCGTGCCCGGCAACTCGGCGCGCACGTCGTCGAACGACACGAGCCGCGTCGTCGGTGTCGGCGCCGTCTTGGTTCGCACGCAGCGCAGGATGATCGGGCCGTTGCTGTGGCCCGCGGTGTCGAGCCAATTCGCGACCCCGGGATCCTCGGCGCACAGCACCACACGCACCCGCCCGTCGGAGTCCACCGCGGCCTGATGGGCGTTCAGGCTGGACTGGTGGCGCCCGTAGTGAATCGTTTCCCACCACGGGTTGCCGATGGAAAAGCTCCAGTAAATCCCTTCGGGCGGTTCGACTTCCACGATCAGCGCCTCGCCCCGGTCCAGTTCCCACCGACCGATGACCGGCTTGTTCTCCGCCGCGGCGCCGATGTCGGTGCGGTCGATCGGGGGCAGGAAGCCGTTCGGCGGCGGCGCGGCGCCGAATTGTAGAAAGAAGGCCAGGTTGTCCTGAACGAAGTCGCCCAGGGCGATCAGCTGGCGCGAGAGCGCGGCGTCGGGATCGACGGCCGGGCGGGTCGCCGGCGCTGCGTCGCCCAGTCGTTCGATGCGCAGCGACGACGCCGTCTCGGTCTCCCAGTCGTAGAAGAAGTGCCGCACCGTCAGGGTGGGGTGCTTGCCCTCGATGCGCATCCAATTTCCCGCCCGCCCCGTCGGCTCCGAGGCCGACAGCACCACCTCGAAGTTTCCGTCGGCGTCCACCTCGAGCTCGTCGACCAGTTCGTTCGCGGTCGCCGCGATGCCGTTCATCGTCTGCAGCCCGACGTAGCGGGCGGTGCCGCGATTGCCGAACAACCGGTATCTCTCCCCGCCCCGCAGCACGGCCCGGGTGTAGAGGCAGTCCGGGCACTCCATTCCCCAGGTCAGGATGTCGTCGGTGCTGGTGCGTTGGACGCACAGTACCGGATCCGGATCGAACCGCAGCGCCTCGTCGATGCCGGCGGCGAGCAGGACGAGCAGATGGCGCATGCCCGCGGCGAAATCGACCCGATTCCGGCACGCCGGATCGGATTCCACGACCCGGGCGGCGTCGCGAAGCCCGTCCATCAGGTGCGACCACGCCCGGGACGGATCGACATCGCCCGCCGCCCCCGATAACGGCGCCTCGGCGATCGAGAACGGCAACCACGCCAACGGCTTCTTCGGGTCGCCCACGTTGCCCCGCTCCAGTCGTAGCTGCATACGATTAAGCGAAAATAATATTTTCATTTAATCCGGTCGACTATTGCAGCCGAGGGCGGCGAAGTCAACGGCACGATCACCCGGCGGTAGGTTGACAGCGTGACGCCCACCCTCGCCGATCTCGCCAAGGCGCAATACATCCTGCTGACCACCTTCACCAAGGACGGCCGGCCCAAGCCGGTTCCGATTTGGGCCGCGGCCGACGGCGACCGGCTGCTCGTCATCACCGAGGCAAAGTCGTGGAAGGTCAAGCGAATCCGCAACACCCCTCGCGTGACGCTGGCCACCTGCACCCTGCGCGGCCGCCCGACCAGCGAGGCGGTCGAGGGCACCGCGGCGATCCTGGACAAGTCGCAGACCCGCGCCGTGTACGACGCGATCGGCAAGCGCTACGGCATCCAGGGCCGGCTGTTCAACTTCGTCAGCAAGCTGCGCGGCGGGATGGAAAACAACGTCGGCCTCGAGCTGAAAGTGCCTGGAGGCTAACCGGACACAGACCATGGGCGCCGTCCTGATCCCGATCCCGGACCGCGACTTCGACCCAACCGAGGTCGCGGTCAGCTGGCGGGTTCTGACGCGCAACGGTCATCGGGTGGTGTTCGCCACCCAGAGCGGCGCACCGGGCGTGGCCGACGACATCATGGTCACCGGCCGCGGCCTCGACATCTGGTCCGCACTACCGGTATTGGGCGCGGTCCCGGCGATCGGGCTGGCGCTGCGGGCGAACAAGGACGGCCGCCAGGCGTACGCCGCGATGGTCGGCTCCACCGAATTCCGCCGTCCCGTCAGCTGGTCGCAGGCCACCCTCGACGACGTCGACGCGCTGCTGCTGCCCGGCGGGCACCGCGCCCGCGGGATGCGCGGCTACATCGACAGCGACATCCTGCAGCGGCTGGTCGTGGACGCCTTCGCCCGCGGCCTGGTGGTGGCCGCGATCTGTCACGGTGTGCTGCTCGCCGCGCGCAGCGTCGATCCCGCCACGGGCCACTCGGTGCTCTACGGGCGCAAGACCACGGCGTTGACGTGGGCGATGGAGCGGCTCGCCTGGCGGCTGACCCGGGTCACCCGCTTCTGGGACCCCGACTACTACCGGACCTATACCGAGGAGCCCGGGCAGCCCGGCGGGTACATGTCGGTGCAGTCCGAGGTCACCCGCGCCCTCAAGGACCCGGCGGATTTCTGCGACGTCGTCCGCGGATCGCCGCACTGGCGGCGCAAGTCGTCGGGAATCGCACGCGACACCGCGACGGATTGGCGGCCGGCGTTCGTCGTCGACGACGGCAATTACGTGTCGGCGCGCTGGCCCGGCGACGCGCACACCTTCGCGACCGTCTTGTCGCGCAAGCTGCGGCCCTAGCGCTACCGCAGGTGCTCGCCGAAGAACGCGAACACCCGGCTCCACGCATCGTCGGCCGCGGCCCGGTTGTAGCCGAAACCGGCCACGCGAAGCAGCGGCTGGCCGGGTAGCTGGTTCGCGAAGCTGTGACCCGCGCCGGGGTAGGACTTGATGTCGGCGGTGATCTGCTTGGCCTCGGTCACCTCCCGCAACTTCTTGGCCGCGCCGATGCCCAGCGGGTCGCGGCTGCCGAAGCTGGCCACGATCGGGCACGCCCCGTCCAGCGTCTCGCTCAGGTTGCGCGGCAGCGGCGTGCCGTAGAACGGCGCGGAGGCGCCAAAACCCTTGGGCGACATGATAAGTGCGAAGCCACCGCCCATGCAGAACCCGGCGATCCCGACGCGGCCGGAACACTCCGGCATCGACTGCAGGTGATCCCGAGCGGCCAGGACGTCGTCGAGTGCGCGACCACGCTTGGTCATCAGCTCGCGCATGACCCGCGTGATGCATCGCGCGCGGCCACCCCGGGCGTACATGTTCGGGGTCAGCGCCAGGTAGCCCGCCTGCGCGATGCGCCGCGAAATCATTTCGTTGTCCGGTCCGTAGCCGACCGCGTCGTGGATCACCACCACACCCGGCCACGGGCCGGTTCCCTCGGGCATGCCGAGCAGCGCATCGATCGGTCCGTCGGGGGCCTCGATCTGAATCGTCGTCATAGCGTCATCTAACTGCAGCCGAGTTGTGCATCACCAGGGGAACTCGGGAGCGATCCGCAGACGTTGGCGTGACATGCTGTCGCGGCTGTTGCTCGTCTACGCGGTCGTCGAACTGGCGGTGATCTTCGCGCTGGTGTCGACGATCGGGTGGGGCTGGACCCTGCTGGTGCTGCTGGCCACCTTCCTGCTCGGGTGGGGCCTGCTGGCGCCGATGGCCGGATCGCAGCTCATCCGCCAACTCGGGCAGCTCCGATCCGGCCTGGCCGAACCGCAGTCCGCCGTGAACGACGGCGCCATGGTCGGCCTGGCCATGGCGCTCGTGTTGATTCCAGGGTTGGTCACCTCGGCGTTGGGCCTGTTGTTGCTGATGCCGCCGATCCGGACGCTCGCCGGGCCCGGCCTGGCCGGGATCGCGCTGCGCGGTTTGCAGCGGCGGGTACCGCTGATCACCGAAAGGGTGACCTTCACGGCCGACTCGGGCTACGCCGGCGACGGCCGTGACTACATCGACGGCGAAGTCATCGACGTCACGGACGTCGAGCCGCCACCGCGGCCCCCGTTGTCACCGGGCCCCATCTAAGTTTTGGCGTGTGGCGCAATCCGATCGTCGGGCTACGACGATTTCCACGACGCTGCTGGTGAACGGCCGGGTGCACAGCCCCAGCCACCCCGACGCGACCGCGATGGCGGTGCGCGGCGACGTCGTCGCGTGGTTGGGCAGCGACGATGTCGGACGCGGCCAGTTCCCGGACGCGCAGGTCGTCGACCTGGACGGCGGCTTCGTCGCGCCGGGATTCGTGGACAGCCACATCCACCTGAGCGCGACCGGTCTGGCCCTCACCGGCCTGGACCTGCGGCTCGCCACGTCGCGCGCGCAGTGCATGCGGATGATCGCCGAGCACGCCGCCGCTCACCCCGGCCGGCCGGTGTGGGGGCACGGCTGGGACGAGTCGTCGTGGCCCGACAACGCGCCGCCGAGCACCACCGACCTCGACGCGACGCTCGGTGACCGGCCGGCCTACCTGGCTCGCGTCGACGTCCACTCGGCGCTGGCCTCCTCGGCGCTGCGACGCCTGGTCCCGGAGCTCCCGGCGGCGGCCGGCTTCAGCGCGGAGCGGCCGCTGACCGCCGACGCGCACCACCTGGTCCGCGCCGCCGCCCGGGAGCTGCTGACCGCCGGGCAGCTGGCCGACGCCCGGGCCGCGGCGCTGCGGGCCGCCGCGGCGGCGGGCATCGTCGCGGTGCACGAATGCGCCGGCCCCGAGATCGGCGGGCTCGACGACTGGCTGCAGCTTCGCGCCCTCGATCACGGCGTCGAGGTGATCGGCTACTGGGGTGAGGCGGTGAGCACTCCGGCGCAGGCGCGCGCGCTGATCGACCGGACCGGGGCCCGCGGGCTGGCCGGTGACCTGTTCGTCGACGGGGCGCTCGGGTCACGCACCGCCTGGCTGCACGAGCCGTACGCCGACGCGCCCGACCGCGTCGGCACCTGCTACCTGGAACCCGACGCCATCGAGGCGCACCTGCGGGCCTGCACCCAGGCGGAGGCGACGGCCGGCTTCCACGTCATCGGGGACGCCGCGGTCGCGGCGGTGGTCGACGCCCTGGAACGGGTCGTGGAGGACCTCGGCGTGGCCGCCGTCGCCCGCTGCGGGCACCGGCTCGAGCATGTGGAGATGGTGACGGCCGAGCAGGCCGCCAAACTGGGCGCGTGGGGCGTCATCGCCAGCGTGCAGCCCAATTTCGATGCGCAATGGGGCGGCGCCGACGGCATGTACGCCCGCCGGCTTGGCCCCGAACGAGGCGGCCGGCTCAACCCACTCGCGCTGTTAGCATCCCAAGGCGTGCCCCTCGCGCTCGGTACCGACGCCCCGGTGACGGCTCTCGACCCGTGGGAAAGCGTGCGCGCGGCCGTCAACCATCGCACCCCGGGCAGCGCGGTGTCGGCCCGGGCCGCGTTCGCCGCCGCGACCCGCGGCGGCTGGCGGGCGGCCGGTGTCCGCGACGGCACGACCGGGACCCTGGTGCCCGGCGCGCCCGCCTCCTACGCCATCTGGGACGCCGGACCCCTCGACGTGAGCGCACCGCGCGACGCCGTCCAGCGCTGGTCCACCGACCCGCGCTCGCGGGTGCCCGCGCTGCCGCGCCTGGGCCCGGCCGACGCCCTGCCGCGCTGCCGCCGGACCGTGCACAGGGGCGCGGTCATCTATGGCTAGCGGCCGGCACGAGCGGACCGACGAGCCCGACCAGCTCGAGCCGGGCCCGGAGACCCAGGAGAGCCCGGACACCCGAGAGGGCCCGGCCGGGCGCGTCGGCGCGCTGGCGCGTCGGGCGCTGGCCGGGGCCGGCGCCGCGGCGGCCGCGCGGCTGCCGGGTCTGCGGGCGGCGCTGCAGCCACGGCTGGCGCGGCTGCTGGTCACCATCGTGGCCGGATTGCTGCTGTGCGCCAGCTTCCCGTCGCTGAGTTGGTGGTGGGCCGCCGTCGTCGCCGCCGCGCTGTTGGCCTGGGTGCTGAAGCATCCCGCCACCACGGTCATGGGCGGGCTGGGCTACGGATTTCTGTTCGGGCTCGCGTTCTACCTGCCGCTGCTGCCGTGGATCAGCCTGCTGGTGGGCGCCGTGCCGTGGTTGGCGCTGGCGACGACGTGCGCGCTGTTTCCCGCGCTCTTCGGCCTCTTCGCCGTCGTCGTCCGGGACCTGCCCGGCTGGCCGGTCTGGTTCGCGTTGGTGTGGGCCGGCCAGGAGTGGGTGAAGTCGGTCTTTCCGTTCGGCGGCTTTCCCTGGGGGTCGGTGGCGTTTGGTCAGGCCGACGGCCCGCTGCTTCCGTTGGTCAAGCTCGGCGGGGTCGCGCTGCTGTCGACGGCGGTCGTGCTGGTGGGATTCAGCGCGACCGCGATCGCCCAGGAGATCGCCACATGGTGGCGAACCGGTGCCCGCCCCCGCGACACGGCCCCCGAGCAACAGCCGCCCGCGGTGCTGCTGCCGGGCATCTGCATCTGCCTGGCGCTGTTCACCGCCGTCATCGTCTGGCCGCAGGTGCGGCACGCGGGCGCCGGATCGGGCGGCGAGCCCACAGTCACCGTCGCCGCCGTGCAGGGCAACGTGCCCCGGCTCGGAATCGACTTCAATGCGCAGCGACGGGCGGTGCTGGACAACCACGTCCAGGAGACGCTGCGGCTGGCCGACGACGTGCGTTCCGGAGCCGCCGCGCAACCCCAGTTCGTCATCTGGCCGGAGAACGCGTCGGACATCGACCCCCTGCTCGACGCCGACGCGGGACAGCAGATCGCGCAGGCGGCCCACGCGATCGGCGCGCCGATCCTGCTGGGAACCGTCCTCGCGGTGCCGGGCCACCCCCAGGATCCCGAGCAGTACACCAACACGGTCATCGTCTGGAACCCCGTGACCGGACCTGCCGACCGCCACGACAAGGAGATCGTGCAGCCGTTCGGCGAATACCTGCCCATGCCGTGGCTGTTCACGCACCTGTCCGGATACGCCGGCCGGGCCGGCCACATGGTCCCCGGCAAGAGCAGCGACGTGGTGCAGATCGCCGGGGTTCCGGTGGGCGTGGCCACCTGCTGGGAGGTGATCTTCGACCGTCAGCCGCGAAAGGCGGTCCGCAACGGCGCACAGTTGCTGGCCGTGCCCGCCAACAACGCCACCTTCAACCGGCGGATGAGCGAGCAACAGCTGGCGTTCGCCAAGGTGCGGGCCGTGGAGCACGACCGATACGTCGTGGTCGCCGGGACCACCGGCATCAGCGCGGTGATCGCGCCGGACGGCGCCGAGTTGGTCCGCACCGGCTTCTTCGAGCCCGGCTATCTGGACATTCAGGTCCGCCTCAAGACGCAGCTGACACCGGCGACGCGCTGGGGCGCGATCCTGCAATGGGTGCTGGCCGCGGCGGCCGGAGCGGTGATTCTGGTCGCGATACGGCACAATGGGTGGTTCCCGCGTCCCATTCGGCGGAGGTCTAGGCGGTCGAGGCCCGGGCCCGACGACGACGGCGACCACACCCCGCCAGCAGACGGCGGCGACGACACCGAGCCCGCCGACGAGGGCGGCCGACCCGATTTCGGGCGAGACAGAGGAGCTACATGACCACCGGCCAGCAGGCACCCCGCGTCCCGGGCAATCGCCCGAGCCAGCGCGTCCTGGTGATCATCCCCACCTTCAACGAGCTGGAGAACCTGCCGGTGATTCACCGGCGGCTCAGGGACGCCTGCCCCGACGTGCACCTGCTCATCGTGGACGACAACAGCCCCGACGGCACCGGCAAGCTCGCCGACGAGTTGGCCGCGGCCGACCCGGGCCGCACCCACGTCATGCATCGCACCACCAAGGACGGCCTGGGCGCGGCCTACCTCGCGGGTTTCGCCTGGGGTCTGAGCCGGCAGTACTCGGTGCTCGTCGAGATGGACGCCGACGGCAGCCACGCGCCCGAACAGCTGCACCGCCTGCTCGACGCCGTCGACGCCGGGGCCGACCTGGCCATCGGTTCGCGCTACGTCGAGGGCGGAGCGGTGCGCAACTGGCCGTGGCGGCGTTGGGCCCTGTCCTGGACGGCCAACACCTATGCGCGGCTGGCCCTCGGCATCGGGGTGCACGACATCACCGCCGGCTACCGCGCCTACCGCCGCGAGGTCCTGGAGGCGATCGACCTCGACGCCGTCGACTCCAAGGGCTACTGCTTCCAGATCGACCTGACCTGGCGGACGGTGTGCAACGGGTTCGTCATCGTCGAGGTGCCGATCACCTTCACCGAACGCGAGCTCGGCGTGTCCAAGATGAGCGGCTCCAACATCCGCGAGGCGCTGGTCAAGGTCAGCCGGTGGGGCGTCCAGGGGCGAACCCCGAGCGCCCGCGCGGCGCGCGCCGAAAACCGCACGAAGTCGGCCGGGGCGTAGCCGGTCAGCCGCGGCGCTTCGACCTGATCAGCTCGAGCCGCTCCTTGAGCAGCTCCTCGAGTTCCTCGATCGAGCGGCGCTCCAGCAACATGTCCCAGTGCGTCCGCGGGGGCTTGACCTTCTTCGGCTCGGGCAGGTCGCCCTCGATCAGGGTGCCCTCCATCCCGTTGCGGCACAGCCAGGTGCCGGGGATCTCGGCGTCGTCGGCGAACGGGACCTCGAATTCCTCGCCGTTCTCGGTGCGGTACCGCGCGATCTGCCGCGGCGCCAGGTCGTGGTTGCGGTCGGTTTCGTAGCTCACGGCTCCGAGGCGACTGCCCCTAAGTACGCGATCAGCCATGGGGGCTACTCCTTAGGTCCTTTGGGCTGGTGGGATTGTCTCCGCTTGGCAAACGTTACGGCGCCCGGGCGTAGTTCCCGGGCCGACACGCGGCCCACGCGGCGCGACCATCAATGATACCGGGATCGCGCGGCGGGCCCGACTAAAGTCGGCAGGCGTGACCCGCCGTACCCGCCCGCAGCCCTGCCGCTGGTGCGGCCGGGACGTGGCCGACGCCGGGATGGGCCGTCGCCGCCAGTACTGCCGGCAGTCCTGCCGGCAGCGGGCATACGAGCAGCGGGCCTCGCTGAGCAGGGGCGAGGTGGCGGCGCTGCCCGCCGACGCGGTGGTGCTGTCGGCCGACGAGGCGGCCGACCTGTCGGACCGCGTCTACCAGGTGCGATGCGCGGCGGAGGACGTCGCCACGGCGCTCGACGAGGGCGCCGACGCGGCCGAGCTGCGCGAGCTTTGCGATGTGCTGATCCGCGCCGCCCGGGCCGCCGACGGCTGGCGCCGCGTGGGTGTCTGACCGCGACGCCGCGCGGCCATGCGCCTGACCACCGCCGATGCGTAGCCAGGTACAGTCACGCCATGGGCGTGGCGCCGGATGTGAGGCACTTCGGGGCCGCCGCGCGTGTCGCGGAGCTTCGGACGTTTTGAAGGACGTTTTGAAATCCCGCCGGAGTTGGCCATACTCACCAGCGACATTCTTGGGTCGGACAGCAGCACGGCGCTGGTCGAAAAATCCACCGGGCCGCTTCGTGCAGCAACTTCCGTGACTTGGCGAGAGCCGCACCCGGCGGTTGCAGACGGCCAATGGTAGGCGAGGGGTAGTGATGGCGGATCAACTCCAGCATGCGACCGAAGCGCTGCGCAAAGCGCTGGTCCAGGTTGAGCGCCTGAAGCGCACCAACCGCGCACTGCTGGAGCGGTCGAGCGAGCCGATCGCGATCGTCGGCATGTCCTGCCGCTTCCCGGGCGGCGTCGACAGCCCCGAGGCCCTGTGGCAGATGGTTGCCGACGGCCGCGACGTGATATCGGAGTTTCCCACCGATCGCGGCTGGGACCTGGCGGCGCTGTTCGACCCCGACCCCGACGCCCGCCACAAGTGCTACGTGAACACCGGAGGCTTCGTCGACAACGTCGGGAACTTCGACGCCGCGTTCTTCGGGATCGCGCCGAGTGAGGCCCTGGCGATGGATCCCCAGCATCGGATGTTGCTGGAGCTGTCGTGGGAAGCGTTGGAGCGGGCCGGGATTGACCCCAGCGGGCTGCGCGGCAGCGCCACCGGGGTGTTCGCCGGTCTCATCGTGCAGGGCTACGGCATGCTCGCCGAGGAGATCGAGGGCTACCGGCTCACCGGCATGACCTCCAGCGTCGCCTCGGGGCGGGTCTCGTATGTGCTGGGCCTGGAGGGCCCGGCGGTGTCGGTGGACACGGCGTGCTCGTCGTCGCTGGTGGCGTTGCACATGGCCGTGCAGTCGCTGCGCTCGGGGGAGTGCGACCTGGCGCTGGCCGGCGGCGCGACCGTGAACGCCACCCCGACGGTCTTCGTCGAGTTCAGCCGGCACCGCGGACTGGCGCCCGACGGGCGGTGCAAGGCCTACGCCGGCGCGGCCGACGGCGTGGGCTGGTCCGAGGGCGGGGCGATGCTGGTCGTGGAGCGGTTGTCGGACGCCCAGCGGCTGGGGCACCCGGTGTTGGCGGTGGTCCGCGGTTCGGCGGTCAACCAGGACGGCGCGTCCAACGGGTTGACCGCGCCCAACGGCCCGTCGCAGCAGCGGGTGGTGCGGGCGGCACTGGCCAACGCGGGGCTGTCGGTCGCCGAGGTCGACGTGGTCGAAGGGCACGGCACCGGGACCACACTGGGCGACCCTATCGAGGCGCAGGCGCTGCTGGCGACCTACGGGCAGGATCGCGACGAGCCGCTCTGGCTCGGGTCGATCAAGTCGAACATGGGTCACACCCAGGCCGCGGCCGGCGCGGCCGGCGTGATCAAGATGGTGCAGGCGATGCGCCACGGGCTGCTGCCGGCGACGCTGCACGTGGATGCGCCCAGCCCGCACGTCGACTGGACGGCGGGATCGGTGTCACTGCTCACCGAGGCGCGGCCATGGAAGGCCGAACGCCCGCGCCGGGCGGGCATCTCGTCGTTCGGGATCAGCGGCACCAACGCCCACGTGATCGTCGAGGCCGCCCCCGCGCAGCCGGCACGCGAGGCGGCCCCGGCGCCGCCGGTTGTCCCGTGGGCGATCTCGGCGAAGTCGGCGCCGGCGCTGGCGGCGCAGGCCGCGCGGTTGGCCGAATATCTGCGCGCCCATGGCGAATTGGACATCGCCGACGTGGGATGGACGTTGGCGGGGCGTTCGAGGTTCGAGCACCGGGCCGTCGTCGTCGGCGGTGACCGGGACCGGCTGCTGGCCGGGCTGGACGAACTGGCCAACGACGATCCGACGGGCTCCGTCGTTCGGGGCACCGCGACCCCGGCGGGCAAGACCGCGTTCGTGTTCCCCGGCCAGGGCTCCCAATGGCTGGGCATGGGCATCGAATTGCTCGATGCCGCACCGGTATTCGCGCAGCACATCCGGGCGTGCGAGGACGCCTTCTCGGAATTCGTCGACTGGTCGCTGACCGACGTGCTGCGCGGCGCGCCCGGGGCCCCCGGGCTGGACCGCGTGGACGTCGTGCAGCCGGCGCTCTTCGCGGTGATGGTGTCGCTGGCCGAACTGTGGAAGTCGCTCGGGGTGAGCCCGGACGCCGTGATCGGGCATTCGCAGGGCGAGATCGCCGCGGCCTACGTCGCCGGCGCGCTGTCGTTGCGGGACGCCGCCCGCGTGGTCACGTTGCGCAGCAAGCTGCTGACGTCGCTGGCCGGCCCCGGCGGCATGCTGTCCATCGCCTGCAGCACCGAGCGGGCCCGGGAGTTGTTGGCGCCCTATGGCAATCGGGTCGGTATCGCCGCGGTCAACGGCCGTTCGGCCGTCGTGGTGTCGGGCGACGTCGCCGCGCTCGACGAGCTCGTCGGCTTTTGCGCCGACCTGGAGCTGCGAACCAGGCGCATCGACGTGGACTACGCCTCGCATTCGGTCGAGGTCGAGGCGATCCGCGCCGAGCTCGCCGAGGCGCTGGCCGGCATCGAGCCGCGTTCCTCGCGCGTCGCCTTCTTCTCCACGGTCACCGGAAACCGCTTGGACACAGCGGGATTGGATGCCGACTACTGGTATCGCAACATCCGGCAGACCGTGCAGTTCGACCAGGCGGTGCGCAGCGCCTGCGAGCACGGGTACCGAACCTTCATCGAATCCAGTCCGCACCCGGCCCTGGTCGCCGGGATCGAGGACACCGTCAACGACTGCATCGGCGGCGACGCCGAGGCCACCGAGGCCACCGTCGTTCCCACATTGGGCCGCGACGACGGCGGGCTGGATCGGTTCCTGAGCTCGGCGGCCACCGCGTTCGTCGCGGGGGTTGGCGTGGACTGGCGCGGCGCGCTGGATGGCGCCGGCTTCGTGGAGCTGCCGACGTATGCCTTTGACCGCCGGCGGTTTTGGCTGTCCGGCGAGGGCGTGGCGGCCGACGCGGCGGGCCTGGGGCTCGGCAGCAGCGAGCACCCGCTGCTGAGCGCGGTGGTGGAGCTGCCGGCCTCGGGTGGGGTGGTGCTGACGGGCCGGCTGTCGCCCAGCTTGCAGGGCTGGCTTGCCGATCACGCCGTTTCCGGCACGGTCGTGTTCCCCGGCGCCGGGTTCGTGGAGCTGGCGATCCGCGCCGGTGACGAGGTGGGTTGCTCGACGGTCGACGAGCTCACCCTGCAGGCGCCGCTGATGTTGCCGGCCGGCGAGTCCGGGCTCGGCTCGGTCGCCGTGCAGGTGGTGGTGGGCCCCGCCGAGGAGTCGGGCCGGCGAAGCGTCTCGATTTTCTCGCGCGCCGATGCGGGCGTCGCGTGGGTGTGCCACGCCGAGGGCGCGTTGAGCCCCGAGCCGGTCGAGCCGAACGCCGACCTGTCGGCGTGGCCGCCGGCGGACGCGGTCGCGGTCGACCCGGCCGACGGCTACGAGCGGTTGGCGGCGCGCGGGTACGGCTACGGCGCGGCGTTTCGGGGGCTGACCGCGACGTGGGTGCGCGGTGACGAGGTGTTCGCCGAGGTGCGACTGCCCGACGCCGCCGGCGGCGTCAACGGGTACGGCGTGCACCCGGCGCTGCTCGACGCGGCGATGCACGCGCTGGCTCACCAGATCGCCGGCCAGACCGCCGATGTCGTGCTGCCGTTCTCGTGGCAGGGCGTGTCGCTGCACGCCGCGGGCGCGTCGGCGGTACGCGCGCGCATCGCGCCGGCGGGCGGATCGGCGGCGTCCCAGGCGGTCTCGATCGAGCTGGCCGACGGGCTGGGACTGCCGGTGCTGTCGGTGCGTGCGATGGTGGCACGCCCGGTGAACGAACGGCAGCTGCGCGCGGCGATATCGAGCGCGGGCCCGGACCGGCTGTTCGAGCTGGTGTGGTCGCCGACGACGAAGACCGCCCCGGCCGAGGCGTCGGCGCACGAGGTGTTCGAATCCGTTGCGGCAGAGGATGATCCGGTCGCGGCGACGTACGAGCGCACGCACCGCGCGCTGGGTGCCGTGCAGTCGTGGCTGACCGAGCGCGACTCCGGGGTGCTGGTCGTGGCGACCCGGGGCGCCGTGGGATTGCCGGGCGAGGACGTCACCGATTTGGCCGGCGCGGCGGTGTGGGGCCTGATGCGCTCTGCGCAGACCGAGCACCCCGGCCGGATCGTGCTGGTGGATTCCGATGTGGCCCTTGATGACAGCGCCGTGGCGAAGGCTCTGGCCGCCGGTGAACCCCAGGTGCTCGTGCGCGACGGCAAGGTGTACACCGCGCGGGTGCGCGGCAGCCGCGCGGTCGACGGCGTCCTGGCGCCCCCCGCCGAGGGGCCCTGGCGGCTGGGCATCAGCAGCGCGGGCACCTTCGAAAACCTGCAACTGGAGCCGGTTCCCAACGCCGATGCGCCGCTGGAGCCGGGCCAGGTTCGGGTGGCCCTGCGCGCGATCGCCACCAACTTCCGCGACGTCATGATCACCCTGGGCATGTTCACCCACGACGCCCTGCTCGGCGGTGAGGGTGCCGGCGTCGTCGTCGAGGTCGGGCCGGGCGTCACCGAATTCGCGGTCGGCGATGCGGTGTACGGATTCTTCCCCGACGGGAGCGGCACACTGGTGCCCGGCGACGTCCGCCTGCTGCAGCCGATGCCCGCCGGCTGGTCCTACACCGAAGCCGCCGGCATCTCAGCGGTTTTCACCACGGCGTACATGGCGTTCGTCCACCTGGCCGACGTGAAGCCGGGCCAGCGGGTGCTGGTGCACGCCGCGGCCGGGGGAGTGGGGATGGCGGCGGTCCAACTGGCCCGACACCTGGGCCTCGAGGTGTTCGGGACGGCAAGCCGCGGCAAGTGGGACACGTTGCGGGCCATGGGCTTCGACGACGACCACATCGCCGACTCGCGCAGCCTGGACTTCGAGGACAAGTTTCGCGCGGCCACGGGCGGCCGCGGCATGGATGTCGTGCTGGACTCGCTGGCCGGTGAATTCGTCGACGCCTCGTTGCGCCTGGTCGCCCCCGGCGGGCTGTTCCTGGAGATGGGCAAGACCGACATCCGCGACCCGGGTGCGGTCGCCCGCGAACACCCGGGCGTGCGCTACCGCGCCTTCGACCTGTTCGAGCCGGGCCGCCCCCGGATGCATCAGTGGATGCTCGAACTGGCCGGGCTCTTCGACGCCGGGGTGCTGAAGCCGTTGCCGGTGACGACATTCGACGTGCGACGCGCGCGCACCGCGTTGCGCTACCTGAGCCAGGCCCGCCACATCGGCAAGGTCGTGATGACCATGCCGGGCGCGCTGAGCGAGGGCACGGTGCTGATCACCGGCGGGACCGGCATGGCGGGCTCGACGCTGGCGCGGCACCTCGTGGCGCGGCACGGCGTGCGGGACCTGGTGCTGCTGAGCCGCGGCGGCCCGGACGCACCGGGGGCCGCCGCCTTGGTCGCCGAATTGGAGGCCGCCGACGCGCGGGTGCGGGTGGTCGCCTGCGACGCGGCCGACCGCGACGCGCTGGCGGCGGTGATCGCCGAGATCTCCGCGCAGCGGCCGCTTTCCGGCGTCATCCACGCCGCCGGCGTGCTGGACGACGCGGTGGTCACCTCGCTCACGCCCGAACGCATCGACGCGGTGTTGCGGGCTAAGGTGGACGCGGCGTGGAACCTGCACGAATTGACCCGCGACCTGAACCTGTCGGCGTTCGTGATGTTTTCGTCGATGGCCGGGCTGGTGGGTTCGTCGGGCCAGGCCAACTACGCCGCGGCCAACGCGTTCCTTGACGGGCTGGCCGCTCACCGGCGGGCGCACGGCCTGCCGGCGGTCTCGCTGGGGTGGGGGCTGTGGGATCAGGCCAGCGCGATGACCGGTGGGCTGGACGCGGCCGACCGCGCACGGCTGGGCCGCGACGGGATCCTGGCGTTGTCGTCGGACGAGGCGATGGAATTGTTCGACAGCGCACTCATTGTCGACGAGCCGTTCCTCGCGCCCGCCAGCATCGATCTCGGCGCGCTGCGCGCCCACGCGGTCGCGGTGCCACCGATGTTCACCGACCTGCTCAACGCGCCGGCCCGGCGCCGGGTCGAAGACTCGCTGGCGGCGGCAAAATCGAAATCGGCTCTGGCGCATCGCCTGGACGGGCTGCCGGAGGCGGAGCAGCACGCCGTGCTACTGGACCTGGTGCGTTCGCACATCGCGACCGTGCTGGGGAACACGACGGCCGAGGCGATCGACCCGGACAAGGCGTTTCAGGAATTGGGCTTCGACTCGCTGACCGCGGTCGAAATGCGCAACCGGCTGAAAACCGCTACCGGGCTGGCGCTTTCGCCCACGCTCATCTTCGACTACCCGACCCCGAACGGCCTGGCGGGCTACATCCGCACCGAGCTCGCCGGGGTGCCGCGGGAGATCAAGCAAGCCCCGGCCGCCCGCGTAACAGGCGACGACCCGATCGCGATCGTCGGCATGTCGTGCCGCTACCCGGGCGGGGTGAATTCCCCCGACGACCTGTGGGACATGCTGGCCGAGGGGCGCGACGTGCTCTCGGAATTCCCGACCGATCGCGGCTGGGGCCTGGCCGGGCTGTACAACCCGGATCCCGACGTTCCGGGGACGTGCTCGACCCGCACCGGCGGGTTCGTGGACGGCGTCGCCGACTTCGATCCCGCCTTCTTTGGCATCACGCCGACCGAGGCGCTCGCGATGGACCCGCAGCAGCGGATGTTCCTCGAACTGTCCTGGGAAGCCTTGGAGCGGGCGGGGATTGAGCCCGGCGCGTTGCGCGGCAGCGCCACCGGCGTGTTCGCCGGCGTATACACGCAGGGCTACGGCATGGGCGCCGCACAGGCCGCCGAGGGCTTCCGGCTGACCGGCCAATCGTCGAGCGTTGCCTCGGGGCGGGTGTCGTACGCGCTGGGGCTGGAGGGCCCGGCGGTATCGGTGGACACGGCGTGCTCGTCGTCGTTGGTGGCGCTGCACATGGCGGCGCAGTCGCTGCGCTCCGGCGAGTGCGATCTGGCCCTGGCCGGCGGCGTCACCGTCAACGCCACGCCGGACATCTTCGTGGAGTTCAGCCGCATGCGCGGGCTGTCCGCGGACGGCCGGTGCAAGGCGTACGCCGGCGCGGCCGACGGCACCGGGTTCTCCGAGGGCGGCGGCATGCTCGTCGTCGAGCGCCTGTCGGACGCGCGGCGGTTAGGGCACCCGGTGCTGGCGGTGCTGCGCGGCTCGGCCATCAACCAGGACGGCGCCTCCAATGGGTTGACCGCGCCCAACGGTCCGTCGCAGCAGCGGGTGGTGCGCGCCGCGCTGGCCGGCGCCGGCCTGTCGGCGGCCGACGTCGACGCGGTCGAGGGCCACGGCACCGGAACGACTTTGGGCGATCCGATCGAGGCCCAAGCCCTGTTGGCGACCTACGGACAGGACCGCGGCGAGCCGCTGTGGCTGGGGTCGATCAAGTCCAACATGGGCCACACGCAGGCCGCTGCGGGTGTGGCCGGTGTCATCAAGATGGTTCTGGCGATGCGCCACGAGACGTTGCCGGCAACGTTGCACGTCGACGAGCCCAGCCCGCACGTGGACTGGTCGACGGGCTCCGTGTCGTTGCTGACCGAGGCCCGGCCCTGGAAGGGCGAACCGGGTCGGCCACGTCGGGCCGGGGTGTCGTCGTTCGGGATCAGCGGCACCAACGCGCACGTCATCATCGAGGCGGTCCCGAATGAGGAGCCCGCCGAACCGGAACCCCGCCCCAAGGCGCCGGTGCTGCCGTGGCCGGTGTCGGCGAAGTCGCCGTCGGCGTTGCGGTCTCAGGCCGCGCGGTTGGCGGCCCACCTGCGCGCCCACGAGGACCTGGACATCGCCGACGTGGCGTGGTCGCTGGCGGGCCGCTCCACCTTCGAGCATCGGGCCGTCATCGTCGGAAGTGACCGCGACGGCTTGCTTTCCGGGCTGGACGAGCTGGCCGGGGACGACCTGGCAGGCTCGATCGTTCGCGGCGCCGCGACGCAAGGCGGCAAGACCGTCTTCGTCTTCCCGGGCCAGGGCTCCCAAACGCTGGGCATGGGAATGGGATTGCACGCCGCCTACCCGGTGTTCGCCGACGCGTTCGACACCGTAGTGGCCGAACTCGACCGGCACCTGCTGCGGCCGCTTCGCGACGTCATGTGGGGCGACGACGAAAACGTCTTGCACACCACCGAATTCGCGCAGCCCGCGCTGTTCGCGGTGGAGGTCGCCCTGTTCCGGCTCCTCGAATCCTGGGGCGTGCGACCCGATTTCGTGATGGGCCACTCGATCGGGGAGCTGTCGGCCGCGCACGTCGCCGGAGTCCTGTCGCTGGAGAACGCCGCGGTGCTGGTGGCGGCCCGGGGCCGGTTCATGCAGGCGCTGCCGGAGGGCGGGGCGATGGTCGCCGTGCAGGCCACCGAGGACGAGGTGCGGCCGCTGCTCCCGCCGCAGGTCGGCATCGCCGCGGTCAACGGGCCCGCCTCCGTGGTGATCTCGGGCGCACAAGAGGCGGTGACGGCAATAGCGGACCGGCTCCGCGCCGACGGGCGCCGCGTCCACCGGCTCGCCGTCTCGCACGCGTTCCACTCCCCGCTGATGGACCCGATGATCGACGAATTCGGAACCGTCGCCGCCGGACTCGCGGTCGGCAAGCCCACCATCCCGATCGTGTCGAACGTGACCGGGCAGCTCGCGGGAGACGACTTCGCGTCGGCGGCGTACTGGAAGCGGCACGTGCACGAGGCGGTGCGATTCGCCGACAGCGTCCGGTTCGTGCACTCGGCCGGCGCATCCCGTTTCCTCGAGGTCGGGCCGAGCGGCGGGCTTACGGCGTCGATCGAGGAATCGCTGCCCGACGCACCGGTCGTCACGATGTCCGCGCTGCGCAAGGACCGCGCGGAACCGGTGGCCCTGGCCACCGCGCTCTCGCAAGGTTTCGTAACCGGGATGGACGTGGACTGGCGCGGGGCGATCGGCGCGGCCAAGTTCGTCGAGCTCCCCACGTATGCCTTTGACCGGCGCCGCTTTTGGCTCTCCGGCGACGGCGCCCCGGCCGATGCCGCCGGCCTGGGCCTGGCCGCCGGCGAGCACGCCCTGCTGGGCGCGGTGGTGGAACTGCCGGACTCCGGCGGCGTGGTGCTGACCGGCCGGTTGTCGCAGGGCGCGCAGGGCTGGTTGGCGGATCACGCCGTCGGCGGTGTCGTGCTGTTCCCCGGCGCGGGGTTTGTCGAGTTGGCGATCCGCGCCGGCGACGAGGTGGGCTGTGGCGTTATCGACGAGCTGAATCTCGCTGCGCCGCTGGTGTTGCCGGCCGACGGATCGGTCGCGGTTCGGGTGCTGGTCGGCGGCCCGGACGATTCCGGCGCCCGCCAGGTATCGGTGTTCTCGCGGGCCGACGCGGGGTCCGGCTGGTCGTTGCACGCCGAGGGCGTGCTGCGCGCGGGATCGGTGCAGCCGAGCGCGGACCTGTCGGCCTGGCCGCCGGTGGGCGCGGTCCCGGTGGAGGTCGGCGACGGATACGAGCGACTCGCCGAGCGCGGCTACGGGTACGGTCCCGCGTTCCGCGGCCTGACATCGATGTGGCGTCGCGGCGACGAGGTGTTCGCCGAAGTGGCGCTGCCGGCGGACGCGGGGGTGTCGACGGCCGGATTCGGCGTCCACCCGGCGATGCTCGACGCGGCACTGCACGCGGTCATGTTGGCCTCCGACGGCGAGGAACTGCCCGAAGGTTCGATGCTGGTGCCGTTCTCCTGGCAGCGGGTGTCGCTGCACGCCGCGGGGGCGGGCGCGGTGCGCGCGCGGATCGCGCCGGTCAGCAAGTCGGCGGTGTCGATCGAATTGGCCGACGGGCTTGGCCTTCCGGTGCTCTCGGTCGCGTCGATGGTTGCCCGCCCGGTCACCGACAAGCAGCTCCTGGCCGCGGTGACGAGCTCGGGGCCGGATCGGCTCTTCGAGGTCATCTGGTCGGCTCAGCCGGTGTCGGCGGTGCAGCCGGTATCGGTGTGCCCTTGGGGCGCACCGGAATCCAGCAATTCCGACGACGCCGAGGCCGAGCGATCGGCGGTGCTGTTCGAGTCGCAACCGGTGTCCGGCGACGTCATCGCCGAGGTGTATGCGGCCACGCGCGCGGTGCTGTCGGTGCTGCAGTCGTGGCTGGCGCGCGACGGCGCGGGAACCCTGGTGGTGTCGACGCGGGGCGCGGTGGCGCTGCCGGGGGAGGACGTTACCGATTTGGCGGGCGCGGCGGTCTGGGGTCTGGTGCGGTCGGCGCAGACCGAACACCCCGGCCGAATCGCGCTGGTCGACACCGACGCAACCCCGGATCCCGACGCGATAGCCGCGGTTTTGGCGGTCGGCGAGCCGCAGGTGGTGCTGCGCAACGGGACGGTTCACACCGCGCGGGTGCTCGGCAGCCGCGCCGTCGGCGGCCTGCTGGTGCCACCCGACGACGGACCGTGGCGGCTGGGCATGAGCAGCCGCGGCACCATCGAGAACCTGCGGCTGGAACCGATTCCCGACGCCGACGCACCGCTCGGGCCGGGTCAGGTACGGGTCGCGCTGTCGGCCATCGCCGCCAACTTCCGCGACGTCATGATCGCGCTGGGCCTCTATCCCGACCCGGACGCCGTCATGGGCATCGAGGCCGCAGGCGTCGTGGTCGAAACCGCCTCGCAGGGCGGTCGTTTCGCGGTCGGCGACCGCGTGATGGGCCTGTTCCCGGACGGGACCGGAACCATCGCCACCACCGACCAGCGGCTGCTCGTCAAGATGCCGGCCGGGTGGTCGCACACCGCGGCCGCGACAGCCTCGGTGGTGTTCGCCACGGCGTGCTACGCGCTGGTGGACCTGGCGCGCGTCAAGCCCGGTCAGCGGGTGCTGGTGCACGCCGCCGCCGGCGGGGTGGGCATGGCCGCGGTCCAGCTGGCCCGCCACTTCGGCCTGGAGGTGTTCGCGACCGCCAGCCGCGGCAAGTGGGACACGTTGCGGGCCATGGGCTTTGACGACGATCACATCTCCGACTCGCGCAGCCTCGAGTTCGAGGACAAGTTCCGGGCGGTGACCGGCGGGCGGGGAGTCGACGTGGTGCTCGACTCGCTGTCAGGTGATTTCGTGGACGCCTCGCTGCGGCTGGTAGCCCCCGACGGGGTGTTCCTGGAGATGGGCAAGACCGACATCCGTGACCCCGAGGTCGTCGCCCGAGACCACGCCGGCGTGCGCTACCGCGCCTTCGACCTCTTCGAGGCGGGACCGGAACGCATCGCGCAGATGCTCGACGAGTTGGCCGCCCTGTTCGGCGAGGACGTGCTGCGGCCGCTGCCGGTGACGAGGTTCGATGTGCGACGTGCGCCCGCCGCGTTGCGGTATCTGAGCCAGGCCCGCCACGTGGGCAAGGTCGTGATGACCATGCCCGACGCGTGGACGTCGGGAACGGTGTTGATCACCGGCGCCACCGGGATGGCCGGCTCGGCGGTCGCGCGGCACGTCGTGACGCGCCACGGGGCGCGCAACGTGGTGCTGGTCAGCCGGCGCGGCCTGGACGCGCCGGGGGCCGCGGAGCTGGTGTTCGAGCTGAGCTCGGTCGGCGCCGGGGTGAAGGTGGTGGCCTGTGACGCCGCGGATCGCGAGGCGCTGGCCAAGGTGATCGCGGATATCCCGGTGCAGCGCCCGCTGACCGGGGTGATTCATGCCGCCGGGGTGCTGGACGACGCGGTGGTGACGTCGCTGACTCCCCAGCGGCTCGACGCCGTGCTGCGCGCCAAGGTCAACGCGGCCTGGAACCTGCACGAGTTGACCCGCGACCTGGATGTGTCGGCCTTCGTGATGTTTTCGTCGATCGCCGGGCTGGCCGGCGCGTCGGGCCAGGGCAACTACGCGGCGGGCAACTCGTTCCTGGACGGGTTGGCCGCCCACCGGCGGGCCCACCGGTTGCCCGCGATCTCGCTGGGCTGGGGGCTGTGGGATCAGGCCAGCGCCATGACCGGTGGGCTGGGAGCCGCCGACCTTGCCCGATTCGGCCGCGACGGGATCGTGGCGATGTCCTCGGACCAGGCGCTGGAATTGATGGACACCGCGCTCATCGTCGACGAGCCGTTCATGCTGCCCGCCCACATCGACCTGGCGGCCTTGCGGGCCAAGTTCGACGCGGGCACCCTGCCGCCGATGTTCGTCGACCTGATCAACGCGCCCACCCGCCGCCAGGTCGACGACTCGCTGGCCGCCGCCAAATCGAAATCGGCTCTGCTGCAACGCCTGGAGGGGCTGCCCGAGGACGAGCAACAGGCCGTTCTGCTGGACCTGGTGCGCTCCAACATCGCCACGGTGCTGGGCAGCTCCAGCGCCGAGGCGATCCACCCGGACCGGGCGTTCCAGGAGTTGGGCTTCGACTCGCTGACCGCCGTCGAGATGCGCAACCGGCTCAAATCCGCCACCGGACTGGCGCTGTCGCCGACGCTGATCTTCGACTACCCCAACTCCGCCGCGCTGGCCGGTTACATGCACCGCGAGCTCGTCGGCGCATCCGAGCAACAGGCTTCGGCCGCCGCGCTCGGGGAAGCCGAGATCCAGCGCGTCGTCGGGTCGATTCCGGTCAAGCGCCTGCGCCAGGCCGGAGTCCTGGAAATGTTGCTGGCGTTGGCGAACGAGACCGACGGCCAGGCGGCAACGCCGGCGGTGACCACCGAGAAGGACATCGCGGACATGGACCTCGACGCCCTGGTCAACGCGGCCTTGCGCGACGATGACGACGACGATTAAGGGCAGTCCGTGAGAGTCGGGGTCACCGGGGCCAGCGGTGTGCTCGGCCGCGGCCTCGCCGCCCGACTGCTCAGCCAGGGCCATGACGTCGTCGGAATCGCCCGGCATCGGCCCGAAAGCTGGCCGACCGTAGCCGATTTCGCCGAGGCGGACATCCGCGACGCGGAAGCGGTCAAGCGCGCCATCGCCGGTGCGGAGGTCGTCGCGCATTGCGCGTGGGCAATCGACAGCGAGCAGGTCAATATCGGTGGAACGCTCAACGTCCTTGCGGCGACGGCGGAATCCGGAACGCGGCGCATCGTTTTCCCGTCGTCGGCGCACGTCTACGGCGGGGGAGACGCGCCCAATACCGAGCATGACGCGAGAACCCCCGTCATTGCCGACGGCCGGCACAAGGCGCGCGTCGAGCAGCTGCTCGAGGATTCGGACCTGGAATGGGTCGTCATCCGCTCCGCGCTCATCCTTGGCCGCAGCGTCGACAACTGGGTGCGCCGGGTGTTGGCATTGCCGGCGTTTCCCGCCGCGGCGGTCGATCGGCGCATGCAGGTTGTCCACCTCGACGACGCGCTTCGGCTGTTCAATCGTGCGATCGTGGACACAGAAGTCGGCAGCGGCCCGGTCAATCTCGCCGCACCGGGCGAATTGACCTTCCGGCGGGTTGCCGCGGCGCTCGGGCGCCCGATCGTGCGGTCGGGCATACGACCCGCCGAGCTGCAACTCGTGCAGAGCGCGCCGTTCATGGATACCGCGCGGTTGCGCGAACAGTGGGAATTCCGACCGGCGTGGAACTCCGCCGAGTGTGTCGAGGATTTCGCCATCGCGGTACGGGGCCGGGTCACCGTGGGCAAGCGGGTGGTGTCGCTGCCCTGGCGGATGACCAATGTCCAGGAGTTGCCCGCCGTCGACGCCCCGAGCGAGGACGGCGTGAAGCCCAATTGGGCTGGCCCGGCGGGGGATAACGGGGAGTTCGACACCCCGATCGATCCGCGCTTTCCCACTTTTCTGGCCACCAATTTGTCGGAGGCATTGCCCGGCCCGTTCTCTCCGGCATCGGCCTCGGTGACGGTGCGCGGGCTGCGCGCCGGCGGCGTGGCGATCGCCCAGCGGCTGCGACCGGGCGGCGTCATCCAGCGCGAGATCGCGATGCGAACCGTCGCGGTGTTCGCCAACCGGCTGTACGGCGCCATCACCTCGGCGCATTTCATGGCCGAGACGGTGCCGTTCGCCAAACCCGCGACGATCGTCAGCAATAGCGGATTCTTCGGCCCAAGCATGGCGTCGTTGCCCATCTTCGGTGCGGAGCGTCCACGCTCCGAAACCGGCCGTCTGCGAAGGCAATTGCGGACCGTGCGCAATATCGGGGTATTCGGAGTCAACCTGATCGGCCTGTCCACCGGGTCGGCCGACGACACCCACGAGTTCGTCGCCGATGTCGATCGCCTGGAAGGCCTGGCCGGCGACGACGTCACCCGGCTCGACGATCGCCGGCTGCTGAGCCTGATCGCGTTAGCGCGTGACGATGTGGTGCACGGCTGGGTGCTGGCATCGGCTTCGTTCATGCTGTGCGCCGCGTTCAACGTGTTGTTGCGCGGTTTGTGCGGGCGAGACACCGCCGCGCCGGCGGGACCGGAACTGGTCAGTGCGCGATCGGTCGAGGCGATGCAGCGGTTGGTGGTCGCCGCACAGCGCGACCCGAAAGTGACGGCGCTGCTTGCCGAACCGGGGGAGCGGCTGGGCAAGCTGGCGGTCGAGGCGCCGGAGTTTCACGCCGCGGTGCTGGCCGAGCTGGCGCTGATCGGGCATCGCGGCCCGGCCGAACTCGAGATGCTGTCGAGCAGCTACGCGGACGATCCCGAATTGCTGGTACGCATGGTGGCCAGAGCGATGAGCGCACCTCCCGCACCGCAGCCGGAACCCGCCCGGATCCCACTGCGGGCCAAGCCCATTGCGCGCCTGGCCGGACGTCAACTTCGCGATCGGGAAGTCCGTCGCGACAAAGTTGTGCGGGCCAACTGGGTGCTGCGCAACCTGATGCGCGAGTACGGGCGCAGGTTGGTCGAGGCCGGCGTCTTGCAGACCGTCGACGATGTGTTCTATCTGCTGGTCGACGAGCTGGATGCGCTCCCCGCGGACGTAGGGGGTCTGGTGGCCCGGCGCCGAGCCGAACGGAGCAGGCTGGCCACCGTCGTTCCGCCGACGGTGTTCAGCGGCAGCTGGCAGCCGACCGCAACGACGTCGGCGGCCCTGGCCGGCGGGGACACCCTGCGCGGTGTCGGCGTCTGCGGGGGACGGGTGCGGGGCCGCGTCCGCATAGTGCAGCCCGAGACGATCGACGACCTGCAGCCCGGCGAGATCCTGGTCGCCGAGGTCACCGATGTCGGCTACACCGCCGCGTTCTGCTACGCCGCGGCCGTGGTGACCGAGCTTGGCGGCCCGATGTCACACGCGGCGGTGGTGGCCCGCGAATTCGGCTTCCCGTGCGTGGTGGATGTTCAGGGGGCCACCAAGATTTTGCCGCCCGGCGCCCTCATCGAGGTCGACGGCACGACGGGCGAGATTCACGTGCTCGAAGCACCGACCCCCTGAGCGAACTCGATGTGCAAACTGGTGGGGCCGCTCATGCCGAGAAGCGGCCTCCACGGCGGGTTTTCGACACACCGTGGGTTCGGCAGCCGGCGGGCAAGGATCTTGAGCGCCTCGGAGAGTTCGCGCCTCGCGAGGTTCGCGCCCAGGCAGTAGTGAGCCCCGCCGCCGAACGTCAGGATGGGCGGCGGATCGTTGCGGGTGATGTCGAAACGCGTGGGGTCGTCGTAGATGGACGGATCTCTATTGGCGGCATAGGTGTTCACGATGATGAACGTGCCGGCCGGGAACGTGTAGTCGCCGATCGTGACGTCGTCGGTGACGCTGCGCAGGGTGCTGCACATCGACGGGGAGTGGCGCATGGTTTCCTCGACGGCGTTCATGCCGAGGTCGGGCCTGTCGCGAAGCAGCGCCCACTGTTCCGGGTGCTCGCACAACACTTGCATCGAGGCCGCCAATTGCGTACGGGTGGTGTCGGTTCCCGCCAGCAGGATGCTGAACGCCAGCATCCTGACTTCACCGGCATCGAGCCGGTCGCCGCGATCTTCGGTCCGGATGAGTTCGGAGAGTAGGTCGTCGGTCAGGGCCTTGCGCCGATCGGCGATCATCCCGTCGATGTAGTCGTCGAAGGCATCCCAGGCCTTCAGGACCTTGGGCTCTTCCTCGGCGAGATTGCAGTCGAAGCTGACTATCTTGAATATGTCCTCCGCCCATTTCGAGAACAGTTTCCAGTCCTGCCGCGGCGCACCCAGCAGGGCGCAAATGACCGGGATCGGGTACGGGCGCGCGATCGCCTCGACGAATTCACAACTCCCTTCCGCGACAACGGTATCGGCGAGTTCGTCGATGACGGCGTGGATCGTCTCGTCCATGCGCGCGGTCGCCCGTGGGGTAAAGGCCCTCGACACCAGGCCGCGCAGCCGACGATGTTCGGCGCCCTCCATGCAGAGGATGCTGCGCACCACCCGATCCCACAGCTCACCCGACGTCACGCCGTGCGCGGTGAGGTGAATGCCCGGGGGAATCCCGAACCGCGGGTCGCCCAGCACCGTTCGAGCAAGTTCGTAGGAAAGCACCTCGGGCCCGACGGGACCCAGCGCGATGGGCGCCACTCGCTGGGCCGCCCGAAACTGGGGATAGATCTGCTGAGGCGTGTCCGTGACGTCGTAGTCCAGTACCGGTAGCCCGGCCTCGAAGACACTTGGCTTCGCCGCACCGACGGGTCCGTCGACGATCACGGGATGTCCGTCGCCAGAAACGTCAGCGGAAGGCCGAACACCGACAGGTCGACCTCGTCGAGATGGGAGCCCTTACCGGCAAGGCTCTGCCGGAAGCGCGTTGTCGCCCCGTAGCGCTCGGCGACCGCTTCGGCCGTCGAGGCAGCCGGAACTCGCAGCACCACGGTGTACACGCCGTCACCGTGACGCTCGAGGAATTCGTTCACCGACGCGGCCACCGCCCCGGCCGACCCCGGAATCGGGCTGATCAGCTCGATACCGCGATTCCAGTCCAGGCACACGTGCAGGCCCAGCTCGGCCAATTCGAAGTCCTCGAAACCGAATCCGAGATCGGTGAACATTCTTGTCACGTCCGCGTGCCGATGCGGCGCCACGGCGAACACGACGTGATGGAGCAGCGGCGACGAGTCCGGTGTGGCTGATTCTTCAGGCATCGAGGTCTTCCTCTCAAGCGTTGGCGCTCAGGACTCCACGCGGAAGCAGCAGGGGCAGGTCGTTGTAGGTGGCGATGCCAGGGCGGGCCGCGACGACGGCGGGAATCGCGGTGATCGCCGGCATGGCGACGATCGTGAGACCCATCATGATGTAGTCGTCCAGCGTCTCGCCCTGAAAGTCCGGCGGTGGAAGGAAACTCAGCGTCGTCTTGATGGTGGGCGTGCCTTGCACCTCGATCGTGTAGCCCATGTCGAGCTGCCAATCCGGTTCCAATGTCTGGCCTTTGCGCCAGCGCCCACGGATCTCGATGACATCTCGGCCACCGGCGATTCCGTTCCAGCTGACATCCACCCCCGCCACACAGCCCTTCGGGATCGTCCAGTCACCCGGCAGCTGAAGATCCTGGGTGGTCTGGGCGTACTCGGCGTCGCAGCGCACCTCGTCGAGCTGCACTCCGAGCGCGTCGGCGATCAGCAACACGCCGTCACGGAAGATGCCCGAACCCTTCGCGGTCATGGCCTTGAGATCTGGCTGATCGATGGGATAGCCGAAGCCCATTGGTTTCTCGGTCGCGGGCGAGTTGTAGATCGTGGTGTCGATGGCTTCTACGACGGACACCTTGTCCACGCGTTCGGAAAGCCCGGCCGACACGATGGCCAGCAGCTGAATGAAGCCGGGGTTGATGCCGCTGCCGAAGATGGTGGAGCCGCCGGCTTCGCATGCCCCGGCGATGCGCTCCCGACCGTCGCCCAGGAAGTGGCCGGTGACGAACTCCGACGTGGACACCACGTTGACGCCCGCGGACAGGATGCGGACCAGCTCGTCGACGTCGGCGAACATCGGGTTGTAGACCACACAGTCGGGCTCGAGCGCGAGCAGGGCCTCAACGTCGTTGGTGGCCTTCACGTTCAGCGGTTCGATACCGCACAGCTCGCCGACGTCGCGGCCGATCTTGTCGTCGGACCACGCATAGCATCCGACGAGCCGCAAGTTCGGGTTCGCGGCGATCGCCCGCACCGAGCGCTTGCCGACGTTGCCCGTCGTCCACTGAACGACGCGGTAGGTCATGGGTGCGGTGTCGCGTGCTGTTGGGCCGCCTGGCGGGCGAGCCTTTCGTTGTGGATCCTGACCAGTTCGCGGAAGCCCAGCCGGTGGTACTTCGGTATCGGCTGAATGCCCCACACGTCCTGCGCGGTGGCCTTGCCCTCGGCGCCCTCAGGCGGACCGAAGGGTGGGTAGGGGTACTTGCACTCCAACGTGTCGTTGGAGTAGCGGATCTTCAGTAGCTCGCTGCAGATCTCGGTGAGGCTGAGCGTGGGGTAGCCGTAATAGACCGCCATGAACGGCAACGTGAACGCGCCCTCGATCACCAGTGCGACCAGGCACACCAACACGGCCCGCTTGATCCATTTGTGCATCCGCGCGTAGTACGGCGTCGTGCCCGGCTCGAGGTCGTCGGAATCCGCGGCCTTGGTTGGTGAGGATTCGGTCATGGCAATGCTCCTAAACCTGTTCAGTCGGTGAAGATTTCGCGGTTGACGGTGTGCAGGTACGGGATCGCGAGGAAGGGGGTGATGTAGAAGATGTCGTAGAGCCACCAGCCGACGACGGGGAACACCACCCCGGCGTAGCGCACGTCGGCGAACATGGTCATGTTGAACACATAGGCCGACCAGATCACCACGCCCATCCAGCAGGTGACCACCATCCACTGATGCCCCCACCGCTTCATCTGCAAAAACCCGATCGCCGCGGCCACCCGCATGGAGAACACCGTGAGGATCAGCCCCGCCACATAGGCCTTTTCGCCCGGTCCCGCCGCGCCGCCGACCCACAGCTCGTTGTAATGCCAGAAGTAGCCCGCGTCGAACATGTTGCCCCACCCGACCATCAGCACGCGGTTGATCAGCGTGTGGTTGGCGACCAGGTCCAGGGCCCAGCCCAGGCTGTTGAGCATTCCGTCGATCAGGACCAGGTAACCGATCAGGGTCACGATCATCGGCCGAACCGACAGGCCGGCGCGCAGGGCTTGGCGCTGCAGCCAGACCCCACGCATGAAGATGGGGAATCCGATCAGACCCGGAGCCCACATGCCCATCAGGGCGGCGCCGGCGATCATCCACTTGTCGGCACGCCGCTGCGCCTGGCGGGATTCGTCGTGGTGGTCCTCGAAGCTGACCGAGCTTGCCGGCTGCGCCACAACAGGTTTCACAAGTTCCACCACCCGCGGGCGAAGGACATGTACAGCTGGATGCCGAACATCACCGCCAGGTAGCCGTAGATGAATATCTGGAAGACGATGAGTGCCCGCTTACGTTTCCGCTCTTTCAGATCCATGCGTTGCTCCTTTCTAGGGTGCGGTCGCCAGGCTGGCCGCCGCGACCTCACGCAGACCGTCGGTGACCGCGTCGTCGGTGCTCAGCGGCGCGAGTATGCATGCGTCGGCCGCGTCCAATTCGGTTGCGCCGGAGGCGATCAGGTGTGCGGCCGTGACCAGCACCCTGGTCGACGGAGGCTCGAAGTGAAAGGCCTCGTCGGCGGTGCGGATCGCAACGGCGCATCCGACCAGCCGTCGCGCCGCGGCCATGGGGATTCCGGCCTCGGCGACGATCACCTCGGCCTCGCGTTCGGGCGGCAGATAGGTCATCGTGAGCGTGACGAACCGTTGCCGGAACGACGGTTTGAGCTCCTTGAGCGAGCTGCGATACGCCGGGTTGTACGAACACACCAGCATGAACTCGTCGGGCGCCTGCACCACCTCGCCGGCGCGGTCCAGGTACAGCGAACGCCGGTGATCGGTGAGCGAATGCAGGATCGCCAACGAGTCGTGGCGGGCTTCGACGACCTCGTCGAGGTAGCAGATCGCGCCGGCCTTGACGGCCCGCGTCAACGGGCCATCGGTCCACACCACGTCGCCGCCGGTCACCATGAAGCGGCCGACGAGATCGGAGCTGGTGAGATCGTCGTGGCAGCTGATGGTGACGACGGGCCGCCGCAACAGCACGCCCATGTGCTCGACGAAGCGCGTCTTGCCGCACCCGGTCGGACCGGTGAGCATCACGGGCAGCCGCCGATGGAAGGCCTGCTCGAAAAGCTGGACCTCGTTGCCGTTTGCGAGATAGGTATCCGTCATGCGGCCACCAGCTCCCGATGGACATGGGCCAACACCCGCGGGAGTTCCTCGACCCGCCGAATCCGTTGAGACCGCCGCGGCCCGAAAACCTCCGGGAGGGGATCGACTTGCGTCGGTCCCACGCCCACGTAGTACGTCGACACACCGGCATCGTTGGCCTCCTCGACGGCGTGTGCCGCATCCGCCCAGGCGTAACGGCCCTCGTAGCCCTCGTCGGAGATCAGACCGTCGCCGATCACGATCAGCAGACGCCGCTCGGAGGGCTGCGCCAGCAGTCGGCTCGTCAAATGGCGAAGTGGCGCACCGAGTCTGGTGTATCCGCGGGTGGACAGTCCCAGCCCGCTCGGCTTCACGAACCCGCGGTCTTCGAAGTCCTTCAGGCAGTGCACTTCGACTCGATGACGGGTGTTGCCCGTGAACACAAAGACGCCGTGGCGTTCGCGCGCCAGCGTCATGGCACGCGACAGCGCGTCGGCGCAGGCGAGTTCCAGCCGGAAGATTCGCCCACCGTGCACCCCCAGCGACGAGCTGCCGTCGAGCAGCAGAGCCGTGGTGACGTCGCGGCCGCTGGGCAGCAGGTCGCGGAATATCCGCGGCTCCTTGGCCTCGCCGGTCGTCAGATCGATGTAGTGGCTGACGTATTGGTCGACATCCAGGTCGGAGCCGTCTTCGAGGCTGTTTGTCATCGCACGATGGGTGTGCTCTTCGAACCACTTGCGCACGTCAACGGTCACGGGCGCGGCAGGACCGATGCGCCGGGTGTCTGCGGTTTCGACGACGGCGACGTGGTCGCGCATGAATCGCTGCGTCCACACGTTCCATTCGGGATAGGGGATCCCGGGCCGGTGTTGTGGAGTGACGTCCAAATCATTGTCTTGCGGTCGGCTCGGCGGCGGCAGGTTGGGGTTGCGGACGCCGCCGTCGCCACCGACGGGAACCGAGTACGGCCGCGGCAGGCGCTGCTGCGTTGTGGTCCATGGCATCCTGCCAAAGCTGCGTCGCAATCTGTCGGTCCATCCCCGCGGCACCGTGTAGGCCAGCGGCAGGTTGCCCAGCAGTGGATGAACCGTCAATGCCCGCCCGGTGGCCGCCAAAGCGATCGCCCGGTTGAGCATCTCGCCGGCGTCCATGTCCCCGGCCCGGGCATCGAAGTCCGGCAGTAGCCGTTGCAGCTCGGGTAGCAGGCCGGGCCACCGCGACGCTATCCAGCCAAGCGCGACGCCGCCCTCGACAATCGCGAGCGCCCGCAGCTCGCGAGCGGACAGCTCGTTCAGCCGATATGCGGTGACGCGCTCCTTCGACGGCGAGCATTGCAGGGCCACACCGCATGTCAGGGTCCTGCGTGTCCAGCCGGACGGGGCGGGGTAGGGGACATGAACGAAGGTGAGCGCGGCATTCAGACCGAAGGCCCGGCGCTCGCCGGTGACGAGCCGGGCACCCTCGCGACGTTGCTCACTGAGCGCGACCGCCGTCACGGCGCAGCTTCGCTCGAGCGTCATCGCATCCGCATGGGAACGTTCAGTCATTGGCCGCGCTCAAAACGTGCCGATGTTGGAGAACAGCCAATACCAGAACCAGATGATCAGGCCGGTGCCGCCCCACGCGGCGACGTAGCGCAGGATCTCCCAGACATAGCCCATCTGACCTCCTCATCAAAGGTATTCAGTCGGTGAACATTTCGCGGTTGACGGTGTGCAGGTACGGGATGGCGAGGAAGGGGGTGATGTAGAAGATGTCGTAGAGCCACCAGCCGACGACCGGCAACACGACGCCGGCGAAGCGCACGTCGGCGAACATCGTCATGTTGAACACGTAGCCGATCCAGATCACCACGCCCATCCAGCAGGTGACGATCATCCACTGGTGGCCCCAGCGCTTCATCTGCAGGAAGCCGATGGCGGCGGCGATGCGCATGGTGAAGACGGTCAGGATGAGGCCGACCTCCCAGGCCTTTTCGCCGGGGCCGGCCGCGCCGCCGACCCACAGCTCGTTGTAGTGCCAGAAGTAGCCCGCGTCGAACATGTTGCCCCAGCCGTTCAACAGCACGCGGGCCAGCAGGGTGTGGTTTGCCACCAGGTCAAGCGCCCATCCCACGGTGTTGATGGCCGCGTCGATGATGACGAGGTAACCGAGCAACGTGACCAGCATCGGCCGGACCGAGAGCCCATCCCGCTGCGCCCGGCGCAGCAACCGCACACCCCAGAGGAACAGCGGCAGCCCGAAGACGCCCAACGCCGCCGTCCCGATCAGGAGGCTGCCGGAAATGAGCCATTTGTCCGCCCGGCGCTGGGCCAGCTGCGATTGCTCCGTGTGCGCGTCGAGCGCCAGCCCCGGCAGCGCAGAGCCGCGCTGTTGCAGCTTCGACGGATTCACAAACCCTCCCCGTCATCGAAGATCAAACAGGTGCGAGCACTATAACAGGCTGACTGTAGTCAGCATAAGAGCACGCCGGAGCAGCGCGGTGGGCCGTGCTTATGGCTCCCTGACAGAGATTTCCGAGTCAGGCCGGCCTGCTACTACTGACAACAGTCAGGCGCTGAATCGTTGACACTCACGTCGCGCAGCGCCTACGCTCAGCGGGCGCTCAGCCGCGTCATGACGCTGTGGGTGTATGCAGAGGAGTAGCGATGACGCTCGAATCGCCGGCCGAGAAGAAGTATCGCGTAATCCAGTGGGGCATGGGCAATGTCGGAACGGTGGCGCTGCGCCATTTTGCCCATAACCCCGCCTTCGAGGTGGTCGGGGTGCTCTGCAATCGGCCGGAAAAGGTGGGTAAGGACGCCGGTGAGCTCGTCGGCACCGCGCCGATCGGGGTGCTCGCCACCACCGACAAGGCGGCGATCGAAGCGCTGGACGCCGATTGCGTCTTCTACGCGCCGCTGTGGTCCGACCCCGACGAGGTCTGTCGCCTGCTGCGCGGCGGCAAGAACGTCGTCGCCTCGGGTGGCGCGTGGTGGTATCGAACCGAACACAGCAAGGCCGACATCGACAAGATCGACGCCGCCTGCCGCGAGGGCGGTACCTCGTTCCACGCGGGGGGTGTCAACCCGGGTTTCGCCGGGGACCTGCTCGTGTTGACGCTGGCCAGAATCGTCAGCCGGATCGACGCCATCCACATCTACGAGGTGGTGAATTTCGGCAAGGACACGTTGAAGTACCTGCACGAGATGGGGATGGGGAGCGATCCCGAAGAGTTCTTGGCCGGGCCGAATCTGCTGGGAAACGCGTGGCCCTTGTTCGCGCAATCGATGGCGATGGTGGTGGAGGGCTTAGGGAAGACGGTCGAAAAGTACACCACGGACGTCGAACTGGGGACGGCGATTCGTGACATCCCCTACGAAGGGGGGCCGACAAGTGACATGCCGGGCTTCAGAGGCGTGATCAAGAAGGGCACCGTCGCCTCCCAGCATCACAAGTGGACGACGTGGGTCGACAACAAGCCGCTCATCACCTTCCACGAGATGTACACGATGGACGAATACGATGCCATTGAGCCGCAGCCCGATTGGGGCGGGCACTATCATTACCGCATCGTGATCGAGGGCGATGAGCCCACCGAGCTGATCCTCCAGGCGCCGGCCGATCCGCAGGGCAATTACCCCAAGCCGGGCTACACCTGGACCGCGATGGGTCCGGCGAACACGGTTCCGGCCGTCTGCGAGGCTCCGCCGGGGTTCCTCACCCACAGGGAGCTCGGGCTGGTGCCGTTGCGCGGCCTGGTGCGCTAGTGACTCAGGGCGCCATGCTTCGCAATGTCCTCGCGACGTAGTCCTCCAGCAGATCATGGCCGGTCGGCCAGTGGCTTGTGGTGATCAACAGGGAGTAGAGACCCAGCAGGAAGAACACCGCGCTGTTCATGGGATTGACTTGCGGATCCGTCTCGCCGCGTTCGCGAGCAAGCGCGATCTCCTGGGCGACCAACACGATCAAGGGGTGATCGGTGCCGTCCTCGACGGGTGGACGGGTTTGGGAGAAGTGCAGCGCGAGAAAGTCATTGAACAGCCGATCGCCCAGTCGACGTTCCAGCCCGACCACCAGGCGGACGGCCTCGTGTAAAGCGGCCGCGAGATCGTGCTTGGACTTCAGGAACTGCGCGAACTGCTTGGCGATGCGGTCCTCTTCGCGGCGCTCCAGCTCCAGCAGAACATGCTCCTTGGTGGGGAAGTGGAAGAAGAAGGTTCCGTGGGCGACCCCCGCCGCAGCCACAATCGCGCTGACGTCAGCCTCGGCCATTCCGGCCCTGGCGAACTCGGCGATCGCGGCGCCCATCAATCGCTCCCTCGTCTGCAGGCGCTTTGCCTCCCGTGCAGACAACCTGTCCGTCACAGCCATCTCGTTCCTAACTGTTGACCCGACTCATGTGAGAGTTCCGAGGGCACTTGAGCCATTATGACGTGCGTCCGCTAGAAAAGCTTGTATGCCTTGAGCATCGTTACGTTACACCACGGCGACGCCAACCCGGACCCCATGATTTCATTGACTTTAGTCAGGTTGCATTCTTACAGTGAACGGCGCACACATCACTCGGCCGAGGGAGCCCGGCATGGCGTTGGAACAGTTCCGGCTGGACGGACAGGTCGCGATCGTCACGGGCGCCGGGCGCGGTGTCGGGGCGGGCATCGCCCGGGTGTTGGCGGAGGCCGGCGCCACGGTTGTCGGGACCGCTCGCACCGAGTCCGAAATCGTCGGCTCGATCAAGGGCATCGAGGATGCCGGTGGCAAGGGACTGGCGCTGGTCGCGGACGCGATGAGTCGTGCCGATGGCGAGCGCGTCGTGAACACCGCCATGGAACGATTCGGCCGCATCGACATTCTCGTCAACAATGTCGGTGGCTCCACCTACGCGCGGTTCCTGGACATCACCGACGAAGATTTCCGGCATACCTTCGACTGGTGCGTGACGTCCGCCTTCATCATGAGTCAGCTGGTGGCCCCGCACATGCTCGATGCCGGGCGCGGTTCCATCGTCAACATCTCGTCGGGTTCGGCCCGGTTCGGGATTCGGGCGCTGACCGCGTATTGCGTCGCGAAGGGCGGCCTCGAAGCCCTGACGCGTGCCATGGCCCAGGAGCTCGCGCCGAAGATTCGCGTCAACGCCATCGCGCTTGGTTCGTTCGCCACCGACGGTCTGCAGAGCAGCCTGGACCTGATGCCGGGGTCGCTGGAAAAGATGAAAGAGGCCACGCCGCTGCATCGTCTGGGCGACGTCGAGGATCTCGGGAGGCTGACGGTGTACCTTTGCACGCGCGATTGTTATGCGACGAACGCGATCTTTCACGTCGACGGCGGCATCGACTCGAACAATTCGCCGCTGCCGATACCGGACTACTGAGGGCTACCAGTGCGCAGAGTGATTCAATTCTCGACCGGCAACGTTGGGCGGCATTCGTTGCGGGCGATCATCGGCAGACCCGATCTCGAGCTGGTCGGCGTGCATGCCGCGAGCTCCGAGAAGATCGGCCGGGACGCGGCGCAGCTGTGCGGTTTGGACAAACCGACCGGCATCATCGCCATCGACGACGTCGACGCCCTGGTCGGCCTCGGCGCAGACTGCGTCGTCTACACAGCGCAGGGCGAGACGAGGCCGATGCAGGCTATCGACCAGATGGCCAAGTTCCTGGCCGCCGGCACCAACGTCGTTGGTACATCGATGGTCTGGCTGGTCACCCCTCGCCACGCCGAAGACTGGCTCCGGGTGCCGCTCGAACAAGCCTGTGCGGCCGGCAACACCTCGCTCTACGTCAACGGCATCGACCCCGGCTTTTCCGGCGACACCCTCGTGCACTCGGCGGTCAGCCTGACCACCCGCGTCTCGTCGATCACGGTGCAGGAGATCTTCGACTACGGCAACTACGACGACGCCGAGTTCACCGGTGCCGCAATGGGGTTCGGAACCACCGCCGACGACGAGCCGGCGATGATGTTCCTGCCCGGTGTGATCGTGTCGATGTGGGGCGGTCAGGTGCGCAGCCTGGCGGACAATCTCGGCATCGAACTCGACGATGTTCGGCAGCGCACCGAACGCTGGTTCACACCGGAGCGCATCGACTGCACGATGATGACGGTGGAGCCGGGGCAAATGGCCGCCGTTCGGTTTGCCACCGAGGGTGTGCGCGACGGCGAACCGGTGATCACCCTCGAGCACGTCACCAGGCTGACAACGGCCGCCGCGCCCGACTGGGAGTACCCGCCCGACGGGCACACCGGCGTACACCGCGTCGTGGTGGAGGGCGAGCCGCGGGTGGAGATCAACACGCACGTTTCGCACCCGGTTCTCGATTCCACCGATGCCGGCTGCATCTCGACGGCGGGCCGGGCCGTCAACGCGATCGATTGGGTGTGCCGCGCGCCCTCGGGGCTGATCGGTGTGGAGGACATCCCGTTGTCCGCGACGATGCGCGGCCTGATGTGGAACGAGCGTTAGGTGCGCGTCGCCGGTAAACGCATTCTGATCACCGGCGCCGGCCGCGGTCTGGGGCGCAGCCATGCGCTGCGGCTCGCGCAGGAGGGTGCGGATCTGATCCTGGTCGACATCTGCCAGTCCCTTCCGCAGATCGAATATCCCTTGGCCGCAAGGGAAGATCTCGACGAAACAACACGGATGGTCGACGAAATCGGTCGTCGCTGTGTCAGTTATGTCGTCGACGTCCGGGATGGTGAACAGTTGCGCAAGGCGGTCGACGACGGCGTCGGCGAACTCGGGGGGCTGGACGGGGCGGTGGCCAACGCCGGTGTGTTGACGATCGCGCCGTGGGACAAAACGACCGTCGAAGACTGGCGCACCGTGGTGGACGTGAACCTCATTGGCGTGTGGAACACTTGCGCGGCCGCGATTCCCCATCTGCTCGAACAGGGAGGCGGCAGCGTGGTGAACATCAGTTCGGCGGGCGCCGTCAAAGGTTTTCCGCTGCAAACCCCTTACACCGCCGCGAAGTATGGTGTCGTGGGCTTGACGCTGGCGTTGGCCAACGAATTGGCCGCCCAGAACGTGCGGGTCAATGCTGTGCTTCCGACGGGCTGCCCTACCGGCATGATTCCGCCGTCGTTCGGAGCCCTGCTGGGCGAGCAACGGTCGGACCTGATCCCCATCTTCGTCAATGCGATGCCCACGCCGGCCGTGGAGCCCGTCGACGTCAGCAACGCGGTGCTGTTCCTACTCTCCGATGAGTCCAGATACGTGACGGGCCTGCAGTTCAAGGTCGACGCCGGTGTCACCATCAACTAGACCGGTCACACCCGCCAGCTGCTCGGCTCGGCAAAACGAAGGGCGGGCGCAGAGGGCAGCGGTTGTCTCTCCGAGTCCGATATCGCATCGAGAATGAGGGCGACGTATCGCCGCCAGCCATCGCTGGCCGAATCCATCGTCGGCAGCACCCCATAGAGCATCGCGATCAAACGCGGTAGATCGTCGGCCACCAAATCGGCGCGGACGACGCGAGCCTGCTGGCCACGGCGGACCAGCTCGCCGAGCGCCTCGTTCAGCGAGTCCGAGATGTCGGCGGTCAGCGATCCGGCCCGGTGCGCCGCGGTCAGCAGGTTGCGCTCGCGGGCGCCGAGCGATATCGCGGCTTCGATCAGCCGGCCGAGGCCGCGCAGCGGGTCGGCACTGCGGCGGGCTTCCTCGATCGCCGGGATGAGATCGTCGGCGACGGTCTGGTCCAGGGCGGCGCGGACCAGGTCGGCCTTCGTCGGAAACCGACGGTAGAGCGTTCGTTCACCGACGCCCGCCCGGCGCGCGACCGCCTCCACCGGTGCATCGGGCCCGAACTCGCCGTAGACGTCCCGCGCTGCGCGCAGAATCCGCTCGACGTTGCGTGCCGCGTCCGCGCGCAACGGCCGGTCCTCAACCGCGGTCATGGTGACAGCCTAACTGACGGTTGACTGTCAGTCGGCCGGGTTCTACGCTCATGTAATTGACAGCTATCTGCCACTTACACGGAAATGCCGGTGATGTCAACAACTTCCGAGTTCCGACCGGACGTCGATCTTCCTGTGCTGCCCGTCCCGCGCGCTGCGCACTGCCCGCTCGCGCCACCACCCGAATTCGCGAACTGGCGAGACCAGCCCGGGCTCCGAAAGGCGACGTTCCAGGGCAACCCCGTCTGGGTGGTGAGCCGCTACCAGGACATCAGGGCGGCGCTGGTCGATCCGCGACTGTCCGCGAAGACCATTTCTGACTCGATCATGCCGAAGGACGCCGACAACAAGGTTCCGGTGATGTTCGCCCGGACCGATGATCCCGAGCATCATCGATTGCGGCGCATGATGACAAGCAACTTCACCTTCAGGCGTTGCGAAGCCATGCGGCCGCAAATCCAGCAGATCGTCGACCACTACCTCGGCCAGATGGTCGCCAACGGTGCGCCGGCCGATCTGGTGCGCGAATTCGCTTTGCCGGTACCGTCATTGGTGATCGCGCTGCTGCTGGGAGTGCCGCCCGAAGACCTCGGGCTGTTCCAGCACCACACCACCGTGGGGTTGGACCAGAGGTCCTCCGACGAGGAGAGGGGCCAGGCCTTTGGGGCGATGTACGCCTACATCGAGGAGTTGGTGGAGCGCAAGGAACGCGAACCCGGCGACGACCTGATCAGCCGCCTCGTCACCGAATACGTGGCGACGGGCCAGCTCGACCATGCGACTACGGCCATGAGCAGTGTGATCATGATGCAGGCCGGCCACGAAACCACCGCCAACATGATCTCGTTGGGAACGGTTGCGCTGCTTGCACATCCCGACGTGTTCGAGCGGCTCGGGCGGACCGACGATCCCGCCGTCGTCGCGAACGCCGTCGAGGAGCTGATGCGCTACCTCACCATCGTGCACAGTCAGGTCGATCGCGTGGCCACCGAAGACCTAACGATCGGAGGTCAGCTGATCCGCGCCGGGGAATTCGTCATGATGAACCTGCCCGCCGGCAACTGGGATCCAGAATTCGTGGAAAACCCGGAAGCGTTCGATGTCAACCGAAACACGCGCGGGCACTTGGGCTTTGGCTACGGCGTGCACCAATGCATCGGGGCAAACCTGGCGCGCGTCGAAATGCAGGTGGCGTTCACCACACTGGCGCGGCGACTGCCCGGGCTGACGTTGGCGGTATCGCCGGATCGGCTGAGCTTCAAGGTGTCCAATATCTACGGAATGAAAGAGCTGCCGGTCAGCTGGTGACCAACGAGCTGCGATTCGACGGGCAGGTCGCCGTGATCACCGGTGCCGGCGGGGGATTGGGCAAGGAGTACGCGCTGCTGCTCGCCTCGCGCGGGGCACGCATCGTCGTCAACGACACGGGCGGGTCGGTGACGGGCGGCGGCTCGGACAGCGGGCCGGCGGACGCCGTTGCCGACGAGATTCGCCGGCGCGGCGGCGCGGCCGTTGCCGACACCCACAGCGTGACGACTCCCGAAGGCGGACAGGCGATCATCGATGCCGCGCTCGAAACCTGGGGCCGGGTGGACATCGTGGTCAACAACGCGGGAATCGTGCGCGACGCCCCGTTCGAGGACATGACCGCCGACCGGCTCGAGCCGCTGCTGGACGTGCACCTGAAGGGCGCGTTCTACGTGACCCGTCCGGCGTGGAAGGTCATGCGCGAGCGGCGGTATGGCCGGGTGGTCAACACCTGCTCGGCCGCCGGAATCCTCGGCGCCGAACGGATGAGCAACTACGGCGCGGCCAAGACGGGTCTGATCGGCCTCACACGGGTGCTGGCCGCCGAAGGGGCCGAGCACGACATCAAGGTCAACGCCGTCGCGCCGATCGCCTACACCCGGATGCTTGCGCGCGAAGTCGAACGCGCCGGCCGGCAGGACGACGAGGCGGCGCAGGCCATGCTCGATGACCTTGTGGGCCAATACCTTCAGCGGCTCGACCCGGCGCTGGTGGCTCCCGTGGTGGCCTTCCTGGCCCACCGGGATTGCCCGGTTTCCGGGGAGATCTACACCGTCGGCGCCGGGCACGTCGCGCGCTTCTTCATCGGCAGGACAAAGGGTTTCCACAACCCCGGGCTGTCCATCGAGGATGTGCGCGACCATCTTGACGAGATCCGCGACGAAGCCGGCCACACCGTGCCCGGCGGACCTGCCGACGAGATGAGCGAGCTGTTCGCGACGATCATGGACAGCTGAACGCGGCGCCGACCCCGTCGGGCGGCGGCACCGACCGAAGGCAGCCGAACGGCACCACGCCGGTGGCGGCGAACCGCACCGCCGACTGGTGGGCGTAGTTCACGCAGACCACGCCGGCCTGGTCTGAGCGACAGCGATTGTCGTTGTATGACAACGAGTCCCCGTTCGCCAGCTCGGGCCCGTTGCCGCTGACGAACGGACCCGGGTCGCCACGGGCCGACCCGATCTGCAGGTTCGTCCCGTCGAAGTCGACCCAGCCGCCCTTCCATTCGCCGTAGGCCGTCTCGGGCCGGGCCGGGGGATTGGCGAGGTCGACCAGACAGGACAGCGCGTTGCCGGTGTGCTTGGAATCCGTCATGCACGCGACTTTCCCGGCCGCGGCGGTGAAGGCGATGTCGTTGCCCAACGGTGTGGCGACGCCGTCGCGCGTCGCCGTGTGGTAGCGGCCGGGATCGGCGGGGTGACCGGCCTCGATCCACGCGATGACGTCGGAGATCGCCGCCCCGGCTGCCGTTGCGGTCGACGGCGCCGGCGGTTTGCCCGACGGGGGAGCGGCGGCGGACGGGCCCGGCGGCGCTCCGCTCGTCTGCGTCTGACCCGGCCGGCCACCACCCCCGTGGGAGCATCCGGCGATCAGCAACGACAGGGCAATCAGCGCGGCGATCCGCATTCCGTCAGGCTAAAGCGGCGACGCCCGTCGTGTCAGACCCCTCTGCCACAATCGAATGCATGTTCGAAACCCGAGTGGATCCCGAGGCGATCGCCAGGCTCGATGAGCTGTTCGAGCGGCGTTATCCGTCGAGGACTGCGGAGTCGGCGGCGCTGATTGACCAGATCGGTGCGGCCGCGCGGGCCGAGAACCGGGCCGCGGCCGCGCAGTTGGAGGCGATCGGGCGGTTGTTCGGTTATCGACTCTCGCGGTGTTCGGAGTCCGATGAGTGGGCGATCGACACGATGGAGGCCGTGGCCGCCGAGGTGGGCGCGGCGTTGCGGATCAGCCAGGGTCTGGCCGCGAGCCGGTTGCGCTATGCCCGCGCGATGCGCGAGCGCCTGCCGCGGGTGGGCGAGGTTTTCAGCGCCGGGGATATCGACTATCGGATGTTTCAGACCTTGGTGTATCGCACCGATTTGATCACCGATGACGGGGTGCTCGCGGCGGTCGATGCCACGTTGGCGGCCAGCGTGGTGCGCTGGCCGTCGATGACGCAGGGCCGGCTGGCCGCCCAGGTGGACAAGATCGTGGCCCGCGCCGATGCCGATGCGGTGCGCCGACGCCGGCAGCGCCAGATCGACCGGCAAATCTGGATTACCGATGCCGGCGAGGGCATCTCGCAGATCGAAGGCCATTTGTTCACCCCGGATGCTCATGCGCTGGACAAACGGTTGGATGCGTTGGCGGCCACGGTGTGTGAGCATGATCCGCGCACCCGTGAGCAGCGCCGCGCCGACGCGCTGGGGGCGCTGGCCGCCGGGGCTGACCGACTGGGCTGTCGGTGCGGGAGAGCCGACTGTGGAGCCGGAAAGCGGCCCGCGGCTGGCCCGGTGGTGATTCATATGATCGCCGAGCAAGCCACCCTCGACGGCGGCGGTCCACCGGCGTCGGAGGTGGGCACTGATGGGCTGATCCCGCCCGAACTCGTCGAGGAACTGGCCAAGTCGGCGAAACTGGTGCCGCTGATCCACCCTGGCGACGCGCCCCCGGAGGACGGCTATGTGCCATCGACGGCGTTGGCCGATTTTGTGCGGTGCCGGGATTTGACGTGTCGCTGGCCCGGTTGTGATGCTCCGGCCGCCGGGTGCGATCTCGACCACACCATCCCCTACAGCCAGGGCGGGCCCACGCATGCGTCAAACCTGAAGTGCTACTGCAGAACCCATCATTTGGTGAAGACCTTCCTGGGCTGGGCCGAACAGCAACTGCCCGACGGCACGCTGATCCTGACCGCACCGACCGGGCACACCTATGTCACCACCCCGGGCAGCGCGCTGCTGTTCCCGAGTTTGTGCCGCGCGGTCGGCGGGTTCGCCGCCGTCGAAGCCGACCCGCCGCCCGATTACTGCGCCGAGCGCACCGCGATGATGCCCAAACGACGCCGCACCCGCGCCCAAGACCGCGCCTACCGCATCGCCACCGAACGCAACCACAATCGCGAAGCCCGCACGGCCCGGCGCGAACAGCCAGTCAGCTTCGTCGGACCCGCCCCACCCCAAACCGACGACGACCCACCGCCGTTCTGACCGGATTCAGGCGCTGCGCGCGCCCTACGTACGTAGTGTCCGCTAACGTCGGGTTATGCATGAGCGCACCATTCGCGCCCGCACCACCGCCGGAATCGTCGAAGGCTTCACCCGCGACGGCGTGCACCGCTGGCGATCCATTCCGTATGCCCGGCCGCCGGTCGGGCCGCTGCGGTTCCGGGCGCCGCAGCCTCCCCTGCCGTGGTCCGGTGTGCGGCACTGCCACGGCTTCACCCACTGCGCGCCCCAGCAGCGCCGCTACACCATGCTGGGCGTCGGCAAATACCAGCCGATGAGCGAGGACTGCCTGACGCTCAACGTCGTCGCACCCGAATCCCGAGAAGCCGAACCACTGCCGGTCATGGTGTTCATCCACGGCGGGGGGTACATCCTGGGCAGCTCGGCGACCCCGCTGTACGACGGCGCCGCGCTGGCCCGGCGCGGTTGCGTCTACGTGTCGGTGAACTACCGGCTGGGCGCGCTGGGCTGCCTGGACCTGTCGTCGCTGTCGACCCGGGAAATCACCATCGAGAGCAACCTGTACCTGCGCGATCTGGTGATGGCGCTGCAATGGGTCAAGGACAACATCGCGGGGTTCGGAGGCGACCCGGGCAACGTCACCATCTTTGGCGAAAGCGCCGGCGCCTGCATAACCGCGACGCTGCTGGCGGTGCCCGCGACCGAAGGCCTGTTCGCCCGCGCGATCTCGGAAAGCCCGGCGTCGGGCCTGGTGCGGTCGAAGGAGGTTGCCGACGAGTTCGCGGACCGGTTCGCCAACCTCCTCGGGGCCCGCACCCGCGACGCCGCCAGTGCGCTGATGCAGGCGTCCGCCGCCCAACTGGTGGAAACCCAACACCGGCTGATCGAGCAGGGCATGCAAAAAAGGTTGGGGGCCTTCCCAATTGGTCCGGTCACCGGTGACGACATCCTGCCGATGGATCCCGTCGAGGCGATGCGCGACGGCCGCGCGCATCGCGCCCCGCTCATCGTGGGCACCAACGCCGAAGAGGGCCGGCTGTTCACCCGCTTCCTGCGCATGCTGCCAACGAACCAGTCGATGATCGAGGAGCTGCTGGCCGACGCCGAACCGGCTGCGCGCGAACGCATTACCGCCGCGTACCCGGACTACCCGTCGCCGTCGGCGTGCATTCAGCTCGGCGGCGACTTCGCGTTCAGCTCGGCGGCCTGGCAGATCGCCGAGGCCCACGGCCGCCATGCGCCCACCTACCTGTACCGGTACGACTACGCCCCGCGAACGTTGCGGTGGTCGGGATTGGGCGCCACCCACGCCACCGAATTGCTGGCCGTCTTCGACTTCTATCGCACCAGGCTCGGCGCGCTGCTGACCGCCGCGGCCGATCAGCGCGCCGCCCTGCGGGTCAGCAACCAGGTGCAACGACGGTGGCGCAACTTCAGCCGCACCGGGGTGCCGCACGACGACTGGCCCGCCTACACGCCCACCCAGCGCGCCGTCATGGTCTTCGATCGCAGGAGCCGCATCGAGTTCGACCCGCACCCGCAGCGCCGGATGGCCTGGGACGGCTTCTCCTTGGCGCAGTGACCTGGCACGCTGACCCCCATGCACGCCGACACCGAACAAGTCATCGAACGCCCCGGTGACCTCACCGCCACCTGGCTGACCGCCGCGATCGGCGCCGGCGTGGTCGCCGATTTCGCCGTCGAGCGCATCGGGACCGGCCAGATGAGCGAGTGCTACCGGGTCCGGCTGCGCTACGACGATGCGGGCCCGGGCGGCCCGGAGTCGGTGGTGCTAAAGGTCGCGGCCACCGATCCGGTGAGCCGGCAGACCGGATTGGCCCTGGGCCTCTACGAGCGCGAGGTCCGGTTCTACGGCGACATCGCGCCGCGGCTCGGCGGGCCGATCGCGCCCTGCTACCACGCGGCCATCGACACCGCGACGGGAGCGTTCGACCTGCTGCTCGGAGACGCCGGTCCGGCGACCGTCGGCGACGAAATCGCCGGCGCCACAATCGAACAGGCCAGGCTCGCGGTCACCGAACTGGGGCGGTTGCACGGCCCGCTGCTCGGCGACACGTCGCTGGCCGAAGCGCCCTGGCTCAACCGTGACGCGCCGCTCGACCAGACCATGATCACCCAGCTCTACGCCGGCTTCGTCGAGCGCTACGGCGACCGGATCGCCCCGGAGCACCGCGCGGTGTGCGAACGCCTGGTCGCCGCCTTCGACGGCTACCTGGCCCAGGAGGCGGGCCGGATTCAGGGCCTGGTGCACGGTGACTACCGGCTGGACAACATGTTGTTCGGTACCGCCGAAGCCGACCGCCCGCTCACCGTCGTCGATTGGCAGACCGTGTCCTGGGGCCCGGCCCTGACCGACCTGTCCTACTTCCTCGGCTGTGCGCTGTCGACGCGGGATCGTCGCGCCGCCTACGACGCGTTGCTGCGCGCCTACCACGAGGCGCTGGGACCGGCGGCCCCGATCACCGTCGACGACGTCGCGGAAGGTGTGCGCCGCCAAAGCTTTTTCGGCGTGATGATGGCGATCGTGTCGTCGATGTTGGTGGAGCGCACCGAGCGGGGCGACCGGTTGTTCATGACGATGCTGGAACGCCACTGCGACCATGTGCTGGACAGCGACGCGTTGGCGACGCTGCCCGCCGCGGCGGCGCCGGAGCCGCTGCGACCGTCGGAGGAGGACGAACTCGCGCACGCGCCGACCGACGAACCGTTGTGGAGCGAGAGCTGGTACGCCGACTTCGTCGACGCGGCCCAGGGATTGGGCGGTTGGTTCCGCATCGGCCTGATCGCGAACCAGCGGACGGCGTGGGTTCATGCGCTGCTGTGCGGACCCGACATGCCGACCGTGGCCGTCGACGCGCGGGTCCCGCTGCCGGCGGATCCATGGGTGCTGCGCACCGACGCTGTCGAGGTCGGTCACTCCGCCGTCGCGCCGCTGCGGACCTACAGCGTCGACGTGCGGGCGCGGGGCGAGGCCCATCAGGACCCGTCGGCCCTGTTGCGCGGCGAGCCCGGCACCCCCGTCGACATGACGATGCGGCTGGAGTGGGCCACCGCCGGCAGCCCGTACAAGTACCGGATCACCACGCGCTATGAGATCCCGTGCACGGTTTCGGGCACCGTCACGGTCGGCGACACCAGGTATCGCCTCGACTCGGTTCCCGGGCAGCGCGACCACTCGTGGGGCGTGCGCGACTGGTGGAGCATGGACTGGCTGTGGAGCGCGCTGCACCTCGATGACGGCACCCACCTGCACGGCGTGAACATCCGGATTCCCGACGCGCCGCCGTTCAGCATCGGCTACATCCAGGGCGCCGACGGCAAGGTGAGCGAGCTGCGGACCATCACCTCCCGGGAACCGTTCGGCGCCAACGGGTTACCCCTGAACGCCACGCTGAGCTTCGAACCGGGCGACATCGCCGCCGAGGTCGACGTGCGCGGCCACGCGCCGGTGCGCCTGGTCGCCGCCGATGGGCGGGTGAGCCAGTTCCCCCGCGCGTGGGCGCGCGTCAGCACACCGGACGGCCGCAGCGGCGTCGGCTGGGTGGAGTGGAACCGCAACTTTGGGGACCGGACATAAGCGCGGTCCCGGGCGCCGCGCCGTCACCCATCGTGGTGATGGGTGTCTCCGGGTCGGGCAAGTCGACGGTGGGTTGCGCACTCGCACAACGCTTGCGGGTGCCCTACCTCGACGCCGACACGCTGCACCCGGCGGCCAACATCGCCAAGATGACCGCGGGTGAACCGCTAAACGACGACGACCGTTATCCGTGGCTGGACAAGGTGGGCGAGTGGCTCGCCGGCCACCCCGCCGGCGGCGTGGTGAGTTGTTCGGCGCTCAAGCGCGACTACCGTGATCGGCTGCGGGCGCGCTGCCCGCGCGTCGATTTCTTGCACCTCAACGGCTCACCGGAATTGATCAACCGCCGGATGTCGGCCAGGACCGGCCATTTCATGCCGCCCGCGCTGCTGAGCTCGCAATTCGACATCCTGGAACCCCTTGGGGCCGACGAGCGCGGGGTCACCGTCGACATCGGCCCCGATGTCGACGCCGTCGTCGACGCCTTCCTGAAAAACCACGCACCACAACATGATTCGAGCGGCTGAGCCGTGTACCAATCGGTGGTCGGGCTCGTTGTCGCGTTGCACTTCGCCTTCATCTGTTACGTCGTGGCCGGTGGTTTCCTCGCGCTGCGCTGGCCACGCACGATCTGGCTGCACGTCGCCGCGGTGATCTGGGGTGCGGCCATCGCCACCAAAAGCGTCGACTGCCCATTGACCTGGGTGGAACGCTGGGCGCGGGCCCGCGCCGGAATGCCGCCGCTGCCGCCCGACGGTTTTATCGCCCACTACATCAACGGAGTGATCTACCCCGCGGGTTGGGTGGTGGGCGTCCAGCTCGTCTCGTTCGTGGTCGTGGTGCTCTCGTGGGCGCTCTACCTGCGGCGCCGCCAAGAGCGCCGCCACGCCGGCCGCTGAAACGAGCGACTACCAGGGGCGCCTGCGCCGGCGCGTCTTGACCTGGCCGCCCACCCGGTCGCGCGCGGTGTCGGCCAATCGGCTGCCGCGCGCCCACGCCGTGTCGGCAAGCTCTTCGCCACGCTTGCGCGCCTTCTTCGCCAGCGGCCCGCCGCGTTCGGCGGCCGTGCTCGCCAGCTCTTCGGTGCGTTTGCGCGCCTTCTTCGCCAGCGGCGCGCCCCTTTCGGCCGCGGTGCTGGCCAGTTCGCGGCCGCGTTCGAGGGCGGCCTCGGCGTAGGGCGCGCCCCTTTCGGCCGCGGTGCTGGCGAGCTCGCGGCCGCGTTCGAGGGCGGCCTCGGCGTAGGGCGCGCCCCGTTCGGCGGCGGTGCTGGCGAGCTCGCGGCCGCGTTCGGCGCCGACCTGCAGGCGGTGCACGATCTTCTCGCCGAGTTCGCCGAGTTCGCCGTCCACCTGCGAGCCCGGTAGCGCCGAGGACACCCGCTCGGAGAGCCGTTCGGCCGCCCGGCGCCCGCGCCACCCCAGCGACGGCTTGCCCGCGGTGTCCGCGGACGCGATGACCAGCCCACCCAACAGGCTCAGGTCTTTCAGGAAGGCTTGGCGCAACTCGGCTTTGCGCTGCGGGTCGGTCTCGGCCCAGAACATGTGCGCGCCGAGGTTGGCCGGCAGTACCGTGACCGCCAGGGCGGCCGACGCCACTCGCGGCAACTTGCCGGTGGCGAGCAGCAGGCCGCCCCCGATCTGAACGGCGGCGGTGATTTGCGCGAACGTCTGCGGGTCGCTCGGAATCTTGCTGCCCACCGGATCCGGCAGCGACTGCAGGCCCTCCACCGCGGGCGCGGCGGCGTCCGCCGCCGGCTTCGGGTTGAGCAGCGATTCGACGCCTTGGCCGATGAACGCAACGGACAAGAGGGGACGTGCGATTCTCCGGATCAACATGGCAGGGGGGTTACCCGACGTGCCCGCAAACAAACCGCCGGACCGCCGCAGCTATCGGCGGTCGCCCCGCCGCGACGAGGATAGGGTGGATCACGTGCGAGCGTTGATCATCGTCGACGTGCAAAACGACTTCTGCGAGGGCGGCTCGCTGGCGGTGGCCGGTGGCGCCGCCGTGGCCCCAGCCATCAACGACTATCTCGCCGGCGGGCCGGGCTACCAGCACGTCGTCGCCACCCAGGACTTCCACATCGACCCGGGGGACCACTTCTCCGACCACCCGGACTTCTCGTCGTCCTGGCCGCCGCACTGCGTCGCGGGAACCTTCGGCGCGGAGTTTCACCCCGGCCTCGACACCGGCCCGATCGAGGCGACGTTCCGCAAGGGCGCCTACGCCGCGGCGTACAGCGGCTTCGAGGGCCGCGACGAGAACGGGAAGCCGCTGCTCGACTGGTTGCGGCAACACGATGTCGACGAGGTCGACGTGGCCGGGATCGCCACCGATCACTGCGTCCGCTGCACCGCAGAGGACGCCGCGCGCGCCGGCTTGACCACCAGGGTGCTCGTCGACCTGACGGCGGCCGTGGCGCCGGATTCGGCCGACGCGGCCCTGGCCGAGCTGCGATCCGCCGGCGTCGAGTTGGTCGAGGGCCGCTGATGGTGGTGCCCCTGGACCGTGAGCGTCTGCTCGCCGCCGTGGAGCGGTCGCCTCGGGCGGTCGCCGCGCACGACCGCGACGACTGGGTGGGCATCTTCACCACCGACGCCCGCGTCGAAGACCCGGTCGGGTCGCGGCCGCACGTGGGACGCGAGCAGATCTACCGCTTCTACGACACCTTCATCGGCCCGCACGACATCACGTTCCATCGCGGCAACGACATCGTCTTCGGCGCCGCAGTGCTGCGTGACCTCGAGCTCGAGGTGACGATGGGCCCGGCCGTGACGATGCACATCCCCGCCGTCTTGCGCTATGACCTCCGAGAGGCCAACGGCCAGTGGCAGATTGCCCACATGCGGGCGTACTGGGAACTGCCGGTGATGATGCTGCAGTTCGTGCGCGCCGGGACCCCGGCCCTGACGCCCGCCCTGCAACTGTCGCGCGGCCTGCTGGCCAACCAGGGGCTGCGGGGCACCGCGGGCTTCATGGCCGGCTTCCGGCGGGCCAGGGCGCGGCACAAGAGGCTGACGGAGGCGTTCCTCGGGGCCGTCGCGCGCAACGATCGGCCCGGCGCCGTGCGGACGCTATCACCCACTGCCCCAATAACTTTGGGCGACAACGATCCGCTCGAGCTCGCCGAGCTGGTCGAGCAACTCGACGGGGCCGGCTGGACCAAGGTGATCGGCGCGGGCGCAACGGTCGCGGTCGCCCTCAGCCAAGGGCGCGACATTGTGTTCGCCGACATGGCGTGGCGGGCCGACACCATCAACCAGATTCGCTATTTTCCCGCCTGATCCCCGTCACCGCGCGACCATCAGCGCCAGCGACGCGGCCGACAGACACAGGAAGGCGCCGGGAAACGCGATGTTGTACAGGACGCGGGCCCGTAGATGCGTGAGCACGGCACCGACGAAGAACAGCACCAGGCCCGCGGCGGCCGCGATTCCCAACGCCCGCAGCCCCAGCAGCCCGACAACCAGCCCGACGGCGCCGGCCAGTTTCAGCCCCGCCAGCGCCGGCAGCCAGGAACGCGGCACACCGACCTCGGCCGAGTTTGCCAGCACGAACCCGGCCGGGACCAGGTCGGCGACGCCGGCGGCCGCGGTGATGGCCGCGGTGGCCACCGTGACGATGACGAATGTGGTGTTCATGGGTCAACCCCGTCGATCGGTAGGGTCATGGTGCTGGTCTCCTTTGCTACAGATTTGCTACAGAGGGCTCGATGGACGTGGTCATCTCCTTGACGACCCCCGTGCGGAAAAGGTGACCTCTTGGGCGCTGTCGAAAGACTCGAGGATCTGGCGCAACGGTTCGACGCGGATCGCCGGCATCTCAGGTCGGTCGCCTATCAGCTGCTCGGCTCGTTGGCCGACGCGGACGACGCGGTGCAGTCGGCCTGGCTGAAGGCCAGCCGTTCCGGCGCCGTCGACGAGATCGAAAACCTCACCGGCTGGTTCACGACCATCACCGCGCACGAGGCCCTGGATCAGCTGCGAACGCGCAAGCGGCGCGCCGAGCAACCGCTGGCCGACGCCGAGGAGCTGGACCGGCTGGCCGGGACCGGGTCGGCCCCGGCCGACGAGGAAACGCTGTTGGCCGACTCGGTGAGTCGCGCGCTGCTGGTCGTCCTCGACCGGCTCTCACCGGCCCAGCGCGTCGCCTTCGTGCTGCACGACGTGTTCGCCGTGCCGTTCGAGACGATCGCCGGCCTGCTGGACCGGACGCCGGCCGCCGCGAAGAAGCTGGCGAGCCGGGCCCGCGGGCGACTGCTCGGCGACGCGCCCGCCCGGCCCGGCCGGACGGCCCACCACGTCGAGATCGTCGACGCCTTCCTGGCCGCGTCGCGCGGCGGCGACATCGCGACCTTGCTCGAGTTGCTCGCCCCCGACGTGGTGCGCCGGGTCGATCGGGCGCTGGTTCCCGCCGACGTGCCGACCGAGGTGCGCGGCGCCCGTGCGGTCGCCGAGGAGACCCGCCGCTTCGCCGGGCGCGCGAGGGTCGGCGCGGTCCTGCTCATCGACGGCGCGCCGGGCGTCGTGATCGCACCGCGCGGGCGTCCCCGGATCATGCTGCGGATCGGCATCGGGGCCGACAACCGCATACACACCATCGACATCACGGGTGACGCCGAGCGGCTGCGCCGGGCCGTCCTCACGCTGCCGGCCCCGCCGTCGCAGGCACATCCCGGGCGCGTCGGGCAGGATCGGGAGCACCATGCTCGATAGGCCATTCGGACGGCGGGATCTGCTGCGGGGCGCCGGCGCGCTCACCGCGGCCTCGCTGGCGCCGTGGGCCGCGGGCTGCGCTTCCGACGACGACGCGTTGACGTTCTTCTTCGCGGCCAATCCGGAGGAGCGCCAGGCCCGGATGCGCATCATCGACGAGTTCTGCCGCCGCCATCCCGACATCAAGGTGCGCGCGGTGCTGTCCGGGCCGGGCGTCATGCAGCAGCTGTCGACGTTCTGCGCCGGGGGCAAGTGCCCCGATGTCCTGATGGCGTGGGAGCTGACCTACGCCGAACTCGCCGACCGCGGGGTGCTGCTGGACCTGAACACGTTGCTGGCGCGGGATCCGGCCTTCGCCGCGCAGCTGAAATCCGATGGCATCGCCAACCTGTTTGACACCTTCACCTTCAACGACGGCCAGTACGCCCTCCCCGAGCAATGGTCGGGAAACTACCTGTTCTACAACCGACGGCTTTTCGCCGAGGCGGGCCGGCCGGCACCGCCAGGAACATGGGAACGGCCATGGAATTTCGGCGAATTCCTGGACGCCGCAACCGCTCTCACCAAGCGGAACGGATCCGGACGAGCCACCCAATGGGGTTTCGTCAACACGTTTGTTTCCTACTATTCGGCCGGGCTGTTCGCCATGAACAACGGGGTGCCGTGGTCCACCCCGCTGAAGAACCCGACACATTTCAATTTCGACGACGACGCGTTCATCGAGGCGGTGCAGTTCTACGCCGACCTGTCCAACAAGCACCGGGTGGCGCCCAACGCATCCGAGACGCAGTCGATGTCGACGCCCGACCTGTTCGCCGCGGGCAAGGCGGCGATCGCGCTGGGCGGCCACTGGCGCTACCAGACCTTCATCCGGGCCGAGGACCTCGATTTCGATGTCACCGCGTTGCCGGTCGGTCCGCGACGGCAGGGACAGCCCGCCCACTCCAACATCGGCACCACCGGGCTGGCCATCTCGGCGAGCAGCCGGCGCAAGGAGCAGGCGTGGGAATTCGTGAAGTTCGCGACGGGCCCGGTGGGACAGGCATTGATCGGCGAGTCCAGCCTCTTCGTGCCGGTGCTGCGGTCCGCGCTCGACTCCGACGGATTCCGGCGGGCCCACGCCAGGGTCGGTAACCTCGCGGTGCTCACCGAGGGGCCGGCGTATTCGGAAGGGCTTCCGGTCAGCCCGGCGTGGGAAAAGGTCTCCGCGCTGATGGACCGCAACATGGGACCCGTTCTGCGCGGGGCGCGACCGGCCACATCGCTGACCGGGCTGTCCCGCGCCGTCGACGAGGTGTTGCGGACCCCATGACATCGGTCGACACCACCGCGGCCCGTGGGCCCTCGCCCCGGCGCGCGCGCGCCGGGCGCCTGTTCGTCGCGCCCAACCTCGTCGCGGTCGCCGTGTTCATGCTGTTTCCGCTCGGGTTCTCCCTCTACATGAGCTTCCAGCAGTGGGACGTGTTCAGGGCGCCGAAGTTCGTGGGGCTGAAGAACTTCGGGGAGCTGTTCACCTCGGATCCGCTGTTTCCGATCGCGCTGCGCAACAGCGTGGTCTTCACCGTGGGGACCGTGGTGCCGACCATCGCCATCAGCCTCGTCGTCGCCGGCGTGCTGAACCGGAAAGTCAAGGGCATCGGCGTCTTTCGCACGATCGTCTTTCTGCCCCTGGCGATCTCGTCGGTGGTGATGGCCGTCGTCTGGCAGTTCGTCTTCAACACCGACAACGGGCTGCTCAACATCATGCTCGGCTGGGTCGGGATCGGCCCGATCCCGTGGCTGGTGGACCCCAATTGGGCGATGGCCTCGCTGTGCACGGTCGCCGTGTGGCGCAGCGTGCCGTTCGCCACCGTCGTCCTGCTGGCCGCGATGCAGGGCGTTCCGGAAACCGTGTACGAGGCGGCCAGGATCGACGGGGCGGGCGAGATACGGCAGTTCGTGTCCATCACGGTGCCGCTGATCCGCGGGGCGATCTCGTTCGTGGTGGTCATCTCGATCATCCACGCGTTCCAGGCTTTTGACATGGTCTACGTCCTCAACGGCCCCAACGGCGGGCCGGAATCGGCGACGTATGTCCTGGGCATCATGCTCTTTCAGCACGCGTTCTCGTTCCTGGAATTCGGTTATGCGTCGGCGCTGGCGTGGGTGATGTTCGCCATCCTGCTGGTGCTGACGGTGCTGCAGCTGCGGATCACGCGGCGGCGCTCGTGGGAGGCTTCCGGTGCCCTCAGCTGAGCGCGTGGTCACGCGCAACCTCCTCCGCGGCGTCGCCGTCTACACCGCGCTGATCGCGATCGCATGGTGCGCGCTGTTCCCGGTGGCCTGGGCGGTCTCGGGCTCGCTGAAACGGGAAGGCGAGGTGACCGAGCCCAGGCTGCTGCCGGCCCACCCGCGGTGGTCCAACTACACCGACGTGTTCGCGCTCATGCCCTTTGGGCGGATGTTCCTCAACACCGTGCTGTACGCCGGATGCGTCACGGCCGGGCACGTCTTCTTCTGCTCCCTGGCCGGATATGCGTTCGCCCGCCTGCAATTCCGCGGCCGCGACACGTTGTTCGTCCTGTACCTGGGCACGTTGATGGTGCCGCTGACCGTGACCGTCATCCCGCAGTTCATCCTGATGCGGCTGGCGGGGTGGGTCGACACGCCGTGGGCGATGATCGTGCCCGGCCTGTTCGGCAGCGCGTTCGGCACCTACCTGATGCGGCAGTTCTTCCGCACGCTCCCAGGCGATCTCGAGGAGGCGGCGATTCTCGACGGGTGCTCGCCGTGGCAGATCTACTGGCGGATCCTGCTTCCCCATGCCAGGCCCGCGGTCATGGTGCTGGCGGTGCTCACCTGGGTCAACGTGTGGAACGACTTTCTCTGGCCGCTGTTGATGATCCAGCGCAACAGCCTGGCCACGCTGACGATCGGGCTGGTTCGGCTGCGCGGCGAGTACGTCGCGCGGTGGCCGGTGATCATGGCGACCTCGATGCTGATCATGCTGCCGCTCGTCATCATCTATGCGATCGCGCAGCGATCCTTCGTCCGCGGCATCGCGGTGACGGGACTCGGTGGGTAGCCCATGGCCTCGGTGACCTTCGAGCGAGCGACGCGGCGCTTCCCGGGCGCGGACCGGCCCGCCCTGGACAGCCTCGAACTGGCCGTCGGCGACGGCGAATTCGTCGTCCTGGTGGGGCCGTCCGGATGCGGCAAGACGACGTCGCTGCGGATGGTGGCCGGACTGGAGACGCTGGACTCGGGCCGGATCCTGATCGGCGACCGCGACGTCACCGACGTCGATCCCAAGGACCGCGACGTCGCGATGGTTTTCCAGAACTACGCGCTCTACCCGCACATGACCGTCGCGCAGAACATGGGCTTTGCGCTGAAGATCGCCAAAACGCCGAAGGCAGAGATCCGCGAGCAGGTGCTGGCCGCGGCGAAACTGCTTGACCTGCAACCGTATCTGGATCGCAAGCCCAAGGACCTCTCCGGTGGGCAACGCCAGCGGGTGGCGATGGGGCGCGCGATCGTGCGCCGCCCGCAGGTGTTCCTGATGGACGAGCCGCTGTCCAACCTCGACGCCAAACTGCGGGTGCAGACCCGCAACCAGATCGCGGCACTGCAGCGGCGCCTCGAGACCACCACCGTGTACGTCACCCACGACCAGGTCGAGGCCATGACCATGGGGGACCGGGTCGCGGTGCTGTGCGACGGCGTGCTGCAACAGTTCGCGACGCCCCGCGAGCTCTACCGCAACCCGGGCAACGTCTTCGTCGCGGGATTCATCGGGTCGCCGGCGATGAACCTGTTCACCCTGCCGATCGTGGATTCTGCCGTGTCGCTGGGGGATTGGCCGATCCGGCTGCCGCGTGAGATCGCCGGCACGGCAAGCGAGGTCGTCGTCGGGGTGCGTCCCGAGCACTTCGAACTGGGCGACCTCGGCGTCGAGATGGAGGTCGACGTGGTCGAGGAGCTCGGGGCGGACGCCTACCTGTACGGCCGAATCACCAGCTCCGGCAAGGCGATCGAGCAACACGTCGTCGCTCGCGCCGACGGCCGTCACCCGCCCGAGAAGGGCAGCCGCGTGCGCCTGCATCCGGAACCGGGGCACCTGCACTTCTTCGGCGTCGACGGCCGGCGAATCACCTAGTGCGCGGCGCGCCGTAACGGCGTTCGGCCGCAACGCTTCCTAGTATGGCCGGGTGATGGATCGCTACGGGCCCGACGTCCTCGCCACCGGCCGGCGCAAGCCCCGTTCGACCGAGCACCCGGCCGAGTCGGGCCTCGTCGTGGAGGACGTCGAGACGGGCTATGTCGGGGCGGTGGTCCGCGTCGAACACGGCAGGCTCGAGCTGGAGGACCGGCACGGGCGCACCCGCGGTTTTCCGCTGGGCCCCGGGTATCTGCTCGACGGCCGCCCGGTGATCCTCACGGCGCCGCGCCGGCCGGCACCGGCCGTCGCGGGCAGGACGGCGTCGGGATCGGTCGCGGTGCCCGGCGCGCGCGCCCGGGTGGCCCGCGCCAGCCGGATCTACGTCGAGGGCCGCCACGACGCCGAGCTCGTCGCGCAGGTGTGGGGCGAGGACCTGCGGATCGAGGGCGTCGTCGTCGAGCACCTCGGCGGGGTGGACGACCTGGTGAGCATCGTCACCGAGTTCGAGCCCGGCCCCGGACGCCGGCTGGGCGTGCTCGTCGACCACCTCGTCGCGGGCTCGAAGGAGGCGCGGATCGCCGACGCGGTGCGCCGCGGACCGGGCGGCGAGCACACCCTGGTCGTCGGCCACCCCTATGTCGACATCTGGCAGGCCGTGAAGCCGCAGCGGCTCGGCCTCAAGGCGTGGCCGGCGGTGCCGCGGCACGTCGAGTGGAAGCGCGGCGCGTGCGAAGCGCTCGGCCTGCCGCACGCCAACCAGGCGGACATCGCCCGGGCCTGGCGGCGCATCCGTTCGCGCGTGCGCGACTGGAACGACCTGGAGCCGGCGCTGATCGGCCGGGTCGAGGAGCTCATCGACTTCGTGACGCAGCCGGTCGGCCCCTGAATACCGGTAAACTGCCCGCCTGAGCGCGCGACAGGAATCGGGTGGATGCAGGGCGTATACGGCGTTTTCATAGGCACTTTCCTCATCGGCCTGCGCGAGGGCCTGGAGGCGACGCTCATCGTGAGCATCGTGGGCGCCTTCCTCAAGCGCAACGGCCAGTCGGTGCGCCCGATGTTTGCCGGCGTCGGCCTGGCCGTGCTGATCAGCGTCGCGGTGGGGGTCGGGTTGGACCTGGTCTCGGCGACCCTGCCGCAGGCCCAGCAGGAGATGATGGAGACCGTCATCAACGCCATCGCGGTGGTGTTCGTGACCTCCATGATCATCTGGATGAACCGCAACGCCCCGCGGCTCAAGGGCGAGCTCGAGCGGGAGGCCCGCCAGGCGATCAACCGGGGCGGCGCGCTGGCCCTGGTTGTCATGGCCTTTCTCGCCGTCCTCAAGGAGGGCTTCGAGACGTCGGTGTTCCTGCTGGCCGCCGCCGAGACGTCGCACGGCAACCGCTGGTTCGCCGTGCTCGGCGGGGCCGCCGGCATCGCGGTGTCGATCGCTCTCGGCGTCGGCCTGTACTTCGGTGGTCTGAAACTCAATCTCGGCCGGTTCTTCCGGGTCACCGGGGTGTTTTTGGTGCTGATCGCCGCGGGGCTGGTGATGGGCGGCCTGCGCACCGCGCACGAGGCGGGCTGGGTGACCATCGGCCAGCGACAGGTGTTCGACTTCTCGGCCTGGATGCCCAGCCAATCCATGCTGGGCGCGCTGATCACCGGCGTGTTCGGGCTGCCCGCCGACCCCCGGCTCATCGAGGTGCTGGGCTGGCTGCTCTACGCGGTTCCGGTGCTCGTCGTGTTCCTGTGGCCGGCCCGGCTCGCCGCGGCGCCGCGAATCCGGCGCCGGCTGCTGGTCGCCGCCTCGGCGGCCCTGCTCGTCGCCGCTGCGCTGCTGGCGATCCTGGTGCCCGCCGGCGGCTCCGCGCCCGGGCCGCGGGCGCGCACCGTTACCGATCGCCTCGGCCACACCGCCAGCGTGTCGCTGCTCGCCAAGCCGGACGGGCGGTCGCTGGCGATCACGGGCGAGGGCGGGCCGAGCACCGTCGAACTCGCCGCCGGCGGCGACCAGACCCTGGGCGGGATCGCGGTCCGGGTGTGGGAGGCGACGGTTCCCACCGACCCCGGGCCCAGCCCGCCGACGGTCGCGCTGCCGGAGTTGTCGAGCCTGACGGGCGGGCGGCTGCCGGTGGGGGTGACGCTCGCTCGCACCCCGGGGCCCTTCCAGGCGCAGTGGGCGGCGACCACCGTCTATACCGTTCTGGCCCAAGGTGATTCGATGGTGAGCGCTCAAGCCGCCAGCAACCGCACGGCCGTGCTCACCGGCGGCGGCCTCACCGGACCCAAGACCGTCAGCGTCGGTGCGCTGCCCACCGACTGGTCCACCGCGGCCGCCGAAGACCAGGCGACCGCGGCGCACATCTCGGCCTACGCGCACGAGCGCGACGAGCGGCAACTCTGGAAGGTCTGGCTTCCGTTGGTGCTGGGCGCTTTTGCGGTGGCCTGCGCGCTGGGCGCGGTGGCCTCGGGGCGCGGCGACCGCGCGATAGAACAGGAGAGGAGATCCATCGATGGTGAATCGCACCGTCCGGGCACGGTGCCGGTCCCGTGAATCCTGGCTGACCGCACCGGCTTTCGTTGCGGTCGCAGTGTTTGCCGTGGCGGCGTGCGGCCACTCGAGCGGCAGCTCCAGCCCCGCGAAGCCCGGGCAAGCCAACGCCGTCAAGGTGACGATGGCCAACAACGGCGGCAAGGACAGCTGCGCGCTGGACACCACCAGCGTGCCGGCCGGACCGGTGACCTTCACGGTGGTCAACGCCAGCGCGCCGGGGATCACCGAGATGGAGTTGCTCAGGGACCAGCGCATCGTCGGTGAGAAGGAGAACCTGGCGCCCGGGCTGGATCCGGTGTCGTTCACCGTCACCCTGGACGGCGGCTCCTATCAGCTGTATTGCCCCGGCGCCAGCACCGAGTACCAAACCCTGACGGTGACGGGTCAGGCGCCGGCGGGGCCGACGGGTACGGTGGCGAGCATCCTCGCCCAGGGCACCAAGGACTATGCCGCCTACATCGTCAACCAGATCGGTCAGCTCGGCGACGGCGTGAAGGCGCTCGACGCCGCGGTTCAATCGGGCGACGTCGACGCCGCGAAAACGGCCTACGCCAAGGCGCGGTTGTCCTGGGAGCGATCGGAATCCAGCGTGGAGGGCTTCGTCCTGCCGGGCTTCGCGGTCGGCGACAACGCCGGCAACCTCGACTACCTGATCGACATGCGGGCGTCCACTCCCGTCGACGCCAAGGTTGGGTGGAAGGGCTTCCACGCCATCGAACGCGACCTGTGGCAGGGCGGCGCGATCACCCCGGCCACCAAGGCGTTGAGCACCGAATTGGTAAGCAACGTAGCCAAATTGAACACGACGGTGGCCACCCTGCAATACAAGCCCGAGGACTTGGCCAACGGTGCCAGCGATCTGATCGAGGAGGTGCAGAACACCAAGATCACCGGCGAGGAGGAGGCCTTCAGCCACATCGACCTGGTCGACTTCTCGGGCAATGTCGAAGGCGCCCAACAGGCCTACGCCTCGCTGCGGCCGGGTCTGGAGAAGATCGACGCGAACCTGGTCAACCAGATCGACCAGCAGTTCCAGGCGGTGCTGAAAGTGTTGGACGGCTACCGCGACCCGTCGGCGCTCGGCGGCTACCGGACGTACACCCCCGCGCTACAGGCAAGCGACGCAACCAAACTCACCGCGGTGATCCAGCCGCTGCACCAGAGCCTGTCCACCGTCGCCCAAAAAGTCGTCTCGGCTCGCTGACATGACCGACGACGAACTCGCCGAACCCACGGACACCACCGAGGTGTCGCGCCGGCGCATGCTGGGCGGCGCAATGCTGGCGGGGCTGACGGGCACCGCCGTGGGCGCCGTCGGCGGCGGGTTCGCCGGCTACGCGACCGCGGCCGCACACCGCAGCGACGAAAACGACACCGTCGACCTGCGCCGCAGCTACCCCTTCTACGGCCAGGCCCACCAGGGCGGAATCGCCACGCTCCCACAGCGTTACGCCGTGTTCATGTCCTTCTCGCTGGCCGCCGGCGCCGGCCGTCGCGACCTGCAGAGTCTGCTGGCGCGGTGGTCGGCCGCGGCTTCGGTGCTGCAGCAGGGAAATCCCGTGGGCACCGTGCAGCCGCAGGTCGAGGTGCAGCCCCCCACCGACACGGGGGAGGCCTACGGGCTGAGCCCGGCCAGTCTCACGGTCACCATCGGGTTGGGGCCGTCGCTGTTCGGGGACCGATTCGGGCTGGCCGCGCGGCGCCCCGCGGTGTTCACCGACCTGCCCCCGCTCAACGGGGACAACCTGGATCCCCGCCTGCATGGCGGCGACCTGTCGGTGCAGGCCTGCGCCGACGACCCGCAGGTGTGCTACCACGCCGTGCGTAACCTGGCCCGCCTCGGGCGCAACATCGTGTCGCCGTTCTGGGCGGTGCTGGGCTTCGGACGGGCCTCGGCCGGCCCGGGCCAGCACACCCCGCGAAACCTGTTGGGGTTCAAGGACGGTACCCGCAACATCAGCACCGACGCGGAGTATGACCGCTTCGTGTGGGTCGCCAACAGCGACCAGCCCTGGATGAACGGCGGGACGTATCAGGTCGTCCGCAAGATCCGGATGCTGATGGAGACCTGGGACGTCGACCGGATCGGCAATCAGCAGAGGATCTTCGGGCGCACCAAGGAGGAGGGTGCGCCGCTCAGCGGCAAGGCCGAGTTCGACACGCCGGATTTCGCCGCCAAGGGCGACGACGGCAATCCGCTCATCGACCCGCGGTCGCACATCGGCCTGGCCGCCCGGGAGAACAACGACGGCATCATGATCCGCCGGCGGTCCTACAACTACACCGACGGCCTGGACGCCAACGGCCAACTCAACGCCGGTCTGCTGTTCGTCTCCTACCAGAACGATCCGCAGCATTTCATTCGGCTGCAGAACCGTCTCGGGGCCAACGACCTGCTCAACGAATACATCCGGCACATCGGCTCGGCCATCTTCGCGGTGCCGCCCGCTCCCGCCGAAGGGCATTACATCGCGCAAAGCCTGTTCAGCTGAGGCTAATTCGTCGATGTGTCAGCGTCGGGTTGCAGCAGGAAGTCGGCGACGATCGCGGCCATGTCGTCGATGGCATCGCGCCGTATGACCTCGAAACCGTGGGTGCTCAGCGTCGGCAGGCACAGCAACCCCGCTCGCGGTGTCAGCCCGCTGGCCTTGGAGTGGGAGGCGTCGGACATGAACGCGCCGAGAGTCGCCGCCTGCGGCGCCAGACCCCGGTCGGTGGCGATCTTCATCAGCCGGTCGGCGACATCCTTGTCGTACACGCATAGGGCATCGCTGTAGCCGACGATGGGACCACCCGTGACGCTGGTCGAATACTCCCGCTCGGTGGGCCCCACCTCCAAGGCCAGCGTGAGCGTGCCCGGCAGGGTGCCGCTGGCATACGAACCACCCACCCCGCCGATCTCTTCGTTCGTGGTGAACACGAGGTAGACGTCCTCGGCGGGTCGTTGACCGCGGTCGTGGAGCAGCCGGGCGCCGCGCAGCAGGGCGGTCACCGCGGCGCGGTCGTCGAGGAAATAGGCACCGACGTAGTCGCCGAATTCGACCAAGTCTCGCTTGCTGCGATCGACGCACACCCGGGTACCCGCGTGTACTCCCGCGGCGGCGAGCTCCTCGGGGTTGCGGCCGGTGAAGATGTAGACGTGCTGCCAGTCCAGGGCGCGGTCGCCCTGATCGGGTTTCGTCTCCCAGATCCGCCGGCTCTCTTTCGTGGTGTGCTCCGAGCCGAGCGTGAGCACCGCGGTGAGCGTCTGGTGCTCACCGAGCAGGGCGACCGGACCGAGCCCGAAGTTGCCGGGATACATCACCCCGAGCTCCGTCAGGTGCAGCGTGCCGTCCGGTTCGATCCGCTTGACGAGCATCGAGAGTTCATCCATGTGCGCCATGACCCGAGTCGCGGCGCTGGGTCCGAACGTCAAGCGCTGGCGGTGGTCGTGGGTCGTGGGCGCGTCGCCGGCACTCGGCGTCGCAGCGACATAGCCGACCAGGTTGCCGGCGTCATCGGTCCACATGTCATCCACGAGGGGGCGCAGTTCGCGGGCGCACACGGCCCGCACCGCGTCTTCGTGGCCACACGGTCCGTAGGTCCACAACAGTTCCTGTAACAGGGCGTCGGTAGAGTCGCGGTCGTGGTGTTCCATGAGGTCCCCCTTGTGTCACCGGCAACCGTATCGGCCGCCGACGCCGTTTGTCCCGGTGGTTGAGGACCAAAGCCTCACGACGGACCGTGGTTGCGGTGTATAGCGTCGCTCCTGACGAGAGGAGAACGAGATGTCGGCATCCGCCAAACAACTCGGCATCGTCGTCGCGGTCGACGGCTCGCCCGCATCGAACGCCGCCGTGAGCTGGGCGGCCCGCGAAGCGGCGATGCGAAACGTCTGCCTGACCGTGGTTCACGCGGTGGTGACGCCCACCACGACCTGGCCGCCGGTCCCATACCCGGACTCCTTGGTGGTGCGGCTGGAAGACGAGGGCAAGAAGCTCGTCATGCACGCGATCAAGATCGCCGAGGACGCCGCGGACCGGAAGGTCACCATCAACCGGGAGCTGGTGTATTCGACCCCGGCGCTGGCACTGCTCAAGATGTCCGACGAGGCGCAGCTGGTGGTCGTGGGCAGTTCCGGACGAGGGTTGCTGGCCCGCGGCGTGCTCGGTTCGGTGAGTTCGACCGTGGTGCGGCACGCGAAGTGCCCGGTCGCGGTGATCCGTGACGACGACGAGTCGCCGCCGGATCCGCAGCACGCGCCCGTCCTGGTGGGGATCGACGGCTCACCCGCGTCCGAGCTCGCGACGGAGATCGCCTTCGACGTGGCGTCTCGCCGGGGCGTCGACCTGATGGCCCTGCACGCGTGGAGCGACGTCGCCGTGTTGGACCTGGCGGGTCTGGACTGGGCGGCGGTGGAGGCCGAAGCGGAACGCAGTCTCGCCGAGAGCCTGGCGGGCTGGCAGGAGCGCTATCCCGACGTGGCGGTGTACCGGCTGCTCGTGCGCGACCGCCCGGCGCGACAAATCGTCGAAAAGTCCGAGGGCGCACAGCTTGTCGTCGTGGGTAGCCACGGCCGCGGCGGCCTGGCCGGCATGCTGGGCTCGGTCAGCAACGCCGTTCTGCATTCGGTTCACCGGCCGTTGATCGTCGCCCGACCGTCGTGAGCGTCCAAGCGCACAGCGCGGCAACGTCACGGTCGGCTCGCATGACCGTTCGGTCGGGACGCACGATCGCGGCCGCTGCGCCCCCGCGGTGCAGCCACGTCGAAAGCGCGCTGCCGGCCTCGACGACCAGCACGGCGATGCCGCGCTGGCGCAGCGACGCTTCTGCCTGAGCACCCGGCTGGCTGCCCGTGATCATGGCGAAGCCCGCGCCAAGCACGTCGTCGAGCCGATGACCTTCGGGCAGGAGCGGATTCGGGCACAGCGTGCCGGCAAGCTGGCGCGGCCGCCGGGCCTTGTGCACCAGCGCGGAAGAGCGCAACGCCGGGGTGGTGGAGTCGACGACCTTGTTGCGCAGGCCCGGGATCAGCCGCACCCGGGAAAGCAGCGCGCGGCGCAACAGGTTGCCCAGCCGCCCGCCCCCGGTCATGGACCACCCGACGGTGAGCGCGAGCCGAATCATGGCCCGAGCGTGCGGCTTACGCTCGTGCTCGTAGCTGTCCAGGACATCGGGCGCCAGTGTGCCCTCGCGCACCGCGGCTATCTTCCAGGCGAGGTTCATGGCATCCCGCAGTCCCGCGCACATGCCCTGGCCGATGAATGGGGGAGTGAGGTGCGCCGCATCGCCGAGGATGAAGATGTTGCCCCGGCGCCAGCGATCGGCGATCTGGGCGCGGAAGGTGTACTCGGCGACCCGCAGCAGCGTCAACTCAGCGTCCGCGATGTCGGCGGTCCAGGGCGCGATCAGCGGCCGCAACGCCTCCAAAGTGCCGAAGTCGCCGGCGGTTTCGCCGGTCAGCAGCTGGAACTCCCAGCGGTAGCGCCCCGCTCCGATGCGCATGTAGGTTCCGGCGCGAACCGGGTCGCAGAGCTGATGTACGCCCTCCCACTGGTGCAGTTCGGCTTCGGCGGCGATATCGACAACGAGCCAGCGCTGCTCGAACCTCAAGTCCCGCATGACCGAGCCGATGTGCGTGCGCACCATGCTGTTGGCGCCGTCGCAGCCCAGCAGGTACTCGGCATCGACATGATGGGCCCGCCCGTCGCAGCGGTCGGTGTAGGTGACGCGCACGAGATTCTCGCCCGCCGTCACCCCGGTGACTTCGGCGTTGCCGCGCAATTGCGCTTTCGGAAAGCGCTCGAGGTTCGCTCGCAGCAGGGCCTCGAACTCCGGCTGGTCGAACATGTTGGCCTGCGGGAAGCCGTTGCGGCTGCGCGATGTGTCGCGGTGGAACTCGGCGAGCACCCTGAATCGATTGTCCAGCAACCGCAAACCCGTCGTGGGCCGTGAAATGGCCGCGAATTTCTCGGCGACCCCGAGACGGGCGATGACGCGGTAGATTTCGTCGTCCAGATGGACGGCACGGGGCTGCGGGTATACGCCGGGCCAGCGGTCCAGGACGAGGCATTCCACGCCGTATTGGGCCAACAGGGTGGCCGCGGTGATACCCGTCGGCCCGGCGCCGACTATGACGACGGGGACGACGGAGACGACCGGAACGACGGGAACGGCCGGAACGTCCCGAATAGCCCTGCCGGTCACGCGAATCGGACGGCGGTGCGCTGCGTCCCCAGGTCGATGGCCCCGTCGTCGGTGGCCACGGAGGCCTCCACGACGTCGCCGTGCCGCAGATATTTCGGATTACCGGCCTGACGTTTGAAGAACACCTTCCACTTGACCGCCGGCGGCAACAGGTTTCCGATGAGCTGCAGCGGCTTGGGCGGCGCGCTCAGCGCGGTGCCGACCGGGGTGCCGGTGAGTATCAGGTCGCCCGGGGCGAGCTCCTGGAACTGGGTGAGCGATTGCAGCGCCTGCAATGGTCGATACAGCATGTCCCCGTCGACGAGTGCGTTCTGCCGCTCCTCGCCGTTCACGCTCAGGCGCAGCCTCAGCTCGCCGAACCGGTTGAGCTCGTCGGCGCTCAGCAGCACCAACTCCGGGCCGACAGGTGTGAACGTCGGATAGGACTTCGCTTCGTAGAACTGCGTCTGCGGCAGCTGGATGTCGCGCGCGGAAACGTCGTTGGTGACGACCAGCCCGGCGATGAGCTCGGCGAGGTTCGCGTCGGAGATACTGGTGCCGACCGGGATCGGGCGCCCGATCACCAACCCGATCTCCACCTCGTAGTCGAGCAGCTTGACGTGTTCGGGTTTGACGATGTCGTCGAACGGCCCGTTGATCGACGCCGACGCCTTGCGAAAGAAGGTCAGCGGAACCGTCGCCGGGTCCATGCCCGCATCCTTGACGTGGGACGCGAAGTTGGTCATCTGGGCCACGACTCGGCACGGTCGGGTCACCGGCGAGACCAGCTTCAGGCTTTCGACGGCGACGGTGTCGGTGCCCGCGGCGGCGGCATCGATCGCCGCGCGGTCGGCCAACAGCTGCGCGGTCGTGGTCGCGTCGGTGTCGATCTGCACCGCGCCCTTCGGCGTCTTGCGCCACCACGCTTCGGCCGTGCGCAGGATCGAGACGCTCATGACGTGGCCACCTTCAGCAGGCCGGCGAGGCGGCGAATGTCGAACTCGTTGCTGTCGCGAAGCGCGGTGATCATCGAAACCACCTCGTGCGGGGCGGATTTGAGGTTGGTCCCGAGAAAGTCCCTGCTCGCCGGGGGTCCCCATTGGGCCAACCCGGATGCGGTGAAGGGCGCCCAGCCGGGTTCGAGTGTGTTGTCGAATAGGTCGCCGTCGGCGAAGTGCTCCACCAGGAAGCCGTCCGGATCGCGCCAGTAGTCGAATATCTGGCTGCCCTGGATGTGCCTGCCGATTCCCCAGGACCGCAAATATCCCTTCTCCCTGAGGTATTCGCCACCGGCCGCGAGCGCGTCGAGGTCGCTGACTTGGTAAGCCGAGTGCACGTACCGGTTGGCCGGGCCCAGTGCGAGCGCCAGCGTGTGGTGATCGGCCGGCGTCGATCCCCGGTCGCAGCGGATGAAGCTCATGGTGGGCCCGCGTCGGCGCTGGCCGGGAAAGAACAGGAAGTCGCTGACGATCATTCCCAGGTTGTCCAGATACCAGTTCAACGTCTGCAGGTACTTCGTCGATTGCACCACCAGATGGCCCAGGCGCTGCACCCGCGCGGGCGCGCGCGGGGGACGTTGGGCGGCGTTGGTGCGCCGCGCGTCGCGTCCGAAGTTGAAAACGTGCGGCGGCTGGTCCGCAAGCTCGGGAAGCTCGTGCATGCCGGCGACGACGCGCACCGGCATGCCGCTGGGATCAGTGAGGTCGACCGACAACCCGCCGATGGTTTCCGGCAGCGGCCGCGCGGCGGCGCCGGATCTGTCGGCCAGCCGCAGCACGTCGGCCTCGTCGCAGGCCCGGAACGCCACGCCGCTGAAGCGGGTCCGCGGACCGCGGCGCACGATCACACACGGTGCGCCCGCGCGGGTGCCGCGCAGCCGAACCTCGTCCGGGCCGTGGTGTGCGGCGTGGAAGCCGAAGGCCCGCGCGAACGCCTCGGTGCGGGGCAGGTCCGGCTTCTCGAACTCCAGCCAGGCGATGTCGACGATTTTGATGATCGGATTCCGCGAGCGGCCCGGGTGTTCATCGGGCAGCCCGCCGTGCTCACTGTGCAGGCCATGGTGGGTGGCATCCATCGGCATCATTCGTCGTCTCCCTTTTAACTGACGAAATCGTCACATACGAGGCAACGTTCAGTCAAGCCCAATGACGAAATCCTCAAAAGTGATGCATACTTCTACTCGTGAGCACGGTTCCCGACGAGTCCGCGCCGTCGTCCAACCGCCTGGAGCGGCGCAAACGGCGCACCAGGGCGGCGCTGGTCAAGGCCGCGCAGCGGTTGATGGCCGAGGGGCGGATCAACGTGCCGGTCCTGGAGATCACCCAGGCCGCCGACGTCGGAATGGGTTCCTTCTACAACCATTTCGACAGCAAGGAGCAGCTGTTCGAGGCCGCGGTGGCCGAGGTGCTCGACGCCCACGGGGCGATGCTGGACCGGCTCACCGCGTCGATCGACGACCCCGCCGAAACGTTCGCCACCAGCTTCCGGCTGACCGGCCGGCTGTTCCGGCGGCGCCCCCAGGAGAGCGAGATCTTGTTGGCGAACGGGCCCGCACTGCTGTCGTCGGACCGCGGCCTGGCGCCACGGGCGCTGCGCGACATCAAGGCCGGTGCCGACGCGGGCAGGTTCCGCGGTGAGGTTGCCGCGGACCCAAAACTCGCGCTGGCCGTGGCCGGCGGCGCGCTGTTGGGGTTGGGACAGCTGTTGCGCGACGATCCCGACCGTGACGACGGGCGCGCCGCCGACACGGTCACCGAGAACGTGCTGCGGCTCTTCGGGCTGAGCGCCGACGAGGCGCACGCGGTGTGTCGGCGCCCGCTGCCCGACGATGCGTCGTTCGAGTCCTAAACCGTTGTGCCGCTAGCGATTTCGTGTGTCGATCGACCACAGGTTGGCGCAACCCGGGCATTGCAGGCTGACCCGCGTGGCCCGATTGCCCAACAGGTACTGCCAGTGCGAGCCGCAGTTGCGGGTGCTTCGGCACTCCGAACACCTGTTGCGGCCCCATCCGCAGTTCGGACAGGTCAGCCAGGCACGCCGAGAGGCGTCGGCATGGGGAACGATCGGCCGCCAAATCGCCAACGGTGAGCCCTTCCGTCCAGAGTTCTGGTTAGGGTAGGCTAACCAACTGGACTGGGCAACTTAGGCAACCGTGTTTCCGGTCACACCCGCATCAGGCGGTCTTGCGTGCCTCGTTTCCGGTGGCCGACACGATGTGAGCAACCACTTCGCCGCCGCGGACGACGTCGAGCGTCTGGCCCGCCGCGACCCGATCGAGGCAGCGGCCCGCACGCTTGCGCAGCTCGTCCAGCTCGATCTGCCGGCCGGTGTCGACCGGGATCGGGGCCGTTGCCGAGTCGCCGGCCGGCACGATCCGCGCCAGCAACGTGCCGCCACGGACGACGTAAATCGTCTCTCCGGCCGCAACCCGATCGAAGCACCGCCCGGCGCGGGTTCGCAGCTCGTCGAGCCCGACCCAACCGCCGGCGCTCGGGGCGAGGAGTTGGACGGATCGCGCGGGGATCGGGGCCACCCGCCAGTCGCCGACCGACACGATCCGGCCCACGAGCTTGCCGCGCCGGACGACATCGATCGTCTCGCCGGCGGCCACCCGCTCGAGATACGCACACGCGTCGCTCCGGAGTTGGCCCAGGCCAATCACTTCCGGCATCTCGCTCCGATCTCCGGGGTTCACCGACCGGCCGCCGAGTGGGCGCGGCACCCGAACCTCGACGCTAAGTATATGACTGTACGTGCGGTCAGTGTCAAGGCGTCCGGCCGCGCCGGGCCGGTGCAGACCCGGGCAGGCATCAACACCGCGGACAGTTCCGTCTCGCGAGCGAAAAGCATTCTGCCTCAGACGTTTAGCGGGGCGCGAGCATGTCCTTCCAGCCGTCGTCCCCCGTCTTGGTCGAGTTCTCGACCGCGTACCTGACCCCGTCGGGCGCCACCAGCTCGCCGCGCTGCGGGTTGTAGACGGCCGAGGGAGGCCCGCTGGGGGTGTAGACGCAGGGGTTCGGCTGCTGACCGTTGCATTGGACGGTGCCCGATCCCGGGCGCTGCAGTGCGTCGCTGACGGGCGGCGGTGTCCCCGCCACCCGGTCGGAGGGCGCCGGGTTGACGCCGTTGTTGATCGACGGCGCGGGTATCACCAGGCCGGGTTTCACTGGCTGATCGCAGCGCGCCGCGGGCGCCGGGCACGTCAACAGCTGGTTCGGGTCGCCGTACCAGGGGTTGGTGCCCAACGGGATGTAGGGCTTTGGGTCGCGGCACTCCCGCGGCGTCGCGGCGCGCTTACCGGGCACGTCGACGCAGGGCAGGTTGCGCGCGCCGCGCACGGCGTTGGCCGGGGTGTCTTGCGGGATCTTGCAATAGGTTCCGGACGGCATCGGCGCCAGGCTGGTATCCGCGGGGGAGCGCCACTCGGATGCGGGCAAGAACCCGGTCAGGCACGGCGGGGGCTGGTTGATCGTCAGCGAGGTGCCGAGCGCGGCGTAGCCGGGGAAGGGCGCCGTCACCGTCTGGCCTTCCGCTGCGCCCTGCGGATAGGACACCAGCAGTTGCTCGACGCCCTTGTGGTAGCGCTTGAGCAGGTCCAGCACGATCTCGAGATTCGCCAGCGTCTGCGGCAGCGACTCGCGGACGTCGCCGAAGACCTCGTTGACCTGATCGGCGGTCGGTGTCGCTTGGGTCAGGATGCTTTGCAGGTGCTGATCGTTTTCCGCGCTCTGCGCCGCCAGTGTGTTCAGGTTGTGCGACCAGCGCTCGATCGAGTCGCTGGAGTTGACCTGGCTGTCGATGACCGGCCCGGAGTTTTGGATGATGTCGTTGACGTCGGCGATGTTGGTCTTGAAGTCGCCGGCGATCGCCTGAGTCGCGTCGACCAGTCGTTGCAGCGCCGGGCCCAATCCGCCGACCGCTTGGGCCGTTTCGTCGAGCAGCGAGGCGATCTTGTCCTTGGGCAGCGCGGCCAGCCCGCGGTTGGCGGCGTCCAGCGCCGGCCCGATCTCGGTGGGCACGGTGCCCTTGGTGATGGTCTGTCCCGGCGAGAGGTATTCGCCGGGGTTGCCCACCGACACCAGGTCCAGATACTGCTCGCCGACCGCCGACACCGAATGCACGTTCGCCGAGGCGTCGACGGGGATCTTGTAGCGGCTGCCGATGCTCATGGTCACCCGCGCGCCCGTGTGGCTCGGCTCGACGGCGGTGACCGTGCCGATGGTCTCACCGCGATAGGTCACGTTGGCCGTCTTGTACAGCCCGCCCGACGTGGGCAGGTCCGCCTTCAGCGTGTACTGGCCGATTCCGACCGCGGTGGGGATCTGCAAGTAGTACCAGCCCAGCACGACGGCCGTGATCGCGCTCAGGATGCCGAAGATGATCAGCTGGCGCCAGATGAAGCGGGTCAGCATTGCCTGTCCGCCCTTTCGACCAGCGGCCCGCCCGGGGCGTCGTTCGGGTTCGGCGTGTAGCGGACGTCGGGGATCATCGTTTCGGGGTCACGGCCCCACGATTGCTCGAGCGCGCGCAGCGCTCCGGAGAACCCGGTCCCGGTGAGGACCGCGTTGTCGACCGCGCTCAGCGTCAGGTCCACCGTCAGCGACAGGTTGAAGTAGTCGCCGCGGAACGACTTCGGCACCGCGTCGACGTCGAACGGCCGGACGAGGATCAGCTTGAGCGCCTGGATCAGATACGGGGAGGAACGGCCGAGTTCCCGCAACGGGCACTGCAGCGACAGCAGGTCCTGGTGCAGGTCACCCCGCGAGGCGGACAGGTATTGGTCGACGAGTCCGCCGAACCGTCCCGTCGCGTCGACCGCGTTGATCAGAAGGTTCTGTTTGTCGGCGAAATGTTTGATCAGCGGCGGGAATTCGGTGAGGACCCGCTCCAGCACGTCTGAGCGGGGACCCACGTACGCCAGCAGCCGGTTGGTGGAGTCGATGGCCCGGGTGATGTCGTTGCGTTGCTCGTCGAGCCGGGCGGTGAAGGTGTCCAGCTTGCCGAGGAAGGCGCGGATCTGGTCGGCCCGGCCGTGCAGGATGTTGTAGGCCTCGTTCTGCAGCACTTCGAGGTTGGGAATGCCGCCGCCGTGCAAGATCAGGGCGATGCTGGCCAGCGTCTGCTCGGTCGTGGGATACGCCGACGAATTCTTCAGCGGGATGGTGTCGCCGTCCTTCAGCAGCTCGGGGGACGGGTTGGGCGGCACCGCCAGCTCGATGTGCTGGGAGCCGAGCAGGCTCGTCTGCCCGATCTTGGCAGTGGCGTTCTTGGGCAACTTGACGTTCTTGTCCAGTCGCAGCGTCAGCGTGGCCACCCAGTTCTTCAGGGCGATCGCGCGCACCGTGCCGACGAAGACGTCGGCCACCCGCACCCGGCTGTTGTCGTTCAGCGCCAGCGTGTCGGGCATCTGCACGTAGACGGTGTAGGAGCCGGGCCCGCTGCCCGGCCCGCCGGGCATCGGCACGTTGGCGATCCCGTGCCACTTCGCGCACGACGTCAGCGCCACGGCGCTCGCCAGCAGGGCCAGCCCCTGCCAGGTCCGGTGCCGGATTCGAATAGCCAAGGCGCCCATCATGATCCGGCTCCCGTCGCCGCGGCGGCCGGCGTCGGTGCGACGGGTCCGGGGATCACGCCCGGTGCCGGCGGCGGCGGCGGGATCGGCACCTGCGGCGGGTTCTGCCCGATGACGGGCACCACCGGGTTCTCGTCGTAGGCGTTCGGCGGTCCCGGCGGGGTCTGCAGCCCCGGCGGCGGGGGTCCAACATCCGGGCCGCCCAGCAGTTCGGCCAGGGATTCAGGGGTCAACAGGCCGCCCGTGACCGGCCCCACCTGGGTGCCCTGCATGCCCGGCGCGACAACCCAGCCGGGCTGGGTGTTGCGGTGCGACAACGGGGTGTCGGGCACCCAGATCCCGGGCACCGTGGTGTCCTTGTACCCGTTCGGCGGCTGCAGCCGGGGCTCGGAGTAGGCGACCTCCTTGGGCAGCGTCTCGGCGGTGCTGAACAGGTTCAGCCCGAACGGCGGGTAGTTGAACTTGATCGCATCGAGGATCGGCGCCAGGTATTGCGCGCACAGCTCGGCGGATTCCTGATAGCCCAGCCGGCTACCGGCCTGAATCATGCTGCACAGGAACTGCATTGGGTTGGCGAAGTTCGGGATGGCCGGGATGGACATCACCGCGCCGTGCGACGGGTGGTAGATCTGGCTGAGGTTGGTCTCCAGCGTCGGCAGCACATGCAGGGCGGTCTCCAGCCCGTTCAGCGGATCGGGCTGGACCAGCGTGGTGGTCAGGGTGGCGAGGTTGTCGATGTCGTGCGCGAGCACCTCGCGGTTCTTGTCCAGGAACGGGCGCAGGGTGGACAGCAGGCTGTCGAACTGCTGTATCGCATCGGCGAGGCTCTGGTCGGATCCCGTTAGCCGGTCGGTGAATTGGGCCAGGTTGTGGTTCAGCGCGACGAACTGCTGGTCGTCCTTGTGCAGGGCGTTGACGAACATCGCCAGGCTGCGCACCACCGCGAAGAAGTCGCCCCGGCCCTCGTTCAGGGCGGTCAGCGAGCGCGACAGGCTGTTCAGCGTCGTGTTGATCTGCTTGCCCTTGCCGGCCAGCCCGTCGGCGAACGCCTCGATGACGTCACCGAACGGGCCCTTGGGCTGCTGCGGCGTCGGGCCGAGTTTGTCGATGACGTTGGCGACGCTCTCGCGCAGCTGGTCGAACTCCGTCGGCACCTGCGCGCGTTCGATGGGGATCACCGCGTGGTCGGCCATTACCGGGCCCCCCTTGTAGGGCGGCTCCAGCTGGATGCTCCGCGACGCCACCACCGTGGGGTTCACGATCACGGCGGACGCGTTGGCGGGCACCTTGTACTTGTTGTTGTAGTGGAACGTCACCTTCATCTTGTCGCCGGCCGGCTCGATCTTGTCGACCGAACCCACGCGTACGCCCATGATTTGGACCTTGTCCCCGGAATAGAGCGCGTTCGCCGCGGGGAAGTAGGCGACCACGGTGTTTGTGGTCAGCTTCTTGTAGAGCTGCCAGCCGATGAGCCCGGCGACCAGGGCCAGCGCGACCACCAGCGCAACGACGGTCCTCCGGCGCCGCAGGTTTCGGATGTCGAAGCGGGTGCTCAATTCTGGTTACCTCCCGTGATGCCGCTGCCTCCCGCGCCGCCCGGGTTGATGAACGGCGCCGGCAGCTGCTGCCCGGGTCCCGGCGGCGCGGGCGGCCCCGGGGGCAGCCCGGGCGCGAAGGTCGACGGCGGCGGGGCGGGTCCGGCCGGTTGCAGGTTCTCGGTGCGAGCCCCCGGCGGCGCCTGGGCGGGCAGCGGCACCGGCGTGCCCGGGACGTCCGGGGGCGGCTCGCCCGGTCGCCCGGCGATCGGAATGCCGGGGGTCGGTGGCAGCCCGTTCGGGTTGGGCGGGGACGTCTGCACGTCGATCGGCGCCGGGAAGCTTCCGCCGAACGGGGCAACGTCAATGCCCGCGCACGGCAACGGGTTCCACGGCCGCGGTGGCGCGTCGGGCGCCGGGGTGTACGAGCACGCCGTTCCCGGCGGGACGGCCGGCCCCGGATGATCCGGGGTGCCCTCGAGCACCGGCGGTGCGGGCGGCGGCGCGCCGTTGGGGAACCGGGTGCCGTTCGGGTCGGGCCAGCGGAACGCGGGCAGCCCGGCGCTGCGCCAGAAGTTCTCCGGGTCGATACCGCGCTTCTTGAAGGCGGCGTCGACCCACGGCTGCAGCGCCCAGTAGGGGAGCAGATTGGCCAGGACGATCTTGAAGTACGGTCCCGACGCGACGGATTCCCCCAGCGACGCGGCGAATTGGCTTACATACGTGAGGGTTTGGGCCAGGTCGTCCTTGCGCGCCACCAGCACGTCGCTGAGCGTGCGCAACTGTTCGAGCACGGGATTCAGGTTCGGGTTGTCGTTGATGAACCCCCGCACCTGAGCCGAGATCGCGGAGATGTTTCCCAGCAGGGCGTCGATGGCCCGTCCCCGTTCGTTGAACGCGGCCAGCAGCGTCTTCGCGTTGACCAGCAACCGGTTGATTTGCTCGCTTCGGTCACCGAGCACGCTGGCCACCTGGTGGGCCTGGGCGAGCAGGTGCTTGATCTGGTCGTCGCGCTTGCCGATGCTGTCGGAGAACTTGGCCAGGCCGTCGAGGGCGGGGCTCAGGTGCGGGTAGGTCTGATCGATGGTCTGCGTCAACACGTTCAGCGATTTCTTGACGCTCTCGATGTCCCAGCCCGTGGCGGCCTTGGTGACATCGAAGACCGCGTCGTAGAGCTGATAGGGGGTGGTGCTTTGGCCCAGCGGCAACACACCCCCGGGTGGCAATTTCTTGGCTCCGCGCGGCTCGATCTCGAGCACCTTCTTGCCCAGGATGGTGTCGGTCTTGATCGCGAGCCGGCTCTCGGTGCCGATGCTGTTGGTGCCGATGGAGAACTTGATCACGACGTGGTCGCCGTCGATGTCGAGCGCCTGAACGTTGCCGACATTCACGCCGGAGATGCGCACCTTGTCGTTCTTGTTCAGCTGACCGGTGTCGGTGAACTGCCCGTAGTAGACCGGACTGGCGAACAGCATCGGGACGCTGGTGAAGCTTTGGCCGACGGCGACGCCGAGCACCAGCACCGTGATGCCCATGAGACCGACACGGCCGCGGTTGAATTCCGTCAGCGTTCTCATTGCGGCGTGCACCTGCCCGTGGGTTGCTGCCAGAGCTTGACCGTGCGGACCGGGCCGCCGGGCTGCAACCCGTTCCATTTGATCGTCAGGTCACAGACGTAGAAGTTCACCCAGTCGCCGTAGAGGCCGATGCTGCGCCCGATCAGGTTGAGGGCGGTCGGCGTCTTGTGAATCAGATCGCTGAGCCGATCCTTTTGGTCGATGAGCGGCTGCTGCAGGGCCTGCAGGTAGTTGATCTCCTTGTGCAGCAAGGCCCGGTTGTCCGCCAGCAGCTCGGCCACCGTTCCGGCGGCGTTGCTGATGTTCGCCGTGCCGGCGGCCAGCGGGTCGGCGTGGTTGCGCAGCCCGGTGATTAGCCGCTCGAAGTTGTCGACGGTCTGGTCGAGCTCGTTGCGATGCCGAACCGTGGTGTCCAGCACGACATTCAGGTTCTTGATCACCTCGCCGATCGCCTGGTCGCGCTCGGCGAGGTGCTCGGTCAGCTGCGCGGTCTGGTCGAGGATGTCGTTGATGGTGCCGCCCTGGCCCTGGAAGACGGTGATGATGGCCGACGCGATCGTGTTGACCTTCTCCGGATCGAGCGCCCGGAACAGCGGCTTGAAGCCACCGATCAGGGCGTCGAGATCCAGCGCCGGCGACGTGCGGGACAGCGGGATGAACCCGCCCGGCGGCAGGATCCGGTCGGCGCCCTCGCCCTCGCCGCGTTTGAGCTCCAGGTAGCGGTCGGCGAACAGGTTGAGATAGCGGATCTGCGCGGTCGTCGACTGATAGAGCGGTATCGAGCGGTCGACGGCGAAGTCCACCATCACCCGGGTGCCGCCGTCGACCAGCCGCACCTTTTTGACCTTGCCGATCTCCACGCCGTCGGCGCGGACGAACTGGCCGTCCTTCAGGCCGGTGGCGTTGTGGAACTCGGCGGAATAGCTGTTGGTGCGGTTGAAGCGCATCTGGGCGAAGACCACGACGATCGACGCGGTGATCAGCGCCAGCACCAACGAGACGATGCCGAGTTTGAGGGCGGAGCCGGTGATTTTCATGGGTTGATCGTGTTGTCCCCGACTTGGCGGCCCCACACGTACTCGATCGCGTACGGCGAGCCGGTGTCCAGATGGTTGTACGGCGCGAGGCTGGCACCGGTGTCCATGACCAGGGTCGGCGCCGGCCAGAAATCGCGGGTGATGGACTGCCAGCAACCCGGCGCGCCCCCCGGGCCGCCGCGAGCGTTCACCCGGGGCAGATTGTCCGGATACACATAGGGATTCGGCGCGCCGCCGACCAGCCCGGCCACCCCCAGCAGCCCCGCCGTGGCCACCGTGCCGACCAGCCCGGGGAGGGTCAGAATGCCGCCCAATCCCGACGTCAGCTCGGTCATGGTCTTGAGCGCGTAGCCGTTGCCGCCGCCCGTCGTTTCGTAGCCCTTGGGTTCCGTGTCGTAATAGCCGCGGATGGTGCAGAAGATCTCCGGGCTGTAGGTGTCCAGCAGCTGGGCGGTGGGCACCAGGTCGGCGGCACCCCGCTGCAGGTAGGGCCCGCCGCGGGCGAAGATGTCCGCGCCGGTGTTGCCCAGCCCGGTCGCGGCCAGCAACGCAGCGTCCAGGTCGGCCTCCTGCCGGTGCAGCGTGCGCGCCGTGACCACCGCGTGGTTGAGGGAGTCGATCAGGTCCGGCGCCGCGTTGGCGTAGGTGTCGCCGAGGGCCGCCAGCTGTTGAATGTCGTGGCGGATCTGGGGCATCTGCGGGTTGATGTCGTCGAGGATGGCGTTGCCGTTGACGATCGACTGGCCGAACTTGTCGCCCAACCCGGCCAGCGCCTGCGCGGCCGCGGCCAAAGTCAGGTTCACCTTGACCGGGTCCACCTTGTCCGCGATCGTGGTGAGCGTCTCGAACAGGCTGTTGAACTCCGTCGTGACCGACCTCGCGTCGATCACCTGCTGCGGGTTGATGTGCTGTGGCGCAGGGTTTTTCGGCGAGGTCAACGCCACGTACTTGTTGCCGAACACCGTGGTCGCCTTGATGTTCGCGTCCACGTTGGCCGGGATCAGCTCGATGTATTTCGGATTCACGTCCATGACGACCTTGGCCGCCGGCTTGCCGTCATGCTGGATCTCCGAAATACCGGCCACCCGCCCGATTTCCACGCCGTTGTAGGTGATCTTCGATCCCGGATCCATCACCAAGCCGGACCGGGGAGCCACCATCGTCAACCGCGTCGTCGGCGTGAGCTCGCCCCGAAACTGCAGCCACACCAACGCCAACGCCGCCGTGGAGATCACCAGGAACACCGCGGCCGCCGTCTTGTACGGCGGGATCCGTGGCGGGTTCTCCTTGAGTTTCGGGGCCGGGGCTGTCATGGCGGCTACACAGTGAGGTTGAAGTTCGGGTTTTTGCCGTAGACCGCCATCGCCGTCAGGACGACCACCACGACGATCGTGATCAGGGACAGCCGCATCGACCGGCCGACCGCTTCGCCGACGCCGACCGGCCCGCCGCGGGCCGTGTAGCCGTAGTAGCAGTGGGTGGTCATCACGACCACCGCAACCAGGATCACCTCCGCGAAGGACCAGCCCACGTCGTTGAGGCGCAGGAACGTGTGGAAGTAGTGGTTGTACGTGCCGATGGACTGCCCGTAGAACAACACCGTGGTGACCTGCTGGGACAGGAAGGCCAGGGTGATGGCCAACCCGTAGAGCGGGATGATGACGACCAGGCCCGCCACCACCCGGGTGGACGCCAGGAAGGCGACCGACCGGATGCTCATCACCTCCAGGGCGTCGATCTCCTCGCTGATGCGCATGGCGCCCAGTTCGGCGGTGGCGCCGGCGCCGACCGTGGCGGCCAGCGCCTGACCGGCGGCCACCGGCGCCACGAACCGTACGTTGACCAGTGCGGCCAGAAATCCGGTGAACGCCTCGACGCCGATGTTGCCCAGCGTCGCGTAGCCCTGGATGGCGACCAGAGAGCCCGCGGACAGGGTGATGAATCCGACGATGGCGGCGGTGCCACCGACCACGGCCATCGCGCCGGTGCCCATCCCCATCTGGGCAACCATCCGCAGCACCTCTTTGCGGTAGCGGCGCAGGGCGAAGGGGATCTGCGCGACGGTGGTCAGGGCGAACCAGACCATCTGCCCGATCTCGACCAGTAGCTTGACCGGGGCATCCGCGTACCGGCTGAGGTTTGCCCGCGGGAAGCGGATGTGCGGTGCGGCGGCCGCCGTGGTCGCGGTCATGTCAGCGCCCCGTCCCGAACCGGACGCCGATGGTGGTCAGCGCCGCGTTGACCGCGAACAGGGCGATGAAGCACAGCACCACCGTCTCGTTGACGGCGGTGCCCAGGCCCTTGGACCCGCCGCGGACGATCAGCCCTCGATAACAGCCGACCAGGCCGGCGATCAGCCCGAACGTCGCCGCCTTGATGAACGCGATCACCACCTCGGGCAGGCCGGTGAGCGCCGTCAACGTCGAGAGGTAGGCGCCGCTCGAGACGTTCTGCAGGTACACGCTGAACAGGTAGCCGCCGCCCAGTCCGACGGCGATCACCAGCCCGTTGAGCAGCACCGCGACGACCGTGGAGGCGACGACGCGCGGCACCACCAGCCGGTGGATCGGGTCGATGCCGAGCACCTCGAGCGCATCGATCTCCTCGCGGATGGTGCGGGCGCCGAGGTCGGCGCAGATGGCGGTGCCCCCGGCGCCGGCGACCACCAGGACCGTCACGATCGGGCCGAGCTGGGTGACCGCGCCGATCGCGGCGCCGGCGCCGGAGACGTCGGCCGCGCCGATCTCGGCCAGCAGCAGGTTGAGCGTGAAGATGAGCAGCACGGTTTCCGGGATGGACACCGCGATGGTCGGCAGCAGCGACACCCGCATGAGGAACCAGCCGACCCAGATGAACTCACGCCATTCGAATGGCTGCCGCAGCGCTTTGCCGGTCAGCACGCACATTCGGAAGAACCCGCCGGCGACTTCGGTGCCCGGCCGGATCCTCTCGAGCACCTTGCCGCCCATCACGCTGGAGGTAGTCATCGGCGCACCTGCGAAAAGTGGTTTGCCAGAAGAGCTTTCGAATTCGGCGCGAACGACCGCGGGTCGCGACGCATCGCCTCGGGGGATGACGCGCTGCGCGGCGAATCAGCTCGGTCCCTGCGCACGTCGTCGGTTACCGCCGCCCGGTTCCATGTCGCCCTCGCTTGCGCCACGGAGCAACTATGGCATCAGACCGTACGGTCAGTCAATAACGATGAGCGGGTGGCACTCGAACGCCGCGCGGCTTTGGGCGAATGGCCGGACGACATCGCCCGCGCCGGCGAATCGACCGTGGCCAAATTACCACCGCGCGCAAGGCATTCCGTCGCTGCGCGGTCGGCCTGAGCGGTCAGTCCGGCGCTCCCGTCGCCGCGGCAAGGCATTCGCGCACCACCGCGATGAGGTCGGTCGAAGGGTCGGCCCACTTGCTGAGCCCCAGGCGGTCGAGCAGCAGTCCGCCGAGGAACACGTCGACGAACGCGGCCCCCACCTGTTCGGGTGTCCGGGAAACGGCGCGGCCGAACCACACCCACATCCACTCCAGCGACCCCCACAGTTGCAGGGCCGCGAGTTCGGCGTCCACGCTGCGGAACACACCGCTTTCCATGCCGTTGCGGATCTCGTCGACCGCGAGAGTTTGCAGCTGGTGGCGCAGCTTTCGCACCTGCTGCATCGTCGGGTCGTCCGACAGCTGAACCACCTCGCGCTGGCTCGCCACCGCCGCGTCGGGGGCGATCACCTGCAGCAGCGCGGCCGCGTAAATGATCGCGGCGATGCGTTCGTGCGGCGCTTCCAGGCGATCCCACACCATCCCCAGCACGTCGAGCTGGCGGGTCAGGTGGGTCTCTTCGAGCTCCTGCAGCATCTGCGCTTTGGTTCCGAAGTGATGGACGATGGTGCCCTTGGACATGCCGAGCTCGTCGGCGATGTCGCCGAGATTTGTTCTCTCGTAACCACGTTCGGCGACATAGCGGACGAACGCGTCGAGGATCTCACTGCGTCGTCCCGGCGATCTGGGCATGGCAACCCTCCGGCATCACTAACCGTACGAACGGTCTATCATAGCCGCGAACATGTCGGGCGCCACAACCCCGGTTGGTGGGGCGGCGAATGCGGGCCCTGCCGTCGGCCCGCGCTTGCTTGGTTCCGCTCAGCTCGCCGTTCGGCGGCGATCGGCCGCGGGAGCGTCCGGTGCGGTTACGACGTACATGTTGGAACCGGGTGCCGACTTGATTTCGCCCGCGGTGTACACGGTCATGAGTTCTCCGCCATCGCTGTCGGCGATGCACACGTATGTGTCGGTCTCAGCGTCGTACTCGAAGCTGTCCCAGGCCAATACGAACGCCAAGCAGTTGCCGTCGTGGTCCGCGACGACGAGCTTGTGCACACCCGACTTCTTCAACAGCTCGGCATCCCGCAGCTGCTGAGGGGCGTGGTTGTTGTTGTGGACCGTTAGGGCGTTTGACATCGGTGTACTCCCTTAGCGAGGTGTTGGCCCGGGCGCTTGAGTGACCCCGAACCTAGTGACCGATCTTCCTCCCAAGTACCGCCCGCGACCAGGGCATTACGGCCTCTCATGGAATGGTCGTAAGTCGCTGCGCAAGGACTCGGCGAAGGGTCAGCCGACGTTGCTGGGACGAAGCGCCACCAGGCCCACCCCGGCCGCGAAGAGCAGGGCGGTCAGCCAGGGCAGATGCCCGTCCGGCGCAAAGCCCGCGTAGGAGAAAAAGTGCAGGCCAGCGGCGGCCATGGCGGCACCGGCCAGCATGAGCGGCTCGCCCCACCGATCGGGCTCGCCCCACCGACTGGGAAGCGGTGTCCCGAACGTCGGAAGCGGGGCGGCGAGCAGGCGGCGGCCCCACCACAGCAGCACCAGCTCGACCGCCGTCACGAGGCTGAGGATGGCCACCCATTCCAGCCGCGCCAGCCACCAGGCCGCCGTGCCTTCGGTGGGCTGCGGCAGCAGCCCGGCCGGATAGCCCACGACCGCCACGATCACCACGGGGATCATGTGCCACAGGTAGAGCGCCATCACGTTGTTGTTGGCGATCGACAGCACCCGCCGCACCGGGCCGGCGCGCAGGGCGCGGTTGAGCGCGGGCGCAAGCGCCATCGCTATGCCGGTCTGTGCACCGCCGAATGCCAGCAGCGCCACCGTGGGCGGCGTCGTGTTGTCGACGGTCTGCCCGGGGACGCCGATCATGCTCACCGGGTACAGCTTCAGCGAAATCAGCAGCGCCAGCGCGACGGCCGACCCGGCCGCGAGCAGCGCGGCCCTGCGGGCGGTCAATTGCCCGGCGCGCCAAGTGATCCCGAGCTGGTAGAACGTTCCCCAGGCCAGCAGATAGTTCAGCCAGCCCAGGTACGGCACATGAGCGCCGATCGAGATGGCGTCCACCGCCATGACCGCGACGGCGAGCGCCGCCGGCGCCATGAGTCCCCAACGACGTTGCGCGGCAATGGCAATCGGCGTCAGCGAAACCACGACCAGGTACACGGCCAGAAACCACAAATGCATGGCCACCGCCCAGCCCGCGTATTCCAGGACGGAAGCGGCGACGTGGTTTGCGTGCGCCGCGACCACCACCGCCGACACGAGCGCGGCGTACACCGCCGTCGGGCCCAGAACGCGGGCGAGCCGATGCCGCAGCCAGACCGGGCGGGGCAGGCCGTCGGTGTCGTGCCGATGCGTCCACGACACCGCACCGGCGTAGCCGGCCGCCAGGAAGAACGTCGGGACCGCCTGGAAAGGCCAGGTCAGCCACTGCGTCCACGGCAGGTCGACGAGCGGGTTCTGCCGTCCGAACTGTCCGTCGTGATAGGTCACCGACCCGGCCAGCCAGTGCCCGAACACAATCAGGACGACGCCGGAGACCCGGTAGAAATCCACCGCCAGATTGCGGGCCGGGCGCGTGCTGGTTGCGTGGTCCATCAGATCGCGGGGAAGCTCAAGCGTCGGAAAACGTCAGAACCTCGTGAACTGGCCGCCGCGGCGTCATGTGCGGCGCCTCGCCGAGCGCGGGGGCGTCGCCGACCCGGATCAGCACTTGCTGCATGGCTTCCCGCCCGGTCAGGGAGCCGATCAGGTTGCGGCTGGACCATAGCTCCGTGAGATGGGTCAGCGGGCATGTCGCCAACCCGGCCACCGTGCACTCCAACAACACCGCGGACAACGCTTCGCCACAGCGCAGGGCCGCGTCGCGGGTGTCCTCGTCGGTCGACAGAACGAGCACTTTGGACTCGTCTTGCCCGATGTAGGCACGCCGCAGGTCGTGTGGGCCGGCCGGGAATCGACGTGCGACGTCGACCTCACCGCTTTCGGCCGCCGACGGCAGCGAGCTACCCGGGATTCCCTCGACAGATTCGAAATGATTTGTCCACCAGTCCAATTCGGTATGATAAGAGGAATCGTACTCGCGCAGCGATTCGGTAAGCTGTGACGCCCTGGCCAGTTCGGGGCGCAGCTCGTCGGCTAGCACGTCGAGGTGAACGGTCCCTGCGTCGACCGCGTCGACGGCGTTGCGCAGCACAGGCTCCAACGACTCCCAATTGCTCGGTGCGAGGAAGGGAAGCCGATCCGTGTGGCGCTGCAGGATCGCGTCGGCGCGGCGACGGTCGTCCTCGGTAACCACGCTCATCGGGCTGAAGCCCAGTGAGGCGAGATGATCGCGGTCATTCGGGTCGGGAAACCTGTCCGTGCCGGCAGCCCACCCGGCCGCCGCCATCGCGACCCGGAGGTGATCGAGCGCGGCGCCGCAGCTGATGAGGGCCTCCCGCCCCGACTTGTCGGTGGAATAGAGAATCCGGGCGTGGTCGAGGTACAGGTGCAGCCTGGAGCGTTCGGCGACCCACCGCCAGGGCTGGCTGTTGTGCAACGACGGGGCCCGGCACGCCAACTCCACCGCGGCCTTGAGTACGTTGGTGTCCACCAACGTGTCGGGCATGGTCAACCTCCGGTTCCTGTCTAAGTCAACCCTGGAACACACCGGCGCACCGCGCCAGGGTCATTGGTCCCCGGGTCGGTCAGACACTAAACATAGGAGACGCGCCATGAAACAGGCCCACCTCGCCGCTCTACAGGTCGGACGCCTCGGACTCGGCGCGATGGGCATGTCCGTGGCCTACGCCGGCGCGGGCAGCGACGATGCCGAGTCCATCCGCACGATTCATCGCGCCATCGACCTCGGGGTCACGCTGATCGACACCGCCGAGGTCTACGGCCCGTACGTCAACGAAGAACTCGTCGCACGCGCGCTACGCGGCCGGCGGGACCGGGTCGTGCTGGCCACCAAGTTCGGCCTGATCTCCCACACGGGCCGCGACGGGCTGGACAGCAGCCCCGCCAATATCCGCATCGCCGTGGACGGTTCCCTGCGGCGGCTGGGGACCGACCACATCGACCTGTACTACCAACACCGCCTCGATCGCGGCACGCCGATCGAAGACACGGTCGGGGCGCTGGCCGAGCTGGTGGCCGTCGGAAAGGTCCGGCACATCGGGCTTTCCGAAGTCGGTGTGAACACCATCCGCCGCGCCCACGCGGTGCATCCCATCACCGCGGTGCAATCCGAATACTCGCTATGGACCCGCGACCCCGAAGAGGCAGTGCTCGACGTGCTGCGCGAACTGGGCATCGGGTTCGTCGCCTACTCGCCGCTGGGCCGCGGCTTCCTCACCGGCGCGATCCGCTCCACCGAGGAGCTGCCCGACGGCGACTACCGCAAGACCAACCCCCGTTTCTTCGACGAGAACTTCCAGCACAACCTCGAGAGCGCCGACGAGCTGCGGGACATCAGCGCCGACGTCGGCGCCACCCCGGCCCAGGTCGCGCTGGCCTGGCTGCTGGCCAGAGGCCCCGACATCGTTCCCATCCCCGGAACCAAACGCGTCGCCCGCCTCGAGGAAAACGTCGGCGCCGACACCCTGGAGCTGACTCCCGATCAACTGGCCAGGCTGGACCGGATCACCCCCGCCGTCGGGGGCCACCACGCGGCAGCGCAGATGGGCTGGATCGACCGCTAAGAGTTGACCCGTAGTTGAGTCATGCAGCGCCAATCAGCTTGGCGGCTGGTTGTTTTCGGCTGGTTCCGCGGCGTCCAGGGTTTTGGCGTGGCCTGTTCGGGGGTGGGCTGGCGGGTAGTATTCAGCTCGCAGGGTTTGCCTTGGTCTTAGCACAGGTTAGACGGGAATGCGTTCGAGATTGTACGCGGCAAACCTGTAGAAATTCGGGCTCATGCCTTCTCTGTTGATGAACTCTTCAACCATCTGACGGACATCGGTGGGGAGTGCGACCTTTTCAGCTACGAAAGTTGCAAGCGACTCCAAGATCGCCTGGTCCCACACATTCTGGCTGATGTAGTGATCCACCATCGGATTCGCGACAGGCAAGGCCTTTCGAAGGACCCCGCTGAGGTCTTCGGCTGCCTGCAAAGTCACCGCCACGAATCGAGTGTACGAGTGAGATCTTCGAGCTTCAACGGAACAGGAATGGGTCTGCCTCGGCGATCATTGCGATTCACACCGCTTCCGCTGTATGGATAGGCAGTCGCGACTACCCATTCGCGACCAAGGTTATGGACGGGAACTGCCAGGATCACGCCGTCGTGCAGACCGCGGAAGACGACACCGTTCTTGCTTGGCGTGATGTTGCGGTTGGGGTCATCACCCCACAACACCGATTCGATCGCCTCGCGAACTTTGTCTTCGTCCCACCCGACCGGAAATTCACTCTGACCAGGTATTCCAGTGCCAGCCCTGTGTCCGCCGGCGACCCCCTCGGCGCCGTCGAGTGCATAGGCCAGGGTTTCCTTGTCGATTGCTGCGATGTCGCAGGGACGTAGCGGAGCCGGCTGGCCGTCATCCATGTCGCGGTAGCGGTCATCGGGCGATCCAGCCACCGGTGGGATATTACGTGGCGGTTTGGGCCCCTCGCCGTTACGTGATCCGGATGCCGGCAGGACCGTCGCAACAACCGTGGCAATCGTCGGCCCGGGATTGCGCCTTTACTCGATCTTGACCGCGTGTTGAAACCGCCCACCGACGATGATTTACGTGGCTACGCTTTTGTCGGTGGAGCTGGGGGTATTGGGACCTCTCCAGGTCCGACAGGACGGGACGCCCGTCGTGATTCCGGGCGCGAAGCCGCGCGCCATCCTCACGATGCTCGGGTTGCACGGTGGTGCGGTGGTGTCCGCCGATGCGCTCGTGGAGCTGATCTGGGGAAACGACCCGCCGCGAACTGCCGACAAGGCCCTGCAGACCCACATTTCCGCGCTTCGACGCGCCTTGGGCGACGGTTTCGTGTTGACGCAGGGATCTGGCTGGACCGCTAACACGACCGAGATTGATGCGTCGCGCTACAAAGCGGCCGCCAAGAAGGCGCGTGACGCCGCGGCCGCCGGCGACACCAGCCAAGCGGTGGCCCACTTCGAAGAGGCGCTGACGCTCTGGCGCGGCGTACCGGAACTGCCCGACACCCAGCGGGGGACATCCGAGAAGACACGCTGGATCGAAGGGCACGCCGCGCTGGTGGAGGATCGGGCCGATGCGCTGCTCGCGGCGGGTCGCGCCACGGAGATCATCGGCGAGTTGGAGGCCGCTGTGGCCGAGGCGCCGCTGCGCGAAAGGCGTTGGGGTCAGTTGATGCTCGCGCTCTATCGCGCCGGCAGGCAGGGTGACGCCCTGAGCGCTTATCAACGGGCGCGGTCGATGCTGGCCAACGAGCTGGGTGTCGACCCCGGGCCTAACCTTCGGCGGCTGGAGGCAGCGATTGTCTCGCAAGACGCATCGCTGGACGCCCCTGTGGCACAACAGATGTCGGCGGTGACGCGCTCCGTGACGTTCTTGCTCACCGACATCGAGGGGTCGACGGCCGCCTGGGAAGCCGACTACAAGGCCATGGCTGTGGCTCTCGCCCGCCATGACGAACTCGTCGAGCAGGTCGTCACGGCACGTGGAGGAAAACTGATCAAGACGCGCGGCGAGGGTGATGCGACGTTCTCGGTCTTCGAGCGGCCGTCGGTGGCTGCCGCTGCGGCCATCGAGCTGCAGGACGCGATCACTCGGGAGCCGTGGGCGCTGGCCGAGCCCTTGCGCATTCGCATCGCGCTGCACACCGGCGAGGTCGAGCTTCGCGACGGCGATTACTTCGGCCGGGCGGTCAACCGTGCCGCGCGCCTGCGGTCGCTGGCCACGGGGGGCCAGATCCTGTGCTCGGGTGTGACCGCTGAGCTCGCCATCGACTCACTGTCCGATGATGTCGTCCTCGTCGACCTCGGGACGCGCCAGCTCAAGAACCTAGCGCGCCCAGAGCACGTTTTCGAGCTCCGTTCGGAAAACGGTGACGCCGTTCCAGAGGTCGAAACGGTCGACATGCCTCTGCAGCGTCCTGCCCTTCCGTCGGTATTCACCGGCCCTGGCCCGTTCGTCGGACGAGGCGACGAGCTGGGGCGACTCCTATCCGCATGGAATAGCGCACTCGACGGAGGCGTGCGTGCGGTGCTGATCGCAGGTGAACCGGGTGTCGGCAAGACGCGCCTGGCCGGGGAATGGTCGCGGCAGGCCTACGAGCAGGGTGGCGTCGTGTTGTACGGCCGTTGCGACGAGGACCTCGGTGCGCCGTACCAGCCGTTTGCGGAAGCGCTACGTGCGCTCGTGCCCTGCCTCGGTACCGACCGACTGCGGAGGCTGCGCGGCGTCGAAGCGTTGCTTCCGCTGATTCCCGGGCTGACCGATGTCGTGCCCGATGTGGCAGCGCCGCCCCATGCCGACCCGGACACCGAACGCTACGCGCTGTTCGACGCCGTCGTCGCGCTGCTCGAAGTCGCCTCGGCGAGCGCGCCCATCGTGCTGATACTCGACGACCTGCACTGGGCGGCCAAGCCCACACTGCTGTTGTTGCGGCATCTGTTGCGCTTCGGCGAGAACGGCCGCGTGCAGATCGTCGGCACGTACCGCAGCACCGACCTCGACCGCTCGCATCCACTGGCGGCGATGCTCGCCGACCTTCATCGCAGTGCCGACTCCGGCACTCGTCTGCAACTCAGCGGACTCGACGAAGACGCCGTGACCGCGTACGTGGCCGAGGCCGGCTACGACGACGAAGAACTCGCGCGCGCACTGGCCTCGGTGACGGGCGGCAACCCGTTCTTCCTCATCGAGGCCCTCCGTCATGTCGACGAAAGCGGCGGTGTATGGAATCCGAGCACCCTGCCACAGGGCGTGAGAGAAGCCGTGAGCCGCAGGCTTTCTCGGCTTCCGAGCGCAACCAACAAGGCCCTTGCCGCCGCCGCGGTGGTCGGCAGCCGGTTCTCGATCGAACTCGTCGAGCGTGTGGTGGAGGAAGACCTGGTCGACGCGTTCGACGAAGCGTGCAAGGCCGGCATCATCATCGAGGAGCCCGGCGGGTACTACCGGTTCAACCACGCACTAATCCGGCAGTCTCTGCTGACCGAGCTGCCGTCGGTGCGCCGCATGCGGTTGCACCAGCGCATTGCCGCCACGCTGGAGACCCAGCCTGGCGCCGACGACGAGCGGCTGGCGGAGCTGGCGCACCACTATTTCGAGTGTGCGTGGGCGGGCAACGCGGCCAAGGCCGTTGAATACTGCCGGCGCGCCGCGGACCAGGCGATGGCGCGACTCGCGTACGAAGGTGCTGCCGATCTCTACGACCGAGCCCTGCATGCGCTCGAGGAACTCGACGACGAACTGCCCGACCGCGACGACCAGATCGTTGAGCTACTGGTCGCCCGTTGCGAAGCGCTGCTGGCCGCGGGCGACGTGGCATCGGCGGCGGGCGCGGTTTCGCAACTGCAAGAGGCGGCGCATGATTCGGCTCGTCTCGCGGCATGGGCGACGTGCTTCGACGGCGAGCTCTCGATGCTGACGCACCCAGAGCGCTTGGACGAGATCGAGGCGGCCGTAGGCGCGGCGGCCAGCAAGCTGGCCGAATTAGATGACGCCGCGGGCGAGGCGAAGGCCCACACCGTGCGGGCCCAGTGCCTGGGGCGCCTCGGACGAGTCGCCGACTGCGAGACCGCGCTGGACGACGCCTTGACGGCCGCTCGGCGCGCGCGTGAGCACCGGCGGGTGAACGCGGTTTTGGCGAGCGCGCCACTTGCGGCGCTGTGGGGGCCGAATCCTGTTCCGCGCGCGGGCGGCCGGTGCCTTGACGTGGTGCGGCTGCTGCGGATCACGACGGACTCGCCGGCGGTGGAGGCCACGTCGACGCGGTGCCAGGCCGTGTTGGAGGCTTTCCGGGGCCGCGCGGAGGCGGCGCGGCGGATGATCGACTCGGCACGTCGCACGGTCACCGAGCTCGGCTTGCGCCACGCAATGCTCGAGGTCGAACAGTTCGCCGGCATAGTCGAGTTGGTTGTCGACGATCCCGGCGCTGCCGAGCCGCATTTGCGTAAGGCGTACAACGGTTTTCGTCGCATGGGTATCGATGCCGACACCGCGGAGACGGCCGCGTTGCTGGGACGCGTGTGCCTTGCGCTCGGGCGGGATGCTGAGGCTGACGAATTGTGTGCGGAGAGTGAGCGACTCGCGGGGCACGCCCTGGCTCCTTCGATTGCTTGGCGCATGCTTCGGGCCCAGCTGCTGGCGCGCCGCAACGATCACAAGGAGGCCCGGCGGATCGCCGAAGCCGCGGTGACCCTGGCCGAGCGCACCGACGCGCTGGTCCATCACGGTGACGCGTGTCTGGCACTGGCGACGGTGTTGGATGCCGCCGGCGACACCGCAGGGTCGCGAGCCGCCGCGGAGCGGGCGGCCGACCTCTACGAGCAAAAAGGCGCCGCGGCACTTGCGGAAAAGGCGCGCCAGCTGCTCGACGAGCGCGAACCCCGGCCCGTTCCGACTCCCGCTGCGTCGCCGACTGAGGAGCTCGACAACGCGTGCGTCCGAGTACTCCGCCAGATGGAGGCTGCCTTCGACCGCGAGGCCTGGGGCGAGATCAACGATATGTTCGCGTCCAATGTTTCCGTCGAAAGTCGCCGCATGATTGTCGGATTCGCGCAGGAGGATGTTTCACCGGCCGACTGGCCACGGGTTGCAAGACATCTCCGCGAACGTTGGGCGTGGCAACGAAACGCAGTTATTGCGATTCGCGGCGAGCGCCTGGCTCTCACTCGAATCGAGCTCGGCACCGACGATGCCAGCCCTGGGGCGCCGCGCGAGGAGATGCTGCAATTACATGGCATCGACACCGAAGGCCGGGTCGCGCTACAGATCTTCTTCGACATAGACGACATGGACAGCGCCATTGCCGAACTCGACGCATCACAGGCCCGGTTGGAGGAGGAGCAGCCGCCAGAGCCGCAATTGGAAAACGAATGTGCGCGGGTGATCCGGCGTGGGGAGGCTGCGATCGATCGCCAGACATGGGACGAATTCGAGCAGTTGTTTGCACCCGAGGGTTTCATCGAGAGTCGGCGCAAGATCACCGGCGGCTTCACCCGGGACGACTATTCGTCTAGCGAAGCGAGGCGCCTAGCCAAGAATGGCGCACTGCGAATTCGGAACCCGGTTATCGCCGTCCGAGGCGAGCGCCTGGCCCTCGCCCGACTTGAAATCAGCACTGCCGATGTGAGCCCAGGAGCACCGCGCGACGAAATGCTCGCTCTATATGCCCTGGACGAAGACGGGCGAATCGCGCGGCAGATCATCTTCGATACCGATGACATGGGCCCCGCGATGGCTGAACTCGAGACGACGCACGCCAGATTCGAGGCAGAGCAACCAACCGTTCGCCGCCTGGCAAACAAGGCAAGCCAAGCGTACGAGCTCATGCGAGCATGCTTTACCAGCCGCGACTGGGACAGAATCGCCCAGATACTGGCCGACGACATCGTTAGTGAGGACCGCCGTCGGACCGTGAATATCGGATTCCGACAGGGCCGGGATGCTGCAATCGCCGACCTGCGAGTGAACATCGACCTCGGTGTCAGAGATCTCACAGCCACCGTCATCGCGACCCGCGGAGACCACCTTGCGCTCATGCGTCTCCGCGCAGGACACGCCCAGGAGCCCGAAGCATTCCATGCCGAGGTGCTCAACATCATCGAGACCGATGCCGATGACCGGATCAATGCAAGCGTGACGTTCGATCTCGAAGACATCGACGTAGCCTTCGAGGAGCTCGACGCCCGATACCTCGCCGGCGAAGCGGCCGCCCACGCGCACACGTGGTCGGTCGTCGGACGTGCCTATGACGCGTTCAACAGACGCGAGCCCCCCGCGACCACGCCGGATTGGGTGAACATCGACCGCCGTCGCGGAGCAGCTTTCGCGCCCGGCGACACGATCGCGTATATCCAAGCGGCGTGGGAAGACTCGCCTGACACCAAGATCTACATTGCGGCGGTGCATCAGCTCAGCAACATCGGAGCTGTTGTCACTCATATGATGCATGGGACTGCGCAAGAGGGCTTCGACGCCGAGTGGCAGGACATCAACCTCGTGACCATCGAGGGCGATCTGATCAACCACTGCGAGATCTTCGATGAGGCAGACCTCGACGCCGCGCTCGCGAGGTTCGATGAGCTCAGCCAGCCGGCACCGCGGCTGGAAAACGCGGCAAGCCAGGTGGCCGACCGGTTCCTCGCACAATTCGCGGCATGCGATTGGGACGCGATTGCGGAGCTTTTGACCGACGACTTCTCGAATGACGACCGTCGTCGGGTAGTGGGGGCGAGTATGCAACACGGCCGCGATGCCACAATCGATGATCTGCGGGCGATCGCGGACCTCTGGAGCACCACAGTGTCCTCGACCGTCATTGCGACCCGCGGCGAGCGTCTCGCCCTAATGCGCTTTGGCTTCTCCGATAGTCAGGGATCCGAAGCGTTCATCAGTGACATATTCGGTGTCGCGCAGATCACCGCCGATGAACGCGTCGCGGCGTTCGTGGCGTTCGACGCCGACGATTTCGACGCAGCCGTCGCCGAGCTCGACGCTCGGTACGTCGCGGGCGAAGCGGCCGCCTATGCGGAGACTTGGTCGGTGATCACGCGGGCGTACGGTGCAGTCAACCGGCTTGAGCCACCGCCGATCACACAGGACTGGGTGAACATCGATCATCGAGGTGAGACAGCGTTCGGGCCCGATGAGCTGATCGCATACCTTCGCGCCGATCGGGAAGCCGACCAAGTCACCCATACATATGTCGAGTCGGTCCATCGACTGAACAACCGCGGAGCGGTCATCACGTACGCGGCGAATGAGACCTCGCGAGAGGGTTTCGACGCCGAGTGGCGGGGCGTCGCCGTTCTGATCGTCGAAGGTGAAATGGTCAACCGCACAGAAGTATTCGACGAGACGAACCTCGAGGTCGCGCTTGCGAGATTCAACGAGCTCAACCGGCCGGCAGCCCAACTGGAAAGCGCGGCAAGCGAACTGATAGATCGTTTCGTCGCATACTTCTCGGCCCGCGACTGGGACGCCTTGGCGCAGTTATTCGCCGAGGACTATTACCACGACGACCGTCGCCGAGTAGTGAACGCCGGACTCCGAGAAGGTCGAGACGCCGCGATCGAAGACCTGCGGCTTGCTGCCGATGTCGGCTTTTCGACGAACGTGACATTGAGAGTCATCGCGACCCGAGGCGACCACCTCGTTCTCACGCGCTCGTCCACGTCAGGCCGCGAAACCGAGGCGATTCAAGTCGAGGCCCTTCAGGTCATCGAGCACGCCGACGGACGAGTCACATCGGCAATTTGGTTCGATCCCGAAGATCTCGACGCCGCGTTCGCAGAACTCGACGCCCGATATCTCGCGGGCGAAGCGGCCGCCCACTCCCATTCGTGGACGATGGTCACGAACGGTATAGCCGCAATCAACCGGCACGAGGTACCGCCGATCACGCCGGACTGCCTGAACGTCGACCACCGGCGGGGTAGGTCGATGGCGCCCGGCGATCTGGTCCCGTATGCCCGTGCCGCGTGGGACCTCACGCCGGACCTCAGCGTCTATGTCGAGGCCGTGCATCGCCTGAAGAACTTCGGAGCTGTCGTCACCGTTGCCGTCCATGGCACCTCGCAGGAGGGATTCGATGCCGAGTGGCGCGAGATCCATCTTCTGATGTTCGACGGCGACATGGCAAGCAGGGGCGAGTTTTTCGACGAGGAAGACCTCGACGCCGCGATCGAGAGGTTCGAACAACTTCGGCTGCGGGCACGGCAATTGGAAAGCGCGGCAAGCGAACTCGTAGACCGCATCGCCGCGTACTACGCGGCACGCGACTGGGACGCCTTGAAAGACCTATTCGCCGAGGATTATTACTGCGACGATCGTCGACGGGTAGTGAACGCCGGAGTTAGACAAGGTCAAGAAGCCGCGATCGAAGACCTGCGGGTCGTCGCCGACCTCGGGTTGTCGACGAATGTCGCGGTGACCATCATTGCGACCCGGGGCCACCACCTCGTTCTCACGCGCTGGTACGCCTCGGGCCGCGAAACCGACGCTGTTCAAGCTGATGTCCTGCAGGTCGTCGAGTACGCCGATGAACGAATCACATCGGCCGTCCTGTTCGATCCCGAAGATCTCGACGCCGCGTTTGCGGAGCTCGACGCCCGATATCTTGCAGGCGAAGCGGCGCCGCATGCGCACACGTGGTCAGTCATCGAGGGTGCCTTCGCCGCAGTGAACAAGCATGAATTCCCCAAGTTCACGCCGGACTGGGTGAACGTGGATCACCGGCGAGCGATAGCGTTCGCGCCGGGTGAAGGGGCCGCATTCCTTCACGCCACGTTGGGCGACGGGCCTGACATCAGGGTCTATGCCGAGGCTGTGCACCGGCTAAGCGACCTCGGGACGGTCGTCACTATGGCGGCGCATAGCACTTCACAACAGGGTTTCGTTGCCGAGTGGCGCGTGATCGACATGTTGACGGTCGACGGCGACGCGATTAATCGTGGCGAGCTATTCGACGCGGCAGACCTTGACACCGCGCTTGAGAAATTTGACGAGCTCGACCGGCGGGCACCGCGGTTGAAAAACGCGGCAAGCCAAGCGACCGATCGCTTTCTCGAGCGATTCGCCGCCCGCGACTGGGACGCCATGGCGGAGCTAATAGCCGACGACATCAGCAGCGACGATCGTCGTCGCGGGATAACTGCTGACCTCCAAATCGGCCGCGATCTCTTCATCCGAAACTACCGGGCAGCAGCCGATCTCGGCGTCACACAGACGTCGAACGTTATTGCTACCCGTGGCGATTGCCTTGTCCTCAATCGCGCCCGGTTTAGGCGCAGCGATGGAGAACCCGAAGAGTTCGGCCTTGATCTCATTCACGTCATCGCGACCAATGCCGACAACCGGCTTGCCGCCGCAGTCACGTTCGATATCGAAGACATCGACGCCGCGTTCGAGGAACTCGAAGCGCGATACCTCGTCGGCGAAGCCGCTGCTTACTCGCAGACGTGGTCGGCTGTCGCTGGGGGATATGCGGCGGTTAACCGGCGTGAGCTGCCGCCGACCACGGCGGATCTCGTGAATATCGACCATCGGCGAGGAGCGAGCGCGTTCGCGCCCGGAGATCTGGTCGAATACGTCCACGCCATATGGGATGACTCGCCTAACAGCAGGGCCTACATCGAGTCTGTGCAGCGGCTGACCGACGTCGGGGCGGTATTCACTCACGTGGGAACCGGGACGTCACAAGATGGCTTCGACGCCGAGTGGCGGTTAATCGCCGTGGGGACAGTCGATGGCAATCTGATCAACCGCTGCGAGTTTTTCGACGAGGCAGACCTCGACGCCGCACTTGCGCGCTTCGACGAACTCACTTCTCAGAAACGACGGCTGGAGAACGCGGCAAGCCGAGCGGACGAGAAGTTCTGGAGGGATTTTGCCGCCCGCAACTGGGATGCGATAGCGGAGATAGTGGCCGACGAGGTCCGCGCGAACGATCGTCGTCGGGTCGTGAATGCCGGCCTCCGACAAGGCCGAGATGCCCTGATCGCCGAACTTTCGGCACTCGCCGGGGTCGGGATCACAAACGTGATCTCAGACGTCATCGCGACCCGGGGCGGGCGCGTAGTCCTCAGTCGCGTCCGTTTGTCGGACCGCCGCGATCAAGAGTCAGAGAGGTTTCTCGCTGAGGTGCTCGCCGTCGTCGAGATCGACGCTGGCGGACGGATCGTGGGACGCGTCGTGTTCGACATCGACGACATCGACGCGGCATTTGAGGAGCTCGACGCTCGATACCTCGCAGGCGAAGCAGCCGCCCACGCGCACGCGTGGTTGCTCGTCGCGGGCGTCTACGTGGCGCTCAACCGGCAAGAGATCCCAGCCACGACCGCCGACCATGTGAGCATCGACCACCGCCGAGTGACGACATTCCCGTCCGGCGATATCAAGGCCTACACCGGCGCCGCCTTCACTCAGATTCCGAACCTTAGTTTCCGCATCGAGGCGGTGCATCAGTTGAGTGACCTCGGGGCGGTGGTGACTCATGCGTGGCGCGGCACCTCGCAGGAGGGCTTCGAGGCGGAGGGCAGCGAAATCCACTTGATGACAATCGAAGGCAACCTGTTCAACCGCAGCGAGATCTTCGATGAGGCAGACCTCGACGCCGCGCTTGCGAAGTTCGACGAGCTCGATCGGCGGGCACCGCGATTGGAAAATGCGGCAAGTCGGGCATACGAGCGCTTCTGGAGGTGCTTCGCGCGCCGCGATTGGGCGGGCATGGCGGAGACGTGCGTCGAGGACATTGTTTCCGAGGATCGCCGCCGGGTGGTGACCGCCGGGACTAGACAAGGCCGAAATGTCATCGTCGCCGACATGAAGGTCGTCGCCGAGGTCGGGACCGCCGACAACGTAACGTCGATCGCGGTTGCGACCCGCGGGGATCGCCTCACCCTCAATCGGGTTCACTCCCCGGCGCTCCAAACCGAGTTGCTCAATATGGTCGAGGTCGACGCTGACGGACGGATCACGACGGTCGTCGTGTTCGACTCCGACGACATCGACGCCGCCTTTGAGGAACTCGACGCTCGGTACCTCGCGGGCGAAGCAGCCGCCCACGCGCATATGTGGTCACTCGTTACGGCTGGGTACGAAGCACTCAACCGTCACGATCAGCTCGTGACGGCACCCGACGACTACGTCATCGTCGACCACAGGCTGCGTACGACGATCGACGTTGCCGATCTCACGGCATATCTCCGCGCGTCGTGGGACCTCACCCCGGACCTCCGCATGTACATCGAGGCGGTGCATCGGCTGAGCGACTCTGTAGCGGTCGTCACGCATACGGCATATGGCAAGTCGCGGGAGGGCTTGGATGTCGAGTGGCGGATGATCAACCTCGTTGCAAGTGACGGCGACCTAATCAATCGTTGCGAACTGTTCAATGAGGCGGACCTCGATGCCGCACTCGCGACATTTGAGGAATTGCAGACTCTAGCATCTCGGCTCGGAAATATTGCGAGCCAGGTGAACGACCGCTTCGACGCATGTTTCGCCTCCCGCGACTGGGACGCGATGGCACAGATGCTGGCTGACGAGGTTTGCATCGACGATCGCCGACGGGTCGTGAACGCCGGAACCCGCCATGGCCGGGATGCCGAGATTGCGGTCATGCGAGCGATCGCGGACGTAGGAACCGAAAACATAAAGTCTGTCGTCGTAGCAACCCGCGGTCAGCGGCTCGCTCTCCTCCGTACCCGCTTCACAGGCAGCGACCGACGGCCTGAGGCCTTCCACTTGCACATGCTCGATATCATCGAGATCGACTCGGAGCAAAGGATTCTTGCACGCATCGCATTCGACCTTGACAACATCGACGGTGCTTTCGCAGAACTGAACGCCCGATACCTCGCCGGCGAAGCTGCCGCCCACGCGCATACTTGGTCGGTCATCGTGCGGGCCTACTCGTCGCTCAACCGACGCGAACTACCCGCGACGACACCCGACTGGACGAGCATTGACCATCGGCGTTTTGCCACGCTTGAAGATGGTGCGTTTACCGCGAACATCCGTGCCTGGTGGGATCTCACGTCGGAAGCTCGAATCGACGTCGAGGCTGTGCATCGGCTGAGCCATTTGGGCGCAGTCATCAGCCAGGCGCCGTATATGACGTGGCAGGAAGGCGCTCAAGCGGAGTCGCGTGAGGTCTGCATGTTGATGGTCGACGGCGATCGGATCAGCCGTTGCGAGCTCTTCGACGAGGCAGACCTTGACGCCGCCCTTGCCCGCTTTGACGAGCTGCAGACACAAACCCCAAGGCTGGAAAACCCGGCAAGCCAAGTGGACCAACAATTTTGGGGCTGCATCGCGACCAGTGACTGGGACGCAACCGCGGAGCTTATAGCCAATGACATTTACATCGAGGACCGCCGAAAGACGGTGAACGCCGGAATCCGGCACGGTCGGAATGCCTATATCGCGGACCTGCGAACGATCGCCGAGTTTTCGCAGGACACGACGTCGGCCGTCGTCGCGACCCGCGGGAGCCGCCTGGCCCTCACCCGTATCCGCACCTCAAATCGCAACCTTGAGTTCGCCGCCGAACTGCTCTGCGTCGTCGAGATCGACGCCGACGACCGGATGGTCGCGCGGATCGGATTCGACCTCGACGACATCGACGCTGCTTTCGAGGAGCTCGAATCTCGGTATCTCGCCGGAGAAGCGGCAGCCCACGCGCGCATATGGTCACTCCTGGCGCAAACCTATACCGCATTCAACCGGCACGTGGTAAGCGCGACGACGCCGGACTGGATAAGCATCGACCACCGCCGGGGGATAGGTTTCGCACCCGGCGACATGATCAGTTACATCCACGCGGCGTGGGACGTTGCCCCTGATGCCAAGGTCTTCATCGAGACAGCGCCTCGACTCAGCGCTCTTGGAGCGGTCGTCATTATCGCGGGATACGGGACCTCGCAAGAAGGATTCGACGCCGAATGGCGGGAGATCCACCTTATGACGTTCGACGGCGACCTGATCAATCGCTGTGAGGTGTTCGACGACACGGATATCGAGGCAGCGCTCGCCAGGTTTGACGAACTGCAGCCACAGGTGCCACGGTTGGAAAACGCGAATGTCCGGGTGGGCGAGCGTTTGGCCGCGGGCTTCCTGGCCCGCGATTGGGAAGCCATGGCGGAATCACTGGTCGACGATTTCATGTTCGATGATCGTCGACGAACGGTGAACGTCGGCATCCGACGTGGCGGAGATGCCTACATGGAAGACCTGCGGGCGGTCGCCGCCCTCGGGTTCACGAACATGACGTGGGAAGTGATTGCGACCCGCGGCGAACGCCTTTCGTTGAGCCGCGGCCGCTACTCGGGCCGCGACGACGCGTTCGAAGTCGAAGTCCTCCATATCCTCGAGACCGACGCCAACAGCAGGTGCGCGGCGGTGGTTGTATTCGACCTCGATGACATCGATGCTGCCTTCGAGGAACTCGATGCCCGATACCTCGCGGGTGAAGCGGCGCCGCACTCACATACGTGGCGAGTAATCGCGGACGCTTGCACGGCATTCAACCGCCGCGAGATGTTCCCGACGACGCCGGACTGGGTCAGCATCGATCACCGGCCCGCGGTAGGTTTCGCGCCCGGCGACATGAGCGCATACATTGGCGCCACGTGGGACGTCGCGCCGGACGTCAAGAATCGCCTCGAGGTTGTGCATCGTCTGAGCGACCTCGGAGCGGTCGTCACGCACGCGACCAAGGGGACGTCGAATGACGGTGTTGTCGCTGAGTGGCGGGAAATCGGACTCCTAACTGTCGAAGGCGATTTGATCGATCGGATTGAGACCTTCGACGAGGCAGACCTCGCTGCGGCACTGGCACGATTCGACGAGCTCGATCGGCCGGCACCGCACCTCGAGAACGCCGCGACTCGGGCTCGTGCGCGTGTAGTCGACGCGCTGAATCGCCGTGATGTGGACGGCCTTCTGGCTCTCGCTACGGCCGACGGGGGCTATGACGATCGCCGAAGAATCCTGCGTGACGAGGGAATTGCCCGCCCGGAATTCGTCCGCGCGCTGTTCGAGGCGACAAGGGGAATGAAATTGGAATCAGAGCCCGTCGCCGTCAGAGGATCTCGCCTCGCGCTGACCCGTGACACGTACCGCGACATCGAGGATGCCAGCCTACCCGTTACCGCCGAACACTTGACGCTCACGGAAATCAGCGGCGATGACTTGGTTCGCAGCACTGTGATTTTCGACCCCGACGACATCGACGCCGCATTCGAGGAACTCGAGACCCGGTATGTCGCCGGGGAAGCGGCGGCCCACGGCTAAGCCTCGGTCGGGGCAGCGTGGGCAGCGACGACAAGGTCGAGTGCGCTCAAAATTCCCTGGTTGGCGGCACAGACTGTGGGGATCGCGTTAACCACGCGGGCGGCTGTCGCGGCCGAACCGGGTAGCTCGCCGCCGTTGAGGGCGAAGTCGACCTGAACGGGTGGATTGCCGTCGACCGTGATCCGGGTGAGCCGCCGCGTGTCGCTGCCCGCAGCAATAGCGGGCGGCCAGTCTTCCAACGCTTCGTCAGGCATCGACCAGATCGATGAAAAGTGCAGGCGCGCTTGGCCGTCGACCACGCCTTCGAATCGCATTCGTACGCTGGCGATCGTGCCGGCGGGAATTTCCCCTGCGTCAAAGCTGTAGTGACGATCGGCGAGCGCAACGTCTCGATGCTCATGGACTGCGTCAAGAGTCAAGCCCAGCCCTTGGGCGAGGAGTCGAAGCGGCGGAGTGACGGTGCCAATCATTGCCCCGGGCGGATACGTCTGGGCGTCTTGCTCGGGAGTTCGACCGAACCCCAGCATCGCGAAGAAGCCCGGCACTCTATAGGCACCGCACGGGATGCGTTCTTCGATAGATACCCGTGTGGGCAGCTCACTCATGCTCGCCGCATGCACGGCAAGGATGTCGGTGGTGAAACCCGGCGCAATGCCCGTGGCGAACAATGAGCTGTTGCCTCGGCGGCATGCGGCGTCCAGCTTTTCCCGTGATGCGACATCGAGCGATGGAGGATGAAACAGCGGGTGATATGACGGTGTGACGACGTTCTTTCCGCTCGCCAGGATCGCGCACAATTGGTCAACGACTTCGTTGGCATCGCGTCCGGATACTGCCGCGAAGTACGTGACGCAGTCGGCGTCAACCGCAAGGAAATCCTCGACGCTGTCAGTGGCCATCACCCCGACGGCAGACTCGTCGGCCAGCTCGCCGGAGTCGCGGCCTACCTTGTCGGCGCTGTGCACCAGGTGGCCGACCAACTCCAAACTCGGCGACCGCAGGATATGCCGAAGGGCAATGGATCCGGTGTAACCGGTGCCGACATGCGCTACCCGATACATTCGTCCCATATCAAGACCGCTCCTAGCTGACGGTGCGCGGACCAAGTTACGGTACGCCGCGGCCCACCCACTTCACACGAGATCGACATGGCGGCGAGGGCGATGGCCGCCGAGGGTCGCTGGGCGGACGTGGTAGAGAATTCCTGGAGCCAACCAGAAGCAACCGAAAGGCACGAGAACATGGCGGAAACGCCCTCGCAACTGATCGATGCCCGAATCAAGGAGCTGGGTGACTGGCGCGGCGAAACACTCGCCCGCATCAGGAAATTGATCAAGCAGGCCGATCCCGACGTGGTCGAGGAGTGGAAGTGGAGGGGCGTGCCTACCTGGTATGACGACGGGATGATCTGCACCGGCGAGACCTACAAGGACGTCGTGAAGGTCACCTTCGCCAAGGGCGCCTCGCTGGACGATCCCTCCGGCCTCTTCAACTCCAGCCTCGGCGGCAACACCCGACGTGCCATCGACTTCCGCGAGGGCGACGAGATCGACGATAAGGCGTTCACGGCGCTCATTCGTGCCGCCGTGGAGCTGAACAAGTCCTGACAGCCGCCCTGTACAGCACTTCACGAGGTGCTGTACAGTCGCTCAGCACGAGCGAACCACCCAGCAGGAGGCCGTCGGCGATGACGCGGGGACGAAATCGGCGCCGCCGGTGATCGCCGAGTCCGTCAAAGAATTCCGGAGCCGGGCCAGGGCCTGGCTGGCCGAAAACATGCCGCGACTCGACCCGGTCAAGGCGGCGCTGCTCGAGCGCGACGCAGAGTCGTCCTGGCAGCGCGCCCGTGAGCTGCAAAAGACCTTGTACGACGGCGGATTCGCCGGAATCTGCTTTCCCCGCGAGTACGGCGGGCTCGGACTGGGCTACGAGTACAAGAAGGCGTTCGACGCCGAGTCGGCGGCGTATGAGACCCCGATCCTGCTCAACGTGCCGTCGTTCGCCATCTGCTGCGCGACGATCCTCGACATGGGCAGCGAGGAACAGAAACGCACCCACATCCGAGCGGCGCTGCGTGGCGACGAGGTCCTCGTGCAGCTGCTGTCGGAACCCAGCGGCGGCTCGGACCTGGCCAGCGTCATCACCCGCGCCGAGCGCCGGAACGGGCGATGGGTCATCAACGGCGCCAAGACGTGGAGCACCTGGGCGTTCGCCGCCGACTACGGCCTGTGCCTGGCCCGGACCGACTGGGAGGCGCCCAAACACGACGGGCTGACGATGTTCCTCGTCCCGCTTCGGCATCCCGGGATAACCATCAACCGCATCCGGCAGGTGAACGGATCGGTCGAATTCTGCGAGGAGTTTCTCGACGACGTCGACGTCGGCGACGACGCCGTCGTCGGGGAACCGGGCAAGGGCTGGGAGGTGGCCTCGCGGCAGCTCTACCACGAGCGCCGCACCATGGGCGACGGTTCGGAGTACACCAGCGGACCGGGAATCGCTGCGGCCGAAGACGTTTCGATCGACCTGATGAACCTGGTCGACAGGACCAACCAAGCAGACAACGAACGGGTCCGGGAGATGGTCGGCCGGGCCCTGGTCCACCGGGCGGTGCAGGGGCAACTCAGCGAGCATGTGTACCACGCCGTGGCGAATGGATCCCTGCCCCCCGCCGCGGGATCGATCATCCGGCTGTACATGGCCGAGGCCCACAATGTCGAGACCGACACCGCCTACGCGATCGCGGGCTCGTCGGCCGTGGTCGAGGATGACGCGCAGCTGCTCGACATCGGCACGCGCTACCTGGGCCGCCAGATCGCCAGCATCGGCGGCGGCACCACCGAAATGGCGCGCAACGTGATCGGCGAGCGGGTCCTGAACTTTCCGCGCGAGTACGCCGCCGACCGCGGCGTGCCCTTCAAACAGGTGCGGCGGAACAAGGCCGCGGAAGGCGAACGACCTTGAACGACCATCTTCGCGACATCCGAGAGTTGATGAACGACGCCGACGCGTACCGCGACGAGCTGTACCGCCGCTGGACCGGCCTGCTCAGCTACCGCTACATCGGCCGCAACCACTCGTCGATGAACCTGGGCGAGACCGACGACACCGTCACGATCCGCCGCGACATGCGCAACGAGGCCGGCGGCATCATGGTTGCGCCGCTTGCCATTTCGTCACCCGAGGGCTGTCAGACCGACATGGTCGCGGTGCCCAACCCCGTCATCGCGTCGGTCCAGATCGTCGACCCCGGCTACGACGTCACCAGGATCGAGATCGTCGGGTCCGGCATCGTGCACCAGGGCCGCACCATGGGCTACGGGCGGTGCAAGATCGTCGACGCCGACAACCCCGAGCGGGTGATCGCCTTCAACGAGGGGCAGGGCGCGATCATCGGCACCCCGCCGGAAGGCCTGGACAAGATGGACGTCTCGGGCACCGAGCTGGTCATCGAGGACTCGCCCGACCTCCCGCCGCTGTGGCAGGCATTCGGCGCCGCCAAGCGCGACGACGGCCACTGGGTGCTGCCGGCGCTGAGCGCCGAACTCGCGTCACCCGATGCGGCCCTGCACATCGGGCCCCAGCACGTCGTCCTCGAGACCGCGGCGACCGACCTCGCCGCAGACATCGCCGGAACGCGGAAGGTGCAGGTCATCAGCTGGCACGTGATGTTCATGTCGCGCGGCAAGGTGGGCCCCTTCCGGGTGCAGGGCACCGCCCACGCCGGTGCGCCCGGGCGCGTCGGTGTGCGCATGCTGCTGCACGACGAGGGAAACGGCGACAAGGCCATCACCTCCGCGGCGGCGGTGTTCGACGTCGTGGGCTGACCCGACACCGGGTACTGTCCGGGCATGCAGGGGTTCGGCTTCGGCACGCTGGCGATGCTGACCGCGGTGGGTTTTGCCGGCCCGCTGCTGGCGTCGTTGCCGCGCTTGCGAATTCCGGTCGTCATCGGTGAGCTCGTCGCCGGCCTGATCCTGGGCAGGACCGGTTTCGGCGTGGTCAATCCCGCCAATCCGACGCTTCAGCTGTTCGCGAATATCGGCTTCGCGCTGGTGATGTTCGTGGTGGGCACCCACGTTCCGATGCGGGGCCGCGAGATGCGCTCCGCGGTGCCGCTGGCGCTTACCCGGGCGCTGCTCGCCGGTGTCGTCGCGGTAGCCCTCGGTATCGCGCTGGCGGCGGAGTTCGGCACGGGGCACGCGGCACTGTATGCGGTTCTGATGGCGTCGTCGTCGGCGGCGCTGGCGTTACCGGTGATCGGTGCACTGAAGTTGCGCGGGCCGCACGTGCTGTCGGTGACCACGCAGATCGCCATCGCGGACGCCGCATGTATCGTGTTGCTGCCGTTGGTGATCGACTTCCGCCGGACACCGACGGCGGCGTTGACGGCGCTGGTGATCGCGGGCGCCGCGATGCTGTTCTTTGTCCTCCTGCGCGCCGCCGACCGCAAGGGGTGGCGCAAGCGCCTGCACCGCTATTCCGAGAAACACCGGCTCGCGCTGGAATTGCGCACCAACCTGCTCGTCCTGTTCGCGCTGGCGGCGCTGGCCGTCAACTCGCACGTGTCGATCATGTTGGCCGGCTTCGCGGTGGGCCTGGTGATCGCGGCGGTCGGCGCACCGCGACGGCTGGCGCGTCAGCTTTTCGGCATGACCGAGGGCTTCTTCAGCCCGCTGTTCTTCGTGTGGCTGGGCGCTTCGCTGCAGGTGCGCGAGCTCGGCTCGCACCCGAAGCTCATCCTGCTCGGGGTGGGTCTGGGGGTGGGGGCGGTCCTGGCGCATTGCGCGGGCAGGCTGCTCGGTCAGCCGCTCACGTTCGCGGTGCTGTCGGCCGCCCAGCTCGGCGTGCCGGTGGCCGCGGCCACCATCGGGACCGAGGAACACCTGCTCGCCGCGGGCGAAGCGTCGGCGCTGATGTTCGGCGCCCTGCTGACGATCGCCTCCACCTCGATCGCCGGCGCGCTGGCGGCACGGGGCCGGACCGCCGCGACCGCCGCGACGGCAGACAAACCCGCCGCCACCGACCGGCCCGGGTAGCGTGGCGGCTGATCGACCGAAACGGGCGTGGCCGAAGGGGCTTTTCATGGTGGGCGGTACCGCCGGGCGCTGGATCACGCGGGCGCGGCCGCTGGTCGAACCGGCCTTGCTGGTGGGCACGCTGGGCGCCCTGGCGGCCGGCGGGATCGCGTGGCTGGGCGGTCGGCGCGACGTTGCCGACGGCTGCTGGATCGCCGGCACGGCCCTCGCGATCGCGCCGGCGTCGGTGTGGGTCGTTTCGGCGTTGCGCAGGCGGCGCGGCGGTGTCGACCTCATCGCGGTCCTGTCGCTGATCGGCACCCTGCTGGTCGGTGAGCACCTGGCCGGCGCGCTGATCGCAGTGATGCTGGCGGGTGGCCGTGCGCTGGACGCGGCGGCCGAGCGCCGCGCGTCCCGCGACCTGCGGGCCCTGCTCGAGCGCGCGCCACGGTTCGCGCGGCGACGGGTCGGTGCGCAGGTCAGCGTGATTCCGCTGGCCGATGTGGCCGTCGGCGACCTGCTGGTGGTCGGCCCCGGTGAGGTGGTGCCGGTGGACGGGCGGGTCACCGACGTCGTGGCGGTGCTGGACGAGTCCGCGCTCACCGGGGAGCCGCTGCAGGTCGAACGCGGCGTCGGCGAACCGATCCGAAGCGGTGTGGTCAACGCCGGCAGCGCTTTTGAACTGCGCGCCACCGCGACCGCGGACCAGAGCACGTATGCGGGCATCGTGCAATTGGCCCAGCAGGCCGGCGCGGAAAACGCGCCGATCGTGCGGTTGGCCGACCGTTACGCGGCCTGGTTTCTGCCGCTGGCGCTGCTGCTCGCCGCCACCGCGTGGTTGGCCAGCGGATCGGCGGTCCGAGCCGTCGCGGTACTGGTTGTGGCGACACCATGCCCGCTGCTGCTGGCCGCGCCGGTGGCGATCGTCTCGGGCCTGTCCAGGGCATCGCGCGCGGGCGTGGTGATCCGCGGTGGTGGCGCGTTGGAAAACCTCGGCCACGCAACGACTTTGGTGATGGACAAGACCGGAACCATGACGATGGGACGGCCGGTGGTCGTCGACGTGATCGCCGCCGCGGGCGGCGACGCGAGTTCGATACTGCGGCTGGCCGCTTCGGCGGACCAGCTTTCGCCGCACGTGCTGGCCGAGGCCATCGTGACCGAGGCGCTGCGCCGCGGCCAGGAGCTGTCGCTGCCCACCGACGTCGAAGAACAGCCGGGCCGTGGCGTCGCCGCGACCGTCGACGGCCGCCGGATCACGGTGGGCAAACTGCCGCCGGACGCGGAGAGCAACGCGTGGATGCGAACGGTGCTCAATCGCGCCCGCCTCGACAGCGCGGCCATCGCCTGGGTCTGCGTCGACGGCGAACCCGCGGGCGCGGTGTTGCTGCGAGACCCGTTGCGCCGCCAGGCACCCCGCACCGTGCGGCGGTTGCGCGAGGCCGGGCTGAATCGGTTGATCATGCTCACCGGGGATCGACCCGAGCCGACTCGCGAGATCGCCACGATCCTGGGGCTGGACGAGGTGTACGCCGAGCAGACGCCGGCCGACAAGTTCGCCGCGGTGCGCGCCGAAAGCGAACGCGCGGTGACGGTGATGGTGGGCGACGGCGTCAACGACGCTCCGGCGTTGGCCGCGGCCACGGTCGGTGTGGCGATGGGCGCCCGCGGCGCCACCGCATCGTCCGAGGCCGCCGACGTCGTGCTGACCACCGATCGCATCGACCGGCTCGCCGACGCGATGGACGTCGCCCGCTGGTCTCGGCGCATCGCCGTGCAGAGCGCGGTCATCGGCATGGCCCTGTCCCTGATGGCCATGGTGATCGCCACGCTGGGGTGGTTGCCGCCGGCCCCGGGCGCGCTGCTGCAGGAGGGCATCGACGTCGCGGTGATCCTCAATGCGTTGCGGGCATTGCGGGGCAACCCGACGACCGAGGCGCCGTTGGCCGCCGACACCGAACGGATGCTGCACCGCTTCGCCGCCGAACACGAGGAGCTGCGCGACACCCTCGGGCTGCTGCGCGACAGCGCGGATCGGCTCGCCGCCGGCCCGGGCACCGCGGGATTGGAATCGCTGACCGCCGCGCATGCCCTGCTGGTCGACCGGATCCTGCCCCATGAACAGGCCGAGGAGAGCCTGCTCTACCCGGCGCTGGCCCGCCCGCTCGGCAGCGAGGCCACCGCGACGATGAGCCGGACGCACGCCGAGATTCAGCGTCTTTCCGATCGCATCGGCACGCATCTGGCCCTCGCGCAGGCCGCCGGGGCGATCCAGCCCGACCAGGTCGACGACTTGCTCGCCTGCCTCTACGGTCTCTACGCGCTCCTGCGGCTGCACTTCGTCCAGGAAGAAGAGAGCTATTTCGTTCTAGCGGCGGACGATAGCGAATCCGCCCAGACACACCACCCGGCAACCTGAACCGTTTGCCGGCACCCCGCCCGTGGCACAAAGTCCCTCCGGAGTGGGGACGTGATGCCCTCGCGCGGTCCCCGTGATCGGCCGATCGTGGACACCAGGACGCGATACGGAAGGAACCACTGCCATGAATGCGCGCTTTCCCGATGCGGGCACGATCCAGACGGTGCTGGCGCTGGCGTCTCGAGCTCCCTCCGTCCACAACACGCAACCATGGCGGTGGCTGGTGGGGGAGGAGAGCCTGCATCTTTACGCCGACGCGAGCCGGCAACTGCCCAACACCGATCCCGACGGCCGGGATCTGATCCTGAGTTGTGGTGCCGCGCTGAACCACCTCGTCGTTGCGGCCGCGGCCGTCGGGTGGCAGGCGAAGGTGGCCCGCCTGCCGAATCCGGCAGACCCCGAACACCTCGCCGCGATCGAATTGTCCCGCTCCACACCCGATCCCGTCGACATCGCGCTCGCCGCGGCGATACCACGGCGCCGAACCGACCGTCGCCACTACAGTTCCTGGCCGGTGCCGGTGGGTGACATCGCACTGATGGCCGCGCGGGCCGCCCGCAACGGGGTGACGCTGTGCCAGGTCGAGGACACCGACAAGCTGCACGAGATCGTGGCGCAGTCCGTCGTGGATCACATGACCCAGGATTATCTCGCCGAGCTCTCGGCGTGGAGCGGGCGCTACGCCTCGGTGGCCGGTGTTCCGGCCCGCAACACCCCGGTGGCCGACCCGACCGCGAAGATTCCGGGACGGCTGTTTTCCGGCCCGGTGCTTTCGATGCCGTCGGGATCATCGGCCGCCGACGACAACGCCGTGGTCCTTGCGCTCGGAACCCGCAGCGACGATCGGCTGGCCCGGCTGCGCGCCGGGGAGGCCACCAGCCTGGTGCTGCTGACCGCGACGTCGACGGGGTTGGCCAGCTGCCCGGTCACCGAACCGCTCGAGGTGGCCGAGACGCGAGAGGCGGTGCGCTCCGAGATCTTCGGCAACGGCCACTATCCCCAGATGCTGCTCCGGGTGGGCTGGGCGCCGATCAATGCGGACCCGCTGCCGTCGACACCGCGGCGCGAGCTCTCCGACATCGTCGATTGGATGGCCGACAGCGAGTAGACCCGGCTGGTGGGGGCCGCCGCCCCTATACAGCGGGCCTCGGTGGGGCGGATGATGGTGGCGATGAGCGGATACGGCGACGAGTCCGATGTGGTCTTTTTGGATACGGCAGCGCTGCACCGACTTGTCGAAGTGCTGATCGAGCGAGGCTACCGCGTGGTCGGTCCGACCTTGCGGGACAACGCAATCGTGCTGGCCGAACTCGACTCGGCGGACGACCTGCCCCGTGGTTGGGGCGTCGACGTGGCACCGGGGCATTATCGGGTGCGCCGCCGCGACGACGACGCGGTCTTCGGGCATTCGGCGGGGCCCGGATCGTGGAAACAATTCCTCCACCCGCCGCGGCAGCGGCTGTGGGCCGGCACCCGCGACGGGACCGGCGCCGCGCCCGAGGAGGAGGCCCCCCGGTACGCGTTCCTCGGCGTGCGCGGGTGCGACCTCGCGGCGATCGCCACCCTCGACGGCGTGCTCGGCCGTCCCGATTACCCGGACGGCTCCTTTGTCGCGCGCCGGCGGCGCGCGTTCATCATTGCGGTGAACTGCACGGAACCGGGCGGGCTGTGCTTCTGCACGTCGATGGGCACCGGCCCGGCGGCCGGACCGGGCTACGACCTCGCCCTCACGGAGCGGCTCGACGGGGACGCGCCGTCGTACCTTGTCGATGTCGGCACTCCGGAGGGCGCCGACGTGCTCGCGGCGGTGCCGCATCGGCCCGCCGATGCCAGCGAGATCGGTTGCGCGCGAGCCGATGTCGAGGCCGCGGCGCACCGGATGGGTCGCCAGATGCCGGACGCGGACCTGCGGGACCTGCTCATTCGCCACCGCGAGTCCCCGCAGTGGGACGAGGTGGCCAGTCGCTGCCTGACTTGCGGCAACTGCACCATGGTGTGCCCGACCTGCTTTTGCACCAGCACCGAGGACGTCAGCGACCTCACCGGTGAGCACGCCGAGCGCTGGCGGAGCTGGGCGTCGTGCTTCGAGTTCGACTTCACCTACATCCACGGCGGCGGCAGCGTCCGCCAGTCCGGCGCGTCGCGCTACCGGCACTGGATTACCCACAAGCTGGGCACCTGGCACGACCAGTTCGGCATGTCGGGCTGCGTCGGCTGCGGGCGCTGTATTGCGTGGTGCCCCACCGGTATTGACATCACCGCAGAGATGAACAAGATGGCCGACGATGACTGAGGCGGCGATCGGTCCTGCCGCGACGCCGTCGGCCATGGCGCCCGTGCCGTATCGGGTGCGCACCCGCGTGGTGGAGAGCCCCGACTCGGCCACGCTCACCCTGGCGCCGGTCGGCGAGGCGCTGCGGACCCCGCAACCCGGCGAGTTCATGATGCTGTACGCGTTCGGGGTGGGCGAGGCGGCGATCTCGATCAGCGGGGATCCCACCGTCACCGACGGGTCGATCACGCACACCATTCGCGCGGTCGGCGCGGTCAGCCGGGCATTGCACGACTCCAACCCGGGAAGCATTGTCGGGGTGCGAGGTCCGTTCGGAACGACGTGGGGACTGGACGAGGCGGCCGGCAGGGATCTGGTGATGGTGGCCGGCGGCGTGGGCCTGTGCCCGTTGCGGCCGGCGGTGCTGGGCGCGCTGGCGCGGCGGGAGCGCTACGGCAAGGTGACGCTCATCGTGGGGGCGCGGTCACGGACCGACTTCGTGTTCGCCGCCCAACTCCAACAGTGGGCCCAAGAGCCGCAGATCGAATTGCATCTGATCGTCGACGCGCCGACGCCCGGCTGGGGCGGCGAGGTCGGGTTGGTCACCGCGCCGCTGGGCCGACTGGAGCTGGATGTCGACCGCACCACCGCGTTCCTGTGCGGGCCGGAGCCGATGCTGCGCTTCGGGGCCGAGGCACTGTTGGCGAAAGGCATTGCCGCGCAGGACATTCGCGTGTCGCTGGAACGCAACATGCAGTGCGGGGTCGGTTGGTGCGGTCACTGCCAGCTGGGGCCGCTACTGCTGTGCCGCGACGGGCCCGTCGTCACCTACGACATAGCGGGCCCGCTGCTGCGCGTGAGGGAGCTCTAGATGAATCGACCCACCCTGGCCGTGTGGAAGTTCGCCTCCTGTGACGGTTGCCAGCTGACGCTGCTGGACTGCGAGGACGAGCTGCTCACCCTCGCCGGCCAGGTCGAAATCGCCACCTTCGCCGAGGCTTCCAGCGCGATGGTCGGCGGACCCTACGACGTGTCGCTGGTCGAGGGCTCGGTCACCACCCGACACGACGAGCAACGGATCCGCGAGATCCGGGAGCAATCGAAAATACTCGTCACCATCGGCGCGTGCGCGACGGCCGGCGGAGTGCAGGCGCTGCGCAACTTCGCCGACATCGCCGAGTTCACCTGCCTCGTCTACGCCAATCCCGAGTACATCGACACGCTGGCCACCTCCACGCCGGCGTCGGCGCACGTCAAGGTCGACTACCAGTTGCAGGGCTGCCCGATCGACCGGGGGCAGCTGCTGGACACCCTCGCCGCGCTGCTCATCGGGCGCAAGCCGCGGCTGCCGGCCAAGACGGTGTGCACCGAATGCAAGCTTCGCGGCGTGACGTGCGTGCTGGTCGCCGACGGCACCCCGTGTCTGGGTCCGGTCACCCACGCCGGCTGCGGCGCGTTGTGTCCGCGGCATCGCCGCGGCTGTTACGGCTGCTTCGGCCCGTCCGCGGTGCCCAGGACCGCGACGCTGATTCCGCTGCTGCGCCGCGACGGCATGTCCGACGGTGACGTGGACCGGGTGTTCTCGACGTTCAACGTCGCCCCCTTCACCGACGAGCGGAGCAAGCAGTGAACCCGGAGACCCGCACCCTGAGTGTCGGCACACTCACCCGGGTGGAAGGCGAAGGCGCGCTGCACATCACGCTGAAGGACCAAGCGCTGGACAGCGTCCGGCTCAACATCTACGAGCCGCCACGGTTTTTCGAGGCCTTCCTGCGCGGGCGCGCCTACACTGAGCCGCCGGACCTCACCGCGCGGGTCTGTGGAATCTGTCCGGTCGCCTATCAGGTCAGCGCCTGCAACGCGATCGAAGAGGCCTGCGGCGTGGACGTCGACGAGGGTCTTATTGCGCTGCGGCGGCTGCTGTATTGCGGTGAATGGATCAACAGTCACGCCCTGCACATCTATCTGCTGCACGCGCCGGACTTCCTCGGCTACCCCGACATCGTGGCGATGGCGCGCGATCACGCCGCGGTGGTGGAGCGCGGGCTGGCGCTCAAGAAGGCCGGCAACCGGTTGATGGAGTTCGTCGGCGGGCGGGCGATACATCCCGTCAACGTGCGGCTGGGCGGATTCTATTCCGTGCCAACCAGACCCGACTTCAAGCCGATAGCCGAGCAATTGCGCCGGGCGCTGGACGACGCTGTGGCCACGGTCGAATGGGTGTCCGGGTTCGACTTCCCCGACCTCGAACTCGAGCACGAGTTCCTGGCGCTCACGGCGCCCGGCCGGTACCCGATCGAGAACGGCACCATCGCGCGCAGCGCGGGCCCGGTGTTTCCGGTCGCCGATTTCACCAGCCACGTCTCCGAGTCGCAGGTGCCGCATTCCACCGCGCTGCATGCGACGCTCGACGGCCGCCGCCACCTGACCGGCCCGCTGGCCCGGTTCTCGCTGAACTCGTCGGCCCTGTCGCCCGTCGCCGCCGAGGCCGCGGCCACCGCGGGGCTGTCCTCGGAATGCCGAAACCCGTTCCGCAGCATCGTCGTCCGGGCCGTCGAGGTGGTCTACGCGATCGAAGAGTCGCTGCGGATCATCGACGAGTACGAGCGTCCGTCGCGGCCGTTCGTCGACGTCGCCCCCCGCGCCGGCGTGGGACACGGTGTCAGCGAGGCACCCCGCGGCCTGCTGTATCACCGATATGAGATCGGCGCCGACGGGCTGGTGTCGGCGGCGACGATCATCCCGCCCACCTCCCAGAATCAGGCGGCCATCGAGGCGGACCTGGCCCGCGTCGTCGCGGACAACCTGTCGCTGGACGACGCCGCGCTGACCTCGCTGTGCGAGAAGGTGATTCGCAGCTACGACCCGTGCATCTCATGCTCGGCGCACTTCTTGACCGTGACGGTGCAGCGGCGGTGACGGGGGAGATCGTCGTCGTCGGCCTCGGCAACAGCTACCGAAGCGACGACGGCGTGGGCATCGCCGCCGCCACCGCGCTGGACGGGCTGGCGTTGCCGGGGGTTCGCGTGGTGACGGGCATCCCGGAGCCGATGGCCCTGCTCGAGGCGTGGTCGGGCGCCAGGCTCGCCGTGGTGATCGACGCCGCGATCGCGACCCCGTCGGTGCCGGGCCGCATTCGCCGCAGCGCCGCGGGCGACGCCTTCGAGCCACCCGACGGGTTGAGCTCGCACGGCATCGACATCGGCCGCACCCACGAGCTGGGCCGGGTGCTCGGCCGAGTGCCCGACGAGCTGGTGGTGTTCACCGTCGAGGTGGCGGCCACCGGGCACGGCGTCGGTTTGACCCGTGAGGTCGCGGACGCGGTGCCCGAAGTGGTGCGTATGGCGGCGGCCGAAATCAACCGTAGCTGGGGACCAGCGACGCGATCGCCGCGCCCAGCTTCGCGGTGACTTCCTCGGCGATGCCCCTCAGGACGGGCTCCCCGGTCACCTCGATCAGCAGGCCCGGGTCCATCGCCTCGACAATCACCGTGCCGTCGTCATCGGGGTCGGCGCGCAGCAGGACGTTGCAGGGCAGGAGCAGCCCGATCTCCCGATCCACGTTGATCGCGCGGTAGGCCAACTCCGGGTTACAGGCACCGAGGATCAGGTAGTCCTCGATGTCGACGCCGAGCTTGGCTTTCAGCGTTGCGGTCATGTCGACCTCGGTGAGCACGCCAAAACCCTCTTCCAGAAGGGCTTCTCGGGTGCGCGAGACGGCATCCTCGAAGCCGGTCGCCAGGCGTGCCGACAATGCGATGCTCATTTCGATCCCCCATCATGCGCGCGGTTTGGGTTCATCCCACCGTTCGAACGCTGCCCCGCGATAGGGACGGAAGTCCCAAGAATTGGGCTCACCTGGGCGCCGGTCGAGGCGTCGGCCGAGACGGCAAGGGACCTTTGGCCATTCAACTCGGTGACGTGGTACTCCTGCCGGCGGCACCCCGCGACGCGCACGATGGGACCGGAAAAGGCGAAAGGAGAGGCACGTGAGGGCAAAGGTCGGCGACTGGCTGGTGATCAAGGGCACCACGACCGATCAGCCGGACCAGCGGGGGCTGATCACCGAGGTTCACTCACCCGAGGGCGCACCACCGTATGTGGTGCGATGGCTCGCCACGGACCACGAGGCGATCGTTTTTCCCGGCCCGGACGCCGTCGTCGTCACGGCCGCAGAGCAGTCCGACGCCGACGAGCGTGCGCGGCATCGGTTCGGTGCCGTGCAGGCGGCCATCTCCCACGGGAGCAATTAGGCAGCCATGAGCAATCGAAACTTCGGTCTGGGGCCCGCGCCAGGCGAGTACAGCGCGGACGACGACAACCAGCTACAGCCACAGGACACGCTGATCGATCGCGGCGTCGATGACGTTCTCGACGAGGGATATTCGCCGCCCGACCGGCTCTACGGCCGCGGCGCGTTCGGGCCGCGGGAAACCCTCGACCAGCACCTCGCGGAAGAGGAGCAGGACCCGCTGTCGCGCATCGGCAACCCGTTCGACCCGGACGAACGGCAACGGTCCGACGAGGCCGAGCGTGAATTCGAGTTCCCGCGGCGACGCGAGGTGGGGCGGGCGCGGGCCGGCCGGCTTGTCGCTCCCGACAGGGGTTTTGGCGAAGACACCGAAGCGGAGCTGGTGGCCGAGGATGTCGGGGTCAGCGGGGGAGCGGCGTCCGCCGAAGAGGCAGCGGTTCACATCGTCGACGACGACTAGGCAAGGAGAGTCAGATGGCGGGCAACGACGCCGGCACGAAGGCGTGTCGGATCGACGTGCTGATCGATGAGCACGAGGAGCGCACCCGGGCGAAGGCGCGGCTGGCATGCCAGCACCCACGAGCCGATCACCGGTCTGCACCACTGACATGAAACAGCCCCAAGATTTCCCAGCCGCCCTCGAAGTCGAGGTGACGACGCACGGCCGCCTGCCCGGCATCGAGGACTACGCGAGGGCCAAGATCGGCGAGCTCGCTCGCTTCACCCACCAACGGGTGTTGCGCGCGCACGTCAAATTGAGCGAGCACGGCGACCCGGCCGTGCAACGGCGGGTGATCGCCCAGGCGAACCTCGACGTCAACGGCCGGCTGGCGCGTGCCCAAGTCGAAGCGACCACCGCGCGCGAGGCGATCGATCTGCTGCAGGCGCGGTTGCGCCGTCGGCTGGAACGCGGCGCCGAACATCGGGACGCCAAGCGGCACGAACGGAATCATCGGCCGGGGTATTTCCCCAGGCCCGAAAGCGAACGCCGGATCGTGCGCCACAAGTCGTACGGCCTGAACACCTGCACGGTCGAAGAAGCCGCGCTCGAGATGGAACTGCTCGACTACGACTTCCACCTCTTCACGGAGGAGCACACGAAGCAGGACAGCGTGCTGTACCGCGGACGGTCCACGGAATACCGCCTGGCACAGGTCAATCCGGAATCCGCCGGCCAGCTGGCGCCGTCCGAGTTGTCGCTGAGCGTCAGCCCGCAGCCGGCTCCGCGGCTCACGGTCGAGCAGGCAATCGAGCGGATCGAGCTGCTCGGATTGCCGTTCCTGTTCTTCGTCGACGCTGCCCGAAACCGTGGGTGCGTGTTATATCACCGCTACGACGGGCATTACGGGCTCATCACGCCGGCGAGCTGACGGACTCGTAGAGCGCCGACAGGCGGTCGGAAAACTTCTCGATGACGGCCTTGCGGCGCAGCTTCAGGCTGGGCGTCAGGTCCCCGGCCTCCACCGACAGCTCGCGGTCGAGGATCGCGAATCTCTTGACCTGCTCCCAGCGATTGAGCTCCTGGTTCAGCGCGTCGATGTACCCGGCGATCAGTTTTTCGGTTTTCTCGTCGTGCGCTATCTCGGCGAAGGACCTGCCCGCCAGGCCGTTCTTGTCGGCCCACTCGGTAATGGCTTCGCCGTCGAGGCTGACCAGCGCCACGCAATACGGCTTGGCCTCGCCGTAGACGAGAAGCTCGCTCACATACGGGCACAGGCCCTTGAACCTCGCGTCGATAGCCGACGGCGCCACGTACTTGCCCTGCGAGGTCTTGAACATGTCCTTCTTGCGGTCGGTGATCCGCAGGAAGCCGTCGGCGTCGATCTCCCCGATGTCGCCCGTGTGGAACCAACCGTCCGCGTCGAGTGCCTCGTTGGTGGCGTCCGGCAGGTCGTGGTAGGAGGTCATCAATCCGGGCCCCCTGAGCAGGATTTCGCCGTCGTCGGCGATCTTGACGTCGGTGGCCGGGAATGGCCAGCCGACGGTTCCGAACCGGTAAGCGTTGGGGCGGTTGATGAATGACGCGGCCGCGGTCTCGGTCAGTCCGTAGCCCTCGAGCACGATGATGCCGACGGCGTCGAACCACTGCGCGACCTCACGGTCCAGCGCGGCGGCCGCGGACACGAAGAAGCGCAACCGGCCACCGAAGCGTTCCCGGATGGTGGAGAACACCAACCGGTCGGCGACCCGGTACGCCAGCGATGACGCCAAAGACGGCTTCTTGCCGGCCTGCAGGGTTCGCGACCTCTTCAGGCCGACTCTGATAGCCCAGGCGAATACCTTCTTGGCCAGCCGGCCCTGCTCGGCCACCATCCCCTCGATGCGGGCATGCGCCTTCTCGAAGATCCGCGGTGCCGCGCCCATGATGGTGGGATGCAGGGCCGCGAGGTTGTCGACGATCCGTTCGACGCGGCCGTCGATCGCGGTGGGGAAGCCGATCTGTAGCGGCAGCGCGAGCATCACCTTGCCGAACGCGTGCGCCAGCGGCAGCCAGAGAAAGTTCAGATCGTCGGGGCCGAGGATGCCGAGCGAGTCGATGGCCGCGGCGGTGTATGTCCACGCCCCGTGGGTCAGGCGCACGCCCTTGGGTCGCCCGGTGGTGCCGGAGGTATAGATGAGGCTGGCGAGCTGGCCGGGACCGACGGCGGCGACACGTTCCGTGACGGCGTCGGGCGAATCGGCGAGCAATTGCTTCCCCAGTTGCTCGAGCTCGCTCAGGGTGATCGCCCAGTCACCGTCCCCGCTGCCGTCCATCATCACGACCTTGCTCACGTCCGGCAGTTCGTCGCGGTGCTCGAGCAGCTTGTCGAGCTGGGTCTGGTTCTCGGCGACCACCACCCGGCTGCCCGAATTAGCGACGATGTACGCGACGTCGCCGGCATTCGTCGTGGGATACACGGTGGTGGTGGCGGCACCCGCGCACATCACGGCGAAATCGACGAGCACCCACTCGTAGCGGGTCGACGACGCGAGCGCCACCCGATCCTCCGGGGCGATTCCCAGCGAGATCAGCCCGGCGGCAATGTTCTCGACGCGCTCGCCAACCTGCTGCCAGGTCACGCTCTCCCAGCTGTGGTCCTGTGGGTACCGAAAGGCCTCCGCGTGCGGGGTGGCGGCCACACGATCGAGGAACATGTGCGCCACGGACGGCGCACGATTCTCGATCTTGGCTAAGTCCGGCCTCTCCCTCGAGGCGAGCTTTGTGGTCATATCGCTAATCCATTAGTGCCGAGTCGAATACCGCCGGTGTATGCGGTAGCAGTTCGATACTGCTGGGGCGTCACCCCTGGACGATAGTGACAAAAGTCATCCGCGCAATCGGCAGACGGCCCGTCTCGAGACGCTCAGTTGGCAACCGCTATGTCGACGGACAAGCGCTCGCTTATGGCATACGCTGTGGGCCAATCGCCGCCACGCACCGCCCGCTCGAGGTCGTCTACCAACGGACTGTGCGCACCCAACTCGTCCAGCCACGTGGAGACCGTGGCCGTGATCTGATGAGCCGGGACCCGAGCGGTGTGGCCGTCGTGCAGGCGATCGGTCAACTGATAGATCGTGGTCGCGGGCTTGCGGTGTGGCCAATGATTCCGCCATGTCGCTGTGCTCATCATCTCTCCCCCTTAGCCTTACCCGACCCATTCGACCAGTGCCGCATACTTAGCCGTAGGGGCCAATAGCACGGCTGACAGCGTGCTTTGGTCCCGCGTCAGACACGGCGAAAGCCTATCGCGACGGGGCCCTTTGTCACCGCGCTTTGCGCAAACTGCCCGGGTACCGTCTTGGTGAGATGGCAGCTGCGTCAACCGATCACCGTCAGGCCGAGTGTGAGCGCCGTTAGCCCCGAGGAGCTGACGGCGCTGGATGCCTTTACCGGCATCCCGGCGCAGGAGCTGGCGGCATTGGCCGGCGCCCTGGAGCCGCTGCGCGCGGCCGCCGGCCAGGTCCTGATGCGACAGGGTGAGCGCGCGGTGTCCTTTTCGATCATCACGTCCGGCCGCGTCGAGGTCAGGCACACCGGCGCGGACGGTGAGGTGATGACGACCGAGCTCTCGCCGGGGACGATCGTCGGCGAAATCGCCTTGCTGCGAGACGCACCCCGAACGGCGACCGTGGTCGCGAAGGACGATGTGTGCGGCTATGTGGGATACCAGGGCGCGTTCGAGCGGATGCTCGCCGTGCCGGTCGTCGCGGAACGGATGGTGCGGACCGCGCGGCAGCGACTGGCCGCATACATCGCACCGATCCCGGTGCCGGTCAAATGCGGCGCCAAGCTGTTGTTGCGGCCGGTCCTGCCCGGCGACGCCGAGCGCTTCAAGAGCAGCGGGTCATTCTCGCGGGAGACGCTGTATCACAGATACCAGGGCGGTGCCCCGACCGAGGCACGGTTGGCCTACCTGTTCGAGGTCGATTACGTCGACCATTTCGTCTGGGTCGTCACCGACGGCGCGGACGGGCCGGTCGTCGCCGATGCCCGCTTCATCCGGGACGAAGACGACCCGGGTTCGGCGGAGGTCGCCCTCACCGTGGCGGACCCGTTTCAGGGCCGCGGCATCGGGACGCTGCTGCTGGTCGCGCTGGCGGTGGCCGCCCGCGTCGACGGCGTCGAGCGGTTTCATGCGCGGGTGCTTTCCGACAACCCGCCCGCGCGGGTGTTGGGCGACAAGGTCAATGCCCATTGGGAGCAGGAGGAACCCGGCGTGATCACCACGACGGGAGAGATCCCGGCCTTCGACGACCTGCCCCTCGACCGCGACACGCGCCGACAAATCCGGCGCGTGGCCCGGCAGGTGATCGACGCGTTCGACTGACGCCTTTGCGGTCAATGACCCTCGTGACTTTCGTCGGGTCGTAAGTCCCTAACCTCCGGGCTCGACGGGGTGTTAGCGTGCCGCCATGGCAACTCGAGCCGGCAATGACGAGCAACGGCCGGGCGCTTCTCGGAATGTGCCGGGTGTCGGTGTTTTGGGTGGGGCCATCTCACCGTTCACCAATGCCGGCCTGTTCTTCGCCCGGTCGTGGCGCGATTACCTCGGTCGGGCATCGGATGAACTTCCGATCGCGCGACCCACGGTCGCCTTGGCCGCGCATGCCTTTCGCGATGAGGTCGTGCTGGTGGGCCTCAAGGCGCGCCGCCCGGTCAGCCAGCCCAAGCTGTTCGAACGGATCGGCCGGGAAGTGGCGGCCGCGGTCGATTTCTACGGGGACAAAGGATGGTTGGAGGACCCGAAAGGGTTTTTCGGTCAACCCCCGCCGCTCACCGACCCCACGGTCCGGAAGGTCAAGGGACGCAGATCCTCCTTTCATCGCATGGTCTTCGACAGCGGGTACGCCCCGCATCCGGGCGAGCCGGGCGGGGAGCGCTGGCGGGGATACACGGCCAACGACCGCGAGTACGCGCTGCTGCTGCGTCACCCCGAACCGCGTCCCTGGCTGGTGTGTGTGCACGGAGCCGAAATGGGCCGGGCCACTCTCGATCCCGCCATATTTCGCGCCTGGAAACTGCACGACGAACTCGGTCTCAACGTCGTCATGCCCGTCCTCCCGATGCACGGGCCCCGAGCGCGCGGCCTCCCCAAAGGAGCGGTGTTTCCGGGAGAGGATGTGCTCGACGACGTGCATGCCACGGCGCAGGCGGTGTGGGACATCCGCCGGCTGCTGTCCTGGATACGGCTGCAGGAGCCCGAGTCGCTGATCGGCTTGAACAGCCTTTCGCTCGGCGGCTACATCGCCTCTTTGGTCGCCAGCCTCGAAACCGGGCTCGCCTGTGCGATTCTCGGTGTGCCCGTCGCCGACCTCGTCGAGCTGCTGGGTCGGCACTCCGGCCTGCGTTCCGACGATCCGCGCCGTCACACAATGGAGTTGGCCGAACCCATCGGGCGGATGGTGTCACCGCTGTCGCTGACCCCGCTGGTGCCGATGCAGGGCCGCTTTATCTACGCCGGTGTCGCCGACCGACTTGTGCATCCACGCGAGCAGGTGATCCGGCTGTGGGAGCACTGGGGCAAACCGGAGATCGTTTGGTACCCCGGCGGTCATACCGGATTCTTCCGCTCGCGGCCGGTGCAACGGTTCGTGTGGGATGCGCTGCGGCAGTCGGGGCTTCTCGAGCAGCCACCGACGGAGCGCGACCAACCCGCCTAGGCTTCACATGATTCCGATGGATCCGCTGGACGCCGCGATGATGACCGCGGAGCTGGTGGCCAGCCCGATGCATGTCGGCGCGGTGCTGATCCTGTCGCCGCCGGCGGATGCCGGTCCCGACTTCGTCGACAATCTGCATCGAGCAGCGCTCGCCGGCAACGACTCGATCGATCCGAGGCTTCGCCGTTACGCGCATCGGGGGATGGACACCGGCGGCATGTGGGTGTGGCGCGACATGGACACAGTCGATGTGGGCCGACATTGCCAGCGCCGCACCGTATCCGGGAACGACGAGTTCTGGCGGCTGATCGGCGAGCTGGACGCGACGCGTCTGGACCGGTCCCGCCCGATGTGGATGTCGTATCTGATCGACGGCCTCGACGACGGCCGATTCGCCTTCTATATCAAGGTGCATCACACCGTCGTCGACGGTGTCGCCGGTTTTCAGATGATCGCCGACGCGCTGAGCACCGATCCGACCCATCGGTCGATGCCACCCTTCTACGCGGACCGTCGTGAAGGATCCACGCCTGCGCGGACATCGACCGGATTCGTGCCTCGTCTGCTCGCACCGATACGCGCGCTCGCCGACGCGACCATGTCGGGCGTCGGACTGGTCGAGCGGGTCATTGCGGGCGAGCTGTCGACGATGGTGGACAGCCTGGTCGGGCACACGACGGTCCTGCCGTTCGGGGCGCCTTTTACCCGATTCAACCGTCGTCTGGGGCCGGAGCGGGCCGTGTGCGCGGGAAGCTGGGCCAAGGACCGCATCCGGGCCGTGCAAGACGCGGCCGGGGTGACCGGAAACGACGTCGTCAACGGCGTCATTGCCGACGTCGTGCGCCGTTGGTTGCGGGATCGTGGGGAACTGCCCCGGCGGTCATTGGTGGCCGCCTGTCCGATCACGGTGCGCGATCGCACTCGCGCCACCGCAAATGACCAGCACGGCAACAGGTTCGGCCTCTGGCTGTGTCCGTTGGGCACCAACCTGGACGACCCCGTCGCGCGGCTGGATCTGATCCACCGGTCGATGGCGGAGGGGAAACAGTGGGTGGCGGGCCGCGGCTCGGCGGCGTCGCTGCTGACGGCCGCGGGCAGCATCGCCGCGACGGTGATTTTCCCGATGCTGCCGTTCACGCCCAAGATCCGCACCGGGTACAACCTGCCGATCTCGCACGTTCCCGGGCCGCAGCGCGAAATGTATTGGAACGGGGCGCATATCGACGAGATGTACCCGGTGTCAGCGGTCTACGACGGCCAGACACTGAACGTGACGACGTGCTCGTACGCCGACCGCATCGGGTTCGGATACGTTGCGGGCCGCGAGGCCGTGCCCGACATCGAGTCCCTGATACCGCTGACAGAGCAGTGTCTGAGCGAATTGGAAGCCGCGTTGGGTGTGACCAGCGTGGGAGACACGGCATAACTGGCTATTGCGTCAATGGGGTTCGTCGTCGTCTTGGCCGCGCAGGAATCGTTCGGGGTGGTGGAAGCTGTTTGTTCTGGGTTGGCCTCGGTCGAGATGCGGCGGCGGTATCCATTCGGTTTCGCCTCTTGTGTTGGTGCGGGTGGTCCAGCCCTTCTCGACGAGCCGGTTGTCCGGGCCGCAGGCCAGGGTGAGGTCGGTGATGTCGGTGCGCCGCGTGCTGGTCCAGCCGCGCACGTGATGCACTTGGCTGTGATAGGCCGGGGCATCACAACCCGGCTTGGTGCATCCGCGATCCTTGGCGTACAGCATGATGCGCTGTGCGGGGGAGGCCAGCCGCCTGCGGTGATACAGCGCCAGCGGCTTGGCGCCATCGAAGACTGCGAGGTAATGGTGGGCGTGGCCGGCCCAGCGGATCACATCCGACATGGGCACCAGGGTGCCGCCGGCGGTCAGCGCCTTGCCGGCGGCGGCCTCCAACTCCTTGAGCGTGGCCATCGCGATGATCGACACCGGCAACCCGTTGTGCCGCCCCAACTCCCCGGAGGCGAACAGGCCGCGGAGGGCGGCCAGCAAGGCATCGTGGTTGCGCTGGGCTGCGGTGCGGTGATCGCGGCGCACCGCCTCCTCGTCCGGGGCTTGGTCGACGATCGGGGTTTGGTCGTCGGGGTTGCAGGCGCCGGGGGCGGCCAGCTTGGCCAGCATGGCCTCGATCGCGGCCCGCAGCTCGGGGGTGATCATGCCGCTGATGCGCGACATGCCGTCGTATTCCTGCTTGCCCAGGATGATCCCGCGCTTGCGCGCCCTTTCCTGATCGCTGAAGTCGCCGTCGGGGTGCAGCCAGTCCATGATCCGCTGGGCGTAGCGGGCCAGCTCGTCGGGTCGGTAGTGGGCGGCGTGCTTGGCCAAATCCGCGTCGGCGGCCTCCCGGATAGACAAATCCACCTCGGCGGGCAGATGGGCAAAGAAACCGCGGATCACGCGCACGTGCCCGTCGCCGATGAGGCCCGCGCGTTGGGCGGTGGCGGTCGCGGCGAGCCGCGGCGCCAACGGCTGCCCGGTCAGCGCGCGGCGCTCACCCAGGTCGTCGGCGTCGTCGATGCGCCGCCCGGCCTCGGCCCGGGTGATGCGCAGCCGGTCGGCCAGGGCGGTGCGCAGGGTGCCGCCCAACTCTTCGGCGCAGGCTTGGGCGCCGACTTGGTTGATCAGGGTGTGTTGCGGGGCGCGCAGCCGCCGCGCCGCGCATTCGAGCAGTTCGAGGGTTCGCAGTCGTTCCGGGGTCGTCAACACCTCAAAGGACAACTCGCCCAGGCGGTCCAGGGCAGTGTCGAGCGCGCCGAAGACCTCGACGATCTCCTCACGACTGCGCGCACCCATGCCCCAAACCCTACGAACACCCACCGACAAGAATCGCCGTCTTGGGACCACTGAAACCAAAGTGACACAAGGGATTACAGCGAGGAGCGCCGAGGCGCGATGCCCCCGTAGGCCATGCTGCGATGCAGCACGACGTTGGATGCGTCGCCATTGTTGGCGACGTGGGAGAACCCCTGCCGCCTGAGGAAGGTGTCGAGGCGTCGATCTACCGACCAGTCGGCATAAGTCGGGCCGGCGTATGGCGAGTGCAGGAATTCCCGGGCGAAAGCGTCTACGTCAGAATCGGTGAACGATGGTGGGTATTCACCCATAACCGTTCGGCTCCTTTGTTCTGCCATTACCGCCGCAGCCACGTTACGGGAGACCAGGCCCTTGTTTTGTCACGTTCGGATTGCGGATCGGGCCCAGACTCATCAACGAAGCAACGGTATGCGCGGGGCACATTGCCAACGGCCGCGAGGACCATTGGCCCTGGCGAAGAGGCGCGGCCCCATCCAGACTGGCGCCATGGGCAACATGAAGAAACGGACAGCTCAGGCGGCGATGCTGCTGGCGATGCTGTATGGCGCCCGACGGTACTACCGCAATTGGGGCACGACCAAGGCCGAATGCCGGATGCCGCTGCCCGGCGATGATTTGGTGGCCGACCCGGCCATTCAGACAACCGAAGCCGTGTACATCGACGCGCCGATATCCGCCGTCTGGCCATGGCTGCTGCAGATGGGCCAGGAGCGGGGCGGCTTCTACGGCTGTGAGGGGCTGAAAAACCTCGCCGGACTGAACCATCACGATGCCGATCGCATCCACCCGGAGTGGCAGCGACTCGAGGTGGGAGACGGCGTGCGCCTGGCCCCCGCGGGCTGGATGGGGCTGCCGGATGGGGTGACGTTGACCGTCGCCGAGGTCGTGCCCGAGAAGTACATCGTGCTCAATGCGACGCGCCCCGACCAGCGTTGGAATGCGGTGTGGTCGTTCCACCTCCAGCCGCACTGGGAGGACCGCGTCCGGCTGCTGACCCGCGCCAGGATCGCGTTGCGTCACCCGGGCGAAGTGTTTCTCATGGAACTGGTCAGGCCGGTGATCGCGCTGGGGACGCGCGGCTTGCTGCTGGGCATCAAGCACCGGGTCGAGCGGCCGGTGACGCCGAGCCCCAACCGAAACCGCAACACGGCAGCGAGCCTCAGCGAAGGCCTATAAAGGCCTATAAGGCCCTGTCTGTCAACATTTTTGGAGGTTACGAGATGCGCGACGCGATCCCGCTGGGGCGTATTGCCGGGTTCGAAGTGAAGGTGCACTGGAGCGTCATCGTCATCCTGTGGTTGTTCACTTGGAGCCTGGCCACCACGTTGCCCGGTGCCGTTGCGGGTTATGCGCGGGCGATCTACTGGCTGGCCGGGGCGTGCGGCGCGGTGGTGCTGTTGGCATCGTTGTTGGCCCACGAACTCGCGCACGCGGTCGTCGCCCGTCGCATGGGGGTGAGCGTGGGCAGCGTGACGCTCTGGCTGTTCGGCGGTGTGACGACGCTGCACGGGGAGGCGAAGACACCGAGGGCGGCGTTCCGGATCGCGTTCGCGGGTCCGGCGACCAGTCTCGTCCTGTCGGGGGCATTCGCCACGCTGGCCCTGGCGCTCGTCACCGTGCGCGCCGCGGCCATCGTGGTCAGCGTCGCCTGGTGGTTGGCCGCCATCAACTTGCTGCTGGGACTGTTCAACCTCCTGCCGGGCGCCCCGTTGGATGGCGGTCGGCTGGTGCGTGCTTACTTGTGGCGCCGGCACGGGGATAGCGTGCGCGCCGCGGTCGGTGCGGCGCATGCCGGGCGCGTGCTCGCAATCGTCCTGATCGCGTTGGGATTGGCGGAGTTCTTGGTGGGCGGCCTTTTCAGCGGCGTCTGGCTGGCGTTCATCGGCTGGTTCATCTTCGCCGCTGCGCGGGAGGAAGAACTGCAAGTGACGACCAAGCAGGCCCTGATCGGGGTGCGCGTTGCCGACGCCATGACAGCCAACCCGCACGCGGCGCCCGGCTGGCTTACCGTGGAGGAGTTCATCGAGCGCTATCTGCTCGGCGACCGTCACTCCGCGTACCCGGTGGCCGAGCGGGATGGATCCATCATGGGGCTGGTCACGCTGAGGCAACTGCGCGACGTCGCGCCCGCCCGACGGGCCACGACCAGCGTGCGCGAGATCGCCCTGCCCTTGGACAGCGTGCCGACCGCGGCGCCGCTCGAGCCGCTCAGCGCGCTCATCGAGCGGCTGGCCACGGCCGGTCACGGCAGCCGCGCGCTGGTCATGGACCAAGGCAGGGTGGTCGGCATCGTGACTCCGAGCGACCTCGCACGGCTGATCGACGTGTACCGGCTCGCCCACCCGGAACCGGGGGCACACCGCGACGACGCGGAAAAGTATTCCAACGCTGGTTGATCCCGGTACCGACTCCGGGGAGGAGCGCAGACGATGAAACCGATCATCGCGTGTATCGACGGCTCGGACGCGGCGATCGCGGCGGCACTGTGGGGCATCGACGAGGCCATCAGTCGCGCCGTGCCGCTGCGCCTCGTCTCGGTGATCAAGCAGACACATCCGTCGCCGGACGACTACGCCCGCGACCTCGCCCATGCCGAGAAAGCGCTTCACGAAGCACAATTGGCGGTTGAGAGCAGCCGAACGCCCTTCGACATCGAAACCGCGATCCCCCGCGGACCGGCGGGACCAGTTCTGGTGGAGGCCTCGCGCGACGCCGAGATGGTGTGCGTCGGCTCCGTCGGGATCGGGCGCTACGCTCGCGCGCTCCTGGGCTCCACGGCAACCGAGCTCGCCGAAAAGGCGCATTGTCCCGTCGCGGTCGTGCGTACCGGATCCGAGCTGCCGGCGCCGGCCATCAATTGGGTCGTGGTCCGAATGACCGACGCACCCGACAACGACGCCATCATCGAATACGCCGAATGGGAGGCGAAGTTGCGCAACGCGCCGATGCTCGTCCTCGGCGGCCGACCGGAGGAACTCACCGAATATGCGGACGGCCGGTTCGAACGGCGGGTGGAGGATTGGCGGCACCGTCATCCCGAGGTGCGCGTCTACCCGATCGCGACCAAGTTCGCGATCGCCGACTTTTTGAAGGCCAACAACGAGCGGGTTCAGCTCGCGGTCATCAGCGGCGCCGAGGCCGATCAGCTGGCGCGGCTCGTCGGCCCCTCCGGGCATCCGCTGTTCCGGCACCCGAATTGCTCGGTGCTCGTGGTCCGCGGCTAAAGCCCGTCTAGCCCACGGACTCGCGCGCCACGATCACCGGCACCCGTGCCATCTCGGCGACGGTTTCGCCGACCGAACCCACCAGCATCCCGGCGAATCCACCGCGGCCGCGGCTGCCGACCACGATCAGCTGGGCACCTTCCGAGCGTTTGACAAGCTGGCGCGCCGGCTGGTCGCGCACGACGGTGCGCTCAACCCGGACATCCGGATACCGTTCCTGCCAGCCCGCCAAACGCTCGGCCAACACCTCTTCCGCCATCGACTCCGTTGCCGGCCAATCGATTCCGGGCCACTCCGAGACGTCGGCGTCGCTCCACGCGTGCAGCGCGACCAACCCCACATTCCTGCGCGAAGCCTCGTCGAACGCGAGCGCGGTGGCGAGCTCGGATGCCGGCGAGCCGTCAACACCGACCAGCACCGGCGCCTGACTCGAATGCGGGATCGGCGCGTCGTCATCGTGGACGATGGCCACCGGACAATGGGCGTATCGGAGCAGCCCGGAACTCACCGAACCGATCAGCCGGCCGGGCCACCGGCCGCTTCCTCGGCAACCGAGGACGACCAGCCGCGCGTTCTTGGACAGGTCGACCAACGTGGGAACCGCTGCGGAGGACAAGATTTCGGTGTGCACCCCGGCGGGACCGCCGCGCTGCGACGCCTCTTTGACGACCCCGAGCGCGTCGTCGACCAGCCGGTGTCCACGATCACGTTGCCAGCGCTCCAGCCCCGCGGGTAACCGCGCGTTCGCCCACCTCGCAACCTCCGGAGAGATCGCGTGCACGAGGGTCAGCGGAATCTTGCGCAGCTCGGCGTCGCGCGCTGCCCACCGCACCGCTACTTTGGTGGCCGGTGATTCATCGACGCCGACGACGATTCCCAACGATGCGTTGCGCGATGACATGGCGGTTCCTCTGCGGACGTCATGCAGCGCGCCGAACGTCCGGAGCCGATGACTCCGCCTGCGGCACAGGTTCGTTCGGCACCGGCCGCCAGCCGACGTACGTGAGGTACAGCCCGACCAATCCGACGAGGATGTCGACGCTCACCCACAGGGCGCTCATCCGGATCGCGGCGTCGGCGGCGCGCATGAAGGCATGCGGGAAGGCCATGAGGAACACCGCGCGCAGCGCGAACACCCAGCCCAGCACGGACACGGTGATCGCGGCCGCGCCCCGCCAGTACTGGTGCAGCCCGACGATGACAAGGGCTGCCAGAAGCAGGAACGCGCCCGTCACCCAGGGCCACGCGGCGCTGGCCTCGAAGTCCGATAGCAGCCTTCGCATGTCCGATGCGCGGGCCACCGTCGTGGCGACCACGATGACCAGGAACGGGCCGAGCACGCGGGCGAACATCCGAGTCCGGAGTTGCTGTCGTTCTGTGGCGCTCATTGGTCACACCTCCGTCAATTGGCGATGAGATTCGCATCCCATAGCCACATCTGAGCATTGACCGGTGTGCAGGGGGAGGGGCTGAAGTCCCACACTGTCGGGACATTCGTCGCGAATATCGCAGCCGCTCACCGGCAGGCCCATATCCCGAGGGACGAAGGGCTCTCGCGGCGCGTCGGCAGCGCGAATACGGTCGACATCAGTTGCCCGCGACCGCGAGAAGGTTGACCCGTGTCCGATCAGGAGCCAGGCGCCCGCCGCCAGCCGGCTGCGATGCCGACCCGGATGAGGGAGGTCAGGACGCACCGCAGCCACACGAGCGGTGTTGGCGACCAAAGCGCTTCGGCCCTGACCCTGGACCCGGAGGAGGCGGCCGACCGGCTGTTGCGGGATCTGCGGAGCACGCCCGAGGGGCTGTCGACACGCGAGGCGCAGCGGCGCCTGCTGCAGTACGGGCCGAACACCCTGCAGCGACGGCACAAGCGCCGCTGGCCCACCGAGTTGGCCCGCCAATTCACCCATCCGCTGGCCTTGTTGCTGTGGCTGGCGGCGGGACTGTTGCTGATCGTCGGCTCGAATGTCGTTGCCGCCGCGGTGGTGTTGATCATCCTGCTCAACGCGGGCTTCTCGTTCGCCCAGGAGCTGCAGGCCGAGCGGGCGGTCGAAGAGCTCGCGAAATACTTGCCGCAGCGCGCCAGGGTGGAACGCGACGGCGTGATCACCGACGTCGACGCGACCCAACTGGTGCCCGGCGACATCGTGGTGATCCGCGAGGGCGACCGCATCGCCGCCGACGTCCGCCTGCTCAGCGGCGCGGTCGAGGTCGACATGTCTGCGGTGACCGGGGAATCGGTGCCGGCCTCGCGGTCGGCGGCAACCGCGGACGTCAACGTGCCGCTGTTGTCTGCGCACGAGCTGGTGTTCAGCGGAACCACCTGCACCGGCGGCGAGGCGCGCGGCGTGGCGTTCGCGACCGGGATGGCCACCGAGATCGGCCGCATCGCCGCGCTGTCGGAGCGGGTCAAGCCCGATCCCAGCCCGCTGGAGCGACAGGTCCGCCGGGTGGCCTGGCTGATCGCAGCGGTCTCGGTGATGCTGGCGCTGTCGTTCATTCCGGCGGCCACCCTGGCCGCGCACCTGACGCTGATCAACTCGCTGGTGTTCGCCGCCGGCCTGCTGGCCGGGATGGTGCCCGAGGGTTTGCTGCCGGTCATCACGCTCGCGCTGGCGGTCGCGGTGCGGCAACTGGCCGGGCGCGGCGCCCTGGTCAAGCGGCTGTCCGCGGTGGAGACGCTGGGCTCCACCGACGTGATCTGCACCGACAAGACGGGCACGCTGACCGAGAACCGGATGATCCCCGTCGCCGCGTGGGTGCCCGCACGACGAATCGACCTCGAGGACGGCACCTCTGCGGCCCTGGACGGGGTCCCGCCCTCATCGGTCGAGGCCCTGCGCCGCATCGCCGTGCGCTGCAACAACGCGCAGCTGGACGAGTCGGGTGAGGCGGTCGGAGACCCCACCGAGATCGCGATCCTAAGGGCCGCAAGCAAATTGGGCGCGGACATCGAAAACACGCGTCGAGAGACCCAGCGCCGCTGGCAGTTTCACTTCGACCCCGAGCGCAAGCTGATGTCCACGATCGATCAGCCGCCCGGCGCGTCCACCGTCGTGCACACCAAGGGCGGCCCCGAAGCGGTGTTGTCGCTGTGCAGCCACACACTCGGCACCGACGGTCGGCCCGTCGCCCTCGATGACCAGGCGCGTCGCGGGGTCGAGGAGGCCGTCAACGGGTTCGCCGCCGAAGGCCTGCGGGTGCTCGGCTTCGCCTACCGCGACCTGCCCGACGACGCGGCACCGCAGCGGCGCGCCGACGCGGAACGGGATCTGTGCTTCGCCGGCCTGATCGCCATGCTGGACCCGCCGCGCGAGGGCGTCGCCGACGCGGTCGCGCAATGCCGCACGGCCGGCATCCGCATCATCGTGATCACCGGCGACCACCCGCTCACCGCGCGGGCCATCGCCCAGCGCGTCGGAATCACCGGGGACACCCCCGCCGTCGTGACCGGTGACCAGTTCGAGCGCCTCACCGAGCAACAACTCGCCACGCTCATCAAGGACAACCCCGAGGTGATATTCGCCCGCGCCTCGCCGGAGGCCAAACTGCACATCGCGCAGGCGTTGCGCGACGACGGGCATGTGGTCGCGATGACCGGCGACGGCGTCAACGACGCGCCCGCGCTGCGGTGCGCGGACATCGGTGTGGCGATGGGGAAGTCCGGCACCGACGTCGCCCGGGAAGCCGCGACGATGGTGCTCACCGACGACAACTTCAGCACCATCGTCACCGCGATACACGCGGGGCGACGCGTCTACGACAACGTTCGCAAGTTCATCCTCTACATCTTCGCGCACGCCACACCGGAGACGGTACCGTTCCTGGTGTTCGCGATCGGCGGGGGATTGGTGCCGCTGCCGCTGACCATCATGCAGATCTTGGCCTTCGACGTGGGCAGCGAAACGCTGCCGGCGCTGTCGCTGAGCCGCGAACCCGCCGAACCGGGCATCATGGTCCGCCCGCCGCGCCCGCGCAACGAGGGCGTGATCCGGGCGCCAATGCTGTTGCGGGCGTGGCTGTTTCTCGGCGCCATCGTCGCCGCGCTGCAGATGGCCGGGTTCTTCTACGTGCTGCTCAAGGCGGGCTGGCATCCGGGTGCCCCCGTCGGTGCGGGCGCCCCGCTGCACCACGCCTACCGGCAGGCGACCACCATGACGTTCCTGGGCATGATGGCCGGGCAGATCGGCACCGCCTTCGCGGTGCGCACCCAGCGGGCCTCGTTGCGGTCGGTGGGCGTCTTCAGCAATCGCTACCTGTTGGCCGGCATCGCGGCCGAGATACTGCTCGCCGCCGTGTTCGTGTACGCCCCGCCGATGCAGGCGTTGCTGGGCACCGCGCCGCTGCCCGTCTCGGACCTCGCGCTGCTGTTGGCGTATCCGGTGATCGTGTGGGGCGCCGACGAATTCATGCGGTACCTGCTCAGGAAGCGGGCGCGATGAGCCGGGTCAGCGGCGCCGCCTAGCTTCGGCCGTCCTTGTCCGGCGGCGGGCCGAATTGGAACCGGCGGCCGGTGACCGCCTCGGGGAGGATCCGCACATAGTGCGACTTCTCGTACGGCGTCCAGGACAAGACCTGGGCGCTTTCGGCGTCCTCGATCTGTTCGTTGGTGCGCAGGGTGCGTGCAATGCCCTTGACGACCACGCTCCAGCCCTCGGCGACGTTGTGGTCGTCGACCTCGAACACCACGTGATTGTTGATCGCGGTGCTGATCAACTTGGTGCCCTCCGCGGTGCGAAACAGGATCGTCCGGCGCTGCACGACGTAGTTCACCGGGAAGATCTCGGGCTGGCCGTCGACGCTGGTGACCAGCCGCCCCAGCGTCATGCTGGACAGCAAATCCCAGCATTCGTGCACGGGCAGGATGGATACCCCTTCGGCGTGTGGCAACGGATAACTCATAGGCACCACGCTATTGCAGAAAGCCGGGCACCGCGCCTGCCAAAGGTCCTACCGCGCGGGGACAAAAGTTACCGTCGCGGATCGTCGGCGATCAGCCTGGAGGGCTGGACGCGTTCTTTTCCACATAGCCCACCACGTCGGCCAGCGTTCGCAGCGAGGCGTAGTCGGCTTCCGGAATGTCGACGTGCAACCGCCGATGGATGCCGCGCAGGAAGTTCAGCCAGTCCATGGAATCGAGGTCGACCTGATCCCGCAGCAGGACGTCGTCGCGGATGTCGTCGGGTTCGACCTCGGGGGCAATGGTCGTCAGCACGGACAGGACCGCGCCGCGGGTGTCTTCAGTGGTCATGGCGCATCACTTCTCTAGGAGATCGGGCTGCTGGAGCAACTCGTTGACTGCGGTGAGGAACAGCGCGCCGCGGTGGCCGTCGCTGGCCCGGTGGTCGGCGGCGAGGGTCGATTGCACGGCGGTGACGACCCGGATCCCCCCGTCGATCACGCACACCCGTTGGGCGGGCCTGCCGAACCCGACGATGGCCACCTGCGGCGGGTAGATCACGCCGAACACCTGGTCGACGCCCTGGTCGCCCAGGTTGGTCACCGTGATGGTCGGGTCCGACATCTCCGAACTGCGCAGCGAGAAGGAGCGGGCCCGCGCCACCAGATCGGTCAGGTCTTCCATCAACTCGTCCAGCTTCTTGTCCGGGACGTCGTGGATGGCCGGTGCGACGAGACCGCCGCCGCGCAGCGAGATCCCGACGCCGACGTGAACACCGGTCGCGGGCTGGAACCCTTCGTCTCGCCAGAATCCGTTGAAGTCGCCGAATCGTTGCGCGGCCATGCCCACGGCCTTCAGCAGCAAGACGGCCGGCAGCACCCGTTCGTCGATGGAACGCTGCGCATTTCGCGCGGTCAGCCAGCTCAGCGCGGTTTCCAGGATGATCTCGTCGGCGAGGTAGTAATGCGGAATCTCCCGCTTGCTCCGGCTCATCGCCGCGGCGATCGACTTGCGCATCTGCGTGGCGCGTTCGGCCGGCGAAGCCTTGGCCTGCGCTCTCGGGGCCGGCTTTTCGGCGGCGGCCGCGTGCTCGATCGTGGCGGCGGCGTGTTCGACGTCGCTGATGGTGACCGCGCCCTGCGGGCCGGTTCCGCTCACCGCGTCGATGTCGACGTGCAGCGATTGGGCCAGCCGACGCGCCGCCGGCGACACCCACCGACGATGTTGCGGGACACTCGGGGGAGCGGTGGGCGCCCCCCGGGGCGTCGAGGGTGCCACCGCCGGCTTTGCCGCGGGCGCGACCGCCGGCCGGGACCGTTTGCGGGCCGGTTTTTCCGCGCGCTCGCCCGGTTCCAGCAGCGTCGCCAATACCGTTCCCACCTGGACGGTTTCACCGACACCGATGATGAGCTCGCTGACCGTGCCCTCCTGCCAGCACTCGATTTCGACTGCGGCCTTGGTGGTTTCGACCACCGCCACGATCTGACCGCGGGTCACCTTGTCGCCGGGTTTGACCAACCATTCGTCCAGGGTGCCTTCGTCCATGTCGGAGCCCAGGGCGGGCATCTTGAACTCGATCATCGCGGTTCACCGAAGAGGCTTTGCACGGCGGCGACGATCTTGGCGGTCTGGGGCAGGGCCGCCTGCTCCAGGTGCTTCGCGTACGGCATGGGAACCTCGGTGCTGCACACCCGGGCGACGGGCGCGTCCAGGTCGTAGAACGCACCCTCCATCACTCGCGCCATGACCTCGGCCGCCAGACTGCCCGTGTGCCAGGCCTCGTCGACGACGACGGCGCGATGTGTCTTGCGCACGGATTCCAGGATGGTGTCGTCGTCGAGTGGGCGCAAGACCCGCAAATCGACTACCTCGCAGTCGATTCCGGACAGCGACAACTCGTTGGCGGCGTCCAGCGCCTTCGGGAGGGAGCCGCCGTAGGCGATGACGGTGACGTCGGCGCCGCCGCGGCGCACGGCCGCCCGCGAGATGTCCGTCGGGGTGAGAGCCTCGGCGTCGGTCGACGTGTTGTACAGCTGGACGTGCTCGAAGATCACCACCGGATCCGGGTCGGCCAGCGCCGGGCCGAGCATCCCGTAGGCGTCTTCGACGGTGGCCGGCGCCACCACCTTGATGCCCGGGATGTGCGCATACCAGGGCTCGAGGCTGTGCGAATGCTGGGCGGCCAACTGCCGCCCAGCCCCGGTGGCCATGCGGACGACGAGCGGCACCGAGAATTGACCACCCGACATATGGCGAAGCGCGGCAGCGGTATTGACGACCTGGTCGAGCGCCAGCAGGCTGAAGTTCACCGTCATGACTTCCACGATCGGTCGAAGCCCGTTGAGCGCGGCGCCGATTCCGATCCCGACGAAGCCGAGTTCGGACAGCGGGGTGTCGCGCACCCGCTCCGGGCCGAACTCGTCCAGCAGGCCCTTGGAGGCGGCGTAGGTTCCGCCGTAGCGTCCGACGTCCTCACCCATCAGCACGACGCGCGGGTCGTCGCGCAGCGCGTCGCGAATCGCGTCGTGCACGGCGGTGCGGTAGGTGATCTTCATTTCGCCGCCTCCGGGGTCATCACGTCGCGCTCGAGATCGGCCACGTCCTCCCATGTTCCGGCCTCGGCGAACGCCACCGCCTCGTCGATCTCGGTGGCGGCCGCATCCTCGATCTCGCGCACGTCGGCCGCCGACAGCGTGCCGTCCTCCAGGCATTTTGCGGTGAATGTCTGGATCGGGTCGCGCTCGCGCCACCGGGCCACTTCGGCCTTGTCCCGATACAGTTCCGGGTCGAACATCGAATGCGCGCGGAACCGGTAGGTGCGGAACTCGATGAAGAACGGGCCGCCGGTGTCGCGGACGTGATCGACACCCTGTTGCGCGGCGGTGTGGCAGGCCTCGACGTCCATCCCGTCGACGGCCAGCGTCGGGACGCGGTATGCGGCCGCTTTGACGGTGAGGTCGGTCTGCGACTGCGCCCGCTCCAGCGCGGTGCCCATCGCGTAAAGGTTGTTCTCGCAACAGAACAACACCGGCAGGTTCCACAGGGCGGCCATGTTCAACGACTCGTGAAACGCGCCCTCGGCCACCGCGCCGTCGCCGAAGTAGCAGGCGGTCACCCGCTTCTGCTGCAGCATGGCGTCCGCCAGCGCGATGCCCACCGCCAGCGGCAGGCCGCCGGCGACGATCGCGTTACCGCCGTAGAAGCGCTTGGCCGCGTCGAACAGGTGCATCGACCCGCCGCGCCCGCGCGAGCAGCCCTCCTGCTTGCCGAACATCTCGGCCATGATCGAGGTCATCGGTATCCCGCGCAGCAGCGCGTGCGCGTGCTCGCGGTAGGTCGCCACCACCGCGTCATCGTCGGCCAGCGCGCGCAGCGAGCCCGCGGCGACGGCCTCCTGCCCGACGTAAAGGTGCAGGAATCCGCGAATCTTCGCCGCGCTGTACAGTTCCGCGCACTTCTCCTCCATGCGGCGCACGCGAACCATGTCGGACAACAGTTCGTGCGCCAGCTTCACGCCGGCCGCCGGGCGCCGCCCCTCCTCATCGCTTCGCTTTGCATCGTCGCTGGCGCGGGTCATGACGGCACCCCTTCGGCATGGTGGTCGGGTTGTCGCTCGACGGTGGACGTGTCGCCCTCGGGCAACCCGAGCTCGCGAGCCTTCAGCAGCCGCCGCATGATCTTGCCGCTGCTGGTGTGCGGCAACGTGTCGACGAACTCGAGTTCCTTGGGCGCCACGGCGGCCCCGAGCCGCTTGCGCGCGTGGCCTATCAGTTCCAGGCGCAGGTCCTCGTCGCCGACGACGCCGTTCTTCAGTGTGACAAAGGCTTTGATCATCTCGCCCATCGTCGGGTCGGGCTTGCCGATGACCGCCGCCTCGGCGACGGCCGGATGATCGGTGAGCGCGCTCTCCACCTCGAAGGGGCCGATCAGGTGTCCGGCGGACTTGATCACGTCGTCCTTGCGTCCGACGAACCAGAAGTAGCCGTCCGCGTCCTTCTCGGCGAGATCCCCTGTCAGATAGAGCCCGTCGGCGAAGCAGCTCCGGTATCGCTCCGCATTGTCCAGGTAGCCGTGGAACATCGACGGCCAGCCCGGCTTGAGGGCGAGCTCACCCTCCACCCCGGGCTCGTCGACGACCGTCGTCGTGCCGTCGTCGTTGTGGCGCACGATGTACGCGTCCACGCCGGGCAGCGGCCGGCCCATCGAGCCGGGCTTGATATCGAACGCGGGGGTGTTCGCGATCATGATGCCGCCCGTCTCGGTCTGCCACCAATTGTCGTGAATCGGCAAGCCCAGCACGCGCTTTCCCCACCACACCGCCTCCGGGTTGAGCGGCTCACCCACGCTGGCGATGAAACGAAGCCGCGGAAAGCGGTAGTGCGCCGGCAGTTCGGCGCCCGCCTTGATCAGCATCCTGATCGCGGTCGGCGCGGTGTACCACACCGACACCCCCTGGTCCTGCAGGATCCCGTACCACCGCTCGGCGTCGAACTCGGCCTCGTCGACGATAGAGGTGACGCCGTGCAGCAGCGGGCTGATGATGCCGTAGGAGGTTCCGGTGACCCAGCCGGGATCGGCCGTGCACCAATAGGTGTCGTCGGGATGCAGGTCGAGCGCGTACAGGCCGGTGACGTAGTGCATCGCGACGGCGCCGTGCACGTGGATGGCGCCCTTCGGGGTGCCGGTGGTGCCGCTGGTGAAGTGCAGCAGCGCCGGGTCATCCGCGGTCGTCGGCTCGATCGGTGCGTTCTCGTTGGCCGCGTTCATCCAGTTCCAGAAGTTCAGCGTTCCGGGCAGCTGGACGTCGGCCTTGCCCTCGTCGACGACCAAGACGTGCCGGACCGACGGCATCCGGTCACGAATCTTGGCGATCTTGCGCTGGTGGATCGCCAGGGTGGTGACCAGCACGTCGGCCTGCCCGATGTTGACCCTGGTGGCGATGGGTTCGGGGCCGAACGCCGAAAACAACGGCGAAACGATGCTGCCGTTCCGCAACGCACCGAGCATGGTGATGTAGAGCTCGGGGATGCGGCCCATGATCGTGAACACGCGGTTGCCCTTGTTGATCCCGAGCGAGCGCAGCACCCCGGAGAATCGGTTGGCGAGCCGGCCGAGCTCCGCGTAGCTGAGATCCCGGGTGGCGGTCGCACCGTCCCAACCCTTGTCGGTGACGAACCGCAACGCCGTGCGTCTTGCGTTCGGGCCCGTCGCGTGGCGGTCGACCGCGGCGTAGGCGATGTTGCACCCACCGGCCCCCATGCCCTCGCACAACGCAGGGACATCGGACCAGCGGAACTGTGCGCGCGCCCGCTCGTAGTCCGAGAGGTTGGGCTGCACGCGGCAGTCGTGGGGCGTTTTGCGGATGATGTCCATGACGGGTCCTAGATCGCGTGCAGCCGTTTTGCTTGGGCGTCTTCATCGTTTGCCGGGCGCTTCGCGCCGCAATAGAGAAGAAAGTCATCACTGCGCGCGCGTTTCGTCCCCGAGGCTTGTTCGGGACCTAGGACTCTGGCGCCGCTCGCTCGCATGCGCGAGGGTCGTAGGCATACGGGAGGTGAAGACGATGACCCAAACGGTGGCGGACCCCAAGGTGATCACGACGGCGATCGAGTTGGCATGTCGCGCTCCCTCGCTGCACAACAGTCAGCCGTGGCGGTGGGTTGCCGGCCCGGGCGGCGTGGACCTGTTCGTCGACCCGGAGAGGAAGGTGACGGCGACGGACAGGTCGGGGCGCGAGGCGATCATGAGCTGTGGCGCCGCGCTGGATCACTTCCGGGTGGCGATGGGCGCGGTCGGCTGGGAGACCAGCGTCGAGCAGTTTCCCAACCCGAACGATCTCGACCACCTCGCCTCGATGGACTTCGCCTCGGTCGACTACGTGGCGCCGGCCCGGCGCGAGCGCGCCGACGCGATATTGCGTCGCCGGACCAACCGGCTGCCGTTCCGTGCGCCCAAGCACTGGTCGTCGTTCGAACCGGTGCTGCGCAGCTCCTTCGACACCGATCTCGTCGCCCTCGACGTGCTGGCCGACGATGCGCGACCGCGGTTGGCGGAAGCCTCTCGCCTCACCGAGGCGCTGCGCCGCTACGACGACCGATACCACCGCGAATTGGATTGGTGGACATCGCCGTTGCGACACGCGGAGGGGATACCCGAGAGCGCGCTCCTGTCGGAGCCGGACGACCGCCGGGTCGACGTGAACCGCCGGTTCCCCGTCGATCCCCTCGACGAGCGCAGCTCCGCCGGCGCCTACGACGAGGCCAAAATCCTGGTGCTGTCCACACCCAGGAACACTCGCGCCGATGCCCTGAATTGCGGCGAGGCGCTGTCGGCGGTCCTGCTCGAGTGCACGATGGCGGGGCTGGCGACCTGCCCGGTCACGCACGTCACCGAGCTGGAATCCAGCCGCGAATTGGTTCGGGATCTCACCAGCGGCCCCGCGGCCGTACCCCAGGTCCTGATCCGGGTCGGCATCGCGCCCGAGGAGGAGTTGGCCCCCGAGCCGACGCCGCGGAGACCCCTCGACGAAGTTCTGCAGATCCGCCGCTAAAGACCCGTGCGTCAGCCGATTGCGGTGCCGAACAGGTGCCCGACGCCGTAGGTGAACGCCAGGCCCGCGGCACCACCGATGACGATGCGCAGCACCGCGCGGTGAACGTTGCCGCCGCCGATGCGGGCGCTCAGCGCGCCCGCGAGCCCCAGGGCGACCAGCACGGCGACGAACGCCACCGGAACCCGCCATGCCACCGGCGGCAGCAGAATCGCCAGCAGCGGCAGCACCGCGCCGGCGACGAACGAGGTCGCGGACGCCGCCGACGCCTGCCACGGATTGGCCAGTTCCTCGGGGTTGATGTTGAGCTCGGCGTGGGCGTGCGCGGTGAACGCATCGTGCGCGGTCAACTCGTCGGCCACCTGCGCCGCGGTCTCCGGCGACAGGCCCTTGGCCTCGAAGATGGCGGTGAGTTCGGCCAGTTCGGTGTCGGGCATGTGGCGCAGTTCGTGGCGCTCCTGGGCCAGCAGGGCCTGCTCGCTGTCGCGTTGGCTGGACACGGAGATGTATTCGCCCAACGCCATCGACACCGCGCCGGCGACCAGGCCGGCCAGCCCGGCGGTGAAGATCGGGCCGCGCTGCGTCGTGGCCCCCGCGACGCCGAGCACGATGCCGGCCACCGAGACGATGCCGTCGTTGGCGCCCAGCACCGCGGCGCGCAGCCAATTCAAGCGTGTCGATGTGCCGTGAGCGTGCGGTTCGGCCGGATGGATGTCGTCTCGCTGATCGTCAACCACGGTGTAAAGCCAATAGCATTGCCGCCCGTCTCGCCAGCTAGCAAAGCCTCACCAAAGTCGCACGTTAACGGCTGCGCGGGGGAACGGTATCCGGGCGGCATGGGTAAGTCGTAGCCTTCGGTACGGGAGGTGACCGTGTTCGACAGGTATCCACCGAAGTCGGTCGTGGTCGGTGTCGACGGATCCCACGCGGCGATTCGCGCCGCGCGGTGGGCGGTAGACGAGGTGGCCGGCACGGACATTCCGCTGCGCCTGCTCTACGTGACCGAGGCGGACCGGGGTGCCGGCCCGCTCGAGGCACGAGCGGCGCTGGCGGCGGCCGAGGAGGTCGTCCACGAGGCGTACAGCGCGGTCGACGCGATGGGCAAGCCGCTGAAGGTCGAGACCGAAGTTCTGCACGGGCTCCCGGTGCCGGCGCTGATCGCGGCTTCACGTTCGACGTCATTGCTCTGCGTCGGGGACACCGGAGCCGCGCAGCACCCGGACGCCTGGTTGGGTTCCACCGCAAGGGAATTGGCGCGGCTGGGCCATTGCTCGGTCGCGATCGTCCGGGGTGGGGGTCGGGGCGTGGGCGCGACGGGCGGCGATTGGATCGTCGCGCTCGTGGACGAGTCGCCGGATGGCATCGACGTTCTGCAGATGTCGATCCACGAGGCGCGGCACCGACGCGCCCCGCTGCGGGTGTTGACGGCGGCACCAACCGGCGAGTCCCACGTGAGGCGCTGCATCGCCGACTACCCCGAGGCCGAGATCGACATGGTCGCCTTGGAGGGTTCTTTCGTCGACCATCTCGCCGAGCATGCCTCCGCCGTCCAACTGGTCATGATCGGCGCCGCCCGCACCGCCGACGTGGGGGAGTTGCTGGGCGGCGCCGGCGCTTTGCGCCTGCGGGACAGCGATTTCTCCTTGCTGGTCGTCGGGTTGCAACGGCCGGGCCGATGACAGATGTGACTTTCGTCCCTATCGCCGCGCGCTCATCGCCCGAAATGATGCGGAGCGAAATGACCTCTCCGCCTTTCGATCCACCGTTGCCGACGGATTCGGACATCGACGCGCTCGTGTGGCAATTCACGAATTCGGCCTATGCCGACGACATCTATGCGGATTGGCCGCTGGATCGGCGTCTCGACGGCTTTCTCCGTGACCGCGGACTCTCCCGCATCGCCGAGGACGGCGATGCATACGGTCTCGTCCTCAACCGTGTCATGGCCTACATCGGTGCCACGTCCCGACGGGTGCGGCGCCGATAAGCCGTCTTAGTCGGCGCCGTCTCGTGAGTGCTGACGAACGACCTACGCTCGGGTGACTTCGGTCCCTTTCGGCGATCGCTCCTGATTGGTGCGATGGAATCGCAAGCATCTCAAGTCTCGAAGTCAGGAGGCACTCATGGGCACCGTTTCGGTTCGGCGCCAGCCGATGTCGCTCTTCCCCGAGTTTTCGGAGTTGTTCGGCAGCTTCCCTTCCCTGGCCGGGCTGCGCCCTGCCTTCGACACCCGCGTGATGCGGCTCGAGGACGAGATGAAGGATGGCCGTTACGTCGTACGTGCGGAGATGCCGGGCATCGACCCCGCGAAGGACGTCGACATTACGGTGCGCGATGGTCAACTGACCATCAAGGCCGAGCGTAGCGAGAAGAAGGACTTCGACGGGAGGTCGGAATTCACCTACGGCTCGTTTGCCCGCACCGTGTCCCTGCCGGCCGGCGCTGACGAAGACAGCATCGAAGCCACCTACGACAAGGGCATCCTCACTGTGTCGGTGGGGGTTTCGGAGCCGAAGCCAGTCGAGCGGCGCATCGAGGTCCAGTCCGCCAACGGCAACTGACCCTTCGATGACCCGAGCAGCTGATATCGCCCGCCGGTCTCCGCGGCGCGTCTTCCGGGACCGCCGCGAGGCCGGCCGGGTGCTGGCGGACCTTCTCACCGGCTACCGCGACCGACCGGATGTGATCGTCCTGGGCCTGGCGCGCGGTGGCATACCCGTCGCGTGGGAGGTGGCGGCCGCGCTGCATGCCCCGTTGGACGCCTTCATCGTTCGCAAACTCGGCGCCCCCGGCCAGGAGGAATTCGCCGTCGGGGCGTTGGCGAGCGGGGGACGCGTCGTGATCAACGACGACGTCGTGCGGGGTTTGCGGATCACGCCGCAGCAGTTGCGCGACATCGCCGAGAGCGAGGGCCGGGAGCTGGGCCGGCGGGAGGCCGCCTATCGCGACGGACGTCCGCCCGTCGATGTGGCGGGCAAGACGGTGATCCTGGTCGACGACGGTCTGGCCACCGGCGCGAGCATGTTCGCCGCGGTCCAGGCGCTGGCCGAGGCCCAGCCCGCCCACATCGTGATCGCGGTGCCCGCGGCGCCCGAGTCGACCTGCCGGGAGTTCGGCGGCCTCGTCGACGAGGTCGTGTGCGCGAGCATGCCCACGCCGTTTCTCGCGGTCGGGGAGTCGTTCTGGGATTTCCGCCAGGTGACCGACGAGGAGGTTCGCCAGCTGCTCGCCACCCCGACGACGGGCCCCGCCACAGCGTCCGCGGCCAAGCCCGAGGCCCGGACCCCCGCCGAGGCGGTCAGCAGGGTCGCGATCGACGCCCCCGCGGGTGTCCCGCCGCGCGCGGCATTGGAGGAGCTGATAGGCGACGCCCGCGTCGTGCTGATCGGCGAGAGTTCGCACGGCACTCACGAGTTCTACGCGGCCCGGGCCGAGATCACGAAATGGCTGATCGAGGAGAAGGGCTTCTGCGCCGTCGCAGCGGAGGCGGACTGGCCGGACGCCTACCGGGTGAATCGGTACGTTCGCGGCCTGGGCGAGGACGAGACCGCCGACGAGGCGTTGAGCGGGTTCGAACGGTTTCCGGCCTGGATGTGGCGCAACACCGTCGTCCGCGACTTCGTCGAGTGGCTGCGGACGCGCAACCGGGCGTCGAACGGTCGGCAACCGGCGGGCTTCTACGGCCTGGACCTGTACAGCCTGCACCGGTCGATGCAAGAGGTGATCGCCTACCTCGACAAGATCGACCCGAGGGCGGCGGAGCGGGCCCGGGAGCGTTACGCGTGCTTCGACCACACGTCGGCCGATGACGGCCAGGCGTACGGGTTCGCGGCGGCCTTCGGCGCCGGCCCGTCGTGCGAAAGGCAGGCCATCGAGCAGCTGGTCGACATCCAGCGCAACGCGTTGGCCTACGCGCGCCGGGACGGGCTGCTCGCCGAGGACGAGCTGTTCTACGCCGAGCAGAACGCGCAAACCGTCCGCAATGCGGAGGTGTACTACCGCGCGATGTTCGGCGGTCGCGTCACCTCGTGGAATCTGCGTGACCAACACATGGCGCAGACTCTCGAGGCGCTGCTGAAACACCTCGATCGCCACCGTGACGCCGGATCGGCGCGAATAGTGGTGTGGGCCCACAACTCTCACATCGGGGACGCGCGGGCGACCGAAGTGTGGGCCGACGGGCAGCTCACGCTCGGTCAACTCGTCCGTCAGCGATACGGCGACGAGTCGCGACTGATCGGATTGAGCACCTACGACGGAACCGTCACGGCCGCCAGCGAATGGGGCGGCGTTGCTGAACGAAAGGCCGTTCGGCCGGCGCTCAACGGCAGCATCGAGGAGCTGCTGCACGAGACGGGCAGGGACGCGTTCCTGGTATCGCCGCGCATCAGTCCGGAAGCCGCGGAGCCGCTCGGCGTCGTGCGATTGGGACGCGCCATCGGCGTGATCTACCTGCCCGCCACGGAACGGCAAAGCCACTACTTCCATGTCCGGCCCGCCGACCAATTCGACGCGATGATCCACATCGACAGAACGCGGGCGCTCGAACCGCTCGAGCCCACGAGCCTGTGGATCGCCGGCGAAACGCCGGAAACGTATCCGACGGGGCTGTAACCGACGACGAGCGGAGTTCACATGGAGACGCCAGCCGAGCCGGTTTCCCGCCCGGCGCAGATCGTCACGTTGACCATGAACCCGGCGCTGGACGTCACCACAAGCGTCGACGCGGTGCGGCCGACGGACAAATTACGTTGCGAGACAACGCGTTACGACCCCGGCGGTGGCGGGATCAACGTCGCACGCGTCGCGCATGTCCTTGGTGCATCGGTGACGGCCGTGTTTCCCGCCGGCGGGGCGACCGGCGATGTCGTCATGTCACTTCTCAATGATGCGGAGGTGCCCTTTCAACACGTCCCTATCAATCCGCCGACGCGCGAGAGTTTCACCGTCAACGAGACCAGCACCGGCCAGCAGTACCGCTTCGTCCTTCCCGGGCCGCGGCTGACGTTCACGGAACAGACCCGATGTCTCGACCTGCTGCGAATCTCGGCGGAGTCGGCCCAATTCGTCGTGGCGAGCGGGAGTCTGCCGCCGGGCGTGCCGCCCGACTTCTATCAGCGCGTCGCCGACGTCTGCGCCGGCCTGGGCGCCCGGTTGATCCTGGACACCTCCGGTCGCGGCCTGCGATGCGTTTCCTCGGGCGTGTACCTGCTCAAGGCGAGCGTGCGCGAACTGCGGGAATGTGTCGGGCGTCCGCTGACCACCGAGCCGGAACAGTTCGACGCCGCACATGGACTCATCGAAAGCGGCCGCGCGCAGGTGGTGCTGGTGTCGCTGGGATCTCATGGCGCGCTGCTTGCGACGCCGGAGGCGAGCCAGCGATTCCCCGCGATCCCGATGGGTTTCGGCAGCGGCGTCGGGGCGGGTGACGCGATGGTCGGCGCCATCGCGACGGGACTGAGCCTCGGCTGGCCACTGGTCAAGTCCGTGCGGTGGGGGATCGCGGCGGGCGCGGCCATGCTGATGACACCCGGCACCGCGGTGTGCAACCGAGCCGACGTGGAGAAGCTGTTCGCCCTGTCCGCGGAGCCCTCCGACATGGCGCGATCCTGCTGAGTCTGCGGTTTTCTGGTTCAGCCCCGCCGCCGGGGACGAATGGACGCCGATCTGAGGCCTAAGGACTCCTGCGCGAACAGGCCCGGCCGAAATAGCGTGGCATCAGGGCGAGCTGTGATCGACCGTCAACCAGCGAGTCAGGGAGTGTCCATGAATCGGCTGCACGCGAAGTCGGTGGTCGTGGGCATCGACGGATCGCAAGCCGCGGTCAACGCCGCCAAGTGGGCGGTCGAAGAGGCGGTCAACCGGCAAATCCCCGTTCGCCTCGTCCATGTCGTGGGGCGCAAGGGGATTTCGGACTGGCAGGTCGAGTGTGGTGAAACGGCGCTCGGCCAGGCGGAAGTCGCCGTGCAGGGCGTGGGAAGGCCGGTGGAGGTCGAAACGGTTCTGCTCTCCGGCGACCCCGAGCAGGTGTTGATCGACGAATCGCGGGATGCGGCGCTGGTCTGTGTCGGCACCGACCAACGCGGGTGGGCGGCCGGCAAGTTGCTGGGCGCCACCGAGGCCGCATTGGCCACGCGCGCACGTTGCCCGGTGGCGATCATCCGGACCAACCCCGACGGAACGACGGCGAGGCCCGGTGTGATCACGGTCGTGCTCAACGACGAGCCCGACAACGACGAGGTGGTGCACCAGGCCATGGAGGAAGGACGGCGGCGCAACGCCACGGTGCGGCAGATCGATCGGCGAGTGAACAGCTGGGTCCGACGCTATCCGGACGTCCCCGTCCAGGTCGTCGCCGCGGGAACCGGCACGAAATCCACCGAAAACCACAGCAACGCAATCGAACTGGCCGTCGTCGGCAGGGCCGACGCCGAGCAGATCGCCGAGCTTGCCACCCCCAACAGCCACCCGATCGTGGGCTATCCCGACTGCTCGGTGCTGATCGTCCGTGACTGAATCCGAAAGCCTGATGACCGAGCCGCCCGTGCCGCGGCCAGTCGTCGTCGGCGTCGACGGCTCACCGGCGGCGATACGCGCGGCGCTCTGGGCGGTCGACGAAGCGCTGAGCCGTGACGTTCCGCTGCGCCTGCTCTACGCGATAGAGCAGCCGAATGCCCGGGAGGCGGGGCCGGGGGACCTGGCGCACCAGCTCTCGGTCGCCGAAACCGCGGTGGGCCGCGCGGTCGCGGCGATCGAAGCCACCGGCAAGCCCGTGAAGATCGAAACGGAGATCGCCCAGGGTCCGCCGATCGCGTCGTTGGTCCGGGCGTCCGCGGCGGCCGCCCTGGTGTGTGTCGGCGCATTCGGGCTCCGGCATTTCCGGCCAGGCCGGGTGGGATCGACCGCCGAAGCCCTGGCGATTTCGGCGCACTGCCCGGTCGCCATCATCCGCGGCCACGACGGTCGAGGCGGACGGGCGGAGCACCCGCTCGTCGTCGAGGTGGACGGGTCGCCGGACAACGGCGTATTGCTGGGCGCCGCAATGGAAGAGGGCCGGCTACGCAACGCCACCGTTCGGGCAATCACCTGCCGCCGGACCGCGCGGGGCGACGCGACGACAGAAGGCGACGACGACCGCGCGGCGCGCGCCGACCTGGATCGGCGGCTGGCCCGGTGGAAGCGTCGCTACCCGGATCTGCGGGTCGAGTCGGCGGTGGTACACGGCACCCTGCTGGAGTATCTGGCCCGCAATCACCGATCCGTGGGCGTCGTGATGATCGGCGCACACAACCGTCAGCACGTGCGGGAACTCGTCGGACCGGTCGGCAGCGCAATCCTGCAGGAGGCCGACTGCTCGCTGCTTGTCGTCAATCGCCAGCATTTGTGAAAGTGCATTTGGGAGAATCGGGGATATCGAGACGGGCCTCGATGATCCTTGCCCCGAGCGACCGGCAGGAAGGACTGGCAATGGTGAAGGTTTTCCTGGTCGACGACCATGAGGTGGTTCGGCGCGGCCTTGCCGATCTGCTCGCGTCGGACCCCGACCTGGAAGTTATCGGGGACGCGGGCTCGGTGTCCGAGGCGATGGTGCGGATCCCGGCGGCGAAGCCCGACGTCGCCGTCCTCGACGTGCGGCTCCCGGACGGCAACGGGATCGAGCTGTGCCGCGACCTGCTGTCGGAAATCCCGGGGCTGCGGTGTCTGATGCTGACGTCGTTCACCTCCGATGAGGCGATGCTCGAAGCGATCCTGGCCGGCGCCAGCGGCTACGTCGTCAAGGACATCAGGGGGATGGAGCTGGCCCAAGCGATCAAGGACGTCGGCGCGGGCAAGTCGCTGCTGGATAACCGGGCGGCCGCCGCGCTGATGGCCAAACTCCGCGGCGCCGCCGAGCACAACGACCCGCTCTCCGGCCTGACCGAGCGGGAGCGAACCCTGCTCGCGCTGCTCAGCGAGGGCCTGACCAACAGGCAGATCGCCGCCCGGATGTTCCTGGCCGAGAAAACCGTCAAGAATTATGTATCGCGTTTGCTGGCCAAGCTCGGCATGGAGCGGCGGACCCAAGCCGCGGTGTTTGCTTCGAAGTTGGGCCAGCGCTCGGCCCCGCACGCGCCGCGCTGATCGCGACGCCGCTGCGCGGCGCGGGCTTTCTTAGGTCCGGCTTAGTCCGTGAAGATGCGAGACTGCGCCCGCGGAAGTTCGCCCGTGGTGGTTTCAACGGTGTTTTCGGTGTACTAGCGGCAATGCGCAGCGAAGCCGCCATTCGCAAAATGGGTATTTTCGATGTATTGACGAAACGCGCTTATGCGCTTCACGTTGAACGCCTAAGCTGGCGGAAGGCACCCTGGTATTGCGTTTTGTACTCGCAATTTCGCGCGTACTCGAGTTGCCGGTAAGCCGAACTGTCGTGGAGGTATCGGGTCGGGTGGCCAGCGAGGAAAGCGGCTCAGCTTTTGCTGGGCTAGGCCAGCGCGGGTTGGTCAGCAGGATGCATGAGCAACTCGATGAGTTGCTGGCGGCGCGCGACCAAATGGAGCAGCTGCTGCAGGTGATCATCGAGATCGGCTCGGATCTCGATGTGAACGCAACGCTGCGCCGGATCGTCCGCGCGGCCAGAAAATTGACGTCGGCCCCCTATGCGGCCCTGGCCATCCGTGACCCCGACGGCATGTTGATGTCGTTTGTGCACGACGGAGTGGACGCGGAGACGGCGCAACGAATCGGGCCGCTACCGGTCGGCAAGGGGCTCCTCAGCCTGTCGCTGCTCGACACGCCGGCGCTGCGCCTGGACGATCTGACCAAACACCCGGCCGCGGTCGGATTTCCACCGCATCATCCGGCGATGCAAGCGTTCCTCGGTGTGCCCATCACCATCCGCGGGACGATCTTCGGCAACCTGTATCTGACCCACGACGAGCCGGGCAGGCGGTTCTCCGAACCCGATGAGGTCGCCGCCCGCGCGTTGGCGTTCGCGGCGGCGGTCGCGATCGACAACGCCCAACTATTCGAGCGCGAACGCACGTCGGTGAAGTGGATGGACGCCAGTCGGGAGATCACGACCGCGCTGCTGTCCGGCGTCGAGTCCGATGTACCCCCCTTGCAGTTGATCGCCGAATGCGCGTGCGCTCTCACCGAAGCCGAACAGGCCATCGTGCTCGTCCCGGTCGATCCCGACCTGTCCATCGATGAAATCGACACGCTCTTCGTATCCGCGGCGGTGGGACGGAACGCTTCCGAGGTCATCGGCCAACGGATTCCGGTGGACGGCTCCACGAGCGGTGATGTCTTCCGCTCCGGGAAGCCGTTGATCACCGAAGCGCTGAGTCACCCGATTCAGGCGTTCACCGATGTCGGGCAACGCTCCGCGATTCTGATGCCGCTGCGGGCCCACGACGAGGTCGCCGGAGTGATCGCCATCGCCCGCGGCGCGGCGCAGCCACCGTTCGACGACAGCTACCTCGACCTGGTGAGCGATTTCGCCACCCACGCGGCGATAGCCCTCATGCTGGCGTCCGGGCGCGAGCACGCGCGCCAGCTGGCGCTCGTGGCCGAGCGTGAGCGCATCGCGCACGACTTGCACGATCACGTCATCCAAAGACTGTTCGCGGCTGGCATGGATCTGCAGGGAACGGTCGCACGGGCGCGCTCGCCGGAGGTGATCGACCGGCTCAACCGCACGCTGGACGACCTCCAAACCATAATCGAGGAAATCCGCACGACCATCTTCCAGCTGAAATCCCCGGCGGAGAACGAGGGCAGCTTCCGGAATCGGATTCAACGGGTTCTCACCGATCTCACCGAAAACCGTGACATCGTCACCACCTTGCGCATGCACGGGCCGACGACCGCCGTGGGCGGCGAGCTTGCCGAGCACGCCGAAGCGGTTGCCGCCGAGGCCGTCAGCAACGCCGTCCGGCACTCCGGGGCCTCACGGGTGACCGTCGAGGTCGATGTCGCCGACATGTTGACGCTCGACATCGCCGACGACGGATGCGGCATTCCCGTCGACAATCCGCGCCGCAGCGGCCTTGCCAACATGTTGTACCGCGCCGAACAGGTCGGCGGCCGTTGCGAGATCTCCAATCAACCGGCGGGCGGTACCCGGGTTCGCTGGACCGCTCCGCTGACAGTTCACTAAGCCGCGGCGGTGCGGGACCATTGGCTCAGGGGCAGGGCCCAACGGCCCTGCCGAATCGCTTGGGCCGCGCATAACGTCATACCTAGTCGATGCAGCGGGTAGCGGCGCTGCGAGGATCTGCCCGATTGTCTTACCGACGCACCGACGCCCGGCCGTGAGGTTTCACCAAAAGGAGTGCGAAATGTCAAGCAGCACAGGAAAACACGGAATACTGGTCTGCGTCGACGGGTCCTCGGCATCTGACGCGGCGGTGGCCTGGGCGGCCCGCGAGGCCACCATGCGCCACCTGCCCATCACGCTGATGCACGCCGTTGCCCCGGTCGTCGTCGGCTGGCCGGCGGGGCAGGTGTATGTCAGCATGCCCGGTTGGCAGCAGGAAACCGCGCAGCAGGTTGTCGACCAGGCGCGCAAAGCGCTCGGCGCCAGCCTGGGTGATGCCGAGCCACCCGAAATACACACGGAGATGGTGTATTCCAACGTTGTGCCGGCACTGATCGAGGCCTCCAAGGACGCTTGGATGGTCGTGGTCGGCAGCCAGGGCCTCGGGGCGTTGGGCCACCTGTTGGTGGGCTCGGTCACCAGCGCGTTGCTTCACCACGCGCACTGCCCGGTCGCGGTGATTCACGATGCGGCCCCCGATCCCGACGCGCCGGTGCTGGTGGGGGTCGATGGGTCACCCGCCTCGGAGAAGGCGTTGACCCTGGCGTTCGATGAGGCGTCCCGCCGAGGTGTCGAGCTGATGGCGCTGCACGCGTGGAGCGATGTGGGCGTGTTTCCGATGCTGGGGATGGACTGGCGCGACAGCGAGGCCAAGGGGGAGGAGATCCTCGCCGAACGCCTCGCCGGCTGGCAAGAACAGTATCCGGATGTGCGCGTGCAGCGATTGATCTTCTGCGACAAGCCCGCCCGGTGGCTCATCCAGGAGTCCGAGCGGGCTCAGCTGGTCGTGGTCGGTAGCCACGGCCGCGGCGGCTTTGCCGGCATGCTGTTGGGTTCGGTCGGCTCCCATGTTGCCCAATCGGCACGGGTGCCGGTGATTGTCGTGCGCGGCGACTAGCGCACCACGAGTACCGAGCAGCCGGACCGCCCGAAGTGCGGGGTGACCGGGCCGACCATCCGCGCGACCTTGTCGGCGTCCCCGCTTGCCACCACCGCGAGTTGCACGGGTTCCTGCGTGCCGGCCAGGAATTCAGCGGCCCCACGTCTGGCGGCGACCGGGCGCACGTGTACCTCGGGATGCGCAGTGACCCAACGGCCCAGCCGGCGGTTCAGCTTGTGGTAGGGAATCTCACCCAAGCTCCATCGCCAGACCCCCATCGCCAGGATCGGCGCCTTTCGAAGGACCGCTTCCCGGAAGCCTTGCTCGAGAACCGCGTCGTTGCCCCGTGAATCGTCGACGACGACGGCGATCGATCCGGCGGGCGGCTCGCCGGCCTCACGGTCCGTCCGAATGACGGCAACCGGGCAGTGTGCGTTCCGGGCGACGGCATCGGCGGTCGAGCCGATGACCTTGCGGGCGACCTGTCCGATCCCCACCGAACCCAGGCAAGCCATGGCCGCGTCACGGGATTCGCCGATCAAACCGCCGGCCGGCGATCCGTGCACGAGGTCGGTTTCGATCTTGACCGACTCGTCCATGGCGTGGAGTGCGGCGGCGGCGGCACGCAGGGCCGTTTCGCCGTACTCGACATCGAGACTGTCATCGTCGGCGGGCGCCTCCGCTCGTCGCTCCGGGATCACGTGGACCAGATGAAGCGGGACGTCACGGCTCGTCGCCTCGGCGACTGCCCACTTCGCCGCGTTGATCGCGGCGTCGGAGCCGTCGATGCCCACGACGATCGCTGATTGCGGATGGTTCATTGCATCCTCCCGGTAGCGGCTAGGGGATACCCGCGGTCACTCGGACACGCTATTGGGCGTCGCCGCGCGCCGGCAGGGCCGTTCGGCCTTCCTTTTTCGGGCGATGGTCACCGGCGGGCTTCGGTCACGCGACCTCGATCGTGCGCCCGGGCTGCAGCTGCTGCACGCGACCGCGGCACTCGACCAGGACCGGTCCGGTGTTCCCGGCCTCGGAGGTCAGCCTCCCGGCTCGTCCGCTGATCCGAAGGTGAACACGCTGGCCGCGGTACACGAACGCGAATCCGATGGGGCCCAGTGACTTAGGCCATTGCGGGTTGAGAATCAGCCGGTCGTCGCGTGTTTCGAGCCCGGTGAAGCACCGCTGCAGCACATCCACGCTGCCGGCCATGGCGGCCAGGTGTATTCCCTCCGAAGTGGTACCGCCCTGGATGTCGACGATGTCGGAGGCGAGCACCTGCACGAAGTACTTCATGGCGTGGTGGCGGTGGGCGCGGGCGATGACCCAGGAGTGGACCAGCGAGCTCAGGGTCGACCCGTCCGAGGTGCGCGCGAGGTAGTAATCGATGGTCTTCGGGATCTGCTCGGGCGCGAACCGGTAACCAAGCCGGCCGAACAACCCCAGCAATTCCTCGGACGACAGCAGGTAGAACAGCATCAGCACGTCGGCCTGCTTGGACGCCTTGTAGTTGTTCACGCTGTCGTTTTCGGCTTCCAGGATGCGATCGAGCCGCTGAATGTTCCCGTACCGCTGCCGATACTGATCCCAATCCAGTTCCGCCAGCTCGGAATAGCCCTCGAACTGACTGATCACGTCGTCGTGGAAGGGGACGAACATTCGCCGCGTCACGCGGTCCCACCGCTGGAGTTCCTCCGCGGTCAAATCGACCTTCCCGACAAGGTCGAGCCGGTCGCGCAGCGGCAGTAGGCGCAGTGTGTCCATCGCCCGCAGGATCACCCAGACCGCCATCACATTGGTGTAGGCGTTGTTGTCTATCCCGTCGTATTCCTTGCCCGGGTAGCCCGAATGGAACTCGTCGGGCCCGATGATTCCCCGGATCATGTAGCGTCCGCGGCTGTCGTCGAAACTGGCCAGGCCCACCCAGAACCGCGCGATCTCGACCAGCATCTCGGCCCCGTAGTCGACGAGGAACTGCCGGTCGCCGGTCACCTGGTAGTGCTGCCATGCGTTGTAGGCGATCGCGAGACCGACGTGATGTGCGCGCGCGCTGGCATCGGGGTTCCACCGGCCGGACTCGGGATTGAGGTGCAGTTCCTGGCTGACCTCGCAGCCGTCGCTGCCCGATTGCCACGGATACATCGCCCCGAGGTAGCCCGCCGCGCGCGCCGCGCGCCTCGCCTCGGGAAGCCGCCGATACCGGTAGAGCAGCAGCGATCGGGCAACGTTCGGCATCCGGATGCTCAGCACGGGGGAGACGAAGAGCGAGTCCCAGAAGACGTGCCCGCGGTAGGCCTCACCATGCAGCCCGCGGGCGGGAACCCCGGCGTCGAGCTCGGCGGTGTGCGGCGAAAGGGTCTGCAGCACATGCACCAAATGCAGCCGCAGAACCCGTAACGCGTCGGTGTTGTCGGCCAGGCCGACGTGGCACTGCTCCCACAGCCGTGCCCACGCCCGGGCGTGCTCGGCGTGCAGTTCCTCGTATCGGCCCGCCCCGTCGAGGTAGCGCTGCGCGGCGCTCGCCGGTTCCGATATCGCGGGGTCGCGACCGGTGAAGATCATCGCCACCTTCTCGCACGTGACGGACTGCCCGTCGGACAGCGCGACCTGGATGTCGTGCCCGCCCCGGTTGTCTTCCTGCACGATGGTGTACCGGGCATCGGCCAGGGCGCCGTCGCACCAGACGGTGCTGCGCGCGCCGACCGCGATCGCGATGCGTGACTGCGACGTTTCGGTGCGCAGTATCACCGCGTCGGGAGTTACCTCGTCGATGGCCGCTGGCGCGAGGTGCGTGCTCGACAGCGAACGATAGCGTTCGACCATGGTGTTTTGCACACCGCCGTCGAGCAGGGACCTGAATTCGACCGTGCCGGACCAGTTTTCGGCGACGATGGTGGTCTGCAGGGCGAGCACGTGCGGCTCGTGCATCGAGGCGAACCGTTGCTGGGTCAGCGCCGTGACTTGGCCGGCGCCGTCCCGAAATCGCAGTGTCCGGGTCAGCGTCGCGTGCCGCAGGTCGAATGTCTGTCGGTAGAACAACAATTCGACGTCGTCGACGTGAAACCACGGCCCGCCATTTATCCGGAACGTCAGCGACAGCCAGTTGGGCAGGTTGACCAGGCTTTCGTTTTCGATCGTCCGGCCGGCGACCCGATCGGACAACGTGTTGTACACGCCACTGGCGTAGGTGCCGGGGTAATGCGCCTCGGACGCCGCCGCCTCCGGTGCGCAGCCGCGGGTGGCGACATAGCCGTTGCCGACGGTGCACAGCGCCTCGCGTAGCCGCTCACTGTTGGGGTCGTAGCCCTCGTAGACGAGTTCCCAGGGATCGCTCGGCGCGGTCGCCGCCCTCTCCAGGTCGTCCGCCAGCTGTCGAATGAACACACACGCCGTTGCGGGGCTTTCGAGGCTGAATTGCGCAGCGGACGGGCGATCGCCGTGTTCCCGATGTCGCACCACGATTCCCACGCCGTCGAATTGGATCGCGTCGAAGGCGTCCTCGTCGGAGATGTCGTCGCCGAGGTAAATCGGCAACACCGCGCCGGAGTTCGCGGGCTCGGTTCCACCGACCTGGTCGAGGAGCCAGTTGAGCGTTGAGCCCTTGTCCCAATCCACGTCGGGGCGCAGTTCGATGACCTTCCGGCCGGTGGTGACCCGCAAACCCAGGGCGCGCCCGATGTTTCGGACGGTCGCGACGACGTGGTCGACGTCCGCCGGATCGGTGTTGCGGTAATGGACGGCGACCGCAAAGCGCTTGTGCTCCACGAGTATTCCCGAGACATCACTCAGCGTCTCGGCCAATCGGGTGGCGGCGCGCTCCAGGGTGTCGACGACGTCGGCAGCGGCGTTCTCGTGGTGACTGCCGTCCGGCGCGACCAGTTCGAAGCCGTGGCTGCCGGCGTACCACAGTCCGTCCACCTTGACCCGCTGACGAATATCGGACAGGTCGCGGCCACTGATCACCGCGACGGGGCACTGCGCGGCCAGCGCGCGCAGCGCCTCGTCGGCGCCCTCGACCGGTGTGGCCGACTCCGGCTGCTCGACGATGTCGGACAGCGTGCCGTCGAAGTCGAGGAACACCGCCGGCCGCCGGCCCGCCACCAGTTCCTTGAGCTGGGTGTAGACCTGCAAGGCGTCGGCGATGGTCGACATGGCGGCGTCACCGCTGCGCACCGAGATCTCGGCGAGGCCCGCGATGACGGTGTCGGCACCGCTGGACAGCAGGTCGTCGGCGCGTCCGTTTCGGGCGAGACCGATGACCAGGCTGAAACCCGCGTCGCCACCGGCTCGCACGGCAGCCGGCTCGCAGGCGATGAGCACGCAACGGCCGGGACTGATCCCAAGCTGGCTTGTCGCCCGGGTCAGCACCGAGGGCTCCCCGATGGCCACGCCGTTGTCGACGGTGATGCTGGCAAGACCGTCGAAACCCGCGGCGCGCAGAGTCTCAGCGCAATCCCGGGTCGACGAGTAGACCGCTGTGGCGATACCGCCGTCGCGCAACCGGCGCAGGAATGGGACCGCCGAATCGAATGCCTGAAGTTGGCCCTTCTCAGGCTCGATGACCACGCAGTCCAGGTCGAGGATCACCGCGTCGTGGTAGCGCCTGTCGATGGTGACGGGCCATTCGGTCACCTCTGTGACGATGCCACAGCGCCGGCCCCGATCAAGGGCTGGCGACCGATGAAGGCCTCTCGTCCATGCGGTTGAGGACGAAAGTCTCCTGACCGGCGGGCGTCCGGGCAATAGCGTTTGCTGTGACCGAGGGAGAACGAAAATGCCTGGATCCGAGAAGCGATACGGCATCGTCGTCGGGGTCGACGGATCACCCGCGTCGAACTTCGCCGTCTGCTGGGCCGCGCGCGACGCGGCGCTGCGTCATGTCCCGCTGACCTTGGTTCACATGGTGAACGCCACGACGATGTGGCCGCAGGTGCCGATGTCTGCCGAGGCCCTGGCGTGGCAGGAGGACGACGGCCGCCGTGTCCTGGAGGAGGCGGTCAAGATCGCCGAGGACGCCACCAAGACGTCCCGGAGGATCGAGATCTCCCGCGAGCTAAGGCAATCACCGCCCGTACCGACGTTGGCCGAGATGTCCGAAGAGGCGGAGATGGTCGTCGTCGGCAGCACCGGGCGCGGAGCGGTCGCCCGGGTGCTGCTCGGTTCGGTCAGCTCCGGTGTGGTCCGCCGCGCGAGCTGCCCCGTCGCGGTCGTTCGCGACGAAGACCCGTTGATGCCTTATCCGCTTCATGCGCCCGTGCTGGTGGGAATCGATGGGTCGCCGGCCTCGGAGCAGGCGACGGCCATCGCCTTCGACGAAGCGTCGCGCCGCGGCGTCGACCTCGTCGCACTGCACGCGTGGAGCGACGTCGAGATTTTCGAACTCCCCGGGTCGGACTGGTCGGCGGTGCGCGGAGAGGCCGAGCGCAGCCTGGCCGAGCGTCTGGCCGGGTGGCAGGAGCGCTACCCCGATGTCACCGTGCACCGGACCGTCGTTTGCGACCGCCCGGCGCGTCAGCTGGTCGAGCAGTCGGAATCGGCCCAGTTGGTCGTCGTGGGCAGCCACGGCCGCGGCGGCCTGACCGGCGTGCTGCTGGGTTCGGTCAGCAACGCCGTCGTGCATTCGGTGCGCATGCCCGTGATCGTGGCCCGGGCGTCGTGAGGCGCCACGAAATGTTCGGTGACCGAGCGTACGTCGCCCGGGACGGTCGATCGTGATTTCAGAAGGAGTAGAAATGGCAACCAAAACACTCGCCGGCCAGTACGTCTCGGATATCGCGGCGTTGCGCCTAGCGGATTCCGAGGAGGCCGGCGGCAAGGGTGCCAACATGGGCGAGCTGGTGGCGGCGGGGCTTCCGGTGCCGCCGGGATTCGTCCTGATGCGCAGCAGCTACCTGGCTTCCATGCAGGCGGGCGGCGTCGACGCGGAGCTCGCGGCGCTGCATCGCGAGGCCCTGGCCCAGGTTGACAACAGTGCTCGCCTGGCCGAGCTCTGCCAACGGATGCGGAAGCTGGTGAAGGAGGCCGGTCTGAGCGAGGACGTGCGCGATCAGCTCCTCGACTCCTACGGTGCGCTCGGGCCGGATTGTGTTGTGGCCGTGCGGTCTTCGGCTACCGGGGAGGACGGCCGCGACGCGTCGTTTGCCGGCATGAATCAGACGGTGACGAACGTGGTGGGTGAGGACGCGCTCATCGATGCGGTGAAGACGTGCTGGGCTTCGTTGTTCAGCCCCCGCGTGATCACCTATCGGGCCAGCAGGGGATTCGGCGCCGACCCCGCGATGGCCGTGGTCGTGCAGCAGATGATCGCCTCCGAGCAGTCGGGGGTCGCGTTCACCACCGATCCCAGCACGAAGGAAGCGAGCCACATCGTCATCGAGGCCGCCCAAGGCCTGGGTGAGGTCGTGGTGTCCGGGAAGGTCCAGCCCGACACCTACGTCGTCGACAAGAAGACGCTGGAAGTGCTCGACGTCAAGGTCGGCTACCAGGCATTCAAGATCGTGCGCGGTCCCGACGGCCACGACGCCGTCGTTGATCTGAGCCCCGCAGAGGCCGAAGCGCGCGTCCTCGACGACACGTCGTTGCGCCGCATCGCCGAACTGGCGATCGCGGTCGAGGCGCACCACGGTTGCCCGCAGGACGTGGAATGGGCGATTGCCGACGGCAAGACCTGGCTGGTGCAAGCCAGGCCCATCACCACGTTGGACACCGGCACACCCGATGGCTCCGATGCAACCGGTGTCCTGGTCCGCGGCCTGCCCGCGGCGCCGGGGTCGGCCTCCGGGCGGGTGCGGGTCCTGCGCACTCCGGACGAGGGCAACCGGCTGGTCGACGGCGAAATCCTGGTCGCCCCGATGACCAATCCGGATTGGCTTCCGGCCATCCGGCGCGCGGCGGCGCTGGTGACCGAGACCGGCGGCATGACGTGCCACGCGGCCATCGTGGCCCGCGAGCTCAGGGTTCCGTGCGTGGTGGGGGCCCGCGATGCGACCCGCATTCTGCGCGACGGCCAGACGGTCACCGTAGACGGTGAGCGGGGCAGCGTCAGCGCCGGCAGCCTGCGCCCCGAGGTTCACGCCTCGACGATCGAGCAGCCGGTGGCGATGGCGGCAAGCCGCGAGACGACGGGCACCAAGATCTATGTCAACCTGGCGATCCCCGACACGGCCGAATCGGTCGCCGCGCAGGATGTCGACGGCGTCGGGTTGCTACGCGCCGAATTCCTGCTCACCCAAGCGCTTTCGGGGCGGCATCCACGCGACCTCATCGCGCGCGGCGAGCAGGCCGACCTGGTCGACGCGGTGGTGGCGTCCATCGGCCGGATCGCGTCGGCCTTCGGGAGCCGGCCGGTCGTCTACCGCGCCACCGACTTCCGAAGCAACGAATTCCGCGGGCTGATCGGTGGCGAGGAGTACGAGCCGGTCGAGCACAACCCGATGATCGGCTACCGGGGGTGCTATCGATACGTCCAAGACCCGCATCTGTTCGGTCTGGAGCTCGAGGCGTTGGCCCGGGTGCGCGAACGGAATCCCAACGTGCACCTGATGATTCCGTTCGTGCGGACGCGGTGGGAACTGGAAGCGTGTCTGTCCCTGGTCGACGCGAGCCCGCTGGGCTCCCAGCGCGGGTTCCATCGCTGGGTGATGGCCGAGGTGCCGTCGGTGATGTACTGGCTTCCCGAGTATATCGGGCTGGGCGTCGACGGCGTTTCCATCGGTAGCAACGACCTGACCCAGCTGATCCTGGGCGTCGACCGCGATTCCGACATCTGCGCCGAGCTGTTCGACGAGTCCGACGGCGCCGTGCTCGATGCCATCGGCCGCATCGTGGCGATAGCGCGCAAACACGGCGTCACCTCATCGCTGTGCGGCCAGGCGCCGTCGACCAACCCGGCCTTCGCGGAACACCTGGTCCGGATGGGCATCACGTCGGTGTCGGTCAACCCGGACGCGGTCGACGCCACCCGGCACACGGTTGCCGCGGCCGAGCGCCGCCTGCTGCTGGAAGCCGCGCGTGGCTCGGGTGATCGCACTGGCCGGGGCGGCTGAGCCGAAGTGGAGTCGAACGGCTTCTCGTTGGGGACCAACGGCCCTGTCAGCGAGCACGCCGAAATTCCTAGTGTTTCAATCACGGACTACTCGAAGCGGTGGTTGATGTGACGACGAAGGCGCCTGACACCCAGGTGATCCGCGACGCGGTGGCCCTGGCGTGTCATGCTCCTTCGCTGCACAACAGTCAGCCGTGGCGCTTTGTCGCCGACGGCGTGGCGCTGCAGTTGTGGGCCGATCCCTACCGGGTGGTGTACGCGATCGACGATGCGCGCCGGGAACTGATTCTGAGTTGCGGCGCGGTCCTCGACCACGTCCGAGTCGGCATGGCCGCCGCGGGCTGGGACAGTGTCACGAAGCGCCTTCCCGACCCGGGCGAACCGAATCATCTTGCGACGCTTCAGTTCCAGCCCACCGAGGCGGTCAGGGAGGCGGATCGGCGGCGGGCGGATGCCATCCTTCACCGCCACACCGACCGGCTGCCGTTCAGCGCGCCCACCGGGTGGCCGGCACTGGTGTCGGCGCTGCGCCGCGCGGTCGCCCCGCACGAGGTGATGCTGCATGTGGTGGCCGACGACGCGCGTCCGGAGCTGGCCGAGGCGTCGCGCGTCACCGAGACGATGCGGCGCTACGACGCCTACTACCAGGACGAGCTTCGTTGGTGGACATCGCCGTTCGCGTCGGACACCCGGCTGCCGGCCGACGAGCTCGTGTCGAGCTCGGACGCGGCCCGCGTCGACATCGCGCGCACGTTTCCCCCGGCCGGTGGCGGGGGGCGCCACGCCACCGTCGACCACGACCAGTCCAAGATCCTGGTGCTGTCCACCCAGCACGACGACGAACGCCTGGACGTGCTGCGCTGCGGCGAGGCGCTGTCGGCGGTGCTGCTGGAGTGCACCATGGCCGGCATGGCCACCTGCACGTTGACCCACATGACCGAGCTCGATGCCAGCCGCGACATCGTGCGGCGGGTGACCGGGAACGTCGGCCGGCCGCAGCTGCTGATCCGGGTCGGCGGATCGCCCGAGATGCACCCCCGAGCCGGCGCCACCTCTCGGCGTCCGCTGACCGAGGTCCTCGAGTTTCGTAATCGATGAGCAGCCGCGAACGGAGGTGTCGCCGATGGCTCGGCATTGGCTGGTGATGGAAGCCGACGGGGAAGGCGCTCCGGCGCCGTTCGTCGCCCGGTTGGCCGGGGCCGGTCGGCACCTGCCCGAGACACACCTCACCACAGACGAATTGATGGCCACTACCCGGCACCGCACCCACATCGACCTGGAACGGTTGACCGGGATCCACGAGCGCCGGGTCTCGGTGGGCGACGAGGATTCGTATAGCCTCGCGACCTCGGCCGCGTTGAACTGTCTGGCCACCGCGGAACAGGACCCCGCGTCGCTCGACGTCGTGATCAGCTGCAGCATCACGAAATTCCGCGGCGGCCTCACCCAGTGGGTCGAGCCCACGATGAGCAGCGCCGTGGCCCGGGGGATAGGGGCACCCCAGGCGATGACCTTCGACGTGTCCAACGCGTGCGCCGGGATGCTCACCGGGGTCACCATTTTGAACAACTGGATCAGGCAGGGGGTCGTCGAGCGGGGCCTGGTCGTCAGCGGGGAGTACATCTCGCAGCTGAGCCACAACGCCGCCCGGCACATCCGCAACATCATGAGCAAGGAACTGGCCTGCCTGACCCTCGGTGACGCCGGCGCGGCGCTGCTGCTCGAGCGGGCGCCCGCGGGGTCCGCGGGGATCACCCTCGCCGGGTTCACCACGGTCGCGGACTACAGCCGGCTCTGCCTGGCCTATCCGCAGGGCCATGACCCGGGCGCGCGGATGTTCACCAACTCGCGCGCCATCCAGAAGGCCGCGATCGCCAACACCCCGCTGCTGTTGAGCGAGGTGCTTGACACCGTTGGCCTTTCGATTCACGACATCGATCATGTGATCACCCACCAGACGTCGGCGCGGGCCATCCGCAAGGGAATGGCGCGCATGTCGGAGTCGTTCGGCGACAGCCCCCGGCACGACGCCGTGATCACCGTCGACCGGTACGGCAACACGGCGTCGACGACTCACACGGTTGCCCTGATCGAGGAACTCGAGGCCGGACACATCGAGCCCAAAGAGACGGTCGCGCTGCTCGCGCTGGCCTCCGGACTGGAGATCGGCGTGGTCTTGTTGACCCTGGACGAGGATTTGGTGAGCCGCTATGGGCACAGTCATTGACCGGGTCGACCTTGCCCATGCGCGGTGGCGCGACCGGCACAGCGCGCTGCACCTCGCGGTGACCGCCGCCAAGGACTGCCTGCGGCGGGCCGAATTGGACGCCGACGAGCTGGATCTCGTGGTCAACGCGGGGATCTACCGCGACCGCAATCTGGGGGAGCCGGCGCTGGCCGCACTCATTCAGGACGACATCGGGGCCAACCCCGAGGATCCGCACGCCGGCGCCCACGGGACGTTCTCGTTCGACATCGCCAACGGCGCGTGCGGGGTGCTGACCGCGCTGCAGATCGTCGACGGATTCCTGCGGACACACAGCATCCACCGCGCGCTCATCGTGGCCAGCGACGCCGATCCCGGCCACGGCATGAGCGAGCACTTTCCGTTTTCGCCCGCCGGGGCGGCGCTGCTGTGCGGCTGGACCGAGGACGATTACGGCCTGAGCCGCGTGTCTTGGGTGAACGCGGACGATGGCCCGGACGGCGCCGAGACATTCTCCGCCACAGTGGGCTTCGCCGACGCGCGCAACGTGCTGCGCTTCAATCAATCGGCCGCCATGGACGAGCGGTTCGCCGCGGCCGCCGCACAGGCGGTGCGCGCGTGCCTGGACGCCCAGTCGGTGCGCTTGGCCGACATCGACCTGATCGTCGCCGCCCCCGCCCGCCCCGAGTTTCGTGCCGCGCTGAGCAGGCTGCTCGACGTGCCCGTTGAAAAGGTCTGCGTCGCAGACGATCAGCGCATGCACACCGCTGCGCTCGCGGCGGCGTACGAACGGGAGGCCGACAGGCTGCCGGAGGGTGCGCGGGTGCTGATCGTGGCCGCCGGCGCGGGCGTTACCGCCGGCGCCGCCTTGTACAACCGGCCGCCGGGAAGGGCAGGGACCACATGGAGCAATTGACGGCGCTGGATGCCACGTTCCTGGAAGTCGAGGACTCCGATCCGCATGTGAGCCTGGCGGTCGGCGGTGTGTCGATCATGGAGGGGCCGGCTCCCAGCTTTGACGAGTTCGTTTCCGCCTTCGCCGAACGCGTGCCTACCATCCCGCGATGCAGGCAGGTGCTGCGCACCCATCCGCTGGACCTGGGGGCGCCCGAATGGGTCGACGACCCACACTTCGACATCTCGCGGCACCTGCACCGGCTGGCGCTGCCGCGACCCGGTGGCGATGCCGAACTGTTCCAGGCGATCGCGGCCATCATGGAGCGGCGCCTCGACCGCGAGCGCCCGCTGTGGGAGTGCTATGTCATCGAGGGGCTGAGCGACGACCGGTGGGCCGTGCTGACCAAGATCCACCACTGCATCGCCGACGGCATCGCGACAACGCAGATGATGGCGCGGTTCGGCGACGACGACGGCGGCGGGGAGACGTTCGCCACCGACCTTCGCGCCGCCCGGGAGCCGGCCCCGGAGGGGCTCCACCTGCCCAGGCCGAGCCAGAACCCGCTGAACTGGGTGCGCAGCGCGCTCGCCGCAGCGGCGGCGGCCGAACACGTCGCGGTGGGCGCGGCTGAATTGACGGCCAACCTGTTCAGCGCCGCACCGGATTCGTCGCTGCATGGGTCGGTCACGACGATGCGACGTTTCAGTGCGGCCCGGGTCCGGTTGGCCGACCTGCAGCAGGTGGCTCGCGCGTTCGACGTGACGTTCAATGACGTCGCGCTGGCCGCCATCACCGACAGCTACCGCAAGATGCTGCTCGACCGCGGCGAACAGCCCAGCCGCAACTCACTGCGGACGCTCGTTCCGGTTTCGGTTCGTCCGACCAACCAGTTCCACGCGACCGACAACCAGGTGTCGGCGATGCTGCCGTTGTTACCGGTCGATGAGGGCGACCCCGTCGAGCAGCTGCGGTTGGTGCACAGCCGCCTTGCCCGGGCCAAGGCCAGCGGCCAGCGCGAAGGGGGGTCGGCGCTGGTGTCGGCGGCCGGGAGCGTCCCATTCGCGTTCTCCGCGTGGGCGATTCGATTGCTTGCGCGGTTGCCCCAACGGGCGGTGGTCGCCTTGGCCACCAACGTTCCGGGGCCACGAAAACAGCAGACGCTGCTGGGCCGTCGGGTGCTGGAGATCCTGCCGATTCCCCCCATCGCCCTTCAGCTGCGCACCGGCATCGCGATGCTGAGCTACGCCGACAAGTTCATCTTCGGCATCACCGGCGACTTCGACACCGCGCCCGACATCGACGCCCTCGCCGCCGGGATCGAGCACGGGGTGGCGCAGTTGGTCGCGGCCAGCCGTAAGCGCAGACGCAAGCAAGCTACGTCAGCTATCGCCGTGAGAGGAGTGGCCGATGATGGCGCCCGCCAGGAGGGCTAACGTGATTGTCCTTCAGTCACACCCGGTTTGGATCGCAGCTCAAAGGTGGGCACGCGAGCGCAGCGAGGCGATGCGCCGTCATCCGTCATTCCGGGCCCACCGCGTAGCCGCGCAGGGCGACAACGGACGGCCCGGGGCCTGACTGCCGCTAACCGGCTTTCAGCAGGGCCATGAACCCGAAGTCCATGTGCAGCTGTTGGTGGCAGTGCAGCAGCGACAGGCCGGGCTGGTCGGCGGTGAAGTCGATGTCGATCGTCTGATAGCCCCCGACCAGTGCGACGTCCTTGCGCAGCCCGGCGCTCGGCATCCCGGCGATGTGGGTGACCTCGAAGGTGTGCCGGTGCAGGTGAATGGGGTGGACGTCGTCGCTGCCGTTGCGTAGCCGCAGCCGGTAGCGGGCACCCAGCTTCAGCTCGAATTGCGGTGTGCCGGTGCGCATGTCGAACGGCGTGTCGTTCAATGTCCACACGTTGAAGCCATCGCGGTCCGCGTTGCGCTTGCCGATCAGCAGCTCGATCGTGTTGTCCGGTGGGGCCACCGTCGCGCCGGGTCGGGTGAAGAGCCGGTAGTCCCACGTGAACGGGGGCGGCGGCGCCCATTGCGGGTCGCCGGTGCTGCCCGCGTATTCGACGACGGTGCCCATCCCGTTGCCGCGGTCATCGTCGGACAAGTCGCCAAGCACCCACTTGCCCGGGTGGCTCATCTCCACGATCGCCGAGACCCGTTCCGCGGCACCGAGCCACAGCACCGGCACCGCAACCGGATTGGGTACCGGGTTGCCGTCGAGGGCGAGAACGGTGAACGCGTGCCCGGGCAGGGCGAGGCTGCGGTTTTCGGTGGCGCTGGCGTTGAGCACGTGCAGGAGCACCCGCTGGCCCTGCGCCACCCTGATCGGTTCGCCATGACCCAGCATGCGCCCGTTGATCGCGAACGCCCGGTAGCCGACCTCGAACCCGTGCGGTTTTCCGGAGGTGAGCGAGGCGGCCATCGCCGCCTCGCCCTTGTCGTACAGCTCCGGGATCGGTTGGCCGGCCAGGAAATTGGTGGCCATGTCGCCGCCCCTGCTGAGGGCGGGCTCGAACTCCTTGAGGGTGAGGAATATTTCTTGGTCGTAGGAGCCGGGATTTTGTCTGGGCTCGATGAAGACCGGGCCGGCCAAGCCGTTGTACTGGCCCAGGCTCAGGTCGGCTCCAGCGACGAGGTGGGTGTGGTAGAAGCGCAACCCCGACGGTCCCGGGGTGAACGACAGCCGGCGCATCCCGTGCGCCGGGATGTAGGGGGTGCCTTCCTCGGCGGAGCCGTCGATATCGACGGGCAGCGTCTGGCCGTGCCAGTGCAGTTGTTCGGGGGTGTCGGTGTCGTTGTGGACATCGACCACGACGGGTTTGCCCTCCGTGAACCGCAGCAGCGGCCCGGGGAACTCGCCGTTGTAGAGCGTGGTCGACACCACCCGGTCGGGCGCCAGCTCCACCAGGCCGTGTCCGATGCGCAGCGTGTAGTCGGCCTTGGCGGGCGGGCCCTGGCGGCCGCATCCCGCCGCGGCGGCGGCCGAACCGCCGGCGGCAAGCACCGCCGCGGCTGCGCCGCGCTTCAGGAATTCGCGCCGGTCCATGCGTGCCACCCAACCATCCGGACCTGGTCATCCATCGATCCGCATATGTATGGTGCCAGTACGCGTACCGACACGACAGGAGAATCGGAGTGGCAGAACGGTTGGCGGGAAAGGTCGCACTCGTCAGTGGCGGTGCGCGGGGGATGGGCGCCTCGCACGTGCGCGCGATGGTGGCCGAGGGGGCCAAGGTGGTGTTCGGCGACATCCTGGACGACGAGGGCAAGGCCGTCGCTGCCGAACTCGGCGAGGCCGTCCGCTATGTACATCTCGACGTCACCCAGCCCGAGCAGTGGGAGGCGGCGGTGAGCACCGCCATCGGCGAGTTCGGCGGCATCGACGTGCTGGTGAACAACGCGGGCATCCTCAACGTCGGCACCTTCGAGGACTACGAGATCTCCGAGTGGCAAAAGATCCTCGACGTGAATCTGACCGGGGTGTTTCTCGGCATCCGCGCGGTGGTGAAGCCCATGAAGGACGCGGGTCAGGGGTCGATCATCAACATCTCGTCGATCGAGGGAATGGCGGGCACCATGGCCTGCCACGGCTACACGGCGAGCAAGTTCGGCGTCCGTGGGCTGACGAAGTCGGCGGCAATGGAGTTGGGGCTCAACGGCATCCGGGTCAACTCGATTCACCCGGGGCTGATCAAGACGCCGATGACGCAATGGGTTCCCGACGACATCTTCCAGACCGCGTTGGGCCGCGCCGCGGACCCCAAGGAGGTCTCCAACCTCGTGGTCTACCTGGCCAGTGACGAATCCAGCTATTCGACCGGCGCGGAGTTCGTCGTCGACGGCGGCACCACGGCCGGCCTGGGCCACAAGGACTTCTCCGCCGTCGACGTCGCCGAACAACCCGAGTGGGTCACGTAGGCATCTTCCGCGAGACTGTAACTATCGACGGTGCTACTCGAGAAACGCGTCGGCAGTTACAGTCTCGCGCGAATCATTGTCGGGCGCCGGCCGTTTCGGGTGCGTTGACCTGTTGCTGCTCGGGTTTCGGCCAGGACGACGGGACCGGGCGTTGCCGGACCCGCTGGGGCCACCAGAACCACTTGCCCAGCAGCGCGGCGATGGACGGCGTCATCAGTGACCGCACGATCAGCGTGTCGAAGAGCAGGCCGAGGCCGATGGTGGTGCCGACCTGACCGATGACCGTCAGCTGGCTGACCGCCATGGTCATCATCGTGAAGGCGAACACCAGTCCCGCCGAGGTGACCACCGAGCCGGTGCCGCCCATCGACCGGATGATGCCGGTGTTCAGGCCGGCGTGGATCTCCTCCTTGAACCGCGCCACCAACAACAGGTTGTAGTCGGCGCCGACGGCCAGCAGGATGATGACCGACATCGCGAGCACCATCCAGTGCAGCTCGATGCCGATCAGGTGCTGCCAGATCAGCACGGAGAGCCCGAACGACGCGCCCAGCGAGAGCAAGACGGTGCCCACGATGACCGCCGACGCCACCACACCCCGGGTGATGATCAGCATGATGATGAAAATCAGGCACAGTGAGGCGATTCCGGCGATCAACAGGTCGTAGTTGTTGCCGTCACTGAGGTCCTTGTAGATGGACGCGGTGCCCGCGAGGTAGATCTTCGAGCCCTCCAGCGGCGTGCCCTTGAGCGCCTCGTACGCGGCCTTCTTGATCGCGCCGATGTGCGAAATGCCTTCCTGCGACATCGGATCGCCGTCATGGCTGATGATGAAGCGCACGGCATGCCCGTCGGGGGAGATGAAATTCTTCATGCCCCGCTTGAACTCGGCGTTGTTGAAGGTCTCCGGGGGCAGGTAGAACGAATCGTCGTTCTTGGACGCGTCGAATGCCTTACCCATGGCGCTGGAGTTCTTCTGCGCCTCGTTCTGCTGATCCTGCAGACCCTTCTGGGTCGAATACATGGTCAGCATCGTCGTTTTCATGGCCTTCATGTTGTCGATCATCGACGGCATCAGCGCCACCATCTGCGGCATCAGGGTGTCGAGGTGATCCATGACGGGCAGCAGGCTCTGGATGTCGTCGGTCATCGTGTCGATACCGTCGAGGGCGTCGAAGACCGAGCGCAGCGACCAGCACACCGGGATGTCGTAGCAGTGCTTCTCCCAGTAGAAGTAGCTGCGGATGGGCCGGAAGAAGTCCTCGAAATCGGCCATCTTGTTCCGCAAGTCGTTGATGTCGATGGTCATGTCATGCATCTTCTGCACCATCACATGCATGTCGTTGGACATCTGCACGGTGATGCTCTGCATCTTGACCATGCTGTCGATCGTTGTCTGCATCATGTCGGCCTGGCGGAGCATGTCGGCCATCTGGTCCTCTTGGTACTTCTGGTTCATCTGCTGGGTGACGCCCTGCATGCTGATCTGGAACGGGATCGAGGTGTGCTCGATCGGCGTGCCCTGCGGCCGGGTGATGGCCTGCACACGGCCGATCCCCGGCACGCGGAAGACCGTCTTCGCGATCTTGTCGATGACCAGGAAGTCAGCGGAGTTCCGCAGATCGTGGTCGCTCTCGATCATCAGCACCTCGGGATTCATGCGCGCCTGCGAGAAGTGCCGGTCCGCGGCGGCGTATCCCTCGTTGGCGGGCAGATCGTCGGGCAGATAGTTGCGGTCGTTGTAGTTGGTGCGGTAACCGGGCAGGGTCAGCAAGCCGACGAGTGCCACGCCGATCGTCATGACCAGAACCGGCCCGGGCCAGCGCACCACGACGGCGCCGACCTTGCGCCACCCCCGAATCCGTTGCGTGCGTTTGGGTTCCAGTGTCTGACGGAAACGCGAGGCCACCGAGATGACGGCGGGGCCCAGCGTCAACGCCGCTCCCACCACGACCACCATGCCGATGGCCAACGGAACGCCCAGCGTCTGGAAATACGGCAGGTTGGTGAAGTGCAGGCAGAACGTCGCGCCGGCGATCGTCAAGCCCGAGCCGGCCACCACGTGCGCGGTGCCCTTGTACATGGTGTAGTACGCGTCTTCCCGGGATTCGCCGATGGAGCGGGCCTCCTGATAACGGCCGATCAAGAAGATCGCGTAGTCGGTGGCTGCCGCGATCGCCAACGTGACCAACAGGTTGGTGGCGAACGTCGACAGCCCGATGATCTTGAAGTAACCCAGGAACGCGACCATTCCGCGGGCGGCCGACAGCTCGAGAACCACCATCAGCAGTGTCAGCAACACCGTGATGACCGAGCGGTAGACCAGCAGCAGCATCCCGATGATGACCGTGAAGGTGGCCGCAGTGATGAGCTGCAGGCTGCGGTCGCCGGCCTCGTGCTGATCCGCCGACAGCGCCGCCGGCCCCGTGACATAGGCCTTCACCCCTTTCGGCGCCGGCACGCTCTTGACGACGTTCTGGACCGCTTCCACCGACTCGTTGGCCAGCGCCTCACCCTGGTTGCCGGCCAGGTAGACCTGGACGTAGGAGGCCTTGCCGTCGTTGCTCTGCGCGCCCGCCCCGGTCAGCGGATCGCTCCACATATCCTGAACGTGCTCAACGTGTTTGGTGTCCGCGTTCAGCTTGCTGACGATCTGGTCGTAGTAGGCGTGGGCGTCGGCGCCCAGGGGGTTCTGGCCCTCCAACACGATCATCACCGAGCTGTTGGACTTGTACTCGTTGAACACCGCGCCCATGCGCTTCGTCGCGACCACCGACTGGGCATCGTCGGGGGCCATCGACACCGACCGCATCTTCCCGACCTCGTCCAGCTGGGGGACCACGACGTTGAGCACCGCGATGATCGCGAGCCAGCCCAGGATGATGGGCACCGCGAACGTTCGGATGAAGCGCGGGATCGATGGCCGCACTGGGTTTTTGGCGACGGGCAGTTCGTCGGTGCCGGCATCGTCGAACGTTGTGCTCATGCGGATTTCACCAGGCAGAAAGTCAGGGCATGCACGCCGTTGGTAATTTTCTCGTCCTTGACTTCGTCGTCGATGGTGATGCGGCAACCGAGGTAGTCACCGTCGCTTTGCGCCGAGAGGTTCGGGAAGACCGAGGGCGCGGTGGTGCTGAGGACCAGCGTCCAAGGCAGCGGCGTCCCGTCGAGCCGTTTCGGGTCGGCGTTGAGATCCAGGTAGTTCACATTGGCGTGGCTGGCCGAACCGAAGACCTCGTACTTGACGACCTTGGGCTTGAACGGCTTGGAATCATCCAGCCGCGGGCTCGTCAGCACGCCGGTGTCGTGCGCCCCGAAGAATGACTTGACCCGGACCACGGCAAAGCCGCCGACCACCAGGACCGCCACGATCAGCAGCGGCAACCACGCGTTTCGCAGAACCTTCGACGTCTGCACTGCGGTGATTCCCTCCCTTACCGCGCAACGGTGATGTGATCGGTCCCAGCATGGGCGTCCGACTTACACGGCCCAGCAACGAAATTCGGCGATTGCCGCGCGTGGCGCACCCGGTCGTCAAGCGCCACTGCTTGTGCACACCGGCCGTCGCACCCGGTACCGCCCCGCGCCCCGCATCGCGGACGCCTCCCCGAGCACCGCAACCAGGCCATAGTACATGATGTGCATTTGTTGCACAGTACGCAATATTCGGCCGCGGTGTTTCAGATCACTTCGTGAAGATGCTGTTGACCAGGGCGGCCGCGCGCTCCACGTACGGCATGGGCGTGTCGTCGGTGTCCTTCAGTTTCCCGCTGGCCCACTTTTCGATACCCGATCGCACCGCCGTCAGGGCCAGCGCGGAGATCAACGCGGCCATCTCGTCGTCGGGACGCATCCCTTGGCGGCGGACGATGATGTCGGTCAACTGATGCTGGAAGCGCTCCAGGTCGGCCAGGAACGCCGCCAGCACCGCCGGGGAGGTCTTGGCCAGTTCCAGCATGTGGGCCGCCTGTTCGCGCGGCGGGGGCACATCGCGCAGATGATGGGCCGCCAGGGTGATCAGCTCCGCCAGCACCACGGAGTAGGGGGCGGGTCCGGCCGCGACGAAATCCGCTACCAGCTCGGGGGGTATGTCCGAGGGGCCATAGGCGATCGCGGACTCCTTATTCGGGAAGTAGTTGAAGAACGTGCGCGTCGAGATGCCGGCCTCGGTACAGATTTCCTCGATGGTCACCTTGTCGAAGCCGCGCTCCAGCGCCAGTCGCACCGCGGCGTCGCGGATGTCCGCGCTGGTCTGGCGGCGACGACGCTCACGCAGACCCACCTGATTGGCCATATCCATATAGTTGCACGTTCTGCACACTTTGCAGTCAATCGGCGCCGACCGGGTTCGGACGGCCCCCGGTGGGTGCGACGAGCGCGGCCCACAGGTGATCGCGTTGGCTGCCGAAGAAGTCGACCGATATCGGGGCCCTGTCGGCGATCTGGTCGAACGCGTGAAACGCGCCGGGAACGATTTCCTCGTGGACGGTCACGCCCGCCGCACGCAGGCGCCGCGCGTACTCCACACACTCCGGATAGAACAGGTCGAGCGTCCCGACGCCGATCCAGGCTGGGGGCAGGCCGGTCAAATCCTCACGGCGAGCGGGCACCGCCTCGTTCGGATCGGCTCCGTCGAGGTACCACCGCCAGGCCAGCTGGTTGTCGGTCTCGGTCCACATGATGCGCTTCTGGCCGTCGGGGTTGGCGCCCGTGCGATCGTCGAGCATCGGGTACACCAGCATCTGGTATGCGAGTTTGACGTCGCCGCGATCGCGCGCCCGCTGCGCGACCGCCGCCGCGAAATGTCCACCGGCACTGGCCCCGCCGACGGCGACGCGATCGGGGTCCACCCATGGCTGGCGCGCCAGCCACAGCAGCGCCGCGTAACAATCGTCGAGCGGCGCGGGATACGGGTGCTCGGGAGCCAGTCGGTATTCCACCGCCGCCACCGCGACACCGGTGAGGCGGGACAGCTTTCGGCAGTACTTGTCGTCCTGCACCGCGGCGCCCATGATGGTGCCCCCGCCGTGAATCCACAGCAGCGCGGGCGCCCGGTCGGGAAGACCGGTCGGACGGTGCAGGCGAACCTTGACGTGCTCGTTCACCGCGACAACCGGTACGTGGCGGATTCGGCCGGCGTTTCCCATCAGCTGCATGAGTGCCCGCTGGACTTTGTAACCGCGGTGCAGGGCGTATCCGCGGGGCAGGAAGCGGGCCACGTTGCGCAGGCCGGGGTCCAACGCCTGCCGCGAGGTGAAGGCGTTGCCGGACAATCTGCCTGCCATGGTCAGGGCCGCTCGAGGTCGAGCAGAACGCGCTTGGCGGCCGGCCCGCCGCGGTAAGCGCCGACGGCTCCGTCGGATCGGACCACCCGGTGGCACGGCACCACGATGGGGATCGGGTTGGTCGCGCACGCGGTGCCGACGGCGCGCACCGCCTTGGGGGAGCCGGACAGACGGGCCAGGGCGGCGTAGCTGGTGGTGGTGCCGTAGCCGACATCGGTGTTGAGGCGTTCCAGCACGGTGCGCCGAAACCCCTGTGACAGCGACCAATCCAGCGCAACGTCGAAGCGCTGCCGGTGACCGGTGAAGAATTCCTCGAGTTGCCGCGCGACCGGATCTAGCCGCGCCGGTGCCTCGAGTACCCGCGGGCTGATGCGCGCGGAGAGGTTCTGCAGCACGCTGTCGTGGCCCTCGCTGGCGAATGCGACCCGCAGCAACCCGAGTGGGGTGGCGGCCAAAAGCAGTGGGCCGACGGCGGAATCCACAGTGCGGTAGGCGATGTCGAGCAGATCGCCGGCTTGTGCGTCCCGCTCCAGGCGGGCGTGCAGCCGCTCGAGATGATCCCGGTCGACGGGGAAGTGCCGGATGAGGTCAGATGCGGTCATCGCTGTTTCCTTGGGGTGTCGTGGGATAGGTGCGTCGCAGTGTGGCGATCCCGTCGGCGGCGGCGCGCCGCGCGGCGGCCACGCTGCTGTCGAGGATCCGCGCGATCTCCGCATAGGGCAGACCGGCCAAGTAGTGGTAGGCGACGGCCTGGCGCTGTTTGGGTGGTAGCGCACCCACCGCGGCGTCGAGGTCGAGATCGTGGGTATCGGCGTGCTCGGGTGCGGGGGAGTCGGGCGGATCGGCAACCGGGATCGCCCGGCGTGACGCGGTGCGGGTGATGTCGATGGCTTTGCGATGAGCGATCGTCACCAGCCACGCCTCGACGTTGGCGTCGGACGGCAGTCGCGGATACGCCTTCAAGGCGGCCAGGAACGTGTCCGACCAGGCGTCGTCGGCGTCGCTGTGGCCGACCACCGCGCGAACGACGCGCAGCACCGTCGCGCCGTGCCGTGCCACGACGGCCTCGAACGGCGGCTTGACGTGCCGATCGGCGCTCACGCTGCAGTCATCGGCAGGCTCGGGTATGCATTCGGGGTCCTCCGTACGGATTAAACAACTTCCCCCACGAAGACGTTGGCGCTCCAAGGAATGTGAGAAGCGATCGCTGATTGGATTCCGCCATGCCCGGGCACACTCGTGTCCGTGAGGACGGTCGAGTACGCCCCGGGACGGTTGGCCGATGTCTTCGGCGATGCGACGCAACTCACGGTCTTGCTGTGGCACGGCATGCAGCCCGATGCGCGCGCCGTCGTGCGCCCCCTTGCCGGTTTGCTCGCCGGCCACGGCGTCGCCGTGGTCGTGCCCGACTGGAACTCTCATGCTCGCGACGGCGGTCGGGCGGATCTGTTGCGGTCGGTCGACTTCGTCCGGCAACGAGCCGCCGACACCGGCGGCATCGTGCTCGTCGGGTGGTCGTTGGGAGGTGCCGCCGCCGCGGGCCTGACGCTGGATGCGACGCGCCTCAATGTGGGTCTCGCACATACGGTTTGCCTGGCCGGTGCGTTCATGGTCCGCGAGCCCATCTCCGGTCGATTCGTGACCGACGGGCTGCTTCGCCAACGGGTCGGCTCCGGGTTCACGCTGCTGCACGGCCTGGCCGACGACGTCGTGCCGGTGGCGACCAGCAGAGCGTTCGCCGCCGGCCTCGAACGCATCGGCTGGCCCGTGGATCTGGCCGAGCTGCCGGCCGACCATGGGACGATCGCCGGCGCCGTGTACGACCCGGTCGCCGATCGCTACGAGCCGGGGGACGGCGGGCCGGCCCACGACGTGGCCGGCGCGGTCGCCGCCCGGATCGCGGCGATACTCGGCCGCTGACCCTCGGTTACGCTGGCGGCCTGAAGCGCAAACGATTCCTGCTGGGCCTCGAGGAGCCGGCGCCCGCGGTGGCCGGCAGGTTGTTTTGATGCCATCGACGTGCCGCCGCGTCGATGCCGCCGACTGGGACGCCGTCGCCGCGGACATGAACGATCTCGGCGGTGCCCTGCTCCCACGGCTGCTGACTACCACCGAGTGCCGCGCGGTCCGCGACCTCTATCCGAACGACAACCTATTTCGCGCCACCGTCGACATGGCTCACCACCGCTACGGGCAGGGCGAATACCGCTACTTCAAACGGCCCTACCCACACCCGATCGACGCACTGAAACAGGCCCTCTACCCCCGGCTTTTGCCGATCGCCCGCGACTGGTGGACCAAGCTGCGCCGCGAACCGCCGTGGCCCGACACTCTCGACGAGTGGCTGGAAATGTGCCACCGCGCCGGACAAACCAAACCCACCGCCCTGATGCTGAAGTACGGGCCCGGGGACTGGAATGCGCTGCATCGAGACCTCTACGGAGACTTGGTCTTTCCGCTGCAGGTCGTCATCAACCTCGACGAGCCCGGCGTGGCGCACACCGGTGGCGAATTCCTGCTCGTCGAGCAACGACCCCGGGCGCAGTCCCGCGGCACGGCCACGACGCTGCCGCGAGGACACGGTTACGTCTTCACGACCAGGGAACGCCCGGTTCGCTCGACGCGGGGATGGTCGGCCGCCGCGGTGCGCCACGGGGTATCCGCCGTCCGCTGCGGCGAGCGCTACACCCTGGGCCTGATCTTTCACGACGCCGCGTGAATGCCGCCCGGCTGGGGCAGCATGATCCTCATGGAGCTCTACGACGTCATGCGATCCACGCCCGCGGTGCGCGAATTCACCGGCGACCCGCTCCCCGACGAGGTTCTCGGACGGATCCTCGACGGCGCCCGGTTCGCACCGACCGGCGGTAATCGGCAGGGCGTGCGCGTCGTCGTGGTTCGCGATCGGGACACCCGGTCGGCCCTGGCGGACCTGGGGCTTGCCGCCGCCCGCCGCTACACCGCGCAGCTCGCCAATGGGGAGTTGCCGTGGAATCCGTTGCAGCCGAGCGCCTTAGACCGATCGACGATCGAGGCGACCGAGCCGCCGCCGCAGATGTCGGCTCCGATGCGGGAGGCGCCGGTGGTGCTGGTGGTCTGCCTGGATCTCGCCGTCGTCGCCGCCACCGATCAGGATCTCGATCGCATCGCCGTGGTACCGGGAGCATCGGTGTACCCGTTCGTGTGGAACGTGTTGCTGGCGGCGCGCAACGAGGGCTACGGCGGCGTGTTGACGACGATGGCCGTGGCTGAGGAGCCGCGCGTCAAGGACCTTCTCGGCGTGCCCGATACGTTCGCCGTCGCCGCGATCGTGCCGCTGGGCAAACCGGTGCGCCAAGTGACGAAGCTGCGGCGGCGGTCCGTCCCCGAGTTCGCTACCCGTGAGCGCTTCGACGGAACGCCCTTCACCGGGTAGTCGTCGGCGATCTCGCTCCCCATCGAAGGCGGCCCGCGAGGTGGCGTGCGCGCGGCGGAACGACTCTCGGTAGGCTGGACAAGATGTGTGGAGCCACCGGTGAGGTGCGACTCGACGGCCGGGTGCCCGATTTGGCCGCGGTATCGGCGATGGCCGTTGTGATGGCAGCCAGGGGGCCGGACGGGGCGGGTGCCTGGTCACAGGGCCGGGTTGCCCTCGGTCACCGTCGTCTGAAGATCATCGACCTGACCGAGCACGGCGCCCAGCCGATGGTCGATTCCGAGTTGCGCCTCGCGCTCGCGTGGAACGGCTGCATCTACAACTACAAGGAGTTGCGCCGCGAGCTCGTCGACCACGGCTACCGGTTCTTTTCGACCAGCGACACCGAGGTGCTGATCAAGGCCTATCACCGCTGGGGCGACGACTTCGTCAGCCGCCTCAAGGGGATGTTCGCCTTCGCAATCGTGGAGACCGACAGCGGTCGAGTGTTGCTGGGTCGGGACCGGCTCGGTATCAAGCCGCTGTACCTGACTCAAGACGCTCAGCGGATCCGGTTCGCCTCGACTTTGCCGGCATTGCTTGCCGGTGGCGGCGTGGACACGCGGATCGACCCCGTCGCGCTGCATCACTACATGTCGTTTCACTCCGTCGTGCCGGCACCGCTGACCATCCTGCGTGGTGTGCGCAAGGTCCCGCCCGGTTCGCTCATCGCCTTCGAGCCCGACGGCACACGCACCACGACCACGTACTGGACGCCCGACTTCACCAGGCGAGCCGATCGGTCGGACTGGTCCGCACGCGACTGGGAGGACGCGGTGCTGTCCTCTCTGCGTGTCGCGGTGGAGCGCCGACTCGTTGCCGACGTGCCGGTCGGCTGCCTGCTCTCGGGCGGCGTCGACTCCAGCCTGATCGTCGGTCTGCTCGCCGAGGCCGGGCAGCATGGGCTGTCCACCTTCTCGATCGGCTTCGAATCGACCGGCGGGGTCGCCGGTGACGAGTTCCGCTGGTCGGACATCATCGCCGAACGCTTTGGCACCGATCATCATCAGATCCGCATCGGAACCGACCGCATGCTGCCCGCGCTCGACGGGGCGATCGGCGCGATGAGCGAGCCGATGGTCAGCCACGACTGCGTCGCCTTCTACCTGCTCAGCCAGGAAGTGTCGCGCCACGTCAAGGTCGTGCAGTCGGGTCAGGGCGCCGACGAGGTGTTCGCCGGCTATCACTGGTACCCGCCGATGTGTTCACCCGCCGCGGCCACCCTGGAGGGCGCGGTCGCGCAGTATCGAAGCGCCTTCTTCGATCGCGACGCGGCCGGGGTTGCGGCGCTTCTCGGGCCGGGTAACGCTGTCCCTGGTGATCCCAGTGTGCGTTTTGTCACAGAACATTTCGCGCAGGCGAACGCAGATACCGGTGTCGACCGGGCGCTCCGGCTCGACACGACGGTGATGTTGGTCGATGACCCGGTGAAACGAGTGGACAACATGACGATGGCCTGGGGATTGGAGGGCCGGGTCCCATTCCTCGACCACGAGCTGGTCGAGCTGGCGGCCACCTGCCCGCCGGAGCTGAAGATCGCGCAGGGCGGCAAGGGAGTCCTCAAAGAGGCCGCGCGGCGGGTGATCCCGTCGGAGGTGATCGATCGGCCCAAGGGCTATTTCCCGGTGCCCGCGCTGACTCACTTGGAGGGCCCGTACCTCGATCTGGTTCGCAATGCGCTGTATTCGCCCGAGGCCAAGGAACGCGGGCTGTTCGACACCGACGCGGTCGACGCGCTGCTGGCCGATCCCAACGGCCGGCTGACGCCGCTGCGCGGCAATGAACTCTGGCAGATCGCTTTGCTCGAACTCTGGTTGCAACGCCACGGTGTGACGGGAGCTGCGGCATGACCGCCATCGAACCCTCAGAGGACAACCCCGAGGCGATCACACTCAGCCTGCACGACGCGTCGCCGTCGCACTTGGCGGAGGCGATGGCCGAGGACGTCGAGCTCGAATTGGGTTGGGGGCGACTTATTTTCGGCCAGACCTTCGTTGATGCCGGCAAGCTGACCGAGGCGTTGCGCCGGGAAGCGCCCGGGCGGCGTGACATCTGCATCTACGCGCACGAATCCCACGTGGTGGTCGCCGGGTCCCCGAGTGAGCTGTTCATCGACCCCAGCCATACCTACCGGCTGCGCTTCGGCGAAACCGATCAGCAGGACCTGACGCCCTCGCCGCTCGGCGTCACCGTGCGCACACTGAGCGGCCCCGACGATGCCGATGCGATGAACCGCGTGTTCGTGCGTTGCGGGATGGTACCCGCGCCGGTCGAGACGATTTGGGACAACCACCAGCACAAGGAGGCGGTAACCTACCTGCTTGCGGTGCGCGACAACGACGGTGCCGTGGTGGGCACCGTCACCGGTGTCGACCATGAGTTGCTGTTCAAGGATCCCGAGCGAGGATCCAGCCTGTGGACACTGGCCGTCGACCCCGGGGCGGCTCTTCCCGGAATCGGTGAGGCGCTGACCCGGGCCCTGGCCGAGCACTTCCGCAGGCGGGGCCGTGCCTACATGGACCTGTCGGTGGCGCACGACAATGCCGGCGCGATCGCCCTTTACGAGAAGCTCGGCTTTCAACGCATCCCGGTGCTGGCCATCAAGCGGAAGAACGCGATCAACGAGCCGTTGTTCACCCCGCCACCCGAGACGGTCGAGGATCTCAACCCCTACGCCCGGGTCATCGCGGACGAGGCGCTGCGCCGCGGCATCTGGGTCGAGGTCCTCGATGCCGAAACGGGCGAGATGCGACTTACCCACGGTGGCCGCACGGTGATCACCCGCGAATCGCTGTCCGAGTTCACGTCGGCGGTCGCGATGTCCCGTTGCGACGACAAGCGTTTGACGCGACGCCTGGTCTCGGGGGTCGGCATCAATGTGCCCCGCGCCCGGTTGGCCACCTTCGACAAGACCGACTTCGACTTCGTCACCGAGGTCGAGGAGGTCGTCGTCAAACCGACGCGTGGCGAGCAAGGCAACGGGATCACCGTCGGCATCACCGTCGACGACGGTCCCGACGAGCTCACCGCCGCCCTCAGAAGGGCGCGCGCTGAATACCCCGAGGTGCTGATCGAGGAGCGGGTGCCCGGTGACGATCTCCGGCTGGTCGTCATCGACGGCCGAGTGGTCGCCGCAGCGCTTCGGCTGCCGCCCGAGATCATCGGCACGGGCGACCACAGCGTGCGGGACTTGATCGCGGCCGAGAGTCGACGGCGTTCCGCGGCCACCGGCGGCGAGTCCCGCATCCCGCTCGACGACGTCACCGAGGCGACGGTCGCCGAGGCCGGCTGGGCGCTGGATGACGTGCTGCCCAAGGGAACTCGGCTCCGCGTCCGCCACACCGCCAACCTGCACCAGGGCGGCACGATCCACGACGTCACCGCGCAGGTGAACCCGGAGTTATGTCAGGTCGCGGTGGCGGCGGCCGAGGCGATCGGTATACCGGTGACCGGGATAGACCTCATCGTCCCGGATGTCACCGGCACCGAGTACGCCTTCATCGAAGCCAACGAGCGACCCGGGCTGGCCAACCACGAACCACAGCCCACGGCGGCGGCCTTCATCGACTACCTCTTTCCCAGCCAGCCGGGCAATCCGCTCGCCTGGACACCCGAGGAGGCCCAGCACCTGCGTGACTGACCGCCCGTGCGCCCCAGGGGATTTCATCACTGTGACGATTCGGTGGGGTAGTAGCGGGTCTGGTCGGGCCCGGGCAGGAGAGGGACCTGACTGGAGTTGGACGCCTGCCTTCCCGGCACCGACGAGGCGGAGGCCGCCGCCGTGGCCGCCGGGCGTTGCGTGTTAGCGCGCCGTGGACGATGAGTGGTGATCAGCCGCGCTGAGGTCTGCTGGGCCGACCTCGGACCGGGTTGCGGTAGGGACTCAATAGCCCTGCACCACAAGGCAATTCGTCACTGTGACGTTATGATGGCGGTACGAGGGGAGAAGGGCGGATGGTCGCTCGCCGACTGAGGGGGCAAGGCCAGCCTGTGGCGGCGTCCACGCTTTCGGCTGACGAGTTGATTTCATTGAGTGATTGAACTGTGTACGTCAGTCGCTGTATGAACAACCGCGAGTCCGTCGGGGAATGAGTAGGCAGAATCGTGTTCAGATCGCCAAGGTGCGGGTGCCACTTTCACTTCAAAGCGCCTGCTGCGACAAGTACCGATAAGCGACACTATGTCAAGTAATTATCGCATATTGCATCAGACGAGCGAGCACGCTTATCCCCTGTGCTGCAGATCATTCCGTGCATTGCAAGGATGCCGGCTTAGGGCTGGACGTGATCCGGATGTGGGACAGCGCGTAGCTCTAGTTGCGGGATTGCGTCGAAGTCTGCCGGTTTGCAGCTATATAACGGCAGGCCATATGCGATCGCGCTAGCAGCGATCAGGGCATCGAAGGCCCGTGCGGCGGGCTTGCGGCCAGACGCTCGCAGTGCAGCGGCGACTGCGCCAAATGCGCGCGCCGACTCGGCATCGAAGGCCAGGACGTCGAAGTCCGATTCGGCCTGCTGCAGATGTGCCTGTCGTGCCGCACGATCCTCTTCACGCCGGGCGACGTGAGGCCCCACAGATAACTCAGCCAGGGTGATGGCGCTGATCAAGGATTCGTCGGGAAGCGTCGCAGGATCCTCAATCCGCCCAAGCACGATCACCGTCGACGTATCGAGGATTCCTTTCGTGGCCACTGAGGTCATCACAGCGATGTATCGAGCGCGACGTCGATATCGCGACGCAGTACATCTGGATCGACTGGCGGCAATCGCTTCCTTCGTTCGATGAGTTCGGCAGGTCCAGCGCTGCGGCTCGGCACCGGGCGCAACTCTGCGACGGCGCGGCCGTCACGGGTGACGATAAGGCGCTCACCGCGCTCCACGCGGTCGAGCACTTCCCCACCCTTGTTACGGAGCTCGCGCACGGTAACTGATCGCATGTGCGCCATTGTATCACCGGTGAGACGGCACGCCAGCCTCATCTGTCCGGTCTGCCGGCTTCGTCACGGGGGTCGTGTTTCCGGTGGATGGCGGGGTCAGCGCCCCCAGCGGGCAACCGCACGTCCAGGTGGCGGCGGGTCGCGCGTCGCGCTGGCGCACCAGCTACTGCCCGCTCGGGTTTGAAGTTCCGGGCTGTGGATACACCTCACAGGTGAATCAGCTGCCGCTCGCCGACAGCTAGCGCCTCATGAAGGGAGCCTGACGTGGCGTTCTCACACATTGCATCGAAAACGACGGCAGCGACAGCTGTACTGGCGGCAGCCGGAATCCTCGCGGCGACACCGGCATTCGCAGATCCACAAGTGCTGCGATTCGGCCAGATGGCAGAGCTTTCCAGTAATGGTGGCACGATCGACTACACCGTGAGCAATCTGCAGCCCAGCGGCCACAACGACGGCATATGGTATTCCGACGTCACCGCCAAAGGTCTGAGCGGCAACGCGATTCCGAACATTGCCGACTTCAACGCTCGGGCCGTGAACAGCTCCACGTACGCGGTGATGAAGGGCAACCAGATCGACGGCCTTCCTGAGGGGCCACTCCCCTTAGGCAGCCCTGTTACGGGACGCATTTACTTCGACGTGCGCAACGGTACGAACCCCGACAGTGTCGTCTACCGGGACGCCGGAGGGACGGACAAGGTCGTCTGGAAGAGCTAACGACTCGCCCACTAGTGAGGAGACTCGCGCCACGCCCGCCGACTGGTGGTGGTGCGAACCGTTTCAATCCCAACCGCCACCGACGACCAACTAGGTTGGCCAGCGCCTGATTCCGGCTACAGCCCGGACGGTACAGCCTTGCCGTTTACCGTCACCTCGACCTGGCCGGTTTTCGGGTTGTACCCGATGGTGCCGTGCTCGAAGTTCGACACGAGCAGATCGCCGACGGCGTTCTGGTCGCTGGTAGGGAAGCCCAACGGACCTGCCGAACCGTTAGTGCCGGTGATCGCGGGCACGCCGTCCGGGTTGCGTGGGACATTCCAGGCCTCGCGGATTTTGCCCAGCGTGATATATGCGGGCGTGCCGGTCTCGTTGTTCCGGGCTGTGATCACGCCGCCCTGGAACTGCTGGAATACCAGGCCGCTCTCCCGTGTCCCCGCGTTGCGGTCACCCGTTAACGGCTTGCCGAGAGCCTTCTTCTGGTCCTCGGTTGCCGATGAGTACTTGGCAGCGATCGGGCCGGTCAGAGTCACCTCGACGTCGGCCTCCCCGATGAGCTTCACCTCGGTGGGCTGCGCTGGGGCTTTGGGCGTGGAGGTGGCGTTCACCCCAACCCGAGGCGGTGTCGACGCGTCGACGCTCTTGCCATTGCTGCAGCCCACGGTGATCAGCGCGACAGTGGCCAGGCCGACGACTGCCGTGTGTCGGTATGCGTTGGTTCTCATGGACTTCCCCTCGCGTCTTCCGGTGGTGGATCAAGTTTCGGCTGACCTCCCGTCCGGCCGGGACTGTAATCGAACCAGTTGAGTGGCGCGGGCCGGTCGCGGTCATTGGCTCCGAACGAACTTACGCCGCGGGCATCGACGGCGAGCCAGAGCACCTGAGTAAGGCTCAACCTGCACGCGACTCGGCCGCTTCTTCCACAAGCGCAGATGACCCCGTTTCGGACTGTGCCCCAACAATTTACGTATGTGGGCCGTCGTCATTGAGCCATGTTGGCGGTTACCTCGCGGCGGCGTCCCACGGATTCACCGTGTCGATACCGGTGTCGACGAAGTCATCGACGTTGCGAGTCGCGAGTCGAACGCTCCAGTTGCGGCAGATTGCTGCTATCTGGGCGTCCGCCATACTGATCGGGCGTCCGGTCCGTTCGCGGGACGCAACGATTAACGCGTAATGCGTGGCCGCCGACGCATCAAACGACAGAATCTGGTCCTGAAAATCCTCTGCCAGCACTCCCTCGACCTTGATGTGCAGTTCCCGCTTGCGGCGGCCGTCCCGCAACCGGGCAACTCCGTACATGAGCTCGGCCGCCGTAACGGCGGTGACCAGTACATCCGAGGCGGGGAATGCGTCAACCCAACTTGCGACGCGGCGTTCTGGTGCCTTCCGCATCAACTCCGACAAGACATTGGTGTCAAGGACGATCATCCGCCAAACTCCGCGGCTCGTGGGCGCTCCGTTCGGGTCGGCAATTCAAGCTTTGTGCCCCCGGCGACGTCAGAGAACCGCCGTCGAATCCGTGTAGCCATCCCCGGACCACCCGACGAACGCTCCAAAACAGTACGCAAGATCTCTCGCACCTCGGATTCCATGGAGCGACCGTGCTCAGCTGCGCGCACACGGAGTGCCGCTTTGAGGTCGTCGTCAAAATCGCGAATCGTCAGCGTTGCCATTAGCCCTCCTGTGCTGTCATTGCAGTCAATGCTAGCACTGCTGTCGAGAGTCGTCAGACCATCGATGGACGCAAGTCGTGATGATCTAAAGATGGAACAGTGCCACCGGTACTCCCCCGCAAGGGGATTTGTGAGTAGACCCATTTCCTGGTCCAGTCGCCGTACGGCCAGGGGTCGGCGGGTTTCGGAGCTGGCGAGCCTCGGTGCGCGTCGGACTCTTAGGCGCAGGGATATTGCCCGTTGAGCACACAATTCGACGGTGGCACGTATGAACCGCTCAGCACGCCCCTGAAACCACCCGTGGCTGAACCTCCGGGTGAAATGGTGCGATTCCAATTCGCGGGCGCGAGAACATAGTGCGTGCCAGATTGGGCGAACGTGCTATTCCACGTGTGCGAGATACCTTCTCCCGCCGGCAAGTCGAATTCAATCTTCCAATCGCTCAGCGGCACGGTGCTCAGGTTGGTGACGGTGAAGTGGGCGATGAAGCCGGTCTGCCACGTATGTTCCACCGACAATGTGGCCGTGGCCGCAGCCGCATGAGCTGCGGGACTGACGGCGAGTCCGAGGATGGCGATCATCAATGCCGACACGGCTACGTGAAGCGCTGTGCGCCAGCGCTTCACGCAATTGTCCAGTCCGACCATAGCGGCAACACTAAAGCCAAACAGGTGATATCGGCCCTCGCATCGCGGGTACGCTGCAGCACCTTTGCTCAACTGAAACCGTCATGAAATGTTGGCCTCGAGGCGCGACCGCCACGGCGATCGACCGACGTGTTTAGCTAGCGGCATGAAACGTTCGACGGCCATCGGGCATCTCGTCGAGATGGCGGAGGTCGCCTCACAGTGGCTGGAAGTCGTCGACCGACGTGAATGGCCCCTGACGGAAATGTGGGTGACCGGCGAGCTGCTTTCATTGGCAGCCACTCTGGACGCGGGAACGGTCGTGCTCGTCCTCGATCTCCCCGCTGAGGAACTCCCCTGGCTGGCCAAGCATCCCACCGGTGAAGCGATCGGTCACCAACTACGACTGGGTAAGCGGCCAATGCTCTGGTGCTACCGACCCCGCGCGTGGCCGGTGTGGAGCTATGAGCATCGACGGGTGGCGAGGTTCTGGTCCTCCGAAAGCGGCGTTGATGAACCCGCGATTGAGGCGCTCCGATCACGGCGCCTTGAGCACCTAACCGTCGTCGAGCCGTCCGACGACGAACTGACGACACAGCTGCATAAGGAGTTCGCAGTGTCCCGGGAGCACCTCCGGTCGGTTCTCGAGGGCTACTGGGACCGCGACTGGCGCCGACGCCACAAGGGCTATGACGAATCTCCGGAGGACCACCTGTGGCGGGCGGCGACCGCTGTGTCGGAAATGCTGGACGCCATCGGCGACCCGAAGCGGTGACGAGCTGCGTGGGCCCATCGCTATGGATGGCGCATCAGTGCATGGCATACGCGGCATAGTCATTGCATGAATCGCATCCGCTTGAGCACCGCCTTGAGCCGCCAAGTCATTTGGCCGTCATCCTGAAGGAATGGTGCAGTATCGCGATCCCGGGTCAGTCGTCTTCGATGCTGTGATCGAAAACCCCGGCGGCCCAGGAGCCTACGTAACGTTCCCCTTCGATACGGTCGAAGTCTTCGGTGTGCGGGCGCGCGTGCCGGTGAAAGCGCGGTTCGACGACCGCGTGGCCTACACCGGCTCGCTGGCCCCTTACGGTGGTCAGCATCGGCTCGGCGTCCGCAAAGATATCCAGCAGTCCTTGGGCAAGACCCACGGTGACACCGTTAGGGTCGAGTTGGTCCTCGACACCGAGCGCGCTGACGTTGCCGGTGACGACAAGTCGGGAAGAACCTGACGCCGCTGTCCCGACAAAGACGCGAATGCGCATAGGCAGAGTTAGGAGTCAGGGCCGAGATTCGGGCACCGGCGTCAACTCGGCGTGTATCGTGCGGCCGAACTTGAACCCCAGGAGCCGGTGCAGCGACGGCACCAACACGCCGTGCAGGATCGGATACTTCTGCCGCAGCAGGCGCGCCGCCTTCCGATACTCCTGCCCGTCCAGCAGCCGCACGGTGCCGGGGTGCGTTGGTCCGATCGGTTTGCCCGATGCCGTCGACGGGCCGAATTCGACGCTGGCGTTACGTCGAAGCCGGCGCACCTTGATCGCCCGCTCGAAACTGCGAAAGTAGGCGCGATCTCCGTCCACCGCGATGCTGACGGGGCTGGAGCCGGGCGTGCCGTCCTTGCGAAAGGTGGTGAGGCTGATCGTCTTTTGCCGCACGAATGGCGCCAACGTCGAATTGGTCGCCGTGCCAACGGTGCCCAGAACATAGCCGAGTTGGCGCAACCGCAGCGCGAACGCCAGCGCCAGTGCCACTGACATCACACCGAGAATCCACGCTTGCGCGGGCGAGCCGCCCACGTCCAGGTCCACAACGTGGTTCACCGTGTGCACGGTGTTCGCCACAAGGAATCCGGCGAGCGCGGTGGCCAGCGCGTCAGCCCAGATCAGCGCGAGCAGCAGGGTGGCGCCCAAACCAAGCTGGAACGCACCCACGTCATGCAGGAAGTGCCGGTGCGCCTCGAATCCGACGGCGTCGGCGAACGAATTCGGATCGATCAGGCACCAGATTCCAATGCCGGCGGTGACCACCCCGACCGCCGCGGTCACCGCGACCAGATATATCCGCGCCAGCCTGCCCAAAGGTTTCATCGTGCTGCCCTCCCGGTAAAGCGTTCGTCTCTTCCTTAGTCGCTAGACGGAACAGGGCATCGATATGTGACGTGAGGCGCGACCGACGAGCCCGGCCTCCCCTATCGCCGACGGTTGAACCCGACGCGCTGGGCGTTGCGCTGCTCGATTACTCGCTTCTGATGACGTTGGTGTGCCGCCCACCATGCCCGCAGGGCGTGAACATCGATCGGCGTAGTGGGCTCGTCGAAGGGCGATGGTGCGCTGTACATGGGCCTTGGTTCCCTACTCAATTGTAGACGGTTCCGTTCACTATTAACCGAGAGCGTACTCCGGTCGGTGAGGGAACGCCAGCGGCTACTAACGGGCTTTTCGGAGGGCACGTGTCCGCCTAGCCGGCCGGCGGTACGACGGGCGGACGGCAGACGTTGGCGCCCGGATCCCACCACCAGCCGTCGTCGCATGCCAGCGGTTGCGGGCCGACGCCGAGGGGCCGGCATACGTTTGCCGTGGGGTCCCACCACTGGCCCGGGTCGCATGCCAGGGGTTGCGGTCCGACGCCCAGCGGCCGGCAGACCTTGCCGGTCGGGTCCCACCACTGTCCGGGGTCGCATTCCTCGGCCAGCGCAGTGCCCGGGGGTCGCACGGCGGCCAGCGCCACCATGGCGACGGGAATCAGGTAGCGGACGAACGGGCTCATCGCAAACCTCCCCCGGGGCGTATGCATTATCGAACCGGTCCCAGGCGCACAGGTCAAGAGCGACATGCGCGATTCAGCCGATGCTCCCACCGGGGCGCCCGGCTACCGTGAATACCGTGACCATGGCTTGCGGGGCTGCCGAGGCTGACGTTCGGCAGCGGATTGAAGCGCTAGTCGCCGCGATTCGCGCCGGGGATCTCGCGGCGGTGATGTCGATGTACGCGACAGATGTCGTGTCGTTCGATGTCGAGCCACCCCTGCGACACGTGGGAGCAGAAGCGAAACGGAAGAACTGGGAGCGCGTGTTCGCGGCGTATCAGCACCCGCTGGGTTACGAGGTTCGCGACCTCGCCATCACCGTGCGTGACGACGTGGCGTTTGCGTACAGCCTCAACCGGCTCAGCGGCACGCGCACGAACGGAACCACGACCACCGGTTTCTGGGTCCGGGTGACGATGTGCCTTCGGAAGGTCAACGGCGACTGGTTCATTGCGCACGACCACGCGTCGGCACCCCTGGACCCGGCGACCGGCGCCGCGCTGCTGAACCTGGAGCCGTGACCGGAATGTTGGCAGTGTTTGGCAGTCCGCGGGGTGGCCCTGGCAGCAGCCGTTGAGCTTCGATTCGGGTATCGAACGCTCAAGGAGGAATAACCGACATGGCACAACTCGCACTCCGGCAGGCCACCATCGAATACCAGGAGTTCGGACCAAAGGATTCACCGCATCCGCCGGTACTGTTCGTCCACGGCATCCTGGTCGACGGGCGGCTGTGGCGGGAGGTCGCCGACGGCCTGGCGCGCCGCGGTTTCCGCTGCATCGTCCCGAATTGGCCGCTGGGTTCCCACACCATCCCGGTCGCGGAGCGCACGGCGCTCTCGCTGCCGGGGGTCGCAGAGATGGTCAATGACGCGATGGTCGCCCTCGATCTTTCGGATGTGACGCTGGTCGGCAGCGACACCGGAGGTGGAATATGCCAACTGGTGGTCGACGCCCACCCGGACAGGATCGGCCGGCTGGTGCTCACCAACTGCGACGCCTTCGACAAGTGCCCGCCCTTCCCGTTCGACATCGCGTTCGGGCTGCTTCGTGGGCCCACGTCGATCAGGGTGCTGTTCACCCAATTGCGGCTGCGGATGCTGCGCCACTCGCCGCTGGGCTTCGGCCTGTTGATCAACGATCCGGATGCGGTCCTCACCGCCAGTTGGCTGCAACCCTGCCTCGCGGACTCACGCATCTGCCGCGACCTGGCGGCGTTGCTGCGTCAGGTGGCCGCGTTCGATCTCACCGACGTGGCCACCCGTCTCCCCCGGTTCACCAAGCGGGTCACGCTGGTATGGGGACAACGGGATCGCTGCTTCACCCCGGTCTTGGGTCGACGCTTGGCGGGCTTGTTCGGCAATGCGACCCTGATCGAGGTGCCCGACGCGAAAACCTTTGTTGCCCTTGATTGTCCGGATGCGGTCGTCGATGCGATAGCCGCGATCAACGCTCGGAAATCCGGGGTTCAGCGTCAACGCTGAACGCTCGGCGGCGCCTAGCGCGGCGATGCCGTCGTCAGCCCGAGGTCGGCTGCCGCCGAAAGCATTCGAACGTCATAGGTGACCACGGCCCGCAATGTGTCACCAGCTCGTTGCGCGGCAACAAGATGGATGGCGTCGAGGCTGCGCAGGCCAAACGGTTGCAATGTGCCCGCGTCGTCGAGGACTTGACGAGTCGGCAACACCATATCCAGGGCAGCCAAGAGCTTTCGAGCATCGGCGATGGCTCGAGGTCCATTCAGTGCGACCGCGCGCACGAGCTCGGTGCGCGCCAAAGCCGCCGAGAAGAGGGCGTCCTCACGTCGCTCATTGAGATAGGACCGCAGCGCTGGTGACTCATCCTCGGCGACAACGAGTTTGACCAAGGCAGAGGTGTCCAGGTAGATGCGCATCTGCGGCTAGCGTTCGTTGCTGCGCAATTCCTCGAGGGACTTAGACGCGCTGTGCCGGTATGCGCGGGGTTCGATGTCATCGACGCTCACGGGACGAGCCGCTCTAACCACCTCACCGGTGGTGATGAGGTCTTGCCAGGGATCGCCCGTGATCGGCACGAGGCGCGCAACGGGGCGGCCACGGTCGGTGATCTCGATCGACTCCCCCGTCGCCACTTCTGCGAGGTACTTACTGGCGTTCTGCCGCAGCTCACGCACCCCGATAGCTTTCATGTGCTACATGATAGCACATTGTGGTCGCGCCGATGAATTTCGGCAGCGCCGGCAGTCAGACCTTCCAGACGGAAGAAATCGAAAGGTGGACCCATGACCTCGCAGCACATACAAGCTCTGCCACCCGTCGTCGACCACCAAACCTGGCGCGCCGCGCTCGACGAACTGCGCAAGCGCGAGAAGGCGGCCACCCGGGAACTGGATGCGATCGCCGCCCAGCGGCGGCGTCTGCCGATGGTCGAGCTGCCCGACTACACGCTGATCGGCGCCGACGGGCCGGTCCGGCTGGCGGATGTGTTCGATGGCCGCTCGCAGCTCATCGTCTACCACCACATGTGGTCGGACGGCGCGGAGTGGCAGTGCGGCGGGTGTACCGGCTTCACGTCGCAGTTCACCCGGCTGGAGTTTCTCGACAACTACGACGCCCGCTTCGTCATCGTGACCAACGGGCCGATCGACGAGGCGCTCGCCTACAAGGCGAAGGTCGGCAACCGCATGGAGTGGTACTCCTCGTCGGAGAGCAGCTTCGGCGCGGACATGGACGCACCACCGAATGGGGGCTTCGCGGTCAACGTGTTCCTGCGCGACGGCGACACCGTGTACCGCACCTGGCACACCAACGGGCGGGGCACCGAGCAGCTCAGCCACACGTTCGGCCTGATCGACATCCTGCCCTGGGGCCGGCAGGAGGAGTGGCTCGATTCGCCTGAGGGCTGGCCGTCACGACCGACATACTCGGGTTGGCTCGGCTCCCCCGATATCGCCCGGGCCTACGGACCCAAGGACAACTCATGACCGCGACCACCGAACGCTACGTCGTCACCCGCACCATCCCCGCCACCGCTGCGACAATCTTCGCCGTCCTCGCCGACCCGTCGCGCCATCGGGGCACCGAACCCACCGACTGGGTACGCGAAGCGGTGGACACCGCGCCGATCACCGGGGCCGGACAGATGTTCGCGATGAACATGTATCTCACCCGGGCGGGCGGCGACTACGTCACATACAACCTGGTCAACGTCTTCGAGAAGGACCGTGCGATCGGGTGGATGCCGGGCGTGCTCGACGACAACGGCAACCACAGTCCCGGCGGTTGGTTCTGGCGCTACGACCTCGCTCCGAACGGCGACGGCACCGACGTCACCCTCACCTATGACTGGACCGCGACGCCGCAGGATTTCCGCGACCGAGTCGGTGGGATGCCCATTTTTCCGGAGGACTACCTCGCCGCTTCCCTGGCGACCCTCGAGCAATCCGTCGCGGGCTAACTCGGCCCGCTAAGGTGGCCAATTCGCACGACGAGGGCCCTATCCTATTGACGTGTTGTGGGGCGTGGAGCCTGAGCCGTCAGCGAGGCGCATGCACGCAATCGGCGTGATCGCATTCCTTGTGCTGCTCGTGCTGTACGCCGCGGCCGCGGTGCACGCCCGCGGTGGCGGGGTCGACGCTGCGCTGTACTGGCTCCTCGGCGCGGCCGCGGTGCTGGCGGGGGCCGCGGTCCTGGTCGGCCGGCTGCGCAGGTGGCAAGAGCGGCGCGACCTGCTCGTCTGGTGGCCGGTCGCGGCGCTGCTCGTCACGGCCATCGCAGGGGCCATCGAACCGCGCGCCACCCAGGACTTCCCCGGCACGGTCACGATCGCGTTCGCCTATATCGGCCTCACTTGCCCGCGCTGGCGATCGCTCGTGGTCCTTCCCCTCGGCGTGGTGGCTTTCGTCCTGGGTACCGCCAAGGTCCTGCCCGGCGCAACGGTGACCGTGGTGTTGGCCGCGATCATGTGGGTGCTCGTCGCGGAGGTCCCGGCGTGGCTGGTCGCCCGGTTAGAGCAGCAGAGCGCGATGCTCCGCGAGATCGCGCAGACCGATGCCCTCACCCAGCTGCTCAACCGGAGCACGCTCAGCCCCCGGCTGTCGATGCACGCCAGGGGGTCGTCCGTCGTGCTCATCGACCTTGACAACTTCAAGCAATACAACGACCGCCACGGCCACGAGGGCGGCGACCAACTACTGGTCACCTTCGCCGATGCGCTGCGCAGCTCGGTCCGCGAGGACGACGTCGTCTTCCGTATCGGCGGCGACGAGTTCCTCCTCATGCTCGTCGGCGCCGACCGCGCCGAGGCCGAGCGGGTCCTGGAACGACTCCGCCAGCGCTGGTCCGAAATGGGGGCGCCGGTCGGCTTCAGCGCGGGGATCGCCGTGGGTGAGCAGGACCTGCTGCGCCTCGCGGACGAGCACATGTACGCCAACAAGCGCGCCCGTGACCTGCCCAGCGAATTGACCCGACACGAGCCGCCGGGTCAGCGCGTTACCGCCTCGAACGTGGACTCGAATGTGGAGATGCAACGCGAGGAACCCGGTCGGGCTGTCTAGTCACGCGGGCGGTGCAAATGCGAAAAGCAAACTGATCTGCTGAAACCAGCGTTAGGCTCCTCGATGTCACGGTCACATCGCGCATCGGGAGCCCGCTATGAAGTCAGACCCGAAGTCGGACGCGGAGCAATCGGGCAAATACGCCCGCCGGCTACGTGAATTCAGCGCCTTCGACAAGTTTTCCGATGATGAGCTGGACCGTCTGGTCCGAGCAGCGCATCACACTTCTCGGTCGGTGCCATGGCCGCTGATTCGCGAGCAGACCCCGTCGCACGACTGTTTCATCCTGCTCAGCGGGGAGGTGGGCGTGTACGTCGGCGACGACCGCATCGCCGTGTTGGGGCCCGGCGAGGTCATCGGCGAATCCGCGCTTCGCCGTGGGAAATTGCGCTCCGCGACCGTGACGACGATGGGGCCGGCCGAGGTGCTGCGGATCGAGCGCGACGATCTCGACCGCTTGCTCAAGCAGATACCCGCCCTGCGTGAAACCATGGAAGCGACCGCCGCGCGACACGCGCCCGTCGCGCCGCCGCCGAAGCCGAAACCGGCACGCTCCAAGGTGAACGCCTCGGTCCCGACGGAGCTGGTCGAGCGGTTCGAACGGGCGGCCGACGCCGCCGGCGTCGGGGTCGCGGGCGCGCTCGAGGCGGCGCTCGCCCAGTGGATCGAACGCAACGGCGCACCGAAGTAGCGGAGGCTTATTGCGGGTGGTTCGCCAGGTACTCCCCGACCGGGATCGGTGACGTTGCGGCGTAGCCGATGGGCAGCAACACGTCGCCGGCGGTCGTGTAGCAATAGAGGTCCCACCGGTAATAGTCGGCAAACGCGGCGGGATCGGCGGCCAGCAGCGTCGCATATTGGTTGACCGCGCGCACGTATTCGTTTGCGTGGTTGTACCGGTAGATCGCGTGATCGCGATCGTTGGCGAAGCCGTTGGCGGCGAGGTAGCGGCCCGCCGCCAGGATGCTGTCGTGCGGCGACTGGATGTCGCCGCCCTGCCCATAGGTTGCGAACGTCGGCGGCAGGAATTGCATGGGTCCTTGCGCGCCGGCGGTGCTTGTGCCGACGATGCTGCCGAACCGGGTCTCGATGAAGTTGATGGCGGCCAAGTAGTTCCAGCCGACGCCGGTTTCCGACTCCGCCTGGTGGTAGTAACCCAGCAACTGGTCGGCGGGGGCAGGGGGCTCCACGCGCCACGCGGGCAGGGTGTCCCGCACCGGTGTCATCGCGGAGAGCTGGCGCCGGGCATCGACGTTGCGGTCGTAGACATCGATCAATTCCGGCGGGATCCGCGGTCGTGTCGTCGCATTCCATTCGGGGTGCCGCCCGATCGCGCGATAGGCCGCCTGTTGACGGTGCGCCGCGGCCACGAGCGCTGCCTCCCCCGTCGACGGGTCGTGCAATGCGTGCTCGTCCGCCACAAGGTCGTCGGCCAGCTGCGCGGGGTCCGACGCCAGGCGCGGCTGCGCGCCGGCCACCGCCGTCGGCTGCATGGACCCGACGAGTGCGAAGACGATCGCACCGAGCACGAGCCAAGAAGCCCAGCTGCGGCTCATGGTGCTCACCTCCGTCGTCGGCGTACGTCAACGGTAGCCATACCCGCCTACGACCCCGTCAGTGCGTCCACGCGGTAGCGGCCGGCGGTCCACGGCGGGGCGCTGGGAAAGGGCGTGAGGGTGACGGCGATGCGGTCCTTGCCCGCGGTGAGCGACTCGGGCACCAGGAACGTGTCGTCGAGCCAGCGGTGAAAGGTGTTGCTGCGCGGCTGCAGCCAAGTGCCGGCGCGCACCCCGTCGATGGCCACGTCGGCCGATTGGTAGCCAATCGCCTGGTCGGACGTGCGGCGCAACAGCACGCCGTGGTTGTCGGGACGGATCTGGGCATTGAAGGTGATCGCGCTCTGGGTGGCACGGACCAACCCGGCCACGGGCCGGGCGTCGTCACTCCCCTCGTACGTGCCGACCAGCATCTGGTCGGCGGCGTCGGCGTCGGTATAGATGTGCAGGATTCGGCTCATCGGGTCGGAAGGGACGATTTCGTCGCCGCGCGCGGTGGTCTCGTTCGGTTGCGTGTAAAGGAATGCCGTTGAGCTGTAATCGGGTTCGACCAGGTTCCGCTTGCCGTGCTCGATGCCGAACCGGATTGCGGAGTGGTAGCCAACGGCGTCGGCGAGCATGAGGCGATAGGTGGCGACGCAGTAGTCCGCGCATCCGCCGGCCTGCGTGCGCTGATCGGGTTGACCGGTCAACGGGTCGCTGAAGTGCGTGCCGCCCTTGAAGTACCAGCCGCCCTCGTAGAAGTCCTCGGTGCCGGTGCCGTACCACTGGGGCGACGCGGAACCGTCGGTGTACACGCGTTCGGCGCCCTCGAGAAAGTAGGGGGCGTCGTCGCTGAAGGACGTCCTGATCCGGGAGCCCCTGATGGTGTGGCTGACGCCGACGAACTTGCCGTGGCCGGGCTCGTCGGCGAACACCCAGTCCTGTCCGAGCGCTGTCGGCCCGGCGTGCGAGCGTGCGGTGAAGTATCCGACACGGTCGCCGGCGATCGCGGGCCCCCACTGCGGATCCGGCGCGGTCACGACGTCGCTGTCGATCCCCGCCACCGGATCGGCCGTCGTGTTGACCAGGGTGACGCGGGCCGTGTGCGCGAAAGGCATCGGCCACCATTCCGACAACGACAGCGAACCGGAGGGTTGCGGAATCGCCGAGAACATCAGCGATTTCACGGTGTTGGTGCCCAGCCCGGCGCCGAAGAATTCCCCCAGTGGCGAGTCGACCGTGGTTTGGCCGTCGAACTCGATCTGCAGCCGCAACCCGGCCAGGAGCTGATCCGCCGGTTCCGGCAGCCGCAGCCGCAGCTCCGAAATCGTCGCCGGCCCAGCCGATTCCGCGATCGTCGACCCGGCGTCCGCGGGGACCTCGACCACCCGAGTGTTATGCGTCGCCGTGGGCGGCGCCGGTTTAGGATCGGCGGTGCCCCCGGCGCGCAGCGTGGCGATCACGTCCAGCGCGGGATCGGCGGGCGAAAAGGTGGCGACGCCGTCGGCGCTGGAAAACTGCCGATAGTCGACGTGGTAGTACTGCAGATTCTGCGCGACGCTGATCCGCATCGACTGCCGATACGGCATCGGCACCTTGATGTAAACGCCGGCCGGTGACTGCGCGGCGTCGGCGACCAGGGGCCACACGAATGGCGCACCCAGCTCGCCGTCGACCAACGATTGCAGCGGCGCGTCGATCACCGTCTGCCCATCCAGATCGATACGGATGGTTCCCATCCGGGTGACATTGCCGCCGTCGCGGGTGAACCAGATCGAGTCGACCTCGCCGGCGCCGCGATCCTCGGCGATGACGCAGCCGGCGCCGCCCGAGGCCAGGCATCCCCCGCTGCCGTTCTGGTTGCCGGTGGAGATGTCGAAGTCGCCGCCGCTGCGATCGAAGCTCGACACCTGCAGCGTCTGCGTGTCGGCGCTCAGGTACGGCAACCGGTCCAATCGGCGATAGGTGTCCCAGCCGACCAGCCTGTCGCCGGATCCGCCCGTGGCGCCCGGCTCGGCACGCGACGGGCCGGCGCCCGCGACACCGGCAATGCCCAACAGCAGCAGCGCGAACATCGCCCAGAACACCCGCGCGCCCATCGGTCGCGACTCGACCGCGTGTTCCGTCAGCTCTGGGGGCCTTGCGAGGGCGGCCACGGCGAGCCGGGCGACGGCTCGCCGGGGTCGGCATGCTCCCCGCGGGACAGGGGCACCCACTGCTCGCTCGGCGCCGGCTGCTTCGACGAGGGGAAGTCGCGCAGCTTGCCCGACGGCTTGGCGTCCCATTGGGCGAACGTCAGCGGCGTCTGCAGCCAGGCGTGCAGCAGGTTATACGTCGCCTCCAGCGAGTCCATGTGGGTGCGCTCCCAGCCGTGGCTGCCGTCGAGGCCGAAGCCGACCAGGGCGGCCCGGGTGCCGGCACCCGCCTCGATCGCGGCGGCGGCGTCGGAACGGTAGTAGCGGAACACATCCCGCGCGTACGGTATGCCCCGCTCCTCCGCGAGCCGGCAGAGCTTTCGGGTCAGGTGGTAGTCGAACGGGCCGTGCATGTCGGCCATCGGGATCGTCACGCCGTCCTCGATGGACTGCTGGCCGGGCGCGCACACCGCGTTGTCCACCGAGATGAGCTCGGCGGCGTCCGCGGGCAGGCCGTGGCTGGCGCCGTGGCCGACCTCCTCGGTGATGGTGACCATGATCATGGTGCGGTGCGGCAGCACCACCTTGTTCTCGCAGAAGTTCTTGGCCAGCGCCAGCGCGATCGCGATGCCGGCCTTCCCGTCGAGGTGTCGGGAAACGATGAAGCCGTCTGCGGTGAGCTCGGGGCTGGTGATCAACGCGACGAAGTCGCCGACCTGCAGGCCGAGCCGGACCAGGTCCTCCCGCGAGGACACCCTGCGGTCGACGCGCACCTCGACGTTGTCCCAGTCGGTGGGCTGGGTGTCGATCTCATGGCCGAACGCGTGCCCGCTGGACTTGAGTGGCAGGACCGTGCCGGTGATGAATTCGTCGGGGTCGTCGGGGAAGATCCGCACGCGGGCGCCGGCGGCGAACCGCGCCGAGAAGGTGCCGACCGGCACCACCTCGAGTCGGCCGTTGTCCTTGAGCCTGCGCACCATGCACCCGATCGTGTCCGCGTGAACCACCAGCGCACGATCGGTGGTCGGCGACTCCCCCGCGAGCTCGGCGGTCAGCGCCCCCCGGCGGGTCAGCGAGAACGGGACGCCGAAGTCATCGAATATGTCGCCGATCAGCTGCATCACCGCGTCCGTTCGCCCCGACGGGCTCGGGGTCTGCAGCAGCGCGAGCAGCGTGTCGACCATCCACGCGCGGTCGACCTCGGCCATCGCCGCGGTTTGGCGCAAGGTGTCTCCCTTCGCGGTTGTGCGGAATCGCGTTCAACCTACCGCGTGGTCAGCCGATATAGGCCGGGCGGGCGCTAAGACTTGCCCAAGACCCGCGAGCGCGCTCATCTGTACGCCGACACGCCGTTCAGGCCGGCATTTTGAGGACGCTCGGCAAGAGGCCGGCTAGCGTCTCGACTCGCGCCATCCCCGCTCGAACGGCAACCGCCACGCGTTGGGCGCGATCAGTTGGTGGATGGCGTTGGGACCCCAGGTGCCGGGCTGGTACATCTTGGCCGGCGGCGGGTCGTCGAGCAGTTCCTGCGAACGCTCCCACAGCGATTCGATGCCCTCGGCGGTGTTGAACAGCGTGTGGTCGCCCCGCATCGCGTCGAGGATGAGCCGCTCGTAGGCCTCCAGCACGTCGACGACGGTCTCGATCTCCTGCGAGGAAAACTGCATGGACAACTTGTCCAGCTTCATCCCGGGGCCCGGCCGCTTCCCGTAGAACGACAGCGAAACCCTCGAGTTGTCGGCGAGATCGAAGGTGAGGTGATCCGGGCCCTGGGTCCCCACCCCCGACCCGGGCGGGAACATGGTGCGGGGCGCCTCCTTGAACGCGATCGAGATGATGCGGATGCCCTCGGCCATCTTCTTGCCGGTGCGCAGATAGACCGGCACGCCGGCCCAGCGCCAGTTGTCGATGCCGACCTTGAGCGCGATGAACGTCTCGGTGTCGGAATCCTTTGCCACCCCGGCCTCTTGGCGGTACCCGTTGTACTGGCCGCGCACCACGTTCGACGGCTTGACCGGCAGCATGGAGCGGAACACCTTGTTCTTCTCCTCGCTGATGGCATACGGCTCGAGGGCGGTCGGCGGTTCCATCACGACGAACGCCATCACCTGGAAAAGGTGCGTCACGACCATGTCCTTGTAGGCGCCGGTGGCCTCGTAGAAGTTGGCGCGCTGGTCCAGACCGAGGGCCTCGGGAATGTCGATCTGGATGTGATCGATGAAGTTGCGGTTCCAGATCGGTTCGAACAGACCGTTGGCGAAGCGGAACGCCAAGATGTTTTGGGCCGCCTCCTTGCCCAGGAAGTGGTCGATCCGGAAAATCTGGGATTCCTCGAATGTTTCGTGCAGGAAGTCGTTGAGCGACACCGCGCTGGCCAGGTCGGTGCCGAACGGCTTCTCCATGACAACGCGGGACCGCTCGACGAGCTTGGCGTCGCGCAGCATGATGATGACGTCGCGGGCAGCCTTCGGCGGGACCGACAGGTAATGCAGCCGCCGCACGTTCTGGCCCAAGTTCATCTCGGCTTCGGCGACGGCGGCCGCGAGGGCTTCGGGCCCGGCCGATTGCGGGACGTACCTGACGATCTTTGCGAAGCTGGCCCACTCTTCGGAGGTGAGCTTATGCATGCCGAACGAGTCGATCGCGTTCTTGGCCAGGTCGCGGAACTCGTCGTCGGTGAAGTCCTCCAGCGACGTCGCCACGATCTGGATGTCGGGCGCGAGCTCGGACTGATCCAGGTAGGCCAGGCCGGGCAGCAGCTTGCGCTTGGCCAGGTCCCCCGTCGCGCCGAACAGGACGATGACATGGGGGTCGAGCGGCTGCTCGCCGTGGCGGTGCGGGCGGGAGCCGGGCGCCGGGTACGAGATCGTCTGCGGTTTCTTGGTGGCCACCTCTGCGATACTTCCACCGCCGCGCCGCGTGTGCACGACCGGCGGCAGACCATCCGCCCGCGCCGCGGCCGCCGGCCGTATGTCAGGATTTCGGGCATGACTGCACGCAGCTTTGCCCGCATTGGCGGTGTTCTCGTCGCGACGATGTGGGCACTGCTCGCTGCGCCCCTCGGCGGCCCCGCCGCTTCCGCCGATCCATGCTCCGACGTCGCCGTCGTGTTCGCGCGCGGCACCCATCAGGAGCCCGGTCTCGGCAACATCGGACAGGCCTTCGTCGACTCGCTCACCTCGCAGGTCGGCGGGCGGTCCGTGGGGACGTACGCGGTCAACTACCCGGCGAACGACGACTACCACAACAGCGCGAACGCCGGCGCCAACGACGCCGCCGCCCACATCCAGGACACCGTCGCCACCTGCCCGAACAGCAGAATCGTGCTCGGCGGGTACTCCCAGGGTTCGACGGTGATCGATCTGGCCACCAACGCGATGCCCGCGTCGGTCGCCGATCACGTCGCCGCGGTCGCGCTTTTTGGCGAGCCGTCCAGTGGCTTTTCCACCATGTTGTGGGGCGGTCAGCCGCTGCCGACGATCAACCCGCTCTACGGCGGCAAGACCATCAGCTTGTGCGCGCCCGACGACCCCATCTGCTCCGGGGGCGGCAACATCATGGCGCACGTGTCCTACATCGACGCCGGGATGACCAACCAGGCCGCGACATTCGCGGCCAATCACCTCAACCAGGGTCCGCGCACGTAGCGACTGCTCACTGTGGCTGCGGCAGTGCCCCTGGTCAAGTTGTTCCGCGACACCGTCGCGGTTCGGATGTCGGTGGCCGTGGCGCTCGGCGTCGCCGTCGCCGTCGTGGTCGGAAACACGGCCGGCTGGCGGTTCGCGCTTGTCGGCTGGGTCGTGACGGCCGGGGTGTACGTGGCGTGGACGCAGCTCATCCTGTTCGGGATGGATGCGGAGCAAACCCGCACCTGGGCGACGCGGGAGGATCCCACCCGCTGGGTCGCCGACGCGGTCATCCTGTCGGCCAGCGTCGCGAGCGTCGCCGGGGTCGGCTATGTGGTGGCCGCCGGGACGCACACCGGCGCTCGAGCCATCACGGCCGCCGTTCTGGGCGTCCTGACGGTCGCGGCGTCCTGGTTCGCCGTCCACACCCTGTTCACCGTGCACTACGCGCGGCTCTACTACACAGACCAACCCGGCGGGATCAACTTCCACGACCCCGAGCCGCCCCGCTTTCGGGACTTCGCGTATGTGGCCTTCACCATCGGCATGACCTTCCAGGTGTCGGACACCGAGATCGGGCTGACCTCCATCAGGGCGACGGTGTTGCGCCACGCGCTGCTGTCCTACCTGCTCGGCGCAGTGATCCTGGCGGTCACGATCAACTTGATCGCGGGGCTGGGCTCCAAGCTCTGATCGGTCCGGTGCGTCGTGGCGGTTAGCCTGGCGGAATGGCAATCGAGTCCACCATGCTCGCCCTCGGAACCCCCGCGCCACGATTCACGCTGCCCGACCCGGCCACCGGCGCCACGGTCAGCCTCGACGACCTCACGGGCCCCGCGCTGGTCGTGACCTTCATCTGCAACCACTGCCCGTACGTCCAGCACGTCGCGGCCGGGCTCGCCGCGCTCGGGCGCGACCTCGCCGAGCGGGGCGTCGCGATGATCGGCATCTCCAGCAATGACGTCGTCAGCTACCCACAGGACGGGCCGGATCGGATGGTCGCCGAGGCCCGCCGCCACGGCTGGACGTTTCCGTACCTCTACGACGAGACCCAGGACGTGGCCCGCGCCTTCTCCGCCGCGTGCACGCCGGACACCTTCGTCTTCGACGGCGAGCGCCGGCTGGTCTACCGCGGCCAGCTCGACGACTCGCGGCCGGGGAACGACCTGTCGGTGACGGCTGCCGACGTCCGGGCGGCGGTCGACGCCGTGCTCGCCGGGCGACCGGTCGACCCGGACCAGCGCCCGTCGATCGGGTGCGGCATCAAGTGGCGCTGAACCCGGCGCGCGTCGGCGGCCACCGGGTGGCGATACTGGACGACTACGCGGGCGTGGCCCTCGAACTCGCCGACTGGTCACAGGTGCAGAAGCAATGCGAGGTCAGCGTCTTCGAGCGGCACCTTTCCGAAACGGAGGCCGCGGACGCATTGCGGCCATTCGATGTGGTTTGCACCCTGCGCGAGCGGATGGCGTTCCCGCGCAAGCTCATCGAGCGGCTGCCGAACCTGAAGCTGATCACCATCGTCGGCAAGACCCTGCCGAACTTGGACATGGCCGCGGCCACCGAACGCGGGATCCTGGTCGCCCACACGGATTTCGCCCACCCGCGATTCAGGTCCGTCCGCGATGCGACGCCGGAACTGGCGTGGGGGTTGCTGATCGCGACGGTGCGCAACCTGGCCGAAGAGCATCGGCGCATGCGGGAGGGCGCGTGGCAGACCACCACCGGTATGACGCTGTCCGGCAAGACGCTTGGGCTCCTCGGCCTGGGCAGGGTCGGCACGCGCATGGCCGAATACGCGAAAGCCTTTGGCATGCAAGTCATCGCGTGGAGCCAAAACCTCACCGGTGAGGCTGCCGCGGCCGTCGGCGCGCGCCGGGTCGACAAGGCGGCACTGTTCGAACGGTCCGACGTGGTGTCCATCCACCTGGTGCTCTCGCAGCGCACGCGGGGCCTGGTGGCCGCGCCCGAGTTGGCGCGGATGCGGCCCCACGCGTACTTGATCAACACGTCCAGGGGCCCGATTGTGGACGAGGTGGCCCTGGTCGACGCGCTCAGGGCCGGGCGCATCGCCGGAGCCGGCCTCGACGTCTACGACATCGAACCGCTCCCCCCGGATCATCCATTGAGACGGCTGCCGAACGTGACACTGTCTCCGCACCTGGGCTATGTCACCCGCGAAATGCTGAGCGCCTTCTACCCCGACACCGTCGAAGCCGTGGCGGCATGGTTGAACGGGACACCGATCAGGATCGCCAACCCAGAAGCGTTGCGGCGGCAAATCTCGAATTGAGGGAATTCGGCCCGTCGGATCAACCCGGGCAATAAGTCGATTCCGCGGCGCTCACCATGGACGTGACATCCGCGAACGAGATGCCCTTCGCGCCCAAAGTGGAATGGATGTCCGAGGCGATCGCGTCCGGCGTCTTGCCCGCCATCCGGTCGGCGCAGATTTGGTGACCCATCGCGACGATGTCGGAGTCGTCCCCCGCCGGCCAGGTGAAGCCGAGGGTGTGCATTTTGGCGAGGAATGCGTCATCGGTGCCATCCGCGGCGGCAATCGCGGTGCTCGTAAGAAGGGCGGCACCAACCATCACGGGAATGGACAGCCTGGCCAGCCAGCGAGGTGAGGGCATTTGACCCGCTTCCTTTCTTCGGGGCGTTGAGGATGCTCAAGTATGAGCGTTCAAAGAGGCGCAAATGTGAAAAATGGGGAAAGCTGTTATTTTCTAGGGCAATGTGTGTAAATCCAGCGTGACCGGGTCGCCGACGCGGATGACCCCCTCCCCGACCACCGCGAGGTAGACCCCCGCGCAGGGCTGCGCCCCGGAACCGCCTGCCTGCAAACGGTTTTCGGCCGCGGGCCTGCGAAGCGCCTGCGGAGCTCGCGCGAGCGGCCCGTGCTCGAGCGTGGGCACCACGCAGCGAGACGTGGACGCAAGGACGCGCAGCCGCGCCTCGCCGACGGTCAATTCCCGCCCGAGCCAGTCGTGTTCGGCGTATGGCGGGTGACCCGGCGGGGTCGCGATCACCAGGTTGGGCCGGTAGCGCAGCGCCTCCACGCCGATGTGCTCGAGCGTGGCCGTGGTGATCGCGTGCAGCGGGGCATCGTCGGTGAACGAGTCGCCCGGGGTCGCCTGGCCGATCTCGACGAAGCGGCCGGCGACGTCGGCGTCCAGTCCGAGCTCGAGCAGCTTCTCCGGGTCCGGGCGTTCCAGCGTTGCGCCGTCCGGTCGTTGACCGATCAGCCGGACCGCCCGACCCAGCAGCCGCGACAGCAGCTCGTCCACGCCGGGGTCATCGGCCGCGACGCTCGTCCCGTCGGGCAGCCCGATGTTCACCCGCCCGGCGCTTCCGTTCGCGGTGCACTTCAGCAGGCCGCGCCAGAGCCGGGCGTTCTTGGCGCTGGCCACGTACCCGGTGACCGCGTCGACAAGCGCCAGCCGCCGGTCCCCTTCCGCGCCTCGCTCGTCGACGAACAGGCTGCCCACCACCTCGCCGAGCATCGATTTCACCGGGTAGCGGCGCAAGCTCGCGACCCGCATCTGGTCTTCCACGCACATCCCCGCTCGGCGACACCGCACACTGTCAAAGACCAGTATGCGGCCGCCGCGGCTGTCCCAGAACCCGGCCGGCCAACGCGGCGCGGGTGCCGAGCGGTACCGTTCCGCCGATGAAATTCGCACTGGCCGCCTATGGAAGTCGGGGTGATGTCGAGCCCTGCGTCACCATCGGCAGGGAGCTGGCGCGCCGGGGCCACGAGGTACGCATGGCCGTCCCGCCCAACATGCTTGACTTCGCGAAGTCTGCGGGGCTCGCTGCTGTCGCCTACGGGCCGGACACACGGGAGCAGATGAACGAGGCCATGGATTTCATTGGCGGCGTTGGCAATCTGATCACGGCGTTGCCCCAACTCGTCGAGCGAGTCAGCCGGGTCTGGGCGGACAAGAGCGCGGTGCTGACGTCTCTGGCAGATGGGGTTGACCTGGTAGTGGCGGGAATGAACGAACAAGAGCTGGCCACCAACGTCGCGGAGTATCACGGCATTCCGCTGGCCGCACTGCACTTCTTCCCGGTGGGGCTTTTGCCATCCGGGTGGCTGTCCTCGGGCGTCACAACAGAGGCTGCAGATGCCCAACGCCGTGCGCTCGGCCTGCCCGAGGTGACCGTGTCCGCAACGCGCGCGGACGGCGGATCGCTGGAGATCCAGGCCTACGACGAGCTCTGCTTGCCCTCGGTGGCGGCCGGCTGGCCGGAAAAGGGGACGCGACGGCCCTTCGTCGGCGCGCTGACGCTGGAATTGCCGGCGGCTGCAGACGACGAGGTCTCGGCGTGGATCGCGGCCGGAACGCCGCCCATCTACTTCGGCTTCGGCGGCACCCCCGTCGCATCTCCGGCCGACACCGTCGCCATGATCGGCGAGGCCTGCACGCAGTTGGGCGAGCGGGCGTTGATTTGTGGCGGGGCGAATGACCTCACCGGTATCGCGCATCTCGACCACGTCAAGGTGGTGGACGCGGTCAACCACGCGGCCGTCTTTCCGGTCTGCCGGGCGGTCGTCCACCATGGGGGTGCCGGCACCACGGCCGCGGGCCTGCGGGCCGGAGTCCCCGCCTTGATCCTCTGGGTGTGGCTCGATCAGCCGTTCTGGGCGGCCGCCGTCGAACACCTGAAAGTCGGCTCGGGCCACCAGTTTTCGACCACCACCAAGGAATCACTGGTCGCGGACCTGCGTTCGATCCTGGTTCCCGAATGCGCCGCTCGGGCCCGCGAGGTCGCCTCCCGAATGACGACGGCCGCCGAAAGCATAACCAGGGCTGTCGATCTGCTCGAAGACGCCGCCCGCTCGGGCGCCTAGCCGATCCGCCGAGCCCGGCCGATCCATCGCTGGTGCAAAGCGGGTCGGGTCGTGTAGAAGGGTCTGGTGGAGGATCGCGCCCCAAGGTCTTTCGATCCGTCGGTGCTGCGCGAAGCGATGGCCCGGCGCTTGTATCGCCGCGCCGAGGCCGAGGGGCAGATCAGGCTGCCGGCCGTTCCGGGATTGCTCGACGAGTACCTGACGATGTGCCAGAACCTCTTTGCGAGCTTGGGCATACCGTATACGGCCGAGCAATCCGCCCGGCTCAGGGCGGTGCTTCAGCACGAGTTGGAAAAGGCGTTCAAGGCGTCGTCGCGTTCGAACATCGTCATCTCATTCGAGACGCCCTTCGGGACGGGGTTGAAGTACCGCGTCAAGGCCGAAGTGTCAACGATCGCAGTCGAATACGACCACTGGGTGACCAGCCGCGAAGGTCCGCTGTTTGGCACGGAAGCCGATGCGCGGGTGTTGGCGCTGGCCGGTGAGGCCACGGATCCCGGTGCCAGCCGGGTGCTCGACATCGGCGCCGGGACCGGTCGCAACGCCCTGGCGCTGGCCCGCCGCGGCCACCCGGTGGACGCGATCGAGATGGCCGCGAAGTTCGCCGAGATCATTCGTTCGGAGGCAGAACGGGATTCGCTTCCGGTGCGCGTGGTCGAGAGCGACGTCTTCACCGCCGTCGAGGGCGTCCGCGACGAGTATCAGCTCATCGTGGCCTCGGAGTTGGTGCCCGACTTCCGGACGACGCGGGAGCTGCGCGGCATGTTCGAGCTCGCCGCCGACTGCCTGGCGCCCGGAGGGCGCCTGGTGTTCAACGCGTTCCTGGCGCGCGAGGGCTACACGCCCGATGACGCCGCGCGGGAATTCGCGCAGCAGTGCAACAGCACCATCTTCACCCGCGACGAGCTCGCGGGGGCGGCGGCCGAGCTTCCCCTCGTGCCCGTTGCCGACGACTTCGCCTACGAGTACGAGAAGACCCATCTGCCCGCGGGCGCCTGGCCGCCCACCGCCTGGTTCGAGGGCTGGGCCCATGGCCTGGATGTGTTCGACGTGGAGCGCGACGAGTCACCCATCGAGTTGCGCTGGCTCGTCTACCAGAAGCGGGGCTGAGCCACGCGCCGCGGGATCGCTCAGCGCGAGGCGGTCAGGTCGCGGGTGGCCGGCCCTTCCAGCAGCGTGCCGTCCGGCGCGAACCGCGACCCGTGCAGCGGGCATTCCCACGCCTGGTCCGCGTCGTTCCAGTTCACGATCCCGCCGAGGTGCGGGCACACGGGGGAGACGCGGTGCTCGGTGCCGTCGACCCGGCATCTGGCCTGGAGATTCCACGGGAGCCCGCTCACCACGCCGCCCTCGCCGTTGATCGGGTTGCGCCGGCCGGTGCGTATCGCCGGGGTGATCCAGCCCTTGGTCAAGTTGAAGCCGACCTCGAGGTTGGCCTGCATGGCGGTCAGCAGGCCCGACAGCTCGTGGGGGCTCCAGCTGGCGAACGCGCCGGCCCAGTCCATCCGGCCGCCCAGGATTCGGCTGGACAACGCCAACGCCGCGGCGGGGCCGTTCGTCATGCCCCATTTGTTGAAACCCGTTGCGACGAAGATGCTTTCGTTGTTGGGCAGGATGGGGCCCACGTACGGCAGGTGGTCGACGGGCGTGTAGTCCTGCGCCGACCAGAAATGGGTCTGCACCGCACCGGGGTAATGCTTGCGCGCCCACGACGACAGTTCCGCCAGCGACTCCGACGGGCTCTTTTCGCGGCCGACGGTATGGCCGGCGCCGCCCACGATCAATCGATTCCCGTCGGAGACCGGCGCGTAGCGCACCGAGCGCGTCGGCGAGTCGCTGGAGATCATCATCGGCCGGGTGATGTTTCCCGGGACCTTGAAGGCCAGGCAGTAGGAGCGGCTCGGCTTCACCCGCGCGAAATAGCCGCCCCGGTCCAGGATCGGGATCCCGGTGGCAAGCACCAGCTGCCCCGCCTCGAGTTCGACGTCCTGCTGCGCGGCGTCGTCGACGTGCACGCGCACCCGGTTGCCGCGGCTGGACACCCGCCGCACGCGGGCGTGCTCGACCAGTCGTCCCCCGCGGTGGAGCAGCTCCGTGGCCAACGAGTCCAGGAACGGCATCGGGTCGAACTGCGCCTGGTCGGGCAGCCGCACTCCACCGTGGTAGGGAAACGGCACGTCGGCCTCGTCGTCCCACACCGCGGGCAGGCCGACGGCCCGGCAGGCCTTCAGCTCCAGGCGCGCCGACGGCACGCCCCTGGCGGATTGGGCATAGGTGTACGCGTCTTCGCGTTGCACGGCCACACCGTGTGACTCGCAGTATTCGAGCACCCAGTCCTGGCCTTCCCGGTTGCCGTCGACATAGGCACGCGCAACACCCTTGCCGTGCCTGGGCAGCACCTTCGACAGGTGGGTGCCCTGCAGCAGGCTGATTTTCGCTGTGGTGTTCCCGGTGGCGCAGGAGCCGACGGTGTGCGCCTCCACGACCAGTACGTCCTTGCCCGCGCGGGTCAGCAGGACCGCGGTCATCAGCCCGGTGATCCCCGCGCCCACCACGACGACGTCGGCGGATCGCGGGCCATCGGCAAGCCGGCTTGCTGACCAAGGTTGTTCGGTTCGTTCGGCGAACCACAAAGAAGTCATGGCTGGGCTGGTACCCCGCGGCGGCGTCGGGAAACGGCGGATTGGTTTCAGGGCGCACGCCCCCGGGGTACTTGATGAGCAACATTTCGACGTAACGCGAGGGCCCACCAACTTTCATGCCGTCCACGAACACCGCTTCGCTCGCCCGCCGATTGCTGCTGGCCGTGTTCGTCGTCGTCGGCGTGGTCGGCGCGGTGCGGCTCGCGTCGGTGCCGCGGTGCGCGGGCGGCGGCTGCGCCCGTCCGGGGGGTTCGTCGGAGGCGGCCCGGGTGACCATCACGCCCGGTCCCAACGCGCGCGACGTCGACCCGCTGGCGCCCGTCATGGTCAAAGCCGACGTCGGGAAGCTGACCGAGGTGCGCATGGTCAATGACGTCGGCAAACCGGTCGAGGGGATCATGACGCCGGACAACACCGTCTGGAAGCCCAGCGTTCCGCTCGGCTACGGGCGCACCTACACGCTGACGCTTGCCAGCCGCGGGCCGAACGGCGTTGCGGCCACCCAAGAGTCGACATTCTCAACGCTGCAGCCCTCCAACCAGACCAAGGTGTCGCTGACCACGACGTCGGAGGCCCCCCTGCGCGACGGCGGCGCCTACGGCGTCGGGACGGTGGTGGTCGCCCACTTCGACGAGCAGATCGCCGACCGGGCCGCCGCCGAGCGACAGCTCAAGGTGACCACCAACCCACCGGTGCAGGGCTCATGGCTGTGGGTCGACAGCCAAAACGCGCACTGGCGACCCGAGCATTACTACGCGCCGGGCACCACCGTGACCGCGGAAGCCAAGATCTACGGAATCTCACTGGGCAACGGGCTATTCGGGCAAGAAGACAGCCGGGTGTCATTCCGCATCGGCGACGCGCACGTGTCTATTGCCGACGACGCCACCAAGATGGTCAGCGTCTTCGACAACGGGGCCCTGGTCCGTACGATGCCGACGTCGATGGGAATGGGCGGCACGGAAACCATTGGTTCGCAGACAATTTCGTTATGGACTCCCCCGGGCATCTACACCGTGCTCGACAAGGGCAATCCCGTCGTGATGGACTCCGCCACCTTCGGGTTGCCCCAGAATTCCCGCCTCGGATACCGGGAGACCATCAACTACGCCACCAAGATCAGCACCGACGGCATTTATCTGCACCAGCTCGACGCGACGGTGTGGGCCCAGGGTCACACCGACACCTCGCACGGATGCTTGAACCTCAACGGCGACAACGCAAAATGGTTCTACGACTTCTCGGTGCCCGGCGACGTGGTCGAGGTCCGCAACAGCGGCGGACCGCCATTGAAGCTGACGCAAAACGGCGACTGGACGCTCAGCTGGGACCAATGGCGCCACGGCAGCGCCCTCGCGCCGCCGTCCTGAGCCACCCGTTTCGCCGGCCCACCGGGAAAGTCTTGACTGATTCCAGATAAGGGGCCATATTGGCAGAGTGTCCTCATCGGCGGACTACGCGGAACAGCTGCGGATGGCCGATCTGCGTGTGACACGGCCCCGGGTCGCCGTGCTCGAGGCGGTGCACGCCCACCCGCACGCCGACACCGAGACGATCTTCTCGGCGGTGCGGCTGGGGCTGCCGGAAGTTTCCCGACAAGCCGTTTACGACGTTCTCAACGCCCTGACCTCCGCGGGTCTGGTCCGGCGCATCCAGCCGTTGGGGTTGGTCGCCCGCTACGAATCCCGCGTCGGCGACAACCACCACCACGTCGTGTGCCGATCCTGCGGCGTCATCGCCGACATCGACTGCGCGGTCGGCGAGGCGCCGTGCCTGACCCCGTCGGATGCCGACAACATCCTTGATGGCTTCGTTCTCGACGAGGCGGAAGTCATCTATTGGGGCCTGTGCCCCGACTGCTCGAGTGCAAGTCCATAGATCACAGCCGTGATCGCAGCCCGATTCACCCACCCCCGAAAGGAATGCTGTGTCATCCACATCCGATAGCCGTCCACCCCAGCCACAGGTCAAGACGGCCAGCACCAGCGAGAGCGAAAGCCCGGCAATCCCCTCGCCAAAGCCGAAAGCGCATGCCCCGCTGACCAACCGGGACTGGTGGCCCGACCAGATCGACGTGTCGTTGCTGCACCCGCACCCGCCGGCGGAGAATCCGCTCGGCGAGGACTTCGACTACGCCGCCGAGTTCGCCAAGCTGGACGTCGACGCGCTCAAGGCGGACGTGATCTCGGTGATGACCACCTCGCAAGACTGGTGGCCCGCTGACTACGGCAACTACGGCGGCCTGTTCATTCGGATGAGCTGGCATGCCGCGGGCACCTACCGCATCCACGACGGCCGCGGCGGCGGCGGCCAGGGCATGCAGCGCTTCGCCCCGATCAACAGCTGGCCGGACAACGTGAGCCTGGACAAGGCCCGCCGGCTGCTGTGGCCGGTCAAGAAGAAGTACGGCAACAAGATCTCCTGGGCCGACCTGATCATCTTCGCCGGCAACTGCGCGCTGGAGTCGATGGGGTTCAAAACCTTTGGCTTCGGCTTCGGCCGCGAGGACGTCTGGGGGCCCGAAGAGATGCTCTGGGGCGAAGAGGACGAATGGCTGGGCACCGACAAGCGCTACTCCGGCGGCGGTGAACGGAATCTCGCCCAGCCCTACGGCGCGACCACCATGGGCCTGATCTATGTGAACCCGGAGGGACCCGAGGGCAAGCCGGACCCAATCGCCGCGGCGATCGACATCCGCGAGACGTTCGGCCGGATGGCGATGAACGACGAGGAGACCGCCGCCCTGATCGTCGGTGGTCACACCTTCGGCAAGACGCACGGCGCCGGCAGCGGCGACCTGGTCGGCCCCGAGCCGGAGGCCGCCCCGATCGAACAGCAGGGGCTGGGCTGGAAGAGCTCCTACGGCACCGGAGTGGGCAAGGATGCCATCACCAGCGGCCTGGAGGTGGTCTGGACGCCCACGCCGACTAAGTGGGACAACTCCTTCCTGGAGACCCTGTACGGCTACGAGTGGGAGCTGACCAAGAGCCCCGGCGATGCCTGGCAGTTCACGGCCAAGGACGGCGCCGGCGCGGGCACCATCCCCGACCCGTTCGGCGGACCGGGTCGCGCCCCGACGATGCTGGTGACCGACATCTCGATGCGCGAGTCGCCGATCTACCGCGACATCACCCGGCGCTGGCTGGACCATCCCGAGGAGCTGGCTGAGGCGTTCGCCAAGGCCTGGTACAAGCTGCTGCATCGCGACATGGGGCCCATCACCCGCTACCTCGGGCCGTGGGTCGCCGAGCCCCAGCTGTGGCAGGACCCGGTTCCGGACGTCGACCACGAGCTCGTCGACGACAAGGACGTCGCGGCGCTGAAGAAGAAGGTGCTGGAGTCCGGCCTGACGGTTCAGCAGCTGGTCAAGACGGCATGGTCGGCGGCGTCCAGCTTCCGCCGCACCGACAAGCGCGGCGGTGCCAACGGCGGGCGGCTGCGCCTCGAGCCGCAGCGCAGCTGGGAGTGCAACGAGCCCTCCGAGCTGGACAAGGTGCTGCCGGTGCTGGAGGGCATCCAGCGGGACTTCAACGCGTCGGCATCCGGCGGCAAGAAGATCTCGCTGGCCGACCTGATCGTGCTGGCCGGTTCCGCGGCGGTCGAGAAGGCGGCCAAGGACGCCGGCTACGAGATCTCGGTGCACTTCGCGCCGGGTCGCACCGATGCGTCGCAGGAGAACACGGATGTGGAGTCGTTCGCGGTGCTCGAGCCGCGGGCCGACGGGTTCCGCAACTACATCCGTCCGGGCGAGAAGGCGCCGCTGGAACAGCTGCTGGTCGAGCGGGCGTACCTGCTGGGCGTGACGGCCCCGGAGCTGACGGTGCTCGTCGGTGGCCTGCGCGCGCTGGGCGCCAATCACGGCGGCAGCAAGCACGGCGTGTTCACCGACCGGCCCGGCGCGTTGACCAACGACTTCTTCGCCAACCTGGTCGACATGGGTAACGAGTGGAAGGCGTCGGAGACGGCCGAGAACGTCTACGAGGTGCGCGACCGCTCCACGGGTCAGCTCAAGTGGACGGCCACCGCCAACGATCTGGTGTTCGGCTCCAATTCGGTGCTGCGCGCGCTGTCCGAGGTCTACGCGCAGGACGACGCCCAGGGGAAGTTCGTGGAGGACTTCGTCGCGGCGTGGGTCAAGGTCATGAACAACGACCGGTTCGACCTCAAGTAAGAGCGGATACCCCGCGACGCCCCCGGGCCACCGGTTCGGGGGCGTCGTCCGTTCGACCTGACGGCGCGCCGTTCCGCGACACTTAAGCAGTTGCGACGACACGCCGCGGGCCGTCGCACAGGTTTAAGTCTCGTTCAGCGGTCCAGGTCCCACTGCCCGTAGTCGGTCGCGAGGACGTCGTCGACGTCGACGTTGATGCCGCCCAGCAGCGGGCCCGGGCTCGACGGGCTGTTGACCACGGCCTGATAGAGCACCGCCGCGGGCTCTCGCGCGCCGTTCGACCATGACCTCGTCTGCCATGCCCACTTGAACCCCGGCGTGCTCGAGTTCCCTATCACGCCGTCGCGGATCGCCCAGCCACACGCCCGGGCGTGCCCGTAGATGCCGGTGCGGCCCACGCCCAGAACCGAGTTGATTCCCCGAAACCATTGGACGGCAACGCCATTCCAGGTGTTGGGATCGATGTCTTCGTCGACGCTGAAGAAGATCGGCGCCGAATTCGGGCCCCCAGCCGCACCGTGCAGCCGCGAGGCCGTCTGGGCGTCCGCCACCCCGCCGTCGTACCCGCGGGTGTAGTCCGACGGCGTGGGCCAGCCGGGCTTGCCGTACTGGTAGTTGCTGACGATGTGCAGGCCCGCGGCCCGCAGCGCGTCCGCGTATTCGCGGGTGATGGGTTTCGCCTCGAAGTGCGCCCCCGGCCGCTCCTCGGAGACATAGTTGACCACCCCGTCGTAGCCCGCCGCTTTGATCTCGGCGGGCGCGATCCGGCGCTCCGCGAAATCGATCAGGGTGAGGTTGGCGGCGGCCGCCTGCTGTGCGCCGGGACTTCCGGCCACTGCGCCGAGCCCGAGCAGCGCCGACGCGAATCTGAGGGCTTGGCGTCGTGAAACGGATCGGGGCGCGCCGCGTCCGCCGGGCGCAGCCGAATCGTGCACCGCGCGATGGTAACAAAGCCAGGTCGGGGCGGTCCCACGTTGCATCAATTAGCTGATCGAACTATAGTCTGGACACATGTCCAGTTTGCCGTCGCGGTGTTTGCGAGCGCGTTGATGGCGGTGGATCGGGGGGTGCCCGTCGGCGATCTTCGGCCAGCGGATAAGAGTTGAGTATGCGAATTGCCCTGCTGTCCTACCGCAGTAAGACCCATTGCGGCGGACAGGGAGTCTACGTGCGCCACCTCAGCCACGGTCTGGTGGAGCTCGGTCACGACGTCGAGGTGTTTTCCGGCCAGCCCTATCCGGAGCTGCTCGACCCGCGCGTGCGATTGACCAAGGTGCCAAGCCTCGACCTGTACCGCGAGCCGGACCCGTTCCGGGTGCCGCGCCCGAGCGAGATTCGCGACTCGATCGACCTGTTGGAGCTCCTCACCGTGTGGACCGCGGGCTTTCCCGAACCACGCACGTTCACGCTTCGCGTCGCGCGGCTGCTGGCTCGGCGCGCGGCCGACTTCGACGTCGTCCACGACAACCAGAGCCTGGGAACCGGGCTGCTCACCATCGCGGACGCCGGGTTGCCGGTGGTGGCAACGGTGCACCACCCCATCACCCGTGATCGGGTGCTCGATCTCGCCGCCGCGCGGTGGTGGCGAAAACCGTTGGTGCACAGATGGTATGGGTTTTCCACGATGCAGGAACAGGTGGCGCGCCGGATCCCGGACCTGTTGACGGTGTCGTCGTCGTCGGCGGCCGACATCGTCGCCGACTTCGGTGTCTCGCCCGACCAACTGCACGTGGTGCCCCTGGGCGTGAACACCGACCTCTTCAGGCCGGGGCCGCTGCCGCGGACACCCGGCCGGGTCATCGCCATCGCCAGCGCCGACACCCCACTCAAGGGCGTGCGGACACTGTTGCACGCGGTCGCCCGGCTGCGCACCCGCCGGGACCTGGAGCTGCGGCTGGTCGCCAAGGTGGAACCCAACGGCCCCACCCACAAACTCATCGCCGAACTGGGCATCTCCGACATCGTCCACATCACCAGCGGCCTGTCCGACGGCGAGCTGGCCGCATTGTTCGCGTCGGCCGAGGTCGCCTGCATTCCCTCGCTCTACGAAGGCTTTTCGCTGCCGGCGGTGGAGGCCATGGCGAGTGGCACCCCGATCGTCGCGAGCCGGGTGGGCGCGCTGCCCGAGGTCGTGGGCGACGACGGCGCCTGCGCCGAGTTGGTGCCGCCGGCCGATGTCGATGCGCTGACGCGCGCGCTCGGCGAGCTGCTCGACTCCCCGGACAAGCGGCGCAGCCTGGGGAAGGCGGGCAGGGCGCGCGCCGTCAACGTGTTCAGTTGGGAGGCCGTGGCCGCCCAGACGGTGCGGGTCTATGAGCAGGCGATCGCGCGATGCTGACGGTCGATTTCGACCGGCTGGGCATCGGGCCGTCGACCAAGGTCATCGACGTCGGCTGCGGCGCGGGCCGGCATGCGTTCGAGGCGTATCGGCGCGGTGCCGACGTCGTCGCCTTCGACCGCGACGAGTCCGAGCTGCGTTCGGTGGACACGATCCTGCGTGCGATGGCCGAGGCCGGCGAGGCTCCCGCTACCGCGTCGGCGAGCGTGGTCGCCGGTGACGCGCTGAGCCTGCCGTACGCGGACGAGATGTTCGACTGCGTGATCGCGTCCGAAATCCTGGAACACATACCGGAAGACGACGCGGCCATCGCCGAATTGATCAGGGTGCTCAAGGTCGGCGGCACCTTGGTGGTCAGCGTCCCGAGATGGCTGCCCGAGCGGGTCTGCTGGCTCCTTTCCGAGGAATACCACAGCAACGACGGCGGCCACGTGCGCATCTACCGGGCCAGCCGATTGCGGGACAAGATCGCCGGTGGCGGCATGCGTTTGACGCACGCGCATCATGCCCACGCGCTGCACTCGCCATTCTGGTGGCTGAAATGCGCTGTGGGCGTGTCGAATACCGACCATGCCGCGGTCGCCGCCTACCACAAACTGCTGGTGTGGGACCTGATGCACCGGCCGAAGATCACGCAGCTGGCGGAGTCGCTGCTCAATCCGGTCGTCGGCAAGAGCGTCGCGATGTATTTCACCAAGGAGCAGGCGGCCGAAAGCCGTAATACCCCGAGGTATTCAGTTGCATCGGTTTGAGCCGCCGGCGATTCCGGGCGTTCTGTCCCCCGGGCAATGCCGGCAGACCGCGCTTTCCATCGCCGCGGCGCAGGAGTCGTCGGGCGCCATCCCGTGGTTCGACGGTGGCCACACGGACCCGTGGGATCACGTGGAATGCGCGATGGCGCTCACCGCGGCCGGTCAGCTGGAGCCGGCGCGGGCCGCGTTCGAATGGAGCCGTCGCACCCAGCGTCCGGATGGCTCGTGGCCCATCCAATTCCGCTCGGGGGCCGTCGAAGACGCCAACAGCGACAGCAACTTCTGCGCCTACATCGCCACCGGCGTCTGGCATCACGTGCTGGTGACCGGCGACGAGTCATTCGGTGCGGCGATGTGGCCCACGGTGCGAAAGGCGATCGATTTCGTCATCGACCTGCAGGTCGGCTACGGCGAGATTTGCTGGGCGCGAAGCGAATCCGGACCCCTTCCGGAAGCGCTGATGACCGGCTGCGCCAGCGTGTTCCACAGCATCCGATGCGCCCTGGCGCTCGCCGCACTGGTCGGGGACCCGCAGCCCGAGTGGGAGCTGGCGCTCGGCCGGCTGGGCCACGCGCTCGTCGCGCATCCCGAGGCGTTCACCGAAAAGGACCGCTATTCGATGGACTGGTACTACCCCATCCTCGGCGGCGCGCTGCGGGGCCCGGCGGCGGCCGCGCGAATCAGGCAGCGGTGGGACGACTTTGTGGTCCGCGGCCTCGGCATTCGGTGCGTGGACGACCGGCCCTGGGTCACCGGCGCGGAGACGTGCGAACTGGTGATGGCCCTCGACGCCATCGGCCACCGGTCGTCCGCGCACCAGCAATTCGCCGCGATGCATCACCTGCGCGAGGACGACGGATCGTACTGGACCGGTTTGGTGTTCGCGGACGGCAAACGCTGGCCCGAGGAGCGCACCACCTGGACCGGTGCGGCGATGATCCTGGCGGCCGACGCGCTGTCCAACACCACGCCGGGCGCGGGCATCTTCCGCGGCGACGAGCTGCCGATGGGCCTGCAGACCGACTTCGACTGCGAATGCGTGGCTACGGGCCGCTGATGCGTTCGAGCACCCGCAGCGAGCCGGTGGCCGACACCTCGCGGAACTGCCCGGAATCGATTGCGCGGCAATAGATGTAGTATGGCGGCCGCCCGCCGTCCTTTGGGTCGGGGAACACGTCATGGATGACCAGCGCGCCGCCCACCGTCACCCACCTCGCCCAGCCTTCGAAGTCCTGCGTTGCGGCGGCCTCGGAGTGGCCGCCGTCGATGAAAAGGAACTGCAGCGGCGTGCTCCACGCCCGCGCCACGACCGGTGACCTGCCGACGATGGCCACCACGTGGTCGTCCAGCCCCGCGGCGTCGAGGGTGCGACGAAACGTCGGCAACGTGTCGAACAGTCCGGTGACGTCGTCGACCATCGAGGCGTCGTGGAATTCCCAGCCGGGCTGGTGCTCCTCGGAGCCGTGGTGATGATCGATCGTGCAGAGCACGCTGGCGGTTTGCTGCGCCGCCGCGCCGAGCATCAGGGTGGATTTGCCGCAGTAGGTACCGATCTCGACGCCGACGCCGCCGTCGAGGTAGCGCAGCGCGGCCTGGTACAGCGCGCGCCCCTCGTCGGCGGGCATGAAACCCGGCACCTGCTCGGCCAGCGCGAATAGACGCTCGGGCGCGTCGGCGGCTACGTCACTCATGCACCGAACCTATCGTTGTTCGTTTCGGCCGTTTTCGACTACCCAGCGGCCGGGCCGAGATCGCTTTAATATCATGCTGTGCTCGCCTCGCTTGTCCGTAAATTCGTTGGTGCCGGCCTGGTCACCGCCACGATCGCCACCGCGTTGCCGTTGGCCGCCGGGCCGGCCGCCGCGGCGAACTGTCCCCAGGTGCAAATCGTCTTTGCCCGCGGCCGAAACGAGTCGCCGGGACCCGGCGCGCTCGGCAGCGCGTTCATCAACGCGGTCCAATCCAAGGCCGGCAACAAAACCATCGGCACCTACGCCGTGCGGTACCCCGCCGACACCGAGGTCGACGTCGGTGCCAACGACATGAGCCGCCACATCCAGGACATGGTCAATAGCTGCCCGAACACCCGGCTGGTGCTGGGCGGCTACTCGCTGGGCGCGGCGGTCACCGATGTGGTCCTCGCCGCGCCGATCTCCGCGTTCGGTTTCAACAGCCCCCTGCCGCCGGGGACCGACCAGCACATCGCGGCGATCGCCTTGTTCGGCAACGGAAGCCAGTGGGTGGGCCCGATCACCAACTTCAACCCGATCTACAACGACCGGACCATCGAGCTGTGCCACGGCGCCGATCCCGTGTGCAACCCGGCCGACCCCAACACCTGGAAGCAGAACTGGCCCGCACATCTCGCGGGTGCCTACATCGACGCGGGCATGGCCAACCAGGCCGCCGACTTCGTCGTGGGCAAGCTCTAAACGGAGACGACCGTCCCGGAGCCGAGCGTGACGGGCAGGCGGGCGAACCCGCGGAGGTTGACCAGCCCGCGCCGTTGCGGTGGGCCGCTCAGCTGCAGGTTGGGATACGTCTGGAACAGCGCGCGCAGCGCGGTGGTCGCCTCGACGCGAGCCAGGGCGGCGCCCAGGCAGGCGTGGATCCCCGACGCGAACGCCAGATGGTCTCGGGCATTCGGCCGAGCGACGTCGAAACGGTCCGGATCGGGGAAGACGGCCGGGTCGCGATTGGCGCCGCCGAGCAGCAGGCTGACCATGTCCCCGGCCGCGATGCGCCGGCCCACCAGGTCGAGGTCGCAGAGCGCGGTGCGCGCGGTCATCTGGACCGGGCTGTCGAGCCGGAGGATCTCCTCCACGGCGCTCGGCCACAGCTCGGGGTCGTCGCGCAGCCGGGCCAATTGGTCGGGGTGTTGCAACAGCAGCACGACGCCGTTGCCGATCAGGTTGACGGTCGTCTCGAAGCCCGCGCCGATGAGAAGGGCGGCGTTGGCGGTGAATTCGTGGTCGTTCAGCGCGCCATGGGCCGCCAGCCGGCTGAACGGGTTGTCCCCCGGCTCGCCGGAGCGCAGTTCGTGGAAGCGCTCACGCAGCTCGTGATCGGCGCCGCGCAGGCTGTCGATGGCCTGCCGGTAGGTGCGCCAGCCGATCCCGATGTCCAGCAGCGGCGCTCCGCTGTGTCCCCACTGCAGCATCCACGGGTGGGTGTCGGGGGCCAGGTCGAGGATCTCGGCGATGATGGCCACCGGCAGTTGGGACGCGAAGTCGGCGATCAGGTCCGGATGGGGTGTGTGCGCAAGGCGACCGATCAGCCGGTCTGTCACCTCCACGACGCGGGCGCTGAGCCGGTCGATCGCCCGCGGTGTGAAGCTCTGCGCCACCAGCTGCCGATAGCGGGTGTGCTCGGGAGGGTCGACGACGACCATGGCGGGCGGTTCGACCGGATTGGCCACCCCCTTGTCGTCGGTGCGGGCGATGAGAGTCCGCAGCGGGCGCGGCAGGTCCATGGTGGACGGCGCCGTCACGCCGAAACGCTTGTCGCGCAACACGTCCCGGCAGACGCCGTGGTCCACGCTGATCCAGGTGAACGGAGTCCGCGTCAGCGGTCCGCGCGCCCGGATCTGCTCCATCAGCGGATAGGGATCGACGGCGCGACCGTGGCCGGCGATCAAGCGGGCCAACGGGTCGCCGCGCAGCGCCTGAACCTTCATGAACGCCCGGGCCACGCCGTGCATGGCCGCCCACCGAACCCACATACGAACGCCCATTGCGACCCCCTACCAGCAGCAACCTCGCTACGCTAGCGGTTGCGAGACAAGCAGACGTAAAATGTCTCGCACGTATCAATCGCTACGATACGGCGACCCGGATGAGCCAGCAAGGAGCAATCACGTGACCGCGAGCCGAACGGCGGAATTCGTGCGGCGCCTCGCCGCGCCCGAGCCCGCCGTGCTCGCCCAACTGCGCGACCCCGACGACATCACCACCCGCATCCTGGCCGCCACGCTCGAGCAGGCCGAACTCGTCGGAATGCGGCGCATGACGATGGAGGACGTCGCTCGCCGCAGCGGGGTCGGCCGCGCGACCCTCTACCGCCGCTTCCCCACCAAGGGTGCCCTCATCGACGCCGTCGTCCTCGCCGAGGCCCGCCGCTACTTCGACGGTCACGCGCGGGCCTGCTCGCATGCCACCACGCTGGAAGACCGACTGGTCTACGGGACCGTGTTCACCGTGACGTTCCTGCGGGAGCACGGCCTGCTCAAGAGGTTGCTGCGCGCCGAGCCGGAGACCATCCTGCCGAGCCTGACCACCGACGCCGGTCCCATCCTCGACTTCGCCACCGAGCAGTCGGCGGCCGAGCTGAGGGCCGAGATCTACGGCGGCGCCGCCACCACGCCCGAGCAGGAGCGACACTTACGTGCGGTCGCCGAGCTGCACACCCGCTTGACGCTGTCCTTCATCGTCACCCAGCACACCGGCATCAATCTCGCGACGATCGACGACACGCGCGCGTTCGTGCGCCACTACCTGCTGCCGATGATCACCGGACCCCGCTGATCCTCACGCTTCGTACTCGACGTGGTACCAGTGGCGAATCGGTCTCCGGCTCCTGTCCGGCTGGCCGGTGTCCGTCGCGCCGACGACGCTGACGCCCGTCACGCCGGGATTGTGCGCCTCGATGTAGCGCTCCAGCTCACGCAGGAGCGCGCCACGCGGCTGCGCCGGGTTGGCAAGCGCCCTCGTTCGGTGCGTTCGCGGCACAGAGACGATGATGCCGACGTATTCGCTGATGTGCAGCATGGCTATTACCCTGTCGTGCAAGGTGTTTCGTTGCGTCGCCGCGCCCGCAAGCCCGCGTAGCCCAGCACCAGCCCCGTCCCGATCTCGGCGACGGCCGTGAGCCACGAGAACCATGTGACGTTGATGCGCGGCCCGGAGGTGAAGCTGTCCTGCAAGCCCGGGAGAAACGTGGGCAGCAGATGCGCGTACGCAAACAGAGCCGCGCTGCCGAAACCGACGGCGATCGCCGCCTCGGAAGCCCATCGGTGGTGCCGCAGGATCAGCACGACAGCGACAACCACGAAAACTCCCTGGATCATCCCGCCGGCCATGATTGCGGGCGGAGATGCCGCCATCCCCCGCCGAAGGTGGTCTATCCCGTGGAGCGCGAAAGCCGCGGTGAACACGAGCACCGCCTCGGCCAGCGGACGGCGGGCTGTTGGTGAATCCGAGTCGTTGGACATCTTTGTCCTCCCCACCATCGACTACTACAGAGGGTAGTAGATCATCGGGCGGATGTAAACGGACCCGTCCGGCCGGGCGAATAGCGCGACGCGGAATTTCACGAATAACGGTGGTGAAAATTGGCTCAGCTATTGCGGTTATTGCGCTGCGGCACAGCCCAATTCGCTGGGTCGATTCGCCGGCCGCGCAGCGCGCAAGCGTTTTCAGGCCGGCGTGTCAGTGCCCGAGTAGACCTTGAAGTTGCGGACGACAGGGGCGACGTGCTCCCCCGCGGCGGCGCGGCGCCGGGCCAGGGATGACGGGTGGCGGCGCATCGATTCGCTGCGCTGTCGGGCGCGCCGCTGGGCCGCGACCCAAGCCGGATGTGAGTGCAGGAAAATAACCGTCGCTCCTGATGCATTCGCCACGATTGTCAACTCCTCCCAGAGCAACTCGCTGCAAAAGCCGGTGGTTATCGGGTCGTGATCCAAGAATGCCCAGCCAATCCTGAGACCAAACCAACAGCGATCTTGAGAATTGGCCGTGAATTCGTGGTAAATCCCGGGCCACCACTGTGCCGTCGTCCCTTTTGGGTCGACGGCGATCCAAAGGGTAGCGACGGCCACCGACAAATTCCTGTTTCGAGCCCACACCGGCGGGCTGCTATCGTCGCTTGCTTATGCCCGAGATGGATCGCCGCCGCATGATGCTGACGGCAGGGATCGGCGTGCTGGCGGCCGCGCTCCCCATCCCTGAGGCCCGCGCCTTCCCGTCGCGACCGGATGCACCGAGCGGTCAGACCGGAACCTACGTTTTCCAGGACGAGTTCGACGGGCCGGCCGGGTCGGCGCCCGATGCCTCGAAGTGGACGGTCGCGCGGGCCCGCGAGCAGATCAAGGACCCGACGTATTGGGAGCGGCCCGAGAACATCGGACAGTACCGCGACGATCGCCGCAATGTGTTCGTCGACGGCAAGTCCAACCTGGTCCTGCGGGCCGCGAAAGATGGCCCCACCTATTTCAGCGGCAAGGTCCAGAGCAACTGGCGCGGCGGGGTCGGCCATACCTGGGAGGCCCGCATCAAGCTCGACTGCCTGACGCCCGGCGCCTGGCCCGCGTACTGGCTGGGCAATGAGGATCAGGGCGAAATCGACGTCGTCGAGTGGTACGGCAACGGCAACTGGCCCTCGGCCACCACCGTCCATGCGAAGGCGAACGGCGGCGAATGGAAGACCCACAACATCGCCGTCGACAGCGGGTGGCACACCTGGCGATGCCAGTGGGATGCGGCGGGCATCCGCTTCTGGAAGGACTACACCGAGGGCGCGCAACCGTACTTCGACGTACCGGCGAGCTCGCTGCCCGACTGGCCGTTCAACAACCCGGGCTACACCGCTTTTCCGGTGTTCAACCTCGCGGTTGCCGGTTCCGGCGGCGGCGACCCCGGATCCGGGACCTATCCCGCGGACATGCTGATCGACTGGATCCGCGTCTGGTAGACGCTCAGTTTCCGGCGAACCAGGCGCTGGTCACCGCGCGGGTCCGCGGCGGCGGGAAGTGGGCTGTCGGGGTGCCCAGCTGACCCACTCGGACCGTCCAGGCCGGTCCCGAGCGGTCGATGCTCCCAGTCCCCCGGCCCGGAGGCTCCAGGACATACAGGTTCGACCCGGGGTCCCCGCACCAGTACGCGCCGACGTATCCGTCGTCGCGGCCGCCCCACGCGCCGCCGTTGCGAAGCAGGCAATGCGTGCCGTCGTCGAGGGCCAGCGCGAAGGGATCAGGTGTGTCGGTGGCCTGAACCGGCGGGAGCGAACCGCGATAGGCCACCCGATGCAGGCTCCTGTCCCACGGGTTGTCCACGCACAGCAGCGATCCGGCCGTCGCCGGCCAGCAGGTGCCCGCGCCGGCCGCACTGGGCGAGCAGTAGTAGATATTGTTTGCGACGGCCGACGGTGACGGTGTCGTGCAGTCGTCGACCTCGAAGACGTTGCCCCGCGTGGGCGCCTCCCGGTATCCGTTGATGGGTTGACCACCGGATCCGACGGCCACGGTGGTGATCACCTGGGTGGGCGGGGGGTCGGCGCCCGCCGGTCCGGCCGTCCACAGGACGGCCGTGGCCGTCGAAGTGATCGACACCATGGCGATTCGTAATGCGTCCACCGGGTAATCGTCCAGCACCGCGACGCCTGCGGCACAAGAAGGGCACGAGAGGATGGTGCTGAAAATGTGTGGATCCCGGTTGATCGGGGGTGTGCGCCGGTCCCTCGTCGTAGCCGGCGCGGCGCTCGGTGTGGCGCTGCTGGGCGCGGGTGTGGCGAGCGCCGCCGGCCCGGTCCAGCTGAAGAGCCGGATGGGCAATTGGTGTCTCGACAACCCGACTGGGAACAACGCCGCGACGGTGATCAACGCCTGCAACGGGTCGAAGTCCCAGCTCTGGAACCTCAACTCCGCCAGTCAGATCGAGAGCGCGGCCTTCCCCGGGAACTGCCTGAGCATCGCCAGCGCGGCGGACACCACCCCGGTAATCCTCTCGACCTGTCAGGCCGACTCAAACAACCAGCGGTGGAACACCCAACCCAACGGCCAGGTCACGAGCGCCCTCGGCCCCTGCCTCAACATCAACGGCGGCGTGGCGAACCCCGGGACCGCGGTGATCGCCTACCACTGCATCCCCGACGTGACCGACGAGCAGTGGGACAGCGTTTCGTAGATGGCGTTCGTCGGCCGCTCAATGGGTGAGCAGGGCGACCGCGGCCGAGGTCCTGCGTCCGGGGCGGCGCAGATCCGTCGGGGGCAGCAAGCGGGCGAGCGGCCGCATCGACATCGGTAAGCGATGCAGCCGGTGGGCGGCCTCGAACAGTGACTGCGCCTCGACGGTGCGCCAGCCCTGCTCTTCGAAGTAGGCGAGCCCATTCTCGGGTGCGAACCTGAAGGGCGCGTTCTGCGACAGGTCGGCCATCTTCTTGTTCATCATCTTCTTCAGGCCCGGAAACGCGAATTCGAGCATCCACCAGGCGACCTCGGGCCGCTTGATCGCATCCGAAAGCGCGGTGACGTCACGGTCTTCGAGATACATCAACAGGCCCTCGGTCAGCACCAGCGCCTTGGTGGCGCCGTCCAGCGCGGCGTCGAAGAAGGCGTCGCGGGCGGGTGGGTCGGCCAGGTCGACGGCGGAGCGGGTCAACCGGCATCGTGGCGTCTGGTCGGCGAGCAGCTGTGTCTTTTCGGCGAGCAGCGCCGGCAGGTCCGCTTCCACCCAGGTCAGATCGGCGGGAAGGTCCAACCGGTAGGGCCGCGTGTCGAGACCGGCGGCCAGATTCAACACCCGGTCACAGCCGTCTTCTATCGCACGGGCAATGGCGTCGTCGATGACCTTGGTGCGCGCGACCAGCCACCACCCGCTGCGGCTCCTCCGCGGGGTCCCGGCGACGATGGCGCGGCCGTGTTCGCCGGCGAGCTGTTCGGCGAGCGGGTCGCTGAACAGCGCATCGGGGCGCGCAGATTCGGTGGCCCGGTGCAACGCCGTCCACCGGGCCGTATCGGAAACGTGGGTGATCGTGTGCCCGGTGCCTGACATACGTGCGTTATAGCACTCGCGACTTCGCTCGGACGTGTCGCTACCCGTGCCGAGTCCGGTACCGTGCGCTCATGGCCGATCGCAACCGTCGCTTCCTGCTCCGCGAGCGCCCCTCCGGCCGCATCGGCCCGAACACCTTCGAGCTCACCGAGGAGGCGATCCCCGAGATCGGGGACGGCGAGGCGCTGGTGCGCGTCGACTGGATCTCCCTGGACCCGACGAACCGCATGTGGATCAACGACACGCCCACGTATCTGCCGCCGGTCGGCATCGGCGAGGTGATGCGCGGTGCCGGGCTGGGTGAGGTGGTCGCGTCGAAGAACCCGAACTACCAGGCCGGCCAGACCGTGCAGGGCCTGGTGGGCTGGCAGGAGTACGCGGTCGCCTCGGATGCGATGCCCCTGTTCCCGGTCGACGTCGCCGCGGGCATCTCGCCGAGCGCCTACATGGGCGCGCTCGGGATGACCGGGCTCACCGCGTGGGTCGGCATCCGCGACATCGGCAAGCCGCAACCGGGCCAGACGGTGGTCGTCTCGGCGGCGGCCGGCGCGGTCGGTTCGGTCGCCGGCCAGCTCGCCAAGGCCGACGGCGCCCGCGTCGTGGGGATCGCCGGGGGGCCGGAGAAGTGCGCGCTGCTGACCGAGCAGCTCGGCTTCGACGCGGCGGTGGACCACCGCGCCGACGATTGGGCCGTCCAGCTCGCCGCGGCGACGCCCGACGGCATCGACGTCGACTTCGAAAACGTCGGCGGCGACATCATGGACGCGATCTTCGCGCGCCTCAACATCGGCGCGCGGGTCGCGCTGTGCGGCCTGATCTCCGGCTACAACTCCGCTGATCCGCCGCCCGGCCCGCGTGCGTTCGGCAACCTGCTGATCCAGCGGGCGACGGTGCAGGGCTTCATCGTGCTCGACCACTTCGGCCGCGCGCCCGAGGCGATTCAGGAGATCGCGGGCCTGATGACCCAGGGCAAGCTCACGCCGCTCGAGACCGTCATCGAGGGCTTCGAGCAGCTGCCGACGGCGATCAACATGCTGTTCGACGGCAAGAACGTCGGCAAGCTCGTCGTCAAGACGTCGGGCTAGGCGCGCGACGTCGGCTGGCCCAATACCGCTGTGCCGCAACTGCATCGGGGTCTGTCCAACCGTCACATTCAGCTGATCGCGATCGGAGGGGCGATCGGCACCGGGCTGTTCATGGGGTCCGGCCGGACGATCTCGCTCGCCGGCCCGGCGGTGGTGCTGGTGTACGCGATCATCGGGCTCTTCGTGTTCTTCGTGCTTCGCGCGATGGGCGAACTGCTGTTGTCCAACCTGAATTACAAGTCGTTCGTTGACTTCTCGGCCGACCTTTTGGGCCCCGCGGCGGGTTTCTTCGTGGGGTGGTCGTACTGGTTCGCCTGGGTCGCCACCGGCGTCGCGGAAGTCGTCGCGATCGCCGGCTACACAAGGTTCTGGTGGCCCGGCCTGCCCGCGTGGCTGCCGGCGCTGGTAACGAGCGCCCTGATCCTCGCGCTGAACTTGTTCAGCGTCCGCAACTTCGGCGAGGCCGAGTTTTGGTTCGCCCTGATCAAGGTCGTCGCGATCGTGAGCTTCATCGGGGTGGGCGTGATACTGCTGGCGACGAATTTCGTTTCGCCACAAGGCCATCACGCCACCATCGCCAATCTGTGGAACGACGGCGGATTCTTCGCCACCGGGTTCATGGGCGCGGTCAGTGGGTTCCAGATCGCGCTATTCGCGTTCGTCGGGGTGGAACTCGTCGGCACCGCGGCCGCGGAGACGGTGAATCCCCGCCGCACTCTCCCCCGGGCGATCAACGCCGTTCCGCTGCGGGTGGCGATCTTCTACATCGGTGCGCTGCTGGCGATTCTCATCGTCGTCCCGTGGCGGCAGTTCGCCAGCGGCGAGTCGCCGTTCGTAATGATGTTCTCCTTGGCGGGGCTCGGCGCCGCGGCGTCGATCGTCAACTTCGTCGTGATCACCGCCGCGGCCTCCGCCGCGAACTCCGGGGTATTCTCCACCGGCCGTATGCTTTTCGGCCTCGCGGACGAGGGAAGCGCTCCGGCGGCCTTCGGGCGGCTGAACCGCGGCGGCGTGCCGGCGCGGGCGCTGGTTCTCACGGCCGCGTTACTGCTCACCTCCATCCCGCTACTCTATGTGGGCGGTTCGGTGATGGGCGCCTTCACGATCGTGACGGCCATCGCGTCCCTGTTGTTCATGTTCGTCTGGGCGATGATCGTCGTCAGCTACCTGGTGTACCGGCGCCGACACCCGCAGCGACATGCCGACTCGCCCTACAAGATGCCCGCCGGCGAGCCGATGTGCTGGGCCGTCCTCGCCTTTTTCGCGTTCGTGGTCGCGACGCTGTGCACCGCGCGGGAAACCGCGATCGCCCTGGCCTGGTTCCCGCTCTGGTTCCTGGTGCTCGCGACCGGTTGGGCTGTGGTCCGGCGCCGGCCCGGGCGCGCCGCGAGGTATCGCCAGTTCAGGGCCGAGATGGAGCGAGCGGTCGGCTGAGAACTAGGAGGGATCATTGGGCACGTCGAAGTAATCGCGCCAAGCCGTGATCTTGTCGTCAGTCACTTCGAAGGCTCCCATGACACGAGCGTGGATCGTCTTGCCGTCGTAGACAAAGTGATCGACGCGTTCGGTCAGGACCACATTGCCCGCAACGGCGAGATTCAAGATTTCAATGTCCCCATGCGTCGTGCGGTCGACGTATCCCTGCACCGCTTTACGGATTTTGTCATGGCCCGACACGGCACCGAGGGGAACGTTGTCCCAGATGGCGTCGGCGGCGAAGTAGCTGACGATCTCGTCGACATTGAGACGACTCCACGCGTCCAGTTCCGCGCGGACGACTTCTTCTGGGCTCACGGCTCCTCCACGTTTCGGCAACCGGGATCTGTCAGCGCGTGACACTACTGCACGACGAAAGCACCCATACCGGTTTCGGGCCCGCGAGATTGTTGGGATCGGTAGCCAGTTCCACCGGCTGAACTTACCGCAATGACGCCGCCACCGAGGCGGCGCGTGACGAAAGGAAGTCAGCAAATGAAAATCGTGCCGGCCAGCATCGAAGAGCAGATCAATCGTGTCGATCGCCAGCGGAGCCTGTACATCGGGATCAGCGCCGCGTTGGTCGCACTCTGGAGCGTCTACCGATTGATCTGGACGCTCTACATCGGGATGACCTTCGGTTGGTTCCTCGGGTCGATGGTTTTCCCCTTGGTGCTGTGGGGCGTCATCGGTACCGTCGCGGCGGTCGCGGCCACCGGGTTCCTGACCCGTTACAGCAAGGGATCTTGAACCCGTTCGAGGCAACAGAAAAGTTCCGGACCTCAAGCAGGTTCGGAACTTTTCCGTTTAGGGCCAGCTTTTGATGAGTTCGGCGAGACGCTCCGGTTGATCGATTTGAACGTATGTGCGCGCGTCGTCAACCGTTTCCAATCGCGCATGAGGCAGCGTGCCGACGAGTCGGCGGGCGTCGCTCACCGGGAAAAACCGGTCGCGGGTTCCCCAGACGATCAGCACCGGACGGTCAAATGTCTTCAATCGTTCGGCGGCGGACAGTGTGTGTTCCGGCGAAACTCCCTGTAGCACCGCGCGCACGTCGGCGCGAATGCGTGGGTCATGCAACGGTTCAAACCAACTGGCCAGCAATGTATCCGGCAGCGGCCGCATCGTCACTGGTACGGCCGCCAGTGCAGCGCGCCGCAGCATGCGCACCCGCAGGATAAGGTCGACAGCCGCGATGGAACCGGGGATGCGCGAGCCGGCGCGATACAACGCCTGGAAGGCGGCCGGCGGGAAGCGTTCGAACGCATCGCAATTGGTCAGCACCAGCCGGTCGACGAGTTCGTGATGGTTAGCGCAGAGGATCTGACACAGGGCGCCGCCGGTGTCGTTGCCGAGCACCGTGACCTCCCGCAGCCGCAACTCCTGGATCAGCTCGGCGATGAGTCGCGCCAGTCCGGGCGGCGACAGGTCCGCGTTGCCGTTCATCGGTGTTCGGTGCGCGCCCAGCGGGAGGTCCGGCATGACGCAGCGTGCCGACGGGGCCAGTAGCCGGACCAGCCGATCGAACACACGGTTGTCGACGAACAAGCCGTGGATCAGCAGGATGCACGGGCCGGAACCGGTATCCCGGTAGTGCACTACGCCATCCGACAGCTTGACCTCAGGAATGCCCGCAACCTTACGGCAATTGCGGCTACAGCTGGGCCCACACCGACTTGGTTTTCAGGTAGGCGTCGATGCCCTCGCGGCCGAACTCGTGGCCCCAGCCGGACTGCTTGTAACCGCCGAACGGCACATCGTGGTCGAAGACCAACTGGCAGTTCACCTGGACGCTTCCGGCTTGCAGCCGCTTGACGATCCGGTGGGCGCGGCCCAGGTTTTCCGTCCAGGCGGTGGCCGCCAGGCCGTACGTGGTGTCGTTGGCCATCGCGACGGCCTCGTCCTCGTCGTCGAACGGCAGGATGGTGACCACCGGCCCGAAGATCTCCTGCTGGTACAGCCGCATGCCGCGGTGGACGTTGGTGAGCACCGTCGGGTGGACGAAGTAGCCCTTGCGGTCCAGGCGGTAGCCGCCGGTGACCACGTCGACGCCGTCGCCCTTGCCCTCCTCGATGAAGCCCATGACGCGGGTCAGCTGCTTCTGGCTGATCAGCGGGCCGCTGACGCAGCCCTCCTCGCCGGGCGCGCCCAGCTTGAACGTATTCGCCATCCCCGCGACGCCTTCCACCACCCGGTCGTACACGCCGCGCTGCGCGAAAATCCGTGAGCCGCAAACACATCCCTGGCCGGAATGCACGAAGATGCCCAGCGACGCCATCAGGATGGCCTTGTCCATGTCGGCGTCGTCGAAGATCAGCACCGGCGACTTCCCGCCGAGCTCGAGCATGACCTTCTTCAGATTGCCGGCCGAGGCCCGCACGATCTCCTTGCCGACCTCGGTCGACCCGGTGAAGGCGACCTTCTCGACGTCGGGATGCGCGGTGATCGCCGCGCCCGCGGTGTGGCCGTAGCCGGTCAGCAGGTTGACGACGCCCTCGGGCACGCCCGCCTGGTGGATCAGCCGGTCGAGCAGCAGCGCCGACAGCGGGGTCTCCTCGGCGGGCTTGACGAGCATGCTGCACCCGGCCGCGAGCGCGGGCGCCAGCTTTGCGCTGGCATTGAAGATCGGGCCGTTCCACGGGAAGATCAGCCCCACCACGCCATACGGTTCTTTCAGCGTGTAGGCGTGCATGTTGACGAACGCGTCCGTCGCGATGCCGTCGGTCTTCACGTCGTATGCGACGCCGTTGAGCTTCGAACACCAGCCGGCGTAGTAGCGAAAGAACTCCGAGCAGGTGGACATCTGTAACTGCGCCTGCAGCAACGGCATTCCGGTGTTGAGCGAGTCGAGCTGGGCGAACTCCTCGGCATGTTCGTCGATCAAATCGGCGATGCGCCACATGACCTTGGCCCGCTGGCGCCCCGGCAGCTGTGACCAGACGCCCGACTCGAACGACGCCCTTGCCCGCGCGACGGCGTCGTCGACCGCGTCGTTGCCGCAGTCGGTGAATTCGGTGATCTGTTCTTCGGTTGCCGGATTGATGATCGGGATGACGTCGCCCGAGCCGGGGCGCTTGCGGATGTCCTCCAAAACCGTCTGCACCGTCACCGTGAACCCTCCCTGCCGTCGAATGCTGAGCACTTGCTTAGCATTGTCGGCGCGGCGTGGTCAAGGGTGGCGGCATCCGGAGCCGCCGGCGCTCGGCGCGACTATGCCACGAGTTCCGGGTGGAACTTGGCCGCCATCCGGCGCATCCCGTCGCGCCAGTCGACCGTCGTGCCCCCGATGAGCTCGTGCATCCGCGTCGCGTCGGTGGGATTGCCGCGCAACGCCTGCGCGCTCTCGTCGAACACCGGCTCCTTGCCGACCAGCGAGCCGAGGTAACCGCACCACTCCTGGATGCTGACGACCTGGTCGCCGCACCAGTTGACTGTGGTCGCCGGCACCGACGCCACCTCGAGCAGCTTCGGGATGGTGGCGATGATGTCGTCCTCGTGGATGGGGTTGTAGCGGGCGGGACCGCCGGGCGGCACCGGGATCGGCACGCCGGCCAGGATCATCTCCATGTGGTAGTACGGCCACCCGCCGTTGTCACCGTACGGGACGTTGAGCCGGGCGACGGTGGTGGGCACGCCGAGGGCGCGTGCCATCGTCCGCGCGACGACCTCCCCGGCGATCTTGGAAATGGAATAGGTCGGGAACAGGGGCTTGTGGTTGTCGCCCAGGGCCGTGCGCTCGGTCCGGGGCTCATCGTCGGGCGGGTCGTAGACGGCCGCCGACGAACAGTGCAGGAACGCTTTCGCGTTGCGGCAGTGGGCCATGAGGAGGCCGACGGACTCCGCGTTGGCGGCCAGATCCTTGTCCCAGTTGCCGCTCTTGGCCACGGCCAGATTGACGACGTAGTCGAAGTCGGACGGGACCGCGGCGAAGTCCCCGGCGGCCAGGTTGACGGTCTCGCACCGCACCCCCGCCCGCTCGAGTGCCGCGCGGGCCGCGGCGTCGGTGAACCGGGCGATGCCCCAGACCTCGTTTTCGATCGCCAGGGCCCGGGCGACGGGAGTGGCGACCTGCCCGGTGGGGCCGGTGATCAAGATCTTGTAGCCGCGCATGCGCTGATGGTAGGCGACGGCCGGCTGGCCAGCGGCAGGACCGAATGCCTATTATTTGCGTATGCATGCAGATACCTGTATTGCCGACGCGCAACCCCATGACCATGACCACCGGCATGGTCTGCGCGGGGCGATCAAGGGGATCTTCGCCCCGCATTCCCACGGCGGCGATATCGACGACACCCTGGAATCCGGCGCCGCGGGAATCCGCGCGGTCAAGATCAGCCTCGTGGTGCTCGGGCTGACGGCCACCGCCCAGCTCGTCGTCGCGCTGGTTTCGGGATCCGTTGCGCTGGGCGCCGATACGGTCCACAACTTCTCCGACGCCCTGACCGCCGTGCCCTTGTGGATCGCGTTCGCGTTGGGCGCCAAGGCCGCGACGCGCCGCTACACCTACGGCTTCGGTCGCGCCGAGGACCTGGCCGGGCTGTTCGTGGTCGCGACGATAACGGCGTCGGCGATCGTCGCCGGCTACCAGGCGGTCGTGCGGCTCACCCATCCCGAACCGGTTGCGCACGTGGGCTGGGTCGCGCTGGCCGGGTTGATCGGATTCGTCGGGAACGAATGGGTGGCCCTGTATCGAATCAGGGCCGGACGGCGGGTCGGCTCGGCCGCGCTGGTCGCCGACGGCCTGCACGCGCGCACCGACGGGTTGACCTCGTTGGCGGTGCTGTTCTCGGCCGGCGGTGTCGCGCTGGGATTTCCGCTGGCCGACCCGATCGTCGGCCTGGTGATCACCGTGGCGATCCTGGCCGTGCTGGGCACGGCGGCGCGCGACGTGTTCCGCCGACTGCTCGACGGCGTGGACCCCGCGATGGTCGAGGCCGCCGAACACGCCTTGGCGGCCCGGCCCGGGGTGCGGGCGGTGCGCAGCGTGCGGATGCGCTGGATCGGGCACCGCCTGCACGCCGACGCCGAACTCGACGTCGACCCCGCCCTCAGCCTGGCGCAGGCGCACCGCATCGCCCACGACGCCGAACACGAACTGACGCATGCCGTCCCGAAACTCGCCAAGGCGTTGATCCACGCCTATCCCGGCGAGCACTGACTGGCGTAGTGTCCGGAGGCCATGGCCGATGCGATCCATTTCGTCGAGGCGAACGGGCTGAAGTTCGCCTACCTGGAAGAGGGCTCCGGGCCGTTGGTGCTGATGCTGCACGGGTTTCCGGACACGGCGCACACCTGGGATCATCTTCGGCCGCGCGTCGCGGCCAACGGATACCGCGCGGTAAGCCCGTTCCTGCGCGGGTACCACCCCAGCGCGATTCCCGACCGCGACACCGACCAAGAGACGCTGGCGCGCGACCCACTTGCGCTGATCGAAGCGCTCGGCGTGCCCGACGCCGTCGTCATCGGGCACGACTGGGGCGCCTCGGCCGCATACGGCGCGGCGGCCCTGGCGCCGAACCGGGTGAGAAAGCTTGTCGTCGTTGGCATTCCGCATCCGGCGACGCTCAAGCCGTCGCCGAGGAAGCTCTGGGGCGCTCGCCACTTTGCGGCCTACAAGCTGCCGGGTGCGCCGGGGCGCTTCGCGCGCAACGACTTTGTCGCGCTGCCCGCCATCTACCGGCGTTGGTCCCCGACGTGGAACCCGGGCCCCGAGGAGTTCGACGCCGTGCGCGCGAGCTTCGCCAACCGGGCGAGCCTGAACGCGGCGTTCGGCTACTACCGGAAGCTCTCCCCCATCCCCAGCGCATCGCTGCGGATGCGGATCACGGTGCCGACGGTCGTCTTCGCGGGGCTAGACGATCCCGTCGTCGCGCCGTCCGACTATCGCGCCGCCGCCCGGATGTTCGAAAACGACTATGTCGTCGAGGAAGTCCCGGGCGGTCATTTCATGCACCGGGAACATCCCGAGGCGTTCGCCGAGCGACTGTTGCCTCACTTATAAATCCGCGTCGAGATCGACACTGGCGCGAACAAGTACGAGTGAGCTGCACGCTAGCGTCGATCTCGAGCTCAAGAAAGGACACTCACAGACCCGGCTGGTCGTCGACGATGCCCAGCCAAATCTGTGCGGCGTCGATGGCGACTTTCTCGCTGATGAAGGCGTGCTGGGTTCCGGTGTACATGTCGCGGAAGGCCCGCTCCAGGCGGCTGCCCTCGCGGATCGAGCTGGTGCCGGCGACCAGGTGGGCCCACTCGGCGCAACCGCGGGCCGTGTCGGTGGCGTAGACGGCGGCCACGCGCATGTCCGCGCGCAGGGCGGGCGTCAGCTCCTCGCCCGCCGCAACCGCGGCCTCGGCCGTCGTGAACGCGTCGAGCACCAAGAGACGCGCGGCGCGCCAGGCCGCCCGATGGTGCGCCAGCCCCTTCTGGAACGTCGGGCGACTGGCCAACGAAGCCATGTCGCTCATCCGGAACTTCGTCGCGGCCAGTTCCTGGACGTCGTCGAGCATGCTCTTCGAGACGCCGAGCGCCCACGATGCGTGGCCGGCGGCGGTGACCGGCATCAGGCCCATGCGGGTCGCCGGTGAGGTGCCGCGGTAGGGCCGCCGCACGAAGAGTTCGAAGGTGCGGCTGGCGGGCACGAACACGCCCTCGGCGCTGTAGTCGTAGGAGCCGGTTCCCTTGAGCCCCTGCACGAACCAGCCGTCGTTGAAGCTGATCTGGTCCCGCGGAACGACTGCGACGCGCATCTCCGGGAAGCCCTCGCTGATCCAGCGCATCTCGCCGTCGTCCATCGGAAAGAATCCGGCCGCGATGTATTGGGAGTGACCTATGCCCGAGCCGAAGTTCCACGACCCGTTCAGCAGGTAGCCGCCGTCGGTCGCGGCTCCCTGCCCATTCGGAAAGAATTGGCCCCCCAGGGTGACGCGGTTGTCGTGCGCGGTGAAGACCTCGGCGAAGCCGTCGTCGGGCAGATACGCCGCGGCGGCGAACGAGGACGGCAGGTTGGCGATGCCGATCCAGCCGAATGAGCCGTCCTGCCAAGCCATTTCGATCCACGTCTCGATCATCTCGGCAAACGGCGGCTCGACGCCGCCGGCCGCAACGGGGTTGAACGCGGACATCAGCCCGCTGGCCCACATCTCGTCGACGATCGCGGGGGTCAGCGTGCGCGCCCGCTCGGATTCGGCGGCTTCGGCCCGCACGAGATCGCGCATACCGCGGGCCAGTGAAACGACCCGGTCGCCCGTGTCGGCTATCGACGTCATACCGGTGACCGTACCAACCACGAGGATTGGCCTACGGTGTGTTGGTGCGATGGATCGTCGACGGCATGAACGTGATCGGGAGCCGCCCCGACGGCTGGTGGAAGGACCGCGGCCGTGCGATGGCCACGCTGGTGGAGCGGGTGGACCGCTGGGCGTCGGATCGGGGCGAGACGGTGACGGTGGTCTTCGAGCGGCCACCGTCGACCGCCATCGCCTCAGCGGTGGTCGAAATTGCGCATGCCCCCAGAGCGGCCGCGAATTCCGCCGACGACGAGATCGTCCGGCTGGTTTCGGCCGACGACCGCCCGCGCGACATTCGCGTGGTGACATCGGACCGGGCGCTGAACGACCGGGTCCGAGCGTTGGGTGCGTCCGTCTACCCCGCGGAGCGATTCCGCGAGCTCGTCGACCCGCGCGGGCCATGAGCGGCCCCGCACCCAACCGGGTCTGCGAACTCGCACGGATCGACATCCCGATCATCCAGGCGCCGGTGACCTACATCGCCGGCGCGCAGCTCGCCGCGGCGGTATCCAACGCCGGTGCGCTGGGGATCGTCGAGACCATGATGCCCGTGATCCGGACCGAAGCCGCCGAAAAGCTTGACCGGGCAGCGTCTTTCGAACAAGGCGGCGCCGCGTTGCAACGGGTTGAGCGGCTCTACTTCGACGGCGACATGAACGCCAGCGTCGCGAACACCGGTCAGGTCGCCGGCCGGATCGACGACCTCCCGCCCGCCACCGAGATCATCAAGCAGATGTGGGCCGAGTGCCGCGAGGTGCTGGCCGCCACAGCGGATCGACTGGGGCCGTAACCGACCGGCTCGAGGTGCGCATATGCACGCTTGCGACGGGGTGTCGTCGTACCGACGCGCACGCTCGCCGCTGAGGGGGTTCAGCCCACCGCGGCCAGCGCCGCGTCGTAGTTCGGCTCCTGGGCGATCTCGGGCACCAGTTCGGTGTACGTGACCTTGCCGTCGGCGCCGACCACGACCACCGCCCGCGCGAGCAGCCCGGCCATCGGGCCGTCGACGATGCCGACGCCGTAATCGTCGCCGAAGCTGCCGCGAAACGCCGATCCCGTCTTGACGTTCTCGATGCCCTCCGCGCCGCAGAATCGCGCCTGCGCGAACGGCAGATCTTTGGACACGCACAGCACCGACGCACCGCCGGCGGCCGCCCGCTCGTTGAAGGCGCGCACGCTGTTCGCGCACACCGGTGTGTCGATGGACGGAAAGATGTTCAGCACCACGGGCTTACCGCTGAACTGGTCGTTGCTGACGACGCCCAGATCCGTTCCGGTCAAGGTGAAGCCCGGCGCTTGAGATCCGACGGCCGGTAGATCGCCGACGGTGTGGATCGGGTTTCCGTGCAAGGTTATCTGTGCCATGGCCACAGTCTGCCAAGCCCGCAACCGGCGGCCGGGGCCAGGTCCGCATGTCCTAATCAGTGGGCTACATGGCGTAGACGACATGCCCGTGCCTGGCGAACACTGATTGCATGGCTCGCAAGGTGGTTATCGCCGGCTTTCCCGGCGTTCAGGCACTCGACGTGGTGGGGCCGCACGACGTCTTCACCACCGCATCGCTGCTGACCGGTGGCGGATATGACGTCGTCGTGGCGTCGGTCGAGGGTCGACAGGTCAGCACCGCGACCGGGCTGGGCTTCGTGGCGGCGCCGCTGCCCGATCCCGGCGCCGCGGTGGACACCGTCGTGCTGCCCGGCGGCGGTGGCGTCGACGACGCACGGGCCAACAGCGAGCTCGTGACCTGGATCAAGGCCGTCGCCGGAACGGCCCGGCGGATAGTGACGGTCTGCACCGGCGCGTTCCTCGCCGCCGAGGCGGGTTTGCTCGACGGCTGCCGGGTGACCACGCACTGGGCGTTCGCCGGGCGGTTGGCCCGCGAGTTCCCGGCCGTCGACGTCGACCCGGACCCGATCTTCGTCCGCAGCTCGGGCACGGTGTGGACGGCCGCGGGTGTGACCGCGGGGATCGACATGGCGCTCTCGCTGGTCGAGGACGACCACGGCACCGAACTCGCGCAGACGGTCGCCCGCTACCTGGTGCTGTACCTGCGGCGCCCGGGCGGTCAGACGCAGTTCGCGGCGCCGGTGTGGATGCCGCGGGCCAAACGGCCGTCGATCCGCGAGGTCCAGGAGACGATCGAGGCCGAGCCCGGCGGTTCGCACAGCATCGGCGAACTGGCCCGCCGGGCGACGATGAGCCCCCGCCACTTCACCCGCGTCTTCACCGACGAGGTCGGCGAGGCGCCCGGCCAGTACGTCGAACGCATCCGCACCGAAGCCGCGCGCCGGCAATTGGAAGAGACCGACGACACCGTCGTCGCGATCGCCGCGCGCTGCGGCTTCGGAACCGCGGAAACCATGCGGCGCAACTTCATTCGCCGTGTCGGTGTCTCACCGGATCAGTACCGCAAGGCCTTCGCGTGATCGTCGGGGCCGCCATCGAGAGAGGACGACAGCCATGACCCAAATCGCATTCGTGGCCTACCCCGGGTTCACCGCGCTGGACATGATCGGACCCTACGAGGTGCTGCGCAACCTGCCGGGCGCCGAGGTGCGATTCGTTTGGCACGAGTCCGGACCGATCACCGCCGACTCCGGCGTCCTGGTCATCGGCGCAACGCATTCGCTGGCCGAAACGCCTTCACCCGACGTGATTCTCGTGCCCGGCGGCCCGTCGACGCCGGTGCACGCGCGTGACGAGGCGCTGCTGGATTGGCTGCGCCGCACCCACGAGACCGCGAGCTGGACGACGTCGGTTTGTTCGGGCTCGGTGATCCTGGCGGCCGCGGGCTTGCTCGAGGGCCGGCGCGCGACATCGCACTGGCTGACCGTTCCCACGCTGAAGGCATTCGGCGCCACCCCCGTCGCCGACGAGCGCATCGTGCGGGAGGGCAACATCGTCACCTGTGCCGGCGTGTCCGCCGGGCTGGACCTGGCGCTGTGGCTGGTCGGCCAGATCGGCGGCGAGGGCCGCGCCAAGGCCATCCAGCTCGCCATCGAATACGACCCGCAGCCGCCGTTCGAGTCCGGCCACATCTCCAAGGCGTCGGCCACCACGAAAGCCGCCGCCACCGCGCTGCTGTCCCGCGATGCCGTCAAGCCGGCCAACATGAGGGCCGCGACCCTGCTGGCGTGGGATCAGGCGCTGGCGGCGGTGCGGTCGCGACGGCGAGGCCGCCAGCCGCATCGCTCGTCCGTCGGTTAGGCGTTGGGCTGCAGGATCTCGTCGGATTCGAGCCGACCGCCGGCCTGCATCCAGGCGGCGACCGCGCGGGGCGCGTCGCGGTTCGGGTTGTAGATGTCCTCCTCGCTGGAAAACAGGCCGTCGCCGGCATAGACCAGCCGGGTCCAGTTCGGGAACCAGAACGGCTCGGCGTCGGGGTCGGTGGGGTGGTCGAGCAGGTTCTTGATCAGGAGCACGACGGCGTCGTTGTCGTCGTCGTAGGCGACCCAGTCGCTGGGAAAGCGCATGTGCGGGAACGGCGCCATGACCGCGACGATCCAGTCCCGGACCGCCTCGCGCCCGTGAAAGACGCCGTAGTGGTGCTCGGTGTAGACGACGTCCTCGGTGAATAGGTCGGCAAAGGGTCGCCAGTCGCCCGAGGCGCTGCATCCCTCGACCACGGCCGTGTAGTTCGCGAGGGCCCGCTCGATTTCGGCCCTGGTGAATTTGCCCATGACGGACACACTAGAACGTGTTCCGGTTTTGGGTGGCTCGAATGGATGGGGATCGAATGAACGTGCTGGAGTTGTTCAACCTGGACGGCAAGCGGGTCCTGGTGACCGGTGCGTCCAGCGGGATCGGCAGAAGGGTGGCCGAGGCCTACCTGCAGGCCGGGGCCCGCGTCGCCGTTGCGGCGCGACACGTCGACGCGCTAGACAAGGTCGCGCGGGAGATCGCGGCCGCCGGTCGCGGCAAGGTCGTGCCCATTGCGTGCGACGTGACCCAGCCCGACCAGGTGAGCGCAATGCTGGACCGGATCACCACGGAGCTGGGCGGCATCGATATCGCGGTCTGCAACGCCGGGATCATCAGCGTCACCCCGATGCTGGACATGCCGCTCGAGGAATTCCAGCGCATCCAGGACACCAACGTGACCGGCGTTTTTCTCACCGCCCGGGCCGCGGCCGCGGCGATGGTCCGCCAAGGGCACGGCGGAGTCATCATCAACACCGCGTCGATGTCCGGCCACATCATCAACGTCCCGCAGCAGGTCGGCCACTACTGCGCGTCCAAGGCGGCGGTCATTCACCTGACCAAGGCCATGGCGGTCGAATTCGCGCCGCACAACATTCGGGTCAACAGCGTCAGCCCGGGCTACATCCGCACCGAGCTCGTCGAGCCCATGGCCGACCTTCACCCGCTGTGGGAACCGAAGATACCGATGGGCCGCCTGGGCCGGCCGGAGGAACTCACCGGCCTGTACCTGTACCTGGCCAGCGAGGCGTCGAGCTACATGACCGGTTCCGACATCGTGATCGACGGCGGATACTCCTGTCCCTGATCACGCGACGACGCAGCGGCGGAAGAAGCGGGCCCGCACGCCAGGCGAATACAGCGCTCGCAACCGACCGCTGGCGGGTCGTACCCCTGCGGCAGCCACCAACTCGTCGCTCAGCTCGACGACCTCCGCGGCGCGCAACGGCCACGGTCCGTGCTCGTTCGGCACCCACCACGTCCGCCCGGCCTTGCGGGTGTGCGCACCCCATCGGGCGGTGAGCCAGACCTCCAGCGCCGTCGGTTCGACCGCCTCACCGACGGCGATCGTCAGCATGCTGCGCAGCCCGCGCCGCGGCCAGCGGCGCACGCTCTGATAGGTGATCTGGTCGCCGCGGCGCGACATCCGCATCCGCGCCCAGGTGTACGGGACGCCGAGGCCGATCCGGGTGACGGGCACGACGGCCAGGCGAGCCGTTTCCAGCGACCGGAACACGACGCCGTGCCGTCCGGCGTCATCGACCGAGTAGAGCCGGACGTTGGTCTCCAGAAAGCTGCCGAAATACGGAAGCGGCAGTGCGGAGCCAACTTTGGTGGCGCTCATGACAAACGGGACCAACCCGACGTAGGTCATGCCGTCGGCGAACACGTCGGGACGGGTGCCGGGCGGGTACATGTGCTCGACGCTCTCGGGTTCCACCGGCCAATGGACGAAGGTCAGCTCACTCCAGCGTTGGTCGAAGGTGACCGGGCCGGGCAGGGGCGGCGGTGTGACCGGGTAGCCGGCGAGCGCTGAACTCTCGCTGGGATCGGTGGCCATTCGCTCATCCTGACACGCCGATTCAGCCCTCTATCTCACCGGAGATCCCGCGCTCGATGCTGGCCTGCGTCGTGGCCGGCAGGACGACGAGGCCGTCGAGTTCTTTGACCGCGCGGTCGTAGGCGTTCTGGCGTTCCCTTGGTGCCGCGGCGGGGTCGGAGGCCACCCGCAACAGGCTCTGAGCGCGGGCGATCCGGTGCTGGTCGTCCGGTGAGAAGTCGCTGCGACGTGTGCGTATCGCCTCGGCCTCGGCGACGTTGAACGCGGTCACGTACTCCTCGACGGCCGACAGATACTGTGCGGCGGCCTCCCGGTCGTCGAGGAGGTCCTCGGCCTTGACGGGCCGCAGGAAGTCCGCCCGGAGCTTGGCCTTGTGGAAGGCGATCGTGAGCGGGTTGCGCATGTCGGTCATCAGCGGAAAGTCGAGCAGCTTGGCGAAGTCGAGCTCATAGTCGAGCCAGCGCTTGTCGATGCGGCTGTGCTCTTCCAAAACCCGCTTGAGCGACTGCCACTGTGCGACTTGATTGCCGCCGGTGCGTGCGACCGGTTCGGACATTTCCTGCCTTGGTGGTCCCTCGGCCGACTCCGCGGCCCGCGCCTTGTTGGCGCGAAAGGCTTTCAGCGCGCCGACGACGATGGTCGCCAGCGGCAGGATCACTATCAACAGCTCCGCCAACCGGATTAGCAGACCCACATGGCCAGGATGCCACCCGGGCCGGGCTATGCAGTCAGCGGCGGAACCGCCTAGTGCACGCGCAGGGTGCCGCCCAAGTATTGGGCGCGGCACGCTCGGCGGGCCAGCTTCCCGCTGGTGGTGCGTGGGATGGCACCGGCCGGCAGGAAACGCACGTCGGCCACCGCCACACCGTGTCGATGCGACACCGCCGCTTGAATCGCCTCGATCGCAGGCTGCGGATCGTCGCGGCTGGTGCCCGCCGCGCGTTCGGCGACGATCACCAGGTGTCGGCTCGCCGGCTCCCGGCCCGCCTCGTCGTGCGGCACCGCAAACGCCGTCACGTAACCGCGCCGCACCATCGGCGAGGCCTCCGCCGCCGTGGCCTCGATGTCCTGTGGGTAATGGGCGCGGGCGTCGACAATCACCAGGTCCGCTATCCGGCCGGTGATGTAGAGCTCGCCGTCCAGAAAGACGCCCAGGTCCCCGGTCCGCAGCCACGACCGCCCGGCCGCTGAGCCCTCGGCGCGGCTGCCCCGCTCGAGCGGCGACCGCAACCGGGCGTGGAACGTCAGGTCGGTTTCTTCCGGACGTCTCCAGTAACCCCGGCCAACGTTGTTGCCCTGCAGCCAGACTTCGCCGATCGCGCCGTCGGGCAGCTCGGCTCCGGTGTCGGGGTCGACGATCACGGCCCACAGGCTGCGCGCGATGCGCCCGCACGACACGTGTGCCACCGCGTTGGGTGCGTCGGCGGCGACGCGCACCGCCCGCCCGGTCCCCAGTTGCTCGCGGTCGAGGTAAGCGGCGCTCGCCTCGGCGTCGTGGTCGATGGTTGCGACCATCAGCGTCGCCTCGGCGATGCCGTACGACGGCTTGAACGCGGTGCGCGGCAGCCCGTAGGGCGCGAACGCCTTGTTGAACGTGGTGATCGCGTCGATGCTGACCGGTTCGGATCCGATGATCAGCACGACGTTGCTCAGGTCGATGTCGTCGCCCGCTGCGGGCAGGCCGCGCTGTGCGGCCCACTCGTAGGCGAAGTTGGGTGCGGCGGTGACCACGTTGCCCTGCCGCGACCCGGCGGCCAGCGCCTGGATCCACCGCTGCGGCCGGCGCACGAATGCCGTCGGCGACATCAGCGTGGAGTGTCCGCCGTACACCGCGGGGAAGCCGATCATCGACAGCCCCATGTCGTGGTAGAGCGGTAACCAGCTGACGCCGTGGGTGTTTCGGTTCAGCAGGTCGATCGACAGGATCATCTGCACCAGGTTCGTGCCGACGGCCCGATGGGTGATCTCCACGCCGACCGGTGGTCGCGTCGCACCGGAGGTGTACTGCAGGTGGGAAACCCGGTCGATGTCAAGCTCGACGGGCGTGAACCGTTCCCCGGCGGAATCCGGTATCCGATCGATGACGAGCAGTTGCGGCCTTCGCAGCCGCGGGAGCTTGGACAGGAAGCCCTCGACCGCGTCCTTGGCCGCCGCCGTCGTCAGCACGACGGCGGGTTCCGAATCACGAAGGGCGGTTTCCAGCCGTTCGGCGTGGCCCGGCAGTTCGGGGGCGAACAGCGGCACGGCAATGGTCCCCGCCTTGATCGCGGCGTAGAAGCCCGCGACGTAGTCGATGCCCTGCGGTGCGAGGATCGCGACCCGGTCACCCTGGCCCGCGAACCGTTGTACGTGCGCACCGATGGCTTGTAGCCGCACACCGAATTCGGCCCACGTCATTTCGACTGCGTGCCCGTCGGACCGGGCGTAGTCGAGGTAGCGGTACGCGACGTAGTCGCCGACATTCGCGACGTTGCGCTCGATGAGCGATATCAGGGTGGTGCCCGGTGGCAACGCGACGCCGCCGTCGGCGTCCAGGCAGTCCTCGATCCGCAGCAGGCCTTTTGGAGCCACGGTATGTCGGGAACCGTAATCCATAAGCGCAGTCTAGGTGGCGGCCGAAGAGTCGTTGTGCGCCAGCTTGAGTCGGCTACATCCAGGCTTTGCCGAGCGCGTCGGCGAGTGCCTCGGGGTCTTGCTTGTCGGTGTTGCAGCTGACGGCCAGCGACGTTGCTCGGTCCTTGCTGACGCGAAACGCCGTGACGAACCCGCCCCAGGCGCCGTCGTGATCGAGCGTGCCGTTGGCCAGGGCGTAAATTCCGGCGCCGTACCGGTCCCCGCCCCCCGGCTCGGTGGGTACCGCCCCCGCCAGTTGCGCCGCCCTGAGTTTGGGTCCGCCCAGCCGGCCGGTTCGGTAGTTGTCGGCCCAACGGACCAGCTGGCTGGGCGTGGTCTGGATGCCGCCGTCGCCGACCTGTTCCCAGCCCGACCGGGTGGCGCGGTACCCGTCGCTGCCCTTCTCGTAGGCGACGGCCTTGCCGGGAACCTGCCCGATCGGATCCACGACCATGGCCAGACCCAGCGGATCGAAGATCTTCTCGGTTAGGTACTGCGCCAGCGGTTTCCGCGAGATCCGGTGGACGATCTCGCCCAGCAGCAGGTAATTGGAGTTCGAGTAGTCGAACCGGGACCCGGGCGCGAACTCCAGCTTCGGCACGCCGGCCAGGGCCCGCAGGGCCTGGTCCTCGGTGGTACGGTCGCCCAGCTGGAAGCCCTGCGCCTCGAGCAGCCCGACGTACTCGGGGACTCCGCTGGTCTGGTGCATCAGCTGCCCGACGGTGACCGCGCCGGACCACGGTAGTTCGGGAACGTATCGAGACAACGGGTCGTCGAGCGCCACCTCGCCCGCATCAACCAGCAGCAGCAGCGCGGTGGCGGTGAATTGCTTGGATACCGAGGCGATGTCGAACACGGTTTGCGGGGTGATCGCGTCGCCGGTTGAGATGTCCGCGACCCCGCGAACTCCCGTCCAGACGACCTTCCCCTCGACGCCGACCGCGGCCGAGCACCCCGGCGCGCCGACGTCGATGGCGTCGTCGAGCGCGTGCCGGCTGCGGGCCGCGGCCGCGTCGTGGTTTGTCGGGCCGGCGGGAGCGGCGTTTCGGCCACCGCCGCAACCGCTCAGCGACAGCACCGCCGCGACAAGTAGCACCGCTGGTCGCGTTATCATGTTGACTTACGAGGTGTTTCGCTCATGCGGAGGCGGCGCCGCGACCGGGCCGGCCTTGGCGGGTGCGGGTGGGGCCGAAACGGCATCGGCTGGCTCACAGGGTGAGTATGCGCCTGGCCTCGTCGCTGCGCGGCTCGAACGGTAAGGTACGCCCAATCCATTCAAGGTCATTCAGCTTTATCACCGGGGAGTCGGGCATGGCGGGTCGGAAGTTTTCCTTCGAGGTCAACAAGACCAGTAGCGCGCCGCCGGCGACGCTGTTCCGGCTCGTGGCGGATGGGGCCAATTGGTCGAGCTGGGCCAAGCCGATCGTGCTGCATTCGAGCTGGGCGCGCCAAGGCGATCCCCCGCCCGGCGGTGTCGGAGCCATCCGCAAGGTCGGGATGTGGCCGATGCTGGTACAGGAAGAGACGGTCGAGTACGAGCAGGATCGCCGGCACGCGTACAAATTGGTCGGACCTCCCTCCCCGGCCAAGGACTACTTCGGCGAGGTGGTGTTCACGCCGACGGCGTTCGGCGGCACCGACATTCGCTGGACGGGCTCGTTTGTCGAGGGAGTTCGCGGGACGGGTCCGTTGATGCGCGCCGCGATGGGCGGGGCGGTCCGGTTTTTTGCGGGTCGCCTGGTGAAGGCGGCCGAGCGCGAGTCGAGCGGCGGGCGGTAGCGTTTGTCGTTGCCGCTCAGGGCGTTTCGCTCTGGTGGATGCAGCGCAGCGGTGAGGCGGATCCGTAGATCAATCGTGAGGTCCCAGCCAAATTTGCGACCCAACCCAATCTTTGTAGCTGCCCGGCGAGTTCGGCGGGTTCATAGAACACCTTGACGACTCGATGCTCGGATCCATCATTCAGCCCGCGTTTCTGGACATCATCGACCTCGTCGATCACATAGGTCTTGCGTTGTGCGGGTGGGGTTTCGACGGTTGTCGATCAGAAACGCCCGTCCACCGGGCCGCAAGCACGAGCCCACGAGCTTCCAGAACTCCTCGAACAGACGCCGAGGCACGTGCGATAGCCAGAATGAGAAGAACACCATGTCGTAGCCGCGGTCCGGACGCCACTCGAAGACGTCGGCAACCACATAGGTCACATCGGACCGGCCAACCCGCTGCCGATTGAGACGCAGGGCCTCGCTTGACGAGTCGAGCACGGTGAGCGTGCTGGCAGTTTCGGGCAAGGTGCTGACTCCACCACCCGGTACCGCCCGCCAGCTCAAGGACGTCCCCGACCGGACCAAACGTGTCAACCGCGTGCGTCACCTGTTGGATCTGCCGGTCCCACTCCGCGGTATCGTCCGGGCCGTGATCGTAGCGGCCACGGCGTTGCCACCACTCATCGTATTGCGGAGCCCATGCCCGGTAGAACGAACGCTGATCGGCCAGCAGATCGATGAATGGATCGGCGGCATCATCTGATCGCCCGTGCATGCCTTGATTCTGCTACTGCTGGTTGCCCCAACGGCGCGCGATGGCCGAATCAAGCGCTGGACACCGGCTTACGGGTTGTTAGCCTGCTGCTCGTCCAGTTGAGCCTGCTGCATGCCTTGCTCAAACTGCTGCTCGGCCTGTTCGTTTTGCTGCTCGGCCTCCTGTTCGGCCTGCTGCATCTGCTGCAGGGCCAGTTGCTCCTGCTGTTGGGCCTGGTCGTCGGTGTCGTCGGCGGCGAAGCCTCCCCCGCCGGACACGTTCGGTGGCGTCTGCTGGAATTGCAGGCCAGCCGGACCGCTGGCCGGCGCCGGTAAGCCAACGGCCATCTCCGTCAAGCGGACTGATCCGAGCATGGTGTTGGTTGCATCGGGTCGGGCGGCATCGAACACCGCGAGCATCGCGATCGCCGCGGCCCCGGCGAAAAACAGTTGCATCATTCGTAATTGCCGGCGTCGCGCGCCGGCTGCGTGGGTTCCATGGGGCTGGTGGCCAGCGGTGTTGTTCATGCTTCAGGTTTGCGCTATGTCGCTAGCTATCAGCTGGGAATCGCCTATCGCCCGCATATGAAATCACGCGTGTTTACTCTCGCCGCCCGGACCGGTGCCGACGCGGATTCGCGCCGCGCTCCGCGTTAAGGCCAATTCTGCGGTGCTCCCGGCGCGACAGCGGTCTCGTCTAGCCGACGAGCCGATGCTCTGCGGCCTGGCGAAGGACGGCAGGAACCGGTGGGCTACGGCTACCGAATGACTCGAACTGCCGGGCGTAGGTCCGGTGGATCATGTGCGACCAAAAAGAAGCGCGTCAAGCCGATAGATGAGTCGTCTATGAACCGCACAACAAACGACCGCAAGCGAAGCGAGGGCGCGATACCTTTCAGCGACCTCACAGCGAGATCATCATGAGAAGGGTTGAATAGCATCGTGATTCGCGCACTAGTCATAACCACCGCTGCAGCAGGGATTATCACTGGGGCCACGGTTAACGCTCCCATGGCAACCGCTAGCGGGCCGTACCGGAACTGCACGGAGGCGCACCGCGATGGCCGATACAACATCCCGAAGGGTGATCCCGACTACCGGCCCGGGCTGGACCGTGACAATGACGGCCTCGCCTGCGAGGGCTAAACCCCGTTAATTTGGGCGGCCTTCTCATCCCAGGCTGAAATCCGCAACATTGAAGTAGCTATGCGGCAGCAGAGACCGACGCCACGGAGTGAGCTTTATTCGCCGCCGCTACTTCGAATTGACCTCGTCCTGGTACTTCTTCGCCATGTGCTCGACGGCCTGCAGCTGCGACTGCGCGAGGCCCTCGCGCACCTGGCCGGCGCGCGCCGCGGCATCCAGCGTCGGCTGCGCTAGACCCTGGAAGTGCGGCATGACCTCGGCGGCGAACAATTCGGCGGAGCGTTTGGTTGCCGCCGGGTTGGCCCACTCGTGGCCCATCTGCAGCATGCAGCCGAAGCCGCCGGACTGGTCCCACAGCCGCTGCACCTGCTCCCGCGCCCGCTCGGGCGTGCCGATGACGCCCGCGCCGTTGTCGTTGATGATGTCGATCATCTCGTCGAGCTGCTCCCCCGGCATCGTCATCTGCGGGAAGGCGGCGACCTTCTGGAAGTAGTTGAACCACGACTCGATGCCGAATTTCACGTCGGCGCGGGCCTGTTCGTCGGTCTCGGCGATGTGCATCGGCCCGACCAGGCTCCAGTTCCTGCGGTCGACCTGCGTGCCGAAGGCCGCGGCGCGCTCCTCGACGATGCCCCAGTGATACGAAAGCGCGTTGAAGCCCTCGATTGTCAGCGTCGCCCCGATGGAGAGCAGCCCGATGCCGTGCTTGCCGGCCAGCCTCGCCCCCGTCGGTGACGCGACCGCCGCCACCGCCAGCGGGATCCCGCCGTCGGAGTACGGCGCCAGCTGCAACTTGGCGTCGAAAAGCTGGTGGGTGGCGGTTTTGGCGCTCACCGTCTCGCCCGCCAGCAACCGGACGACGATGTCGAGGTTGGTTTCGAGAAGCTCGCGGGTGTCGGTGGGGTTCAGCCCGATCATCGCGGAGTCGGTGGGCAGCGAGCCCGGTCCCACCCCGCCGATCACGCGGCCGTGGGTGAGGTGATCGAGCAGCATCAGGCGGTCGGCGACCCAAAGCGGGTTGTGGTACGCGAGCGAAATGACCCCGGTGCCAAAGCGAATCCGCTTGGCGCGCTCGGCGGCGGCGGCGATGAAGATCTCCGGTGAGCTGATGATCTCGCTGCCGGCCGAATGGTGCTCGCCCAACCACACCTCGTCGAAGCCGAGGGCGTCGAGATGCTCGATGAACTCGAGGTCACGCTGCAACGCGAGCGTCGGGTTTGTGCCCGCACGATGGAATGGGGCGATGAAATAACCGAACCTGAGCTTGGCCATCGAAATCCCTTTGCATTCGAGTTGCTCGAACAATAACCCGAATGCCGCGATCGTCCCTAGGCCACCGCTGCCGGTGCGTGACCGCGCGCTCAAAAGCGGCAGCCGATCACGGATATCCGCCGCAGACGTTGCCGACGCAACCGCCGCCACCGCCGGGTCCGCCGCCGCCACCGCCGACGCCGGGAATGGTGCCGCCGCCACCGCCGGGCCCGCCGCCACCCGTGGGGCCGCCCGGGATGTTGCCGCCTCCGCCACCCGGCCCACCGCCACCGGTGGGGCCGCCCGGGATGTTGCCGCCTCCGCCGCCGGGGCCGCCACTACCGGTGGGGCCACCGGGAACGGTGCCGCCTCCGCCGCCGGGACCGCCGGTGCCCGGTGTGGTGGATGGGGTGGGCGCCGCGCTGGACGACGGGGTCGTCGTCGGCGTCGTGCTACTGCTCGGACCCTTGTTACCGCCACCCCCGCAGCCGACCGCGAGGACGAGCGCGGCGGCGCCGCCGAAGAGCGCGACAGCAGTCCTGGCCTCGGATCTCATCAGATTCCCCACTCTCCGCTCGCGCCACATGTATCCACCTCTCAGTACCCCGGATGCCGGAGTGCAAACAGGCGCAAACAGGATTGGAGGACCGAGGGGGCTGGGCGGGCACCGGTGAGTTTTCGTCGAGATCGACGCTGGCGCGGAAAAGTGCGAGTGACATGCACGCTAGCGTCGATCTCGACCCCCAGGATCAGGTCGCGGCGCACATGCAGCCGGTGAACAGCCCGGAAGTCGATGGGCGCCGGCGCGCGAGGCCCGCCTAGCCTTCCTTGGTGATCAGCTTCCGCAGCGCGACGCGGTCGGGGGTGAGCAGCTCCTCGATGCGTGGGCGGTTGACCTCGGCGACGATGATCTCGCCGACCTCCTGGTTGACCTCGCTGAAGATGCCGTGGGACTTCATCTTCGAGGTCTGATACTGGTTGTCCTCGGTGGGCGTGACGTAGTACACCGCGTCGGCCTTGAAGCGGTGGACCAGCCACAGGTGGATCAAAGTCATCAGCCGCTTCTTGCGCAGCTTCTCGGCGAAGGTGTTCTGGTCGCGCACGGTCAGGATGCTGCGGCCGTGGCGGTCCTTGATGGGATCGAACACGACGTTGGCGAGCTGCTCGTCCCCCTCGCCGTAGATCCCGAGCACTAGTACATCCGAGCCGGCGCGCCGGGGTCGCAACTGCACGCGCAGCTTCTCGCCGAGCTGGTAGTGGTCGCTCCACAGCGCCAGCCACTCCTCCAGCAGCTTCTTCGGCACCTCGGTCTGCACCAGATGCTGGTGCTGGGTCGACCCCTTGCCCATGGCCTTGGTGGTCGCCGTGCGGCCCGAGGACGCGGCCAGCGCGGCGTCGCTGCGCGGACCACCGACCAGGGTCTGCGGCGTGCGGTAGGGAGACTCGACCAGACGCATCTTGCGCTGCAGACGAGCCAGCGCCAGCATGCCGTCCTGCCGCAGCGCGGTGGCGAACTCCTCGGCGGCGACGCCGTCGATCTGGTGCCCGCCGTAGGTGATGAAGTTGAAGACGAAGCCCATCTTGCCGAGCTCTTCGGGGAAGCGCTTCATCTCCTCGTCGGTCATGCCGGTGGTGTCCCAGTTGAACGACGGCGAGAGGTTGTAGGCCAGCATCTGGTCGGGGAATTCGGCGTGGATGGCGTCGGCGAATTGCTTGGCGTCGGCGAGATCCGCGGTCTTGGTCTCCATCCAGAGGATGTCGGCGAACGGCGCCGCGGCCAGCGACTTGGCGATCGCGTACGGTATGCCCCCGCGGATCTGGTAGTAACCCTCGGGCGTCTTGGCCAGCTCGCAGTCCCAGGGCGAGTCGACGCCCAGCTCCTTCGCCTTCTCCTTGGCCTCGTAGAGCGAGGCGCGCTGGGCGAACCGGCGCCACTCGTCGGGGCTCATGCCGGCCGGCTCGTCCTCGCTCTCGCCGAACTCGAGCACCTCGGCCACGGCCTCGCCGTAGGTCATCAGCCCGGCGTCGTCCTCCCAGGCGGCCACGAACCGCGACTCGACCTGGTCGAAGAGATCGTCGATCGAGTGTTGCCCGTCCTCCCGCCAGGCGTTGATGGCGTCGGAGATCAGCCCCTGGATGCCCTGGCGCTCGAGCCAGGCCGTGGCGCCCGCGTACTCGGAGTCGGACATCGCGTAGAGCAGGTGACCGTTGAGTTCCTTGACGCCCAGCTCGTAGAAGCGCCGCATCAGCGCCAGGAAGCAGGACTTGTACGACGGGATGTTGAGGTTGGTGGCACCGAGCAGGAACGGCTGGTCGCGCTCGTCGGCGCGGCTGTCGATCAGGTTGGCCGCCTCCGCGTCGGTGCGGGCGACGATGATCCCCGGCACCCGCATGACGTCGAGCTGGAAACGGGCGGCGTTGAGCCGCTTGATCTGTTCGTCCGACGGAACCAGCACCTTGCCGCCCTGGTGGCCGCACTTCTTGGTGCCCGGCCGCTGGTCCTCGATGTGGTACCCCGGCACACCGACCTCGACGAAGCGGCGGATCAGGTTGCGCACGTGCGGGTCGCCGCCGTGTCCGGTGTCGGCGTCGGCGATGATGAACGGCCGGAAGTCGTATTCCTTGGCCGCGGCGCGCTGCTGGTCGTTCATCTGCAGGCGTTGGTACTGCTGGTTGCGGTCGGCGGTCAGAAGCGCGCGCACCAGGACCGCGGCGTCGTCGGGAACCTGGCTCAGGGGGTAGCTGGCAAGATCCGGACCCGGGTCCTCGGTGGTCGAACCCTTGGCGGAGGTTGCCCAGCCACCGAGGTAGATCCCCTCGATGCCCATCCGCTTCATGCTCACCGCCTGCCCGGGCGAGTAGGGCCCGAACGTCGTGATGCTCTTCTTGGCGGCGAACAGCTCGCGAAGGCGCTTGTAGAAGGCCGCCGCCGCCTCGCGCGCCACGGTGTAGTCGGTGGGTATCGTGCCGCGCTGCTCCGCCACCTGGCGTGCCGTGTAGAGGCGGATGATCCCGGCGAAGCGCGGGTCGTCGAAGTATCGCTGGGTCGCGGCGACCTCTTGTTCGAACGGTGCGGGAACCTCGGTGTCCGCGTCGATGATGGCCATGAAGTCACGCTCCTCTTCAGCACGATTCCGCTGCACGTGAGTCTATCCCGGGACGACGGGGTTCAATCACCGGTTGACATCGCGCTCTATGGGCGGGCCCACGGGTATTCGTGCAATGTCGATGTGACACCCGGCTCAGGCCTGAAACAGCGTGGCGCCGAACATGATCGACATCGCGGCGGCCATCGTCGCTTGAGCCGGCGCAGTGAGTGAACGCCACCGACCATCCGCCGTCGGCCGTTCCGCCCGGAAACGGGACGTCCAGAAGACGGCGGATGCCACGAACCCGACGAACCAGAACCCGTTGACCGCCGCGACCCAGCCCGGTGACCCCGCGCCCGTCGGCACGACCGGCTCAGCCATGTCCATCTCCACGTGCGGGTGCGCCGACGAGTGGCTCGGCAACAGCAGCCCATGGACGAACGCATACATCCAGGCCATCGCCAACATCATCAGGGCGTGATAGCCATACACCGTCCGTAGTGGGGCCGTTTCGGCCGACACCAGGGCCGACGCCACGAACCACAGCGCCGCCAGCGCGAAGAACACCGAGGGTCCCGTCGCCGGCAGCTGTGCGCCCCACGGCCAGGCCATCACCGCCATCGCGACCGCCATGACGAGATGCAACCCGCATCGGACCACCTCGTCGACCGATCGATGCCGGACGACGACCACGAACCCCCATGCTGCGGCGCTCAGCGCGGACAGGCCGGTGACGATCCAGCGAAGAACCAGATCGTCGATCATGGGTCGTCGATCATGGGTGGTCCCGAGCCCGCTCTCCCTTATCTTTCAGCCAATCCCGCTGGCGACGAATGAACTCCGCGCCGACGGTCTTCCCGTGACCGGGGACGTAGATCGCATCGGGTCCGCCGAGCGCGAGCAGCCGGTCGAGGGTTGCCGGCCACGCCGCCACATCGGAATCGGCGTCGATCGCGGGATCGGCGGACTCCTCCACGAGGTCACCGGTGAACACTACGGCCCCGCCGCAGACACCTGCGGGCGCGATCACCACCAAGTCCGACGTCGTGTGGCCGCGGCCCGGGTGGGCGATCGTCACACGGCAGTCCCCGAGGTCGATGACGGCGTCGTGGACCCCGTGGCCTGGAGTTCGCAACGCCGCGATCGCGCGGTCGATTTCGGCCGCGTCCGCACCGTGGCGCAGGGCGTCGGCGCGAATCTCGTCGGTGGCCGATGACAGGTGTTCGACAACCTCTGGCGCGCAGAAGATCTCGGCCCCGGCGAACATCGAGGAACCCAAGACGTGATCGAAGTGCTTGTGGGTCAACACAATATGCGTGACCGGGCGTCCGGCGAGCCGCCGAACGTCGGCGTCGATGGCGGCGGCTTCGGTGAGCGTGCTGCCGGTGTCGACCAGCAGCGCCCCCGAACGGCCACACACCAGCCCGACCGTGACATCGCAGAACGGGAGCCGGCAGCGGTAGGCGTTGTCGGCCGGCTGTTCCCAGGCGAAATGCACGGACGCTCAGCCCGGCTGCAGCACGTCCGCGCCGTACCACCGGCAGGCAAGCAGCGCGAGTTCGACATCGACCCGGTCGTCCATCGGTCGCCCGCGCCTGGCGACCGCCCGCTCGACGGCGGGCGTCACGACACCGGAACGCAGGAATCCCCGCAGCGTGTGCCGCAGGCGAGCGTCGTCGTCGGTGTCGGACGCCAACGGGCCCAGGGTGTCGGCCACCCACCCGCGGATCTCCTCGACACCCGCGGCCAGCAGCGCCGCCGCGAGGATGCCGGGATCGGTCGCGGCGACCAGCACCCTCTCGCGGCCGCTGCGGGCAAGCCCGGCCGTCCGCGCGCGTAGCGCCTGGCGATGGGATCGCCGGAATCCGTTGACGCCGCGGCCCATAGCGCCGATCGCGATGTTGGGCGCGTCCGGTTGCGGGCCGACATAGTCGCGGATCTTGTTGACGACGTCGCCCGGCGGTGCGCGGTACGGCAACCAGGCCCACGCGCCGGCTTCGGCAGCGGTCAACAGTGCGCTCGCCGAAGCCTCGACAGTCTTCGCCAGGTCGCCGACGAACCGCTGCAGGCGGGCGTCCTGGTCGCCGGCCGACTGGCCGTCGGGATACCACACCACGAGCGCCAGGTGCTGCCAGCCCAGTGGATAGCCGATCGCCGTGGAGGCCGCGTCGACATCGACCGAAGTGTCATCGTCCAGCAGGTCCCGGACGTGCATCTCACGGGCCGCGCTTCGGGTCTCCCGCACCAGCTTGCGCTCGCCCTGGTAGGCCGCAAGGGCCTGCAGCTCCACCGCGTCGACGTACCGCAGCAACGCCGTGGTGATCGCCTCGATGGCCGCGACCCTGGCCGTTCGCTCCAGCCCGAACGCCTGCAGCTCGGCGACCACCAGTTCCGTCATCCGGCGTTGTCCCAGCCGGTGAGCCCGCAGCAACTCGTTGATCGGAACGTTGTGCCGGGCGAGGCGTAGTGCGTAGTCGATCGACGCGGCCGGCGCGGTGATCTGCTCCGCGGGTGTGTCGTGCAGCAGCGCACCCATGACCGTCCGGATGTGATCCTGGACCGCGCCGTGCAGCAACCGGACCATGGGGTCGTCGGAGGGAAGCTCGGCGATGTTGTCTTCGAGCGCGGCGCATATGGCGGCGGCGATGTCGGGGGCCCGCTCGCTGAGTCGGGTGGCGACTGCGGCGATTTGGCTATCCACGTCCAGCCTTGCCGTCGGGGTGCGCTTGGGTCACCCCATGACGGTAATGCCGGCGCGCCCGCCGAGTAGCGATACCGCCGGTTCGGCCCGGACGTCATCTGTAGGTTTCGGCAGGCGTGGCCGCGGCTATCTGCTTGGCATGGCTGTCTCCGACTCCCGCGAAGTCGTCATCAAGGCGACACCCGACGAGATCATGGACGTCTTGTTCGACCTCGAATCGTTGCCCGAGTGGTCCTCGACCCATCAAAAGGTCGAGGTCCTCGAGCGGGACGACCAGGGCCGGCCGACCAAATCGCGCCAGGTCGTCAAGGTGGTGGGGGTCAGCGACGAGCAGGTGCTGGCCTACACGGTTCACGACGACGGGGTGAGCTGGACGCTGGTCAGCGCGAAACAGCAACGCGCGCAGGAGGGCCGCTACACGTTGACGCCCGAGGGCGACTCCACCCGGCTCCGCTTCGACCTGACGGTCGACCCGACCGTGCCGCTTCCCGGGTTCTTGATCAAGAGGGGGGCGAAGGGCTTGATGGAAACCGCCACCGAGGGCCTGCGGAAGCGAGTGCTCGAGGTCAAGAAGCGCGGCGCGTAACCGGTGGCTATCTTCTCGGGCCGCGGTTAGCGACACTGTCTGGTATGGAATCGACGGCTCGCACCCTGCGCCGAATCGCATTGGCCATCCCGGGCCTGGCACTTCTGGTGATGCTGGTCGGCTGCGGCGGGCACGGTGACACTCCGACGACGACGCCGCAGGCGCCGCACCCGACGACGGTGGGCCGGTCCGTGCCCCAGGCGCCGCCCGCCGGCGCGCTGACGATCACGAGTCCCGCGTTCGCCGACGGCGCGCCGATCCCGGTGCAATACACATGCAAGGGCGCCGACACGGCGCCGCCGTTGGCGTGGTCGGCGCCGTCGGGGGGCGCCCTGGTCGTCGACGATCCCGACGCGCCGCACGGACCCTACGTGCACTGGATCGTGACCGGCATCCCATCCGGCTCGGGCAGCACCGCCGATGGTCAAACCCCCGCCGGCGCAAGCGCTGTGCCCAACTCGGGCGGCCAGCCCGCCTACATGGGACCGTGCCCGCCGGCGGGCACCGGGACACACCACTACCGGTTCAGCCTCTACCAGCTTCCGGCCACGTTCCAGCTCGCGCCGGGGCTGGCCGGCGTGCAGGCGGCACAGGCGATAGCGCAGGCCGCGACCGCACGGACCGTGCTCACCGGGACGTTCGGGGCCTGACCATGCCGACGCCGCCGGCGTTAGATCTAACGAGGGCAATACAATTCGGCCAGCTGGTGAACGCGACCTACTCGACGCCGCCCGGTGACCTGACGAATGCCGCCGGTCAATCGCTGAGTGCCGGCGGGATCGACTACGTCGTGGTCACGACGATCTACGCCAACGATTTGGCAACCGACATGGACCCCGGCGCAGCAGACGTCGAGGTCTCCATCGGGCTGATCTGTCAGGTGAACAAGGCCGGCGACGTGGTGATCGCGATTCGGGGCACCGAGGGAATCTTGGAGTGGATCCACGACGCCGCGTTCGACCTGGTGTCTTGCCCGTTCCTGGCCGGAGCCGGCCACACCGAAGACGGCTTCACCGCCATGTACGAGTCCCTGCGGACCGGGGTGCAGCCGGATTCGCCGACCGTGGTCGCCGCGCTCGCGAAACTCGCGTTTCCCAACCCGATCAGCTCGGTGACGATCTGCGGGCACAGCCTGGGCGGAGCTCTCGCCACGCTGCTTGCCCTCGACGTCGCGGCGAACACGGCCTTCAGCCAGCCGGCCGTCTACTCCTATGGCAGCCCGCGCACCGGGGATTCGCTGTTCGCCAAAACCTTCGACCAGGTGGTGACCAACTCGTATCGGATCGCCAGTCGCCTGGACATCGTGACCGGCCTGCCCCCGCCGATCGACTACGAGCACGTGCTCAATCCCGTTGAGCTGATTCCGATCCGGCTGACACCGCTGCCGCCGAAGGTCTTGGTCAAGTCCAACGTGGCGTGCGAGCATTCACTCGCGACGTACCTGTATCTGTTGTCCCTGCAATCCGGCGGCCCGGTCCTGCCCCTCGAGCCCGCCTGCAAGCCCTGATTCAAGACGCGTCGTCGAGGACCTGATAGCCGGCGTTGTAGCCCGGTGTGAAGGTAATGCCCGGGCCGCCATGGCATCCCGCGCCGCCGAGGTAGAGGCCGTCGATCGGGATCGGGAAGTCGAGGAACCCCCTGGGCCCGGGGCGATTGGGTCCCATCAGGTCGGGGTGCAGCAGGCCGTGGCAGAAGTCGCCGGCGGGCGCGCCGAACATGGTGTTCATGTGGTACGGCGCGAACGTGATGTGGCGGATCACGATGTCCTTGAAGTTCGGGGCCAGCCGGGTGATCTTGTCGATAACGCGTTGTGCCATCTCGTTTTTGAGGTGCCCGTGCCGCTCTCGGTCGACTTCGACGGGGAAGGCGTAGGCGAACGCGCTGGCGGCGTGCTTGCCGGGCGGCGCCATGCCGGGATCGTGCACCGAGGGGATCTGCATTCCCATCGACGGGTTGTCGGGCACAATGCCCCGCCGGCAGTTTTCCCAGTGCAGCTGTTGCTCTTCCGGGGCGCCGAAGATGCCGACAGACTGCTGCATGCCCGCCTCGTTCAAGAAATCGTAGGGCGGGGCGAATTGGGGCAGCCCGTCCAGCGCGAAGTGGATCTGCACGAAGGAGGCGCGGTGATCGCGGCCGGACAGGCGCGAAACGAGCTCCGCCGGAACATGTTCGGGCCCGACGAGCTCGGTGAGGGTGACATCCGGCGACAGGTTCGACACGACGATCGGAGCCGACAGCGTCGACCCGTCACGCAGCCGCACACCCGTCACCGCGCCGCGGTCGACGAGAATCTGTTCCGCCTTGGTGCGGAACCGGATCTCGCCGCCGTGGGCGATGAAGAGCTCGCGCAGGTGCTCGGTGAGCGCGCCGATCCCGCCCTTGAGCTTGGTCATCATCGCGGCGCCCTCGTCGGGCACGGCCAGTGCGAACGCCAGGCAGGTGGCGCTGCCCGGCGTGTACGGGCCGCGGTAGGTCGAATTGACGGCCAGGAAGGCGAGCATCCCGCGCATGACCGCGTGCCTCTCCCTGTCGGGCAGGTATCGGTCGATGACGTCCATCGCCGAGCCGAACAGCATCTCGTGGATCGCCCGGCGTTCGGCCTCGTTGGCCGCGCAGGCATACATCTCGTCGAGCGTCTTGGGGGGTGTGCGAACGTCGAAGCGGCCCAGGGCCTTTGCGGGACCCTGGCTCCAGCCGATCAGCTCGGCCATGCCGGTGACGGCCTCGAGCCCGTGCTTCTCGCTCAGGTGCGTCATCAGCTTCATCGGGTCGCGGTAGAAGATCATCGGCTCCTCGCCGTGGTCGCCGATGTTGGTCGACATCACCTCGGGCTCCACGGTGGGCAGGCTGTCCAGCCCCAGGTCCTTGCTGATTTGGCTGGCCGTCGGGAATTGCACCGAACCCGCTATCTCATAGCGGAACCCGTCGATCAACTCGACCGTCGCCGCCATGCCCCCGGCGTAGGTATTGGCCTCCAGGCACACCGTGCGCAGGCCCGCCCGCTGCAGGATCGCCGCGGCCGTCAGCCCGTTGTGGCCCGCGCCCACCACGATCGCGTCATAGTCCGTCATCGCTTCCTCCCTGGGTCGTGACAAGAATATGTCAGTACTGACATAATTGGAAGATGTCAGTACTGATTCGCGCGGGCTGGGCTACCATCGGTCCACCATGACCGCGCCGACCAACCGTCACGAGCTGCGCCGCCGGTCGACGCATGAGGCGCTTCGTCAGGCCGCCCTTAAGTGCTTCGCGCGCAAGGGATTTGCGAACGTCACGGTGACGGAGCTGGCGCGGGAGGCCGGCGTGACCGAGCGCACCTTCTTCCGGCATTTCCCGACCAAGGAAGCGGTGCTGTTCCAGGACTACGAGACACAGGTGGAATGGCTCGCCGAGGCGCTGGCCCGGCGCCCGCGATCCGAGTCGCTGTTCGACGCCGTCCTGGCGAGCGTGGCCGCCTTCCCGCACGATATCGAGGTGGTGCGCCAGGCCGCGACCGCCCGCACGGAGCTGATCGGCGCGGAGCGCATCGAGGGCCACCTGCGGGTGGTGCAGTCGTCGTTCGCCCGCGTGTTGACCGAGTTCGTCAGGAACCGCAACCCGGGGGTGGCCGGCATCGATCTCTACGCCGAGGTCGCGGGCTCCGTGTTGGCCGCGGCTCTTGTTGTGGCGGTTGAGAATTGGGGCCGCAACGGCTGTGTGGGCGATCTGGGTGAGCTGGTGGCCGCGAGCCTCGACCTGGTCAGGTCCGGCCTGGCTCAGTACAGCGGCGACCAGGCCGACGTCCGCAGCAGCCGGCTCTCCCATTGATCCCGATACTTCAGGGCCTCGTGCATGTAGCTGCCGGGCGCCCGGTGTTCGGGCGGCGTCTCGGTGGTCAGCAGGTGCACGAGCGCCGCATAGTTGTTGGCGTCTTCGATCTTCTGCCACAGCATCGCTTCCCGGCGCCGATAGCTGCCATGCGCGACCTGAAAGCACGCCTGGATGTCCAGGATCCGCATGCCGCGCGGGGCTTTGGAAAGCACCCGGTAGTAGATCTCGTCCCAGGAGCGGATGTAGTCGTCCAGGGGCGCATAGGGCCAGCCGGTGTCCTCCATGAACAGGCTCAACGGGTGGGTCGCGCCGTCGGTGGGCACGGTCGCCAGGTCCACCGTCTGCAGCGGTGACCAGGCGACCGGGAGCAGCAGCTTGCCCGTCACCTCGTGGCGCAGGTTGTCCAGCTCGCGCATCCAGGGCCGAAGGTCCCCGGCCTGGGCGCGCCGCGCAAGGCGCTCCCACGCGGCGCCGTCGGTGATGCCCGTGATCGTGATCACGTTGTAGGACAAGCCGGTTCCGTGTGCGTGGTTGGTGTACCAGAGCAGCCGGGCGTCGTCTTCTTCGGCCAGTGTCGGCATCCAGCCCTCGCGGTAGGCGGCCTCGAATTCCTGCTCTCGTGCGCCGACCACTTTGTGGGTTTCGTGCATGAACAACATCTGGGCCCCCTGGTTTCAGCCATCCGCGATGAGCGCGGCGAGCTGGCGGCGGTTGACCTTGCCGGTCGAGTTGTAGGGAATTTGGTCGACGATCGCCAGTCGCTCGGGCAGCTTGAAGTAGGCGATCCGCTCGCGGCAGTGCGATCGCAGTTCCTCGAGTGTCACTGCGGCACAAGCGACCACCGCGGCACCCACCCGCTGGCCGAGCTCGTCGTCGCTGATCCCGGCGACCGCGACGTCGCTTACCGCGGGATGGGATCGCAACGCCTCTTCGACTTCGACCGGCCCGAATTTCTCTCCCCCGCGGTTGATGGTGTCGCTGAGCCGCCCGCTTGGGAAGATGTAGCCGTCGGCGTCCAGGCGGGCGAGATCGCCGGTGCGCAACCAGCCTTCGGTGACGTTCTGGGTGGTGTTCACCCACAACTCGCCGACCGCTCCCGCCTCGACGTCGCTGCCAGTGTCCGGGTCCACCACTCGCACTTCGACCCCGGGCAGCGGGCGGCCGACCGATCCCGCGCGGGCCGGGTCGCGGTGGTCGTCGGGCAGCAGGGTCGTGTACGCGCCCAGGGTCTCGGTCTGGCCGAACACGTTGGCAAACGCCACATGGGGCAGCGCGGCCATTGCCCTGCGCACCAAGCTGATTGGCGCGGCGGCGGCCCCGTAGGCGATGGCGACCAGGGACGTCAGATCGGTGGTCGCGAAGTCCGGATGGTCGAGGATCCGCTGCAGCATGGTCGGCACCATGAACGTGGCGGCGACCCGGTGTCGCGACACCAGGCGAAGCCACTCGCCGGCGTCGAAGCGCCGTTGCACCACGGAGGTGTTGCCCGAATACAAGCTGCCGAGCGTGCCGAGCGCGCCGCCGACGTGAAAGAAGGGGACGCATACCATCCCCACCGCCGGTTCGGCGTCCGCGCGGAACGGTGCGGCGATCCCCGTGATGCGCCGGGTGAGCTGTCCGCTGGTGATGCCGACGGCCTTGGGCAGTCCCGTCGTCCCGCTGGTGAACAGGACCAACGCTTCCCGGTCGTCGAGGTCGTCGACGTCGACGGTCTGATCGGCGGACGACGGCCGTCCGACGAGGTCGGCGTACGTCAACACCGTGGGCGCGCCCGCCTCGCGGACCCGGTCGACGTACTGCTCCCCCGCGACCGCCACATCGGCGCAGCCGGCGTTGTTCAGCAGCCCCCGCAGCTCCGGCGGCGTCAGCGCCGGGTTCATCAGCGCGGCCGCCGCCCCGAGGCGCGGCGCCGCCAGCAACGTCGCGATGGACAGCAGGCTTCCGCCGTCGACGACGGCCACCCGCTGCCCCGCCACCACGCCGCGGGCGGCCAGACCCGCCACGTACTGCCGCACCGCCGTCGCCAGCTCGCCGTAGCCGATGGTGCGGCCGTCGATGATGAGCGCGGCCCGGGCGGGATCGCCTTCGGCGGCGGCGTCGAGGATCGTCCCGATGTTCATGCCCGGCTCAATACAGGGGTGACCATTCGGAGGTGCGCAACAGCCGGCTGGTCCACTGGTCGCGCAGGTCCAGCGCGTCGTACATCCAGGTTCCCGGGGCGCGGTACTCGGCGGGGATGTGGCTGCGGAGCAGGTCGAGGAGCGCATCGGGCCGGCTGATGCGCTGCATCAGGATCACCTCGCGGCGCACGTGGCTGCCGAGGGCGGGCTGAAATGCGGCATGCATCTTCAGCATCGACTCGGGCTGCTCGAGGCTTCGGGCGTACACCTCACCGCAGCGGGCGATGTATTCCTCGAACTTGTCTTCGTAGGGCCACATGGTGTCTTCCATGTAGAGGCTCATCTCGTGCTCGCGGCCGTCGGCGGGCACCGCGTCGAAATCGACCTCCCGCAGCGGCGACCACGGGACCGGCACCAGCAGCTTCGCGTCGACCTCGTGGCGGAGCTCGTCGAGATTGCGCATCCACCCCTGCAGGTCGCCCTTCTGGACCCGCAGGGTCAGCCGCTCCCACGCCGCGCCGTCGCGAACGGCGGTCACGGTGACGACGGTGTAGGCGGGTCCGCTGCCGTGCGCCTGGTTGGCGTACCACAGCAACCGGGCATCGTCGCCGGCGGCGAGTATGCGCATCCAGCCGTCGCGGAATGCCGCCTCGAAATCGTCCTCGGCGCGGCCGCGCACCTTGTGCAATTCGTGCATGAAAAGCATGCACAGACCTCCCATTCGCGGCTGGCCCCCGGATTCGACATCTGCATAATTGCACGACGCGAGCGACCTGGACAGTTCAGCTGAGAATCTGGTTTGCTCAACTCGGTACCGTCCTTACCGGGCAGGAGTTTGCGCATGGCCCGACTCAACGTGCCGGGTGGCCCCGGCGGCGAGGCCGCGATGATCTGGACGCTGCGGCCGCAGCTCGGTGACATGGTCGAGCGGATGATCCGCGGGGCATACCAGCAGAGCATCCTGCCGGCCGCCGAGCGCGAGCTGGCCCGAATGCGAATCGCGCAGATCAACGATTGCGTCGCCTGCTCGGATTTCCGCGCGCAGTCGGTGCTGGACGCCGGTGTCGCCCCGGAGCTCTACGACAACGTCGCCGCCTACGCCAGCTACCCCGGCTACACCCCGCGCCAGCGGCTCGCCATCGAATACGCCGAGCGCTTCGCCAACGAGCACGCGTCGATGGACGACGCCTTCTTCGGGCGGCTGCGGGAAGTGTTCTCCGACGAGGAGATCCTCGATCTCACGCTGTGCGTCGCGGTGTTCCTCGGGCTGGGACGTTCGTTGACCGTGCTCGGCGTGGATCAGTCGTGCGCGATCGACCTTTGAGTGCCTCTGAGTGAGCGACGGGAAGGAACGCATGGACATCGCCACGGTCGACGAGTTGCTGAGCACCACGCGTTCGGTGCGCAGGCGACTCGACCTGACCCGCCCGGTCGGTCGCGAGGTGATCCTCGAGTGCATCCGGCTGGCGATGCAGGCGCCCACCGGCAGCAACGCGCAGGATTGGCGCTGGCTGGTGGTCACCGACGCCGCCAAACGCGCCGCCATCGCCGACATCTACCGCAGCGTCGGCGCCGAATACCTGGCGCACGCCGCGAAGAACACGGCCGACCCGCAGACCCGGCGCGTGTACGCCAGCGCGATGAGCCTGACCGAGACGCTGGCCCGGGTGCCGGTGCACGTAATCCCCTGCCTGGACCGCCGCTTCGACGGCGCGCCCCTGCTGATCGCCGCGACGGCCTGGGCGTCGATCATCCCGGCGGGCTGGAGCTTCCTGCTCGCCCTGCGCTCGCGGGGCCTGGGTTCGGTGTGGACGACGATGCACCTGGCCAAGGAGCAGGAGGTGGCCGAGGTGCTGGGGATTCCGCCGACGGTGACGCAGGCCGCGCTGTTCCCGGTGGCGTACACGATCGGCACCGACTTTCGGCCGGCCGCGCGCCCGCCCGCGGAGAGCGTCACCTATTGGGACAGCTGGGGAGCAGGCTGATGCAGTCCTACACCGTGCGATTCCACGTCGATGCGCCGCCGCGGAAGGTCTGGCGGGTGCTGCACCCGCCCGCGCCGCCCGACGCGCCACGGCCGCGGGTCCTCACCTGGCCGACCGGCAGCATGGAGATATTGAACGAAGGCAACGAAGCCGGTGAGGGCCTGGTCCGCACCTGCGTTTTCCCGGTGCCCAAATACCTGTTGTCCGGCGGCAAGGGGCGGTCGTGGGAGACCGTGACCGAGGCCGAGATCAACAAGCTGTCGCGATACGTCGCGGTCGGTGCGCCGCTGTGGTCGCGCGCCGAGGGCTATCACCAACTCGAGGAGCAGCCCGACGGCACCACAGTGCTGACCTTCCACGAGACCTATCACGCCTACAACCCGGTGCTGCGCTTCTTCCTCGAACGCCCCGTGCACGCGAGGATCTCCCGCGACAACCTCGAGACCTACGAGCACGCGCTCGGCCACGCCGGCAAGGTGCGCCGGCTGACGTAACCCCGGTAGGCTGTTGTGCTATGGGGCTCAACGTGGGGTTCAACGCGTCAGCATCGGTAGTGGCACGGTGCGCCGCCGCGACGCTGGTCATCGGGGGTTGGGCGGCGTCCGCGGCCGTCGCCTACGGCGATCCCGAGCCGACGCCGCAGCCCGCGCCGTCCTCGGAAGCGCCGGCCGGACCGGCACCGGCGGCGTCGCCCGGACCGTCGCCCGCACCGGGTCCGAAGACGAGCATCGACCACGACGGCACGTTCGCGGTGGGGACCGATATCGCGCCGGGCACCTACAGCACGGCGGGACCCCTGCCGAACGGCACCTGCTACTGGAAGCGGATGGGCAACCCCGACGGGAACCTCATCGACAACTCGATGAGCAAAAAGCCGCAGGTAGTCCGCATCGAGCCGACGGACAAGGCGTTCAAGACCGACGGCTGCCAGCCCTGGCAGCAGACCGACGCCGCCCCGCCGCCCGACGCCTCCGGGCCGGCCGCGGGAGCCCAACTGCAGGGCACCCTCGGCATCCTCAACGGGCTGCTCGGCGGGAACGGCCAGCAAGCCCCGCACCCCTGATTCGTTCAATCGACTGACGGCCGCCCGGCCGCGGTCCCACGGCCGATCACTCTTGGCTACCGTGGCGCCGTGGCCAGTTCGCAGCAGATCGTCGTGATCGGTGCCGGTGTCAGCGGGCTGACGTCGGCGATATGTCTTGGCGAAGCGGGATTCCCGGTGCGGGTGTGGGCGGCGGAGCCGCCGCGGCGGACGACCTCGATCGTGGCCGGCGCGGTATGGGCCCCGCCGCGCCCGGCCGAACGAGCCAGCAAGTCCCTGGCCTGGTCCCAGCACTCCCTCGGGGTATTCCGGGAACTGGCCGGCGACCCCGGCACCGGGGTGCGCATGGCGCCGGCGATGGCCGTCGGCGAATTGACCGAGGCCGAGGCGATGTCGTCGGCCGCCGAGCTGATCCCAGACCTGCGCCCGGCCGATCCGGACGAGCTTCCCGAGGGCTTCGACACCGGGTTTCGCGCCACCCTGCCGATGATCGACATGCCGCGATACCTCGACTACCTGACCGGCCGGCTCGCCGCGGCCGGCACCGACATCGAGACACGCGCGGTGCGGTCGCTGGCCGAGACCGCCGACGCCGCACCGATCGTGGTCAACTGCGCGGGTCTGGGCGCCGCGGCGCTGACGGGCGACGAAACGATGCGCCCGCTGTTCGGCCAGCATGTCGTGCTCGCGAATCCTGGTCTGCGGCAACTGTTTCTGGAGATCAACGCCGACCCCGAATGGACCTGCTACTTCCCCCACCCCCAACGCGTGGTGTGCGGCGGCGTCAGCATTGCAGGCCGATGGGACACCACCCCCGACCCCGAGGTCAGCGAACGGATCCTGCAGCGCTGCCGTCGGATCGAGCCGCGGCTCGCCGACGCCGACGTCATCGAGACCATCACCGGCCTGCGCCCCGACCGTCCGTCGGTGCGGCTGGAGGCCGAGCCGCTGGGCGCGGCCCGGTGCATCCACAACTACGGCCACGGCAGCAACGGCGTGACCCTGTCGTGGGGCTGTGCGCGCGACGTGGTCCGCCTGGTCGAGGGGGTCGCGCGGTGAGCATCGACTACGCGCTGAACGACCACATCGCCACCATCACGATCAACCGTCCCGAGACCCGCAACTCGCTGGACATGGAGCATTTCCGCGACCTGGCCCGGGCGTGGTCGGCGTTTCGCGATGACGCGGGCGCGTGGGTCGCGGTGGTCACCGGCGTCGGCCGGGACTTCTGCACCGGGGCCGACCTGAAGAAATTCATCCCCGAGCTCACCGGCGACCTGCCCAGGCCCGAGGGCTGGAACAAGGACGACGCCATCCACGCCGTCCTGCACCGGTTCCCGGTGTACAAGCCGATCGTCGCGGCCGTGAACGGCACCTGCGTGGCGGGCGGTTTCGAGATGCTGACCTCCACCGACATCCGAGTCGCCGTGCCCGAGGCCCGCTTCGCGGTGATCGAGCCGAAGCGGGGTCTCTTCGCCGGCGGTGGAACCACGGTCCGGCTGCCCCGCCAGATGCCCTACCCGTTGGCGATGGAGCTGCTGCTGACCGCCGACATGGTGGACGCGGGGCAGGCGCTGGCCATGGGGCTGATCAACCGCGTGGTCCCCGCGGAGCGGCTGATGGACACCGCGTACGACTACGCCGGGCGCATCGCGGCCAACGCGCCGCTCGCCGTGTCCGCGACGAAGCAGTCGGCCGTCGAGGGTCTGGCGCTCGACCTCGCGTCGGCCTACGACAACGAAACCCGGCACAGCGACCGCGTTTTCGAGACCGAGGACGCCAAGGAGGGCCCCCGCGCGTTCGCAGAGAAGCGACCGCCGCGGTGGCGGGGCCGGTAACCGTCAGGCGCTCGTGCGGCGCCCGACATCCTGAATCGCCAGCGACAGCACCCAGCTCACGATCGACAGCACGATGGCGGCCCAGATCGCCGTCCACCAGAAGTGGTCGAAGCGCAGCCCCCAGTGAGTGGTGTGTTCGGTGATCCACGCGGTGATCCACAGCATCGACGCGTTGATGACGACGTGAATCAGTCCGAGGGTCAGGACATAGAGCGGGATCGCCAAAATCTGGACGACGGGCTTGATGAACGCGTTGACCAGACCGAAGACCAAGGCGACGACGAAGATGATGCCGGCACGCTGCAGCCGCGTATCGCCGCCCACGAAGCTCATGCCGTGCACGAAGAGGGTGACGATCCACAGCGCAAGTCCGGTCAGCGCGGCGCGCAGCAGTAAATGGCCCATGCGGGAGATCCTGCCACTAATTCAGGTTGTAGAAGCTAGTTGAGGTTGTAGAAGCGCTGCGCGTTGCGGCCGCCGATCTTTTCGCGCGCCTGCTCGCTGATGTCGGCGCGGGTCCGCAGATGCTTGGTGCTCTCCGGCCATTCGCCGTCCCAGTGCGGGTAGTCGCTGGCGAACATGATGAAGTCGTCGCCGAGCACGTCGATCACGCCGGGCAGTATCGGCTCCTCGGGCTCACAGGTCACGAAGATGTTGCCCGCCTTGAGGTATTCGTGCGGATCGCGGCGCCAGCCGCGCTCGACCCAGTCCCCCCGCTTCTCGTAATGCTCGTGCAGGCGGTCGATGAAGAACGGGACCCAGCCCGCGCCGGCCTCGAGGAATGCGACCCGCAACTTCGGGTGCCGCTCGAACACGCCGCCGGAGACCATCGCGGTCATCGCCGTCATCTGATCGAACGGGAAGCTGATGCAGTGCACCTGAATGTAATTGGTGAAGCGGTCCACGCCGATCTTGGGCAGGTGGATACCGGGCGCGCCGTGAATGCCCAGCGGCATCTCGAGATCCACGGCGGCGGCGTAGAACGGGTCCAGGTCGGGGTGGTCGAGGTTGCGGGTCTTGAGCGCCGGCGGGACCAGCGTCGCCACCAGCCCGAGCTCCTTGGCCTCGGTCATGACGTCGATGGCCGCCCGGCCGTGCTCGATCGGGGTCACCGCGACGCCGCGCAACCGGCCGCCCGACGAGGCGCAGTAGTCCGCGATCCACTGGTTGTACAGCCGCGAGAAGCCGGCGGCGAACTCGGGATCCTCCAGGCTGGGCGCGCACAGCCCCATGCTCGGATACAGCACCATCGTGTCGATGTGATCGCGGTCGGCGTCGCCCAGCACGCCCTCCGGTGAGCGGCAATTGATGTCGGGCGCCTTGCTGATGCCGTGCTCGGGCGGACAACCTGCCCCGGGTCCGGTGTCCTCCGGGTAGTTGCGGCCCTCCAGGGTCAACCGCAGCCGCCCGTCGGTGCTGGCCTTGACGTGGTTGGGCCAGCGCTTGATCGCTTCGATCGCCAGCGAGGAGTTCTCGGCGACGTGCCCATCGGCGTCGATGATTCGCATGTATCCGGAACTTACCCTCGCGCATCGCCGCCCGGTACTGCACGATGCTCAAGTGACGACACAGAGTCCGCGAAAGAGGCTGACGGCCGATCAGCGAAACTCCTTCGTCGCGGCGCTGCTGGGCTGGACGATGGACGCCTTCGACTACTTCATCGTGGTGCTCGTGTATGCCGACATCGCGAAGACGTTCCATCACAGCAAGGCCGAGGTCGCGTTCGTCACCACGGCCACCCTGATCATGCGGCCCGTCGGCGCGCTGCTGTTCGGGCTGTGGGCGGACCACGTCGGGCGGCGGCTGCCCCTGATGGTCGACGTGATGTTCTACTCCGTCGTGGGGTTCCTGTGCGCGTTCGCCCCCAACTTCACCGTGCTGGTGATCCTGCGGCTGCTGTACGGGATCGGCATGGGCGGCGAGTGGGGGCTGGGGGCCGCGCTCGCCATGGAAAAGGTTCCCGTCGAGCGGCGCGGGTTCTTCTCCGGGCTGCTGCAGGAGGGTTACGCGTTCGGCTATCTGCTGGCGAGCGTCGCCTCGCTGGTGGTGATGGATTGGCTGGGGCTGTCGTGGCGCTGGCTGTTCGCGCTGAGCATCGTCCCGGCGCTGATCAGCCTGATCATCCGGTACCGGGTGGAGGAGTCCGAGGTGTGGGAGGCCGCGCAGGACCGGATGCGGCTGACCAGCACCAGGATTCGCGACGTGCTGCGCGACGCCGCGATCGTCCGCCGATTCGTGTACCTGGTGCTGCTGATGACCGCGTTCAACTGGATGAGCCACGGCACCCAGGATGTCTACCCGACCTTCCTGGGGGCGACCGCCAACCAGGGTGCCGGCCTGCCCAGCGCGACGGTGAAGTGGATCGTGGTGGTCTACAACGTCGGCGCCATCATCGGCGGCCTGGTCTTCGGCACGCTGTCACAGCGGTTCAGCCGCCGCTACACCGTCGTGTTCTGCGCGGTGTTGGGCCTGCCGATCGTGCCGCTGTTCGCCTACTCGCGCACCGCGGCGATGTTGTGCCTCGGCTCGTTCCTGATGCAGGTGTGCGTGCAGGGCGCATGGGGCGTGATCCCCGCTCATTTGACCGAGCTGTCACCCGACGCCATCCGAGGCCTCTACCCCGGCGTGACCTACCAGCTGGGAAACCTGCTGGCCGCGTTCAACCTGCCCATTCAGGAACGCCTGGCCGAGTCGCACGGCTATCCCTTCGCGCTGGCGGCGACGATCGTGCCGGTGCTGATCGCCGTGACGTTGCTGACGCTGATCGGCAAGGATGCCACCGGTATTCGCTTCGGCACCCCCGAAAGCGCTTTCCTGCCAACCGAAGTGTGACCCAGGTCTTCAGTCGGTGAGCAGGCGCCGCAGCAGGTGCATGGCCACGGTCGTGGAGCGCTCCCGGATGTCCGAGCGGTTGCCCGGCAGCCGCAGCGTTCGGGTGTCGGTGCGGCCGTCGGCGAGCGTGACGGTGAAACAGACTGTGCCGACGGGCTTTTCCGGTGTACCCCCGCCGGGGCCGGCGATCCCGGTGATCGCGACGGCGGTGTCGGCGCCGAAACGGCGCAGCGCGCCGGCGGCCATCGCCTCGGCCACCGGCTCGGACACCGCGCCGTGCGCCTCGATCAGCGTCGGGTCGACGCCGAGCAGCTCCGCTTTCGCCTCGTTGGAGTAAGCCACCACCCCGCCGGCCACGTAGTCCGACGATCCGGGCCGGTCGGTCAGGCGCGCCGCCACCAACCCGGCGGTGCAGGATTCCGCCGTCGCAATCCGGCGACCGGCCAGCAACCGGGCGACCAGATCGTCCACCGTCGAGCCGTCTTCGGAGAAAAGCTGATGCCCGTGCCGGTCGCGCAGCAGTTGCGTCAGCTTCGCGTAGGTGGCGGCGGCGTCCGGTTCGTAGCGGGTGACCATCTCGATCTCGCCGCGCCGCAGGCAGGTGGTGATCTCGAGCGCGTCGAACCCGGGAATGGATTGCTCTGCACCGCGCAGGGTTTCGGCCAGCCCGGACTCGGGCAGCCCGAACATCCTGATGGTTTCCTGCCGGTAGACGGTTCGTCCGGCGATCGCCTCCCGCGCCGCGGGTGTCTCGATCGCCTTCTGCCACATCGGCTGCAGCTCGCGCGGCGGCCCGGGAAGCACGATCACCGCCGGCTTGCCCGGCACGACGACGCCCGGGGCGGTGCCCACCGGGTCGAGCACCTGCGCACCGGCCGGGATCATCGCCTGCTTGCGGTTGGCGGCCCTGATCGACTCGAAGGTGCCGGGGTCGTAGGCCGTGTTGCGCTGCATCAGCCGCCGAAGGATGTCGGCGATCTTGTTCTCGACCTCGTCGTCGAGCACCAGCTCGCGGCCGCAGAAGCGCGCCACCACCTCCACGGTCATGTCGTCGGCCGTCGGTCCCAGGCCGCCGCTGGTGACGATCAGGTCCACGCCCTGCTCCACCATGAAGCGCAGCTGCGCCTCGATGTCGGCCGGGCGGTCGCCGCAGATCGTGATGTGCGCCAGCTCGACGCCCAGCTCCAGCAGGCGATCGGCGATCCACGGCCCGTTGGCGTCCTGGACGCGCCCGGTGAGGACCTCGGTTCCGGTGACGACGATGCCCGCGCGTGCGCTCACCGGCATGAGCCTACTGGCGTGCCTGCGGGACAATGGATCGATGATCGAGTTAGAGGTACTGCAGGCCGACGTGACCAAGCTGGAACTCGACGCGATCACCAATGCAGCCAACACGGAGCTGCGGCACGGCGGCGGCGTCGCGGGGGCGATCGCCCGTGCCGGTGGGCCCGAGGTGCAACGCGAATCGCGCGAGAAGGCGCCGATCGGCCTCGGGGACGCGGTCGAGACCACCGCCGGCGACATGCCGGCCCGTTACGTGATCCACGCGGCGACGATGGAGCTGGGCGGTCCGACCTCGGCCGACATCATCGCGCGGGCCACCAGTTCGACGTTGCGCAAGGCCGACGAGCTGGGCTGCCGGTCGCTGGCGCTGGTGGCCTTCGGCACGGGTGTGGGTGGCTTCCCGCTCGAGGACGCCGCACGGCTGATGGTCGACGCCGTGCGGCAACACCGGCCGACCTCGCTGGAGCGCATCGTGTTCGCGGTCCACGGCGAGCCGGCCGAGCGGGCGTTCCGGGACGCAGTGCAAAGCTAACGCGCTACGGGTTGTGCGGCCGCGACAGGTGACGCTCGACGGTCGCGACCTTCTGGGTCATCGCGTCGGTGGCGCCCTTTCGCCAGTCCGCCTTGATGACCGTGCTGACCCGCGGGGCGCGGGCGGCGACGGCCTCCACCGCGCGCTGCACGACGAGCATCACTTCTTCCCAGGTCTCGCCCTCGATCACGGTGAACATCGAGCCTGTCTCGTTGGGCAGGCCGGACTCGCGGACCACCCGCACCGCCTCGGCGACGATCTCGCCGACGCCCTCGCCCACCCCGAGCGGGGTGACCGAAAACGCGACGAGCACCGACACCCGACGAGCGTACCCAACATTTCCGGGCCGAAGCCCGGCCTGGCAGCATCGAGGCCCGTGCGGGTTCTGGTGCAAAGGGTCTCATCGGCGGCCGTGTCGGTGGACGGCCGAGTCGTCGGGGCCATTCGGCCGGACGGTCAGGGGCTGCTCGCGTTCGTCGGTGTCACCCACAGCGACGACGGGGACACGGCGCGGCGGCTCGCCGAGAAGCTATGGAACTTACGCATTCTCGCCGACGAGCGGTCCGCGGCCGACGTCGGCGCGCCGATCCTGGTGATCAGCCAATTCACCCTCTACGCCGACACCGCCAAGGGGCGCCGCCCGTCGTGGAACGCCGCCGCCCCCGGGCGGGCCGCCGAGCCGCTCGTGACGGCGTTCGCCGACGCGCTGCGAGGGTTGGGAGCCGAAGTGGAGATGGGCGTCTTCGGCGCGAACATGCAGGTCGAATTGGTCAACGACGGCCCGGTGACGGTGATGCTCGAACTGTGAGCTGTGTCGGTGCGGGTAGGTTGGGGCGGCATGACCACGCCTGAATTCGGGTCGCTCCGTTCCGAGGACGACCAGTGGGACATCGTCAGCGGCGTCGGCTACACCGCGCTGCTGGTGGCGGGCTGGCGCGCGCTGCACGCGGTTAGCCCGCAACCGTTGGCCCGCGACCATTACGCGAAGCTTTTCATCGCCGCGTCGCGCGATCCGTATCTCGCCGGCGTGCTCGCCAACCCGGGCACCACCGAGGACGAGACCGCCTTTCCCCGCCTCTACGGCGTGCAGACCCGGTTCTTCGACGACTTCTTCACCGCCGCCGGCGATGCCGGCATACGCCAGGCGGTGATCGTCGCCGCCGGTTTGGACTCGCGGGCCTACCGCCTGGAGTGGCCCGAGGGCACAACGGTTTTCGAGGTCGATCTGCCGAAGGTCCTGGAATTCAAGGCGCGCGTGCTGGACGAGCACGGTGCCGTGGCCCGGGCCCGCAGGACCGCGGTCGGGGCCGATCTGCGCACGGACTGGCCGGCGCCGTTGCAGGCGGCCGGGTTCGACCCGCGACGCCCCGGCGCCTGGTCGGTGGAGGGAGTGTTGCCCTACCTGACCGACGACGCGCAGCACGCCCTCTTCACCCGGATCACCGCGCTGTGTGCACCGGGCAGCCGAATCGCCATCGGCGCGTTGGGATCACGGTTGGACCGCGCGCAGCTGCAGGCTCTCGAGTCGACCCACCCCGGGGTCAACATGTCGGGCGACGTGGACTTCACCGCGCTCACCTACGAGACCAGGACGGACCCCGCGGAATGGCTGGCCGCGCACGGTTGGGCCGTCGAACCGGTGCGCAACAACCTCGAGCTGCAGGCAGGTTACGGCATGACCCCGCCGGACGTGGACGTCAAGATCGACGGCTTCATGCGCTCGCAGTACGTCACGGCAACCCGGTGAGTTACGGGGTGAGCAGGATCTTCACGTCCTCGCCCGTCCGCGACTCCGCGGTCGCGTAGCCCTTGGCCGCCTCGTCCAAAGGCAGTGTCGTGGTGAAGATGCCGTCGACGTCGAGCCGGCCGGACCGCAGCAGCGGGATCAACTCGGGCCAGGTTTGCTGCACCGGCGCGGTGGTCATCCGCAGCGTGATGCTGCGAATCAGGCAGCCCAGGGCGTTGAGCGGAAACGGATTCATGTCGTGCACGCCGACGACCGAGACGGTGCCTCCCGGCCGCACCGCGTTGAGCGCGTCGGTCAGGGACGCGTCGGTGGCGACGGCGTCGATCACCGCGTCGGCCCCGCGGCCTCCGGTCGCGGCGAGGATGGCCTCGACGGCCGGCGCCCCGATCGGCGTCGCTCCCCACCGCGCGGCGCGTTCCAGGCGGCCCTCGACCCGATCGACGGCGAAAACCGTTGCCGCGCCCTGGAAGAGCGCGCTGCGCAGCGAGCACAGGCCGACCGCCCCCAGCCCGATGACCGCCACGGTGCCGCCGTAGGGAATGTCGGCACGCCGCGCCGCCGCCCAGCCGGTGGCGAGGTTGTCGGTGAGCAGCAACGCCTGTTCGTTGCTGATCGCCTCGGGAATCTTGAGCAGCTGGAAGTCGGCGGCGGGCACGGCGAGAAGGTCCGCCTGCGCGCCGGCGAGCACGCCCCCGCCGAAGATCTGAAACCCGTTGTGGCACATGACCGGGTCGCGAGTCGCGCAGCCGGGGCACGCGCCGCAGCCCGTCACCGACGACACCATGACCCGATCGCCAACCTTGACGGTGCGCACGTCGGGCCCGGTTTCGACGACGGTGCCCACCGCCTCGTGGCCCAGCGTAATCGGCTCGGCGAGCGGAAAATCGGCCTCGTAGAAGTGCAGGTCGGATCCGCAGATGCCCGCGGCGGTGACCTCGACGATCGCTCCGTCGGGTCCGGACAGCGTCGGGTCGGGACGGGTCTCGACCCGGATGCTGCGGGGCCCATCGACGACTACGGTGCGCATTTTGGCGTGCTCACTTTCTTTGTCGCACAACGAATTGTGGCCAGTCGGGCTCGCGGACCGCGGCCCAGTACTCGTTGAGGCGCCACGGGCTGACGGTGTGGATCTCCCCGTCGGCGTTCTTGAAGTAGGAGTGTTTGACGGCCGGATGCGACCACACCATCTTCTTGATCTGGGTCTGCGTGCGCCGATGCCAATCGGTGGCCGCCTCGGCGCGCGGTTCCATGGAATGCACGTCCGGCTCCGCCAGCCGCTGCAGGCACTGGTCGATGTAGCGCATCTGCAGCTCGGACTGAAAGATCAGGCTGCCGCCGTGGGCGAGATGTGTTCCGGGACCGTAGACGATGAAGAGGTTGGGGAAACCCGGAACGGTGATGCCCAGGTATGCGTACGGCCGGCTCCCCCACATGTCGTGCAGGTCGATCCCGTCGCGGCCGGTGATCTTCAACGGCCACAGCACGTCGGTGTGCCGGAACCCGGTGGCGTAGACGATGACGTCGGCGTCGTGGGTGACGCCGTCCTCGGTGACGACGCCGCGCGGGACGATCCGGCGGATCGGGGTGCGCACCAAATCGACGTTGTCCCGCTGCAGCGTTCGCAGCCAGCTGCCGTTGTCCTGCAACGTCCGCTTGCCGGTGGCGGGATAGTCGGGCATGACCTTGGCCAGCAGGTCGTCGTTTTCGCCGACCTGGCTGGTGATCCACTGGCTGAACATCATCCGGGCGGCGGCGTTGATGTCGCTGACGGCGTAGTCCTGATCGGCGTAGTTCGGGTCGCCCTCCGCGGCGTCGAGGCCCTTGTCGGAGCCGGGCCACAGCACGAGAAACCGGTACCACCTGCCGTAGAACGGCAGGTGCCGCATCGCCCAGCGCACACCGTCGCCGACCTCGTCGTGGTACATCGGATTCGGGAACATCCACTGCGCGGTGCGCTGGAAGACTGTGAGACGCTCCACGTCCCCGGCGATCGCCGGCGCGATCTGGAATCCGCTGGCGCCGGCCCCGATGAGCGCGACCCGCTTACCGGTCAGGTCGACCGAGTGATCCCAGGCCGCGGAGTGAAACGACGGCCCCTCGAAGGTGTCGGCGCCGTCGAATTCGGGGATATACGGGCGATTCAGCTGACCGACGGCGGTGATGAGGGCCCGCGCGCTCAGCGTGCTGGTCCGCCCGTCGGCGGCGCGCAGCCTGACGTTCCAAACGCCGTCGTCGTCGCGCCACTCGGCCGCGAGGACCTCGGTGTTCCATTGCACGTGCCCGGTCAGCGCGTGCTTGTCCATCACCTTGGTGAAATAGTCCTGCAGCTCGTACTGCTCGGCGAAGAAATGCGTCCAGTCGTTGTTGGGTTCGAAGCTGTAGCAATAGAAATGGTTCGCCACGTCGACGCGGGCGCCGGGATAGCTGTTCTCCCACCATGTTCCGCCGGGGCCGGGGTTCTTCTCCACGATGGTGAAGGGGATGCCGGCCTGTTTGAGGCGCACTCCGGCCAGGATGCCGGATTCGCCGCAGCCGACGACGACCACCGGAATCTCGGTCGCGCGCTCGGCCGGCAGGGGCGAAGGGCGGCGGGGGTCGGCCCCGTCGAGGTCCAGCTCCTCGGAGACCAGGGCAAGGTAGTCGTCGGGAACGTGCTCGCAAGCCGCCCAGTCCATCATTTCCCTGATCAGCTCGGGGGGCAGCGGCTTCGGTTCGGGGCAGCCGCGGTCTCGATACTCCGTGATCACCTGCAGCGCCGCCGCGCGCGCCCGCGCCTTGTCCTCCTCCGACATGAACCCCTGGACCTCGTTGAGGAAGACACCCATCTGCTTGAACTCGCGGATGAATCGCGGGTCGCCGGTGATGTGGACGAGCGACAGCAGCAGCGTCGGAATGCTGACGTCCTCCAGCGCGGCCGCGATCTCGGCCGTGGGCGTGGTGAACGGATCGCCCGCGTAGCGGCTGCGCATCAAGCCGATCCTTCCGGTGGACGGGGAGCGCCAATTACGCTACGCATCGTTTCGTAATTGGCAGCACCACGCTACCCTTTTGCGCCGCGGCGGATCAAGGGCGATGCGAACCCGGCCGCAGCCCTGTGCCGATCCGGCGCGGTGGGAAACAATCGAGACGACCCGTCATGCGGGAGGTGGATGACAAGTGGCCCCGTTACTCACGGCCTGCAGTGGATTCCTGTTGGCCGTCCTGTGGATGGATCTGATCTTCGACACCCAGGTGCTCGGCCACCGAGGCGCCGGTGACGAACTGCCCGAGTCGGTGCTCGCCTCCATCGCCGGGTATTACCACCGCGCGACGACCACGTCGCGACCGATGGGCCGGCTGATCGTCGTGGTGATGCTGATCATGTTGGGCGCGTTGGGGTTTCAGGCCACCCGGGGGCCTGAGCCCGCCTGGCTGCTGGTGATGTCGGCGTTGCTCGCGGGCCTGCCCATCATGCTGGCGTTGACGCAAACCGTTCCCGACGCCGTTCGCCTCGGGCGGCGCACCGACGGCCCGCCCGAGCAGACCCGCCTGGCCCGCTCCATCTGCCGCGACCACCTCGTCTGCGTCGGCTGCATGCTCGCATTCCTGGTGCTGTGGGTGGCCCACGCCCTGGCGGTCTGACGCGGAAACTGCGACACGTCGTAGTTCGCGGGCGCCGGTCAGGCCCGGCTGGCCTCGTCAACGGGGTGCGTACTAAACTAGAACACGTTTCAATTCGGCGAGCGTCCACCAGGAGTTGGTATGCACACCCCTATTTGCGACGAACTCGGCATCGAGTTCCCGATCTTCGCCTTCACCCACTGCCGCGACGTGGTGGTGGCCGTCAGCAAGGCCGGGGGGTTCGGCGTGCTGGGCGCCGTCGGCTTCACGCCCGAGCAGCTCGAGATCGAGCTGAAGTGGATCGACGAGAACATCGGCGACCACCCCTACGGCGTCGACATCGTCATCCCGAACAAGTACGAGGGCATGGACTCGCACCTGTCCGCGGAAGAGCTGGCCGAAACGCTGCGCAAGATGGTGCCCCAGGAGCACCTCGACTTCGCCAAGAAGATCCTCGCCGACCACGGTGTCCCGGTGGAGAACGCCGACGAGGACACCCTGCAGTTGCTGGGCTGGACGGAGGCGACCGCCACCCCGCAGGTCGAGGTGGCGCTCAAGCACCCGAAGGTGAAGATGATCGCCAACGCGCTCGGCACTCCCCCGGCCGACATGATCAAGCACATCCACGACGCGGGCCTCAAGGTGGCCGCGCTGTGCGGCTCACCGTCGCAGGCCCGCAAGCACGCCGACGCGGGCGTCGACATCATCATCGCCCAGGGTGGTGAGGCCGGTGGACACTGCGGCGAGGTGGGCTCGATTGTGTTGTGGCCGCAGGTGATCAAGGAGGTCGCCCCGGTGCCGGTGCTGGCGGCCGGGGGCATCGGCAGCGGCCAGCAGATCGCGGCGGCGCTGGCGCTGGGCGCCCAGGGCGCGTGGACCGGTTCGCAGTGGCTGATGGTCGAGGAGGCGTCGAACACCCCGGTTCAGCAGGCGGCATACGCCAAGGCCACCAGCCGCGACACCGTGCGCAGCCGGTCGTTCACCGGCAAGCCGGCCCGGATGCTGCGCAACGATTGGACCGAGGCGTGGGAGCAGCCCGACAACCCGAAGCCCCTCGGCATGCCGCTGCAGTACATGGTTTCCGGCATGGCGGTGCGGGCCACGAACAAATACCCGAACGAGACCGTCGACGTCGCGTTCAATCCCGTCGGTCAGGTCGTCGGCCAGTTCAACAAGGTGGAAAAGACCTCGACGGTCATCGAGCGCTGGGTGCAGGAGTACCTGGAGGCGACGAACAGGCTGGACGAGCTCAACGCCGCCGCCAGCGTCTGACGGCGCCTACTCGTCGTCGACGTCGACTTCGCCCTTGCCGGTGAAGACCTCCTTCGCCCGGTCCACCGCATACGTGCCGATCTCGATCGAGTTCTGAACGATGCCGCTGGCACCGCCGGCGATGTCGCCGCGGATGATGTCGCTGGCGTGTTCGACGATGTCGGAACTCTTCTCGACGGCGTTGGTCGCGATGTCCTTGGCGGCGTCGACCACATCTTTCGGAGTGATAGCCATCGGAGTCTCCTTCGGTTGCAGGACCTTCGGTACGACTCTAAACGCGGCGCCTGGTGGCCTCGCGGTCAGTAGTTCACCAGGCTGCGCCAATAGTCTTCCGGGATCTCGGCGCCGGACCGCAACACTCGCGCCAGCCCGACGGCCATCGCCACCCCGAGCAGGCCCAGCCACAACCCCGCCAGCCCGATGATCGCCCACAGCACGGCGGTGACCACGGGCCACGGCGACAGCACGGCGAGCACCGGCGCGAAGAAGAACCCGGTGCCGATGTACCAGGCCGAGCCGGCGCGATCGGACGCCAGGACAAAGCGCAGCCATCGTGGGATGGGTGCCCGGACGGGCTGATCCTGACGCATCACCGCTCACCTCTTCCCTCCTTGATACCCCAGATGGCGTCGCCCGGAGGAGAAGTGTCAGCCGGTCACCCGGCGGGCGGGAAGAACCCTGCCCCGGTGAACCATCCCTCTTGCCAGCCCTGATCGCCCAGGCACAGCATGGGCAGGCCCGCCGGTGACTGTGCCGCCGCTTGCGGACCCGGGCACTTCGCGCCGGCCTGCTGCACCCCGTACAGCGGATAGGAGATGACCCAGTAGCCGGTGGTGGCCGCGGGGAACTGATTCGGCGGCGGGAAATGACAGGCCTCGGCCTGGCCGCTGGGGCCGCGCCCGAAGATGAAGCGCTCGTAGTTGTCGCACGGCGCCCCCAGCGAAGCCTCATAGTTCATGCCCGGCACGTCGCCGTCGTAACCGGCGGCCGCGCAGGGCGCCACGCTGATGGCACCCCCCGTCATCGCAGCGACGGCAAGTATTTCGCGGATCATGCGCGCCCACCCTTCCCGATACCCTCGCCCGGCCTGCGCCGGTGACCTGGACCAAAGCATATCCATTGCGCCGCGGGCCACAAGGTTCGTTGCGCGAGCTGACTGAAACCCCGCCCCGGTCCCAACGGCCGGGCCCACTGAACACGTTGCAATTCGGGGCGCCGATCTTGCGTCAGTGCTTCCCAACCGGGGTGTGGCAATGGTTTATTGGCACTAGAACACGTCGTATCGAGGAGTGGTTCATGCCGACCCCCAATCTCCCTCCCGGGTTCGATTTCACCGACCCGGACATCCACGCCGAGCGGTTGCCGGTCGAAGAACTGGCCGAGTTGCGTCGAACCGCGCCGATCTGGTGGAACGAGCAGCCCTACGGCGCCGGCGGGTTCGACGACGGCGGCTTCTGGGTGGTGACCAAGCACAAGGACGTCAAAGAGGTCTCGCTGCGCAGCGACGTCTTCTCCAGCCTGGAGAAGACCGCGCTGCCGCGCTACAAGGACGGCACGGTCGGCGAGCAGATCGAGCGTGGCAAGTTCGTCCTGCTCAACATGGACGCGCCGCAGCACACCCGGCTGCGCAAGATCATCTCGCGGGCCTTCACTCCCCGAGCCATCGAGCGCCTGCGCGGAGACCTCGCCGAGCGCGCCCGCCGCATCGTCGAGGAAGCCGCCGCCCAGGGCCGGGGTGACTTCGTCGAACAGGTGTCGTGCGAGCTGCCGCTGCAGGCCATCGCCGGGCTGATGGGGGTGCCGCAGGAGGATCGCAAGAAACTCTTCCACTGGTCCAACGAGATGGTCGGCGACCAGGACCCCGAATTCGCCGGCAACGACGCCATCACCGCCTCGGTCGAGCTGATCATGTACGGCATGCAGATGGCCGCCGAGCGCACGAAGAACCCGGGGGAAGACCTCGTCACCAAGCTGGTCCAGGCCGACATCGACGGCCACAAGCTCTCCGACGACGAATTCGGCTTCTTCGTGATCCTGCTGGCGGTGGCCGGCAACGAGACCACCCGCAACTCCATCACCCAGGGCATGATGGCCTTCACCGACTTTCCCGACCAGTGGGAGCTGTTCAAGAGGGAGCGCCCCGCGACCGCGGCCGACGAGATCGTCCGGTGGGCCACCCCGGTCACGTCGTTTCAGCGCACCGCGCTGGAGGACTACGAACTGTCCGGCGTGCAGATCAAGAAAGGCCAGCGGGTCGTAATGGTCTATCGTTCAGCCAATTTCGACGAGGAGGTCTTCGACGACCCGTTCACCTTCAACATCCTGCGTGATCCCAACCCGCACGTCGGGTTCGGTGGCACCGGCGCGCACTACTGCATCGGCGCAAACCTGGCGCGGATGACGATCGACCTGATGTTCAACGCGATCGCCGACGGCATCCCGGACCTGGAATCGATCGGCAAACCCGAGCGGCTGCGGTCGGGTTGGCTCAACGGGATCAAGCACTGGCAGGTGGACTACCACACCAACGGCGCGACGAAATCCCCTGTCGCGCACTAAGCTAAGCCGATGCCCACGCATCAAGCCGTCCGGGTTCAATCCGCAGGCGGCCCCTTAGAGCTGGCCGAGGTCGAGACTCGACCACCGGGTCGCGACGAGGTACGGATAGCGGTCACCGCGTGCGGCGTCTGCGGCACCGACGCTCACTTTGTCCACGGCGGCTTTCCGAACATGACGTGGCCGCTGACCCCGGGACACGAAATCGCCGGGACCATAGCCGACGTCGGCCAGGGCGTCGTAGGTTTCGCGCCGGGCGACCGCGTCGCCGTCGGCTGGTTCGGCGGGTGCTGCTACCACTGCGACCCGTGCCGCAAGGGCGTCTTCATCCACTGCGCCAACGGGAAGGTCCCGAGCTGGCACTACCCCGGCGGTTACGCGGAATCGGTCACCGTGCCGGCGAGCGCTTTGGCCCGGATCCCGTCCGGGCTCTCGGATGTGGAGGCCGCCCCGATGGGCTGCGCCGGAGTCACCACCTATAACGCGCTGCGGCACACGAGGGCGCTGCCCGGCGACCGGGTCGCGATCCTCGGCATCGGCGGGCTCGGCCACCTCGGCGTTCAGTTCGCCCGCGCGATGGGGTTCGAGACCATCGCGATCGCCCGCGGCACCGGCAAGGCCGAGGACGCTCGGAAGCTGGGTGCCCACCACTACATTGACTCCACCGGCGGCGACGTCGCCGAGGCATTGCAAGCTCTGGGCGGCGCCGCGGTCGTCCTGGGCACCGCCGGCAACTCCCAGGCCATGGCCGACACCGTCGGCGGGCTGCAGCCGCAGGGCGAATTGATCACCATCGGCGTGACCGCCGACCCGCTGCCCGTGAGTCCGCTACAGCTGATCAACCCGGGGCTCAGCATTACCGGCCACCCCTCCGGCACGGCCAAAGACGTCGAGGACACAATGCATTTCGCGGTGCTGTCCGGCGTGCGCGCATGGATCGAGGAGCTACCGTTGTCGCAGGCCGCCGACGGCTATGCGGCGATGGAGCAGGGCCGGTCGCACTACCGCACCGTTTTGACCGTGTGACACAGTCGGTCTGTGGCCGACCTATGGACGATCTCCGCATCCGACGGCGAGCTGTTGATTCGCACCGGCGTCGAGGGCAGGGCCGCGCGGATGGGCCATCGGCTCACCATCGCGATGACGCGCTGGGAGGCGACGGTGGCCTGGGCCGACACCGAACCGGCCAGCGCGGAGCTGACCGTCGAGGTCGATTCGCTCGAGGTGCTGCACGGCGAGGGCGGCGTCAAAGGATTGTCCGGTCCCGAGAAAACCCTGGTGCGCTCGAACGCGTTGAAGTCGTTGGACGCCGGCCGTCACCCGGAGATCCGCTTCGCCGCCGACGCGATCGACAAGACCGACGACGGGTACCGCCTCGCCGGAAAACTGCACATCAAGGGGAAGTCGCGAAGGCACGTAGTCGACTTGCGCACAGAGGATCTCGGTGACTCGTGGCGAATGTCGGCCGAATCCGAGGTTCGCCAGTCCGATTACGGTGTCAAACCGTTTTCGCTGCTGATGGGTTCGGTGAAGGTCGCCGACGAGGTGACGGTGTCGTTCACCGCGGTGCACCCCAAGGACGATTGACCCGGGGCGCTGCCGCGACTCAGGGCGTAGTGCCGGAATCGCCGGCGTCGCCGGGTATGTGCTCGAGCACCCGGGTCAGGTACGGTTGCCGGCCGTTCGGGTCCGGTTGCGGTTCGGCGGGGGCGGCATGCTGCTCCTCGGGCGCGGCCGGCTGCACTTCCGGCTCGCCGACGGGCGCCTTGGGGTGCGGGGCCGCCTGCTCGGTCTCCCGGGGTGGTGCGACGGCGGGCGCGACGGCTTCGGCGACTTGGGGTGTCGGCGGGTGCACCGCGTGCCTCGGGGCACCGGGCTGGGCGGCCGGCGCCAGCTGGATACCCACCGCGAGCGATACGGACGCGACGAAGGTGACCGCGCCGGCGGCCAACGCGGTCACGGCCCCCGCATAGGACAACTGCCGGGGCCGCGCGGTCGCGGCGTCGGGTTCGCTGATGGGGGCGATAAGTTGCTCGTCGGTGAACTCCGTGCTGAACGCCGCCGCGAGCGCCGCGCCCCGGGCCACCGTCACCTGTGCCATGGTTTGCGCGAAAACCGGTACGGGCAAGGCCTTTTCGAGTTGCCAGGAAAGCTCGTCGATGTCGTCGTCCGCGCCGACGACAACGACCCCGCCCGGGCGCCATCCGTCGCGTTCGAACATCCCGGTCAGCCAGTGGGTCAGCCCGTCGAAGCCGTCGCGCACATGCTTGACGGCGGTTTGGGTCTCGCCGTCGTGGGTGTCGACCATGACGACCGTCGCCCACTCGTGCTCGAGGATGCAGACCGCCGTCTGGTCGTAACCGATCACGGGCGCGATGGCCCGCGCCAGGGTCTCGACGGCATCGAGCCTCCGAACCGGCACGACGTTGTCGAAACCCGCGTCGGTCAGCGCCTCCTGCAGCAGCGCGGCCTGGGCGGCCGCGTCGTCGTTCCAGGTGACCCCGATGACCCGCAGGTGGTGATCGCTCGCGGCCGCCCGCGCGTCCACCCGCAACACCTCGTGGGTCACCTGCTCCGCGGTGCCCACGGCGCGCACTCCGCGGCCGGCATGCAGCGCCAGCTCCCGATGGTCCACGATGGTGCCGTCGGCACCGTGCCCTTCGGCGAGAACCCACCCGACGGTGGCCGGCGTGACTGATAGCCCTAGTACCGCGTCCAAATTTGCACCTCGATCGTTCCCGGACCTCCGACGCCCTCGGTCAAACCGACGCGCACCATGAAGTCCGCCGGTGCGGTGATTCGTGAGGGCCGGAACGGACCAGGATTGCGTTGGTCTCCGTCGGCTTGCTTCGGGAGAGCCTACGCGGTCGATCCGGGCCGGGCCGCGCCGGTGCGGAGCCCGAACCAAAGCCGCAGATGACAACCACGGCGCGGGACGAAAACTTGAATCGATCCAGTGGCCGGGGCGTTCCGGCATCCCGGCCGCCAATACGGGCAAACGTTCGACGGAGTGCCGGGGCGCGGGAGAACCCGGCGAAATCGGGTCGAGCATTTTGATCAGACGACCTTTATGTATGCGTATGTATGCGCGTTGTGCTGTTCGCCGCCCCGGCCCGGGGTACCCGGCACCGGCCACGCTGCCTGGCGCTTCCGGCCGCGCGCGCCGGGCAGGGCCCGCGCGTCGCCGGCGCATTTTCGGTGGCCGCTAACCGATACCAAACCGAGATTGCTTCGCGTCTTAATCGACATTTGGCCTATTGCCACGGTAAATTCTGCCGAGGGCACCCCACGACATAGGACAAGGGAGCAGGTATGACAGACGTGAGCGAGAAGATCCGGGCCTGGGGGCGCCGGCTATTGGTCGGTGCGGCGGCGGCTGCCACCATGCCGGGCCTGATCGGTCTTGTGGGGGGTTCGGCGACTGCGGGGGCGTTCTCGCGCCCGGGTCTGCCCGTCGAGTACCTGCAAGTTCCGTCCGCTTCGATGGGCCGTGACATCAAGGTCCAGTTCCAAAGCGGCGGAAACGGCTCACCGGCCGTGTACCTGCTCGACGGCCTGCGTGCCCAGGACGACTACAACGGCTGGGACATCAACACCCCCGCGTTCGAGTGGTACTACAAATCGGGCCTGTCGATCGTCATGCCGGTCGGTGGCCAGTCCAGCTTCTACACCGACTGGTACCGCCCCGCGTGCGGTAAGGCCGGCTGCTCGACCTACAAGTGGGAGACATTCCTGACCAGCGAGCTGCCGGGCTACCTGTCGTCGCAGCGGAGCGTCAAGCCGAACGGCAGCGCCGCGGTGGGTATCTCGATGGCGGGTGCATCGGCGATGAATCTGGCGAACTACCACCCGGGCCAGTTCGTCTACGCCGGTTCGCTGTCCGGCTACCTCAGCCCGTCCACCGGGCAGGGCTGGATAGGCCTGGCGATGGGCGATGCGGGCGGCTACAAGAAGGAAGACATGTGGGGGCCGGACAACGACCCCGCGTGGCAACGCAACGACCCCTTGGTCAACGTCAACCTGCTCGTCGAACACAACACCCGGCTCTGGGTGTACTGCGGTAACGGGACCCCGAACGAACTGGGCGGCGCCAACCTGCCGGCCACGTTCCTGGAGAGCAACTTCATGATCGGGGTCAACAAGAAGTTCCAAGACGCCTACAACGCCGCGGGCGGCCACAACGCCGTGTTCAACTTCCCGGCCTACGGCACGCACAGCTGGGAGTACTGGGGCGCGCAGCTCAACGCCATGAAGGGCGACCTGCAGAGCAGCCTGGGCGCCACCCCGGGCGGCGGCGGATAAACCCCGCCCGGTCCGAACATCGCTACTGCGCTTGACGGCACCGTCAGGCGCAGTAGCGCGTTCGGGGTCGTTGCGGTCGCGACGCTGGCGGTGCTGGCCGCGGTGCTTGCGACGCCGGCACGAGCCGACGACACCAGTCCCCTGACCGAATTGGTCGACGCCGCCGCGCAGCGGTTGCAGGCCGCCGAGCCCGTCGCCGCGGCGAAATGGAGGACGCACGGCGCCGTCGAGGACCCCGGCCGCGTGCAGCAAGAGCTCGCCGAGATCGCGGCCGAGGCCACCGCCCGGCACGTTGACCCCGACTACGTCACCCGGGTCTTCGGCGACCAGATCGACGCGACCGAGGCCATCGAGTACCGCCGCTTCGCGGACTGGAAGCTCGACCCGGCCAGCGCGACCGCCGGTTCGCCGGACCTGTCGGCGTCGCGCTCGGCGATCGACGCCCTCAACGAGACGATGCTGACCCAGATCGTGGCCAACTGGGACCTGCTGCACGCGCCGGCGTGTGCCCCGCAGCTCCAGGCCGCCAGCAGCGGTGTCGTCCGGGCCCGCGGGCTCGACGCCCTTTATCAACAGGCGCTGACATCGGCGACGCGGTCATATTGCCAGGGCTGATTTACTGATTTCTCAGTGATCTCTAAAGCTTTGCCTTTCGGCTGCCGGTAACCCGATTTCGGCTGATAGACGGCCTGTCTGAGCCAATCTCACCCAATTTTCGAATTGGTAACGCTTCGGACACAGCCGCCGAATTGTTGGACATGAGTAAACTCTGCAAGCCTCTCGTCAAGTCCATCATGGTCGGCGGGTTCGTTGCAGCGTCGCTGTCTTTCCCCGCCGCCGTGGCCGGCGCCGCGCCCGTCGCCCCCAACTGGGACGCGGTCGCCCAATGCGAGTCCGGCGGCAACTGGCACGCCAACACCGGAAACGGTGAATACGGCGGGCTGCAGTTCAAGCCGAGCACCTGGGCGCGCTACGGCGGCGTCGGCAACCCGGCGGCCGCGTCGCGGGAGGAGCAGATCGCGGTGGCCAACCGGGTCTTCGCCGAAGAGGGCGTGGAGCCGTGGCCGAAGTGCGGCACCGCCTCGGGCCTGCCGATCGGGCTGTATTCGCATCCCGCACAGGGCATCAAGCAAATCATCAACGGGATCATTCAGGCGAGCATCCCCCATTGATGACGACCCGCGGTGGCCGTCTCCGGTCTATGACCGAGCACCAAGCTGTGTTTGGATCAGGCCATGGAAGGTTCGGCGACGGTTCATATGAAGGCGCCCGCGGACAAGATCTGGGAGCTGATCGCGGACATCCGCAACACCGGACGGTTCTCCCCGGAAACCTTTGAGGCGGAATGGCTCGACGGTGCGACCGGACCGGCGCTCGGTGCCCGCTTCCGCGGTCATGTCAAGCGAAACGGTATCGGCCCCGTGTACTGGACGACGTGCAAGGTGACCGCGTGCGAACCCGGCCGTGAGTTCGGGTTCGCGGCCATGCTCGGCGACCGCCCGGCGAACACTTGGCACTACCGCCTGGCGCCTGCCGGCGACGGCACCGACGTCACTGAGTCATTTCGACTCCCCCCTTCGCTATTCGCCACGGTGTACTACTGGGTGTTCGGCGGCTGGCTGCGTCAGCGCAACAACATCCGCGACATGACCATCACGCTCAATCGCATCAAAGATGTGGTCGAGGCGGGCTCGACGGGCTCGAGATGAAATCGATCTTCATCACCGGGGCCGGCAGCGGCATGGGCCGCGAGGGCGCCAAGCTCTTCCATGCCAACGGCTGGCGGGTCGGCGCGGTGGACCGCAACGGCGACGGGCTGGCGTCGCTCGGCCGCGAGCTCGGGGCCGAGCGGCTGTGGACCCGTGTCGTCGACGTGACGGACAAGGCCGCCCTGGACGGCGCGCTGGCCGACTTCTGCGCCGGAAACACCGGCGGTGGGCTCGACATGATGTGGAACAACGCCGGGATCGGCGAATCCGGCTGGTTCGAGGACGTGCCACACGAGGCCGCCATGCGCGTGGTCGAGGTGAACTTCAAGGCGGTGCTGACCGGCGCCTACGCCGCGCTGCCCTACCTGAAGAAGACCCCCGGCAGCCTGATGTTCTCGACGTCGTCGTCGTCGGGCACCTACGGGATGCCGCGCATTGCGGTGTATTCGGCGACCAAGCACGCGGTCAAGGGGCTGACCGAGGCGCTGAGCGTCGAATGGCAGCGACACGGCGTGCGCGTGGCCGACGTGCTTCCCGGCCTGATCGACACCGCCATCCTGACCACCACGACCAACCACTCCGACGATGCCGCGGCGACGATGTCCGCCGAGGAGCTCCGCGCCACCGCGCCCAGGAAGGGCTTGTTCCGGCTGATGCCCGCGGCCAGCGTGGCCGAGGCGGCGTGGCAGGCCTACCACCACCCGAGGCGGTTGCACTGGTACGTGCCCAAGGGCATTCGAGTGATCGATCTGCTCAAGGGTCTGAGCCCGGAGTTCGTGCGGGGCCGCATCGTCAAATCCCTACCCGGGCTGATGCCGAAATCGGCCAGTGAATCCGCAGTGAAGGAGTGACCCCGTGCAGAAACGGATGATCGCGACCGCTTTCGTCATCGTCGCCTGCGTCGCCGTCGTCGCCGGGTGCGGGCAGGCGCAGACCACGCCGCTTCGGGCGGCCCGTTTGACCATCGACGGGGCCACCCACTCCGCGCGTCCCCCCGCCTGCAGCCAGATGCAGTCGTACCGGACCATCGACATCCGCGACCGCGACGGGCAGGTGGAGGCCGTGGTGCTGTTCAGCGGCGATCGGGCCATCCCGCAGTGGGTGAAGATCCGCAACATCGACGGGTTCACCGGCAGCTTCTGGGAGGGCGGGGTCGGAAGCGCCCACGTCGAGCTCACCAACCGCGCGTACACCATCACCGGCAGCGCCTACGGCATCAACAGCAGCAACCCCAACAAGGTCGTCACGACGGACTTCAAGATCAGCGCCGAGTGCTGACGCCCGCCTAGGCTTGGACCCGTGAAGGACAGATTGCACTGGCTTGCGATGCACGGCTTCATCCGGGGCGTCGCGCGAATCGGAGTCCGGCGGGGCGACATGCAGGCCAGGCTGGTCGCCGACCCGAAGGTGGCCGCCGACCCGGTGCCGTTCTACGACGAGGTGCGCGCGCTGGGCCCGCTGGTGAAGAGCCGCGTCAGCTACCTCGCCGTCGACCACGCGCTCTGCCATGAGCTGCTGCGGTCCGACGACTTCCGGGTGCTCGAGATCGGCGCGAACCTGCCGGCGCCGCTGCGGTGGCTGGAGCGCAAGGCCCGCGACGACCTCCTGCATCCGCTGCGCGCGCCCTCGCTGCTGGCCGTCGAGCCGCCCGACCACACCCGCTACCGCAAGACGGTGTCGGCGGTGTTCACCTCCCGGGCCGTCGCCGCGCTGCGCGAGCGGGTCGAGCGGACGGCCACCGATCTGCTGGATCGGCTCGCCGACGAGTCCGGCGTCGTCGACATCGTCGCGCGGTACTGCTCGCAGCTTCCGGTCGCGATCATCAGCGACATCCTCGGGGTGCCCGAGCAGGACCGCCCGCGCATCCTGGAGTTCGGCGAGCTGGGCGCGCCGAGCCTGGACTTCGGCTTGCCGTGGCGGCAGTACCGCAGCGTGCAGCAGGGGATCGCCGGATTCAACTTCTGGCTCGCCGACCACCTGCGGCAACTGCGGCGCGCCCCGAGCGACAATCTGATGAGCCAGTTGATCCAGGCGGCCGAAAGCGGCTCTGCCGAAACGTATCTCGACGAAACCGAACTCCAGGCGATCGCGGGGCTGGTGCTGGCCGCCGGGTTCGAAACCACCGTGAACCTGTTGGGCAACGGGATTCGCATGCTGCTCGACGCGCCCGAGCACCTGGAGACGCTGCGCCGGCGCCCCGAGTTGTGGCCCAACGCCGTCGAAGAGATCCTGCGGCTGGAATCGCCGGTGCAGCTCACCGCGCGCATCGCCATCAACGACGCCGAGCTTGCGGGCACCCGGATCCGGCACGGCGTGGTGGTGGTGTATCTGGCCGCCGCCAACCGGGACCCGTCGGTGTTTCCCGATCCGCACCGCTTCGACATCGAACGCCCCAATGCGGGAAAGCATCTCGCGTTCTCCGGGGGCAGGCACTTCTGCCTGGGGGCCGCTCTCGCCCGCGTCGAGGGCGAAGTCGGGCTGCGCACGTTCTTCGAGCGCTTCCCCGACGTGCGGGCGGCGGGGGCCGGGAGCCGGCGCGACACCCGGGTGCTGCGGGGTTGGTCGAGCCTGCCGGTGGACCTGGGCGCGGCACGATCACTGGCGCCGGTCGACGTCTAAGGCCGATTGCCGGCGCGGGGTGGGCGCGCCGAGTGTGGGCCCTGGGTACGGGAACCGCCTCGGATTCGTCCATAGGCCCCACGCTGGTTGACACCCGTGCGGCAACCGGGTTTATTTGGCCGCTATGACTGAGGTTTCTACGACAGCGGCCGTGACCGGGCTGTGGGATGCGCTTTCGCGACGGGATTGGGACGAGGTCAAGACGTTCCTGGCGGACGACTGCCTCTATGCCGACATGCCGGTCCCCGCGTTGTCGGCGCGGGGACCCGAGAACATCGTGAAGCGGCTCAAGATGGGGCTGGAGCCGCTGGCGGGCTACGAGAACCACGAGGGCCTGTTGGTGTGCAACGGCCCCGACGCCATCTACGAGCATTCCGAGACTTGGACTTTCGCGACGGGCGAGCGGGGCGTCCTGAGATTCGTCACGGTGCACAAGGTGGTCGACGGCAAAATCGCTGTCTGGAAAGACTATTGGGACATGAACAGCCTCGTCAGCTTCGCGCCGCCCAATCATTTCGAAGGCCTGGCCACCGGGGACACCAGCTGGGTGTTCGACGCGACCGGTCTGGTCTGACGGTTCGGCTTCTTTACCACCCGGCAACGGGCATCTGACCGGCTGATGGCCGGTGCGTGAATTCTTTCGATCGCCGGTGTGGGCGGCGGCATCAGGGGCTACCAGCCGTCCTGGCGAGCGATTCTCCGGAAAGTCGTTGGGCTACGGCTACTGCCGGCGGCGCCGGCACCGCCCGCCGGATCAAGTGCACATCGATTCGATGGAAGGGTGAATCCGAAATGGCTATCCGCCTGCTAGTAGCTGTCATGGTCGTGTTGCTTGGCCCATGGGGAGCGGTCTCGGTCGCTCACGCCGAGACCAACGACGATAAGTTCCTGAAAGCGTTGAAGTCCGAGGGCATCACCGACCACGTGTCCACCGGTCACGCGATCGAGGCCGGTCACACGGTTTGTTCGAAACTCGACCAGGGCATGACGCCCAGCCAGGTGGCGGCCGACGTGATCAACAGCAGCAACATGCCCGCCTACCACGCGGGCTACTTCGTCGGCGTGAGCATCAAGGAGTACTGCCCGCAGTACATGCCCAAGGACGGCAGCAGCTGACGGCACGCGCTCTCAGCGGCTCCCCGCGTCGAGGTCGTAGACGCGGGAGGAGTTTTCGTAGGCGATAAGGTCGACCACCCGCTTCGCGTCGCTTTCGCACCAGTCGCCGTCGTCGACGAATCGGCGCAGCACGCGGTGAATGCCGTTGCGCCACAACCTGGCACCGAGGAAGTGCAATTCGGCGGGCCCGAACCCGTCCGACGAGTACACGATCCTGGGGAAGGGCGCCAATTCCAGCAGCCGGGCGATGAACGCGGGCGCGCGGGAACCGAGCTGGTTCACGCTCAGCCCGCCGTCGAGGTAGACGTTGTTGAAGGCCTGGGCCAGGTAGCCGGCCTCGCGCTCGTAGGGGTAGCAGTGCAGCAGCACGATCGGGGTGTCGCCGGACCGCCGCAGGAAGTCGAGCAGGTATAGCGGGTTGGCCTTGTGCAGGTCGCAGTCCCGGTCGCCGAGGCCGACGTGGAATTGCAGCGGCTTGGCCAGCCGCAGCGCCTGATGCAGGCCGAAACGCAGCAGGACGCGATCCTGCAGCCGGGTCCCGCCGCGGTCGCGCCACCGCGCGGCGGCCTCGGCGACCTGCGGCGGGGACGGCTCGGTCAGGTCGCCGTCGAACCCGCCCCGGTATGCCAGGATCGACTTGGCGCCGACGGCCGTGGCCATCCGCCGGTGCAGGATCTCCTCGAACGCCGAGGCGTAGTCGCCGGGCGCCCGCGCGGCCTGCTCGGCGACCTGCTCGAGCCGGACGACCTCGTGGGCGCGGCCGCCGGACAGCTCGCTCAGCTGACCGGGATCGGCGACGCCGCCGCCGATCCCGGTGTCCACCAGCCAGTCGCTGACCCCGGCGGCCGGCAGAAACAGGCGGGCCAGCCCATCCTCGGTGAATTCGCTGCGCCGCTCCCAATAGGACTGCGGGTCAACGTGTTTGGGCAACCCCAGCAGAGGGGCGCAATGGGCACGCACCGCGAAGCCGAGCTGTGAGTCGAAACCCGGGTATGCCACCGGTTCGGTGTTGGCCTCGTTGAGCGCGTTCTCGAACCGGCGCCGGTCCCCCGGCGCCAGCCAGCAGCCGTGCACGTGCTGATCGATCAGCGGCACTTCGCCGATGTGCCGCGCCAGATCGCCGTCGGGGACCGTCACAGGCTCCAGGCCATCCGGAACTTGTCCGCGAGCCGCTCGGGGTCCAGGGCGCCGTAGCGGTCGTGCTCCAGGCGGCGGACCGCGACGACCGTGTCGACCACGGGATCCCCCAGGATTCTGCGCAGCAACTCCGAATTATCCAGCGCGGCAATCGCTTCCGCCTGCGCCTCCGGAAGTTGCAGCACACCGTTGCGCTCGCGCTCGGAACCCGAGAGCTTCGCCGGGTCGATCGTCGTCTCCGGCGGCAGCGTCGCGTGCCCCCGGATCCCGTCGAGCGCCAGCCCGAGGATCGCCGCCGAGGCCAGGTACGGATTCGCCGAGGGGTCGACGATCTTCACCTCGACGTTGCCGCCGTGGGCGCTGCCCGGGCCGCCCTTTACGAATCGCACTGCGGCCTCGCGGTTCTCGGTGCCCCAGCACGCATAGGCGCCGGCCCAGTTGCCGGGCCGCAGCCGCAGGCCGGACACGATCGATCCGCACAGCACGCCCTGCGCCTCGGGCAGCCCGCGAATCACCCCCGCCACCGCGCTCTCCCCCGCCGGTGTCATGCCCGCGGCCCCGGTCCCGCCGGAGAACAGCGGACCCTCGGGCGCGACCAGCGAGAAGTGCTGGTGTGCACCGGATCCGACGCTGCCGGCGAACGGCGCCGGCGACAGGCTGATGCGCAACCCGTGACGGCGGGCGGCCCGGCCGACGATGATCCGGGTCAGCACCAGCTGGTCGGCCGCGGCCACCGGCGGCAGCGGCGACAACGAGATCTCGAACTGGTTGGGGCCGTACTCGGGATGAAATTGCTCGATTCCGACGCCGGCGGTGGTGGCCGTCGCGAGGACGTCCCGGATGAAGGCCTCGTGTTCGAGCACGCCGGCCAGGCCGTATTGCGCCCACAGCACCGACGGCAGCGCCGCGCCGTCCGGGTCGACCAGCAGGAATTCGATCTCGTGGCCGACCGTCGCCTCGATGCCGGCGTCGGCGAGCGCGGCCTCGACCCGCCCCAGCGTGCCGCGGGCACACGCGGCGACGGGCGTGCCGTCCTGCTCGAAGAACGCGGCCGGCGCCCACGCCAGCCCGTCGCCGATGATGCGCAGCGCGGACAGGTCGATGCGCAGGCGCTGATCGCCGACCACGCCGACGTCGTCGGTGAAGGCGATGCCGGTCTGGTCGATGGCGAACACGTGCCACGACGGGCTGGCACCCAGCCCGGGATCGGCGAACGTGTTGCTCCGGCGGATCGGCACCGTCTTGGCCTGGGTGAGCCCGGCCGGGTTCACCACGGTGCCGATGACGGTGTCGACGCCCTCGGACTCCAGCTGGGCGATCGCCGCGGCGGCAAGCGGTGTGGCCGTCATGGCAGCCCGACGGGTCGCGTGGCTAGGCGCGGCTGGGCAGGGTCAGCTTGCAGGCCTGGCCGATGTCCAGGGTTCGCAGCATGCGTCCCATGCCGACCCACAGCGCGCAGGACATGGCCAGGTCGGCGAGCAGCTCCTCGGAGAAGTGCTCCTTGCACCGGCTCCAGAAGTCTTCGTCGTCGCGCAACTTGGTGTGCTCGGTGCCGAAGCGGTGGGCGAACTCGGCCGCCAGGCGCTCCTGCTCGCTGTAGCCCGGCCAGGTGCGCCACTCGAGCGCGTGCTCGTAGAGCTCCTCGTCGACGCCCGCGGCCGGGCCGTCCGCGTCGCGGGTGTTCATGCACACCGTGCATTCGTTGTCGTGGGCGATGACCGCACGGGCCAGCTCGCGGGTGCGCATCGGCAACCGGTTCTTGGTGTAGACCGCCTGGCTGAAGTTGGCGATCGCGCCGCCGAGGTCCGGGGATTTCGAGGCCCAGCCGTAGATGTCGTCGTCGGCGAACGTTCCGATTCGGCTCATGGCGTGATGGTACGCCCATCCCCCGGGCCTACCGTCTGGACGGCCGCCGTCGGGCGTTCCTCGTGCCAATCGCGTTGGGCGACAACGCGATGCGCGACGCGTTCGAGCGCGGCCTGCACCTGCCGGTGATCCGGCCGACCCGCGTAGCCGGGCGAGCGGGCCAGCTTGTCGGTGAGCCACGCCACCAGCAGCGAGTGCACGTAGGCGACCTGCTGGGCCCCGGCCGGGGTCAGCCACATGTCGTCGCCGTCGCGCCGCGCGTAGCCGGAGGCGACCAGGCGGGCGAAGGTGGGCTCCAGCACCTCGAACGGGACGCGCAGGTAGTCGGCCATGTCGGTGAGCCGGGCCGCCCCGTACACCTGGCGGTAGCGGTTGATCCGCAGCAGGCCCCACAACCCGGCGACGTCGAGCCGCGAATCGGGTCGCATCGCGATGCTGCGCAGCCGCATGCCCGGTTCGCCGCGCAGCATCCGCGCGATGGCGTTCTCCAGCATCTGGTCGGGCGTCTCGCTGGTCGGCATCCCGAACGCGTCGCCGAGATCGACTGTGCTGTCGTGGATGTCGCGCAGCGGGACCTCGCGCAGGAACAGCGCCAACACGAACCCGACCACCGCGACCGGCACCGCGCAGAGGAAGACCTGGGTGAGCGACGTGGCGTAGGCCGCCACGATCGGGGCCGCCTCCGCGTGCGGCAGCCGGTGCAACGCCCCGGGTGACGCCGCCGCGGCGGCGGGCGCGTGGCCGGCCGCCAGGGCCGGGCCGATCCGGCTGTGCAGGAAGTTGGTGAACAGCGAACCGAATATCGCCGCGCCGAACGAACCGCCGATGGTGCGGAAGAAGGTGACCCCCGAGGTGGCGACGCCGAGGTCGTCGAAGCTCGAGGTGTTCTGGACGATGAGGATCAGCGTCTGCATGCACATCCCGATCCCCGCGCCCAGGATCACCAGGAACAGCGACTGCAGCAGCGCCGATGTGGACGCGTCCATTCGCGACATCAGCAGGAACGCCACCGCCATCACCGCGGTGCCCGCGACCGGAAAGACCTTGTATCTGCCCGTGCGGCCGACCAGCGCGCCGCTACCCATCGAGGTGGTCAGCATCCCCACCACCATCGGAAGGGTGCGCAGGCCCGACGTGGTCGCCGAGACGCCGTCGACGAACTGCATGTAGGTGGGCAGGAACGTCAGCGCGCCCAGCATCGCGAACCCGACCACGAACGACAGCACGCAACACACCGTGAACACCGGGCTGCCGAACAGCCGGGTCGGCAGGATCGGCTCGGCGACACGGCTTTCCACCCAGACGAAGATCCCGAGGGCCACCGCGGAACCGGCGAACAGCCCGACGATGGTCGTCGAGCCCCACGGATAGGTGGTCCCGCCCCAGCTGGTGGCCAGTGTCAGCCCCGTGGCGCCCAGGCCGACCAACAGGATCCCGACGTAGTCGATGACCGGCCTGGTCCGTTGGCTGAGCGCCGGGATGGCAGCCGCGGCCACGAAGAAGACCACGACCGACACCGGCACGTTGATCCAGAACGCCCAGCGCCACGTCAGATGATCGGTGAAGTACCCGCCGAGCAGCGGCCCGATCACCGTGGTGACGCCGAACACCGCGCCCATCGCGCCCTGGTAGCGGCCGCGATCCCGCAGCGGGATCACCTCGCCGATCAGCGCCATGGCGGTCACCATGAGCCCGCCGCCGCCGATGCCCTGCAGCGCGCGCGACGCCACCAGCATGCCCATCGACTGCGAAAGCCCGCATAGCACCGACCCGGCGACGAAGAACACGACGGCGGCCTGGAACACCCTCTTGCGGCCGAAGAGGTCACCGAACTTGCCAACCAGGGCGGTGATGACGGTCGACGCCAGCAGGTAGCTGGTGACCACCCACGACTGATGGCCGGCCCCGCCGAGGTCGGCGACGATGGTCGGCAGCGCGGTCGCCACGATCGTCTGGTCCAGCGCGGCCATCAGCATGCCGAGCAACACCGCCACGAAGATGAAATTCCGTCGCTGCGGCTCTACCGCGACGTTCTCGGGAGCGGACTCGGCGGCCGGGCTGGCCGGGATCGCTGCCGGTGTCGCGCTCGTCATGCCTGCCCTCCCGTCGGCGTCCGATGCTTACGGGTGCCCACGGCCAGGCGGCGGCAATCCGCCGACGATCAGCTAGGCGGGCGCGAGACGCATTGGGCCGAGTACAGCTCCTCGCCCAGCTTCTCCATCAACTCCAGCTGCGTCTCCAGGTAGTCGATGTGCTTTTCCTCGTCGGCCACGATCTTCTCCAGCAGGATGGCGCTGGTGCTGTCCTGCTTCTCCCGGCACATGATGATGCCCGGCTTGAGCCGGTCCATCACCTCGTATTCGATGGCCAGGTCGGCCTCGAACTGCTCGCGCAGCGTCTGGCCGATGCGCAGCGAGAAGAGGCGCTGATAGTTCGGCAGCCCGTCGAGCAACAGGATGCGATCGGTGATCTCCTCTGCGTGGCGCATCTCGTCGAAGGACTCGGCGCGGGTGTGCTCGGCGAGCTCGGTGAAGCCCCAGTTGTCCTGCATCTTGGAATGCAGGAAGTACTGGTTGATGGCGGTGAGCTCGCTGGTCAGCTGCTCGTTGAGCAGGCGCAAAACATCCGGGTCGCCTTGCATGATCGCTCCTACGGTCGAAGGGGGCTGTCACGTCGGGCCGCCGGGAGGTGGGCCGGGCCGAGGCACATCCTGCCGGGGGTTACCAGCAGCACTTTGCCACGCCGATTTCGAATCTTCCAGCAAGGTTTGGCTGCGCTCAGTGGGTCGCTGGGTCGGTGCCGGGCATGACTTAGGTCACCCATGGTTAGGTTAGACTCCACTAATCTTCTTAGGTTAGACTCCACTAATATGAGGCTTGTTCGTTCGGCTTTCGCCCGCGTGGGGAGGGTGCGCTGATGTACGTATGCCTCTGTGTCGGGGCCACCAATCACATGGTGTCCGACGCGGTAGCGCGGGGCGCGTGCACGTCGAAGGAGGTCGCCGCCGCGTGCGGGGCCGGCGCCGACTGCGGGCGCTGCAGGCAGACGCTGCGCGCGATCATCGCCGCGGCGCGCCAATTGGAGCCCGCGCCGTAGCGAGTTGCCGCTCAGCCTCTTTTGTTGAAATCGGCCAGCGCCGCCGCGTTGGCTTGCGCGCCCATCAGCTCGGCAAAGTGAGCGTTTTCCCGCGCGCTGGCCGCCGCGATGTCCGGGCGGACGGGTTCGACCATCGTGTGCTTGACGGCCATCAGGCTCGAAATCGGCTTGGCGGCAAGGATTTCGGCGTGCCGACGGGCCTCGGGCAGCAGGTCGTCCGGCTCGCACACCCGCCAGACCAGGCCCATCCGCAACGCCTCGTCGGCGTCGACCCATTCCGACGACATCAGCAGCCAGGCGGCGTTCTGCCGGCCCACCAGCTGCGGCAGCAGGTATGACGAAGCCGCCTCGGGGGCGACGCCCAGGCTGGTGAACGGGCATTTCAGCCGCGCGGTGGAGGACATGAACGCCAGGTCGGCGTAGCCGAGGATCGTGGCGCCGATCCCCACCCCGACGCCGTTCACCGCGCAGATCAGTGGCTTCGGAAACGCGCTGAGCGCGTCGATCAACCCGGTGAAGCCGTGCTTTCCCGGGGTGAAACCGGGGTCGGTGATCCGCGCCTGCATCTCGGCGAGGTCGGTGCCGGCGCTGAAGCCGCGCCCGGCACCGGTCAACAACACGACGGCGACGTCGGGATCGTCGGCGGCGGCCAACAGGGCGTCGGCCGTGGTGTCGTAGAGGGCTTCGTTGAACGCGTTGAGCGCCTCGGGCCGGTTCAGGGTCAGGGTGCGCACCCGTTTGTCGTCGTCGATCCGCAGAATCACGGCTGCAGCCTATTGGTGGATTACCCGTTGCTGTAGACGCGGGTCGGTTCGATCAGCACCACGGCGCGCCGCTCGTCGGCCATCACCCGGTCGTACTCGTCCCAGTTGTCGTGCGTGCCGCCCGCCGCGGTGAAGACCTCGCGCAGCAGCAACCGCAACCGGTCGGCGTCCGTCAGCCAGGGCTGCGCGTCGTCTTGCCCGGCCAACTCGGCGCGGCCCTCGACGGTGGCCCACTGCCAACCGTTGCGAAACGTGACCGCCAGCTGCGGCCGGGCCCGGAGGTTGGCGAGTTTGACCTTGCCGTACGTGGTGAAGCCGAGCGACGGCCGGCCGGTGGCCGGGTGCGGCAACAGGCCGACGTTGACCAACGAAGCCTGCACGGTGCCGTCGGCACGAACGGTGGACACCACCGCCAGGCCGCTTTCGGCCGCCGCCAGCGCCACCGCGTCGTCGAGTGTCGTCATGCGCTGTCCTGTCCTGTGAAGGGCGACCGGAACACGTACCGGCTGGTCGGCACGGTGTCGATGTTCTCGTTGGCGCCAAATGCGGTTGTGCTGGCGACCATCCGGCTCAGGCGGTCCTGCAGGTCGGCGTCGTCCGCGGCGCCGAAGAACGCCTTCAGGTCGGTGATTGCCTCCGCGGGGAACAACTCCTCGACGATGCCGGCGATTCCCGGCGCGCCTTCGGTGAGCGTGCGTACCACCCAGTTCTGGGTGTAGCCGAACGTCGACTGGGTCTCGATGGCCACCGACGTGTGGTCGCGCTGCCAGCGGGTCAGCCAGGTCTCCTGGTCGAGGGTGGCCGGCCGGCGCAGCAGCGCAATGTTGGCCAAACCCGGTGTGCGAGCGCCGGATTGGACGGCCGGTCCGGGCAGCGGGACCGACTCCGTCACCAGGTAGGCGCCCAGCAGCTCACATTCCCTGGCGAGCAGGTCCAGCGCCGCCGCCGTCTGCTCGCCGTAGCACTGCTGGGTCCACAGGCTGACGACCGCGGCGACCGGCGGGTCCAGCGTCGTCAGCGTCATCAACGAGTGCCGCACCGCGCCGTCACGGACGTTGACGGCCAGCCCCGGCACGCCCAGCCCCAGCAGCGCATCGGCGACCGGGCCCCGTTGCCGGGCGCACCACTCGTCGTCGGCGTCGGCGCGCATGAGTACCGCGATGACCTTCTCCATGGGCTGAACCTACAGGGCCGCTGGGCGATCAGGCCGCCGCCTACTAATTGAGTGTGACGTTAGGGCTTTCGGCGTGAAGCTACGGCTTTGAGAGTGAGCCCACAGCGGGGATTTCGCGATTTCGACGCCCTCAGCTCACACCCAAAGCCAACGATTCACACCCAAAGCCAACGATTCACACCCAACCTGCACAGCGCCGCTAGGTGATCAACCCCTACGTGACCAGGCGGACCTTGTGCTCGCCGCCGACCGACTCGCCGATGATGCCGGCGAGCCGCCGATAGGGTTCGTCGCGCCCGCTCGAGGAGCGGAACACCAGGCCGATCCGCCGGCCGGGGCGGGGAGTCGCGAACCGCGCGAGCCCGAGCCCGCCGCGCGCGGCCTCCACCGCCACCGCGCTCTGCGGGATCAGGGTCACGCCCAGCCCGCCGGTCACGCACTGCACGGCGGTCGCCAGCGATGCGGCCCGGGTGTCGGCGAGCTCGGCGCGCACGCCCGCCTTCTTGCAGACGTCGAGGGCCTGATCGCGCAGGCAGTGCCCCTCGTCCAGCAGGAGCAACGGCAGCCGCGCCAACGCCGCGGCCGGCACCCGGTGCCGGCCGGAAAGCGGATGCCCCGGCGGGACCGCGAGCAGGAAATCCTCTTCGTAGATCGGTATCTCGGTGACCCCGGGGGCATCGGCGGGCAGCGCGATCAGCGCCGCGTCCAGTGCCCCGTCGCGCAGCGCCGCCAGCAGTCGTTCGGTCTGGTCCTCCACCACGCGCAGCGTGAGCGCGGGCAGGCGACGCGCCAGGCCGGCCAGCACCGCCGGCAGCACGTAGGGCGCCACGGTGGGGATCATCCCCAGTCGCATGGTGCCGTGCAGCGGGTCCGCTGCCCCCGCCGCGGCGCCGGCGAAGGCCTCCACCGCCTCGGCGACGGCTTGGGCGAACGGCAGGAGTTGCATGCCCTCGGTCGTGACGCGGACCCGCCGCGTCGATCGCTCGATGAGGCGGGTGCCGACGCCGGCCTCCAGCGCCGCCAACGCCTGCGACAGCGTCGACTGGCTCACGCCGAGAGTCGTTGCGGCGCTGCCGAAGTGCTGCTTCTCGGCGACCGCGACGAAGGCGCGCAGCCCGGCGATGGTGGGCTGATAACTCTTATTGGGCATGCCAATAAGTATAGTGCGAAATATCACTTTTACTTCTGACTGGATTCCCGGCATCATGGGTGCAGAAGGCTAATCTTGAGTAGATCCAGATAAGGAATGGACATGGCACTGCTGACAATCGGCGACCAATTCCCCGCGTACCGGCTCACCGCGCTGATCGGCGGCGACCTGTCGAAGGTGGACGCCAAGCAACCGGGCGACTACTTCACCACGATCACCAGCGACGACCACCCCGGCAAGTGGCGCGTGGTCTTCTTCTGGCCCAAGGACTTCACCTTCGTGTGCCCCACCGAGATCGCGGCGTTCGGCAAGCTGAACGACGAGTTCGAGGATCGCGACGCGCAAATCCTGGGCGTCTCGATCGACAGCGAGTTCGTGCACTTCCAGTGGCGCGCGCAGCACGAGGACCTCAAGCGGTTGCCCTTCCCGATGCTCTCCGACATCAAGCGGGAACTGGTCCAGGCCACGGGTGTGCTCAACGACGAGGGCGTCGCGGACCGGGTGACCTTCCTCGTCGACCCGAACAACGAGATCCAATTCGTATCGGCGACCGCGGGATCCGTGGGGCGTAACGTGGACGAGGTGCTGCGGGTGCTGGACGCCCTGCAGTCCGACGAGCTGTGCGCCTGCAACTGGCGCAAGGGCGACCCGACGCTGGACGCCGGCGAGCTGCTCAAGGCTTCTGCTTAGGCCCGGTCGCGACCCGACTGAAAGAAGCGAGATGACTATAGAGACTCTCAAGGCCGCGCTGCCGGAGTACGCGAAGGATCTCAGGCTCAACCTCTCCTCGATCACCCGCAGCACCGTCCTGGACGCCGAGCAGCTCTGGGGCACCCTGCTGGCCAGCGCGGCGGCGACGCGAAACACCCAGGTGCTGACCGAGATTGGCGCCGACGCCGCCGAGAACCTGTCCGCCGAGGCGTACCAGGCGGCGCTGGCGGCCGCGTCGATCATGGGCATGAACAACGTCTTCTACCGCGGTCGCGGCTTCCTCGACGGCGCCTACGACGACCTGCGCGCCGGGCTGCGGATGAACGTCGTCGCCAATCCGGGTGTGGACAAGGCTAATTTCGAACTCTGGTGCTTCGCGGTGTCATCGATCAACGGGTGCTCGCACTGCGTGGTCGCCCACGAGCACACGCTGCGGGAGGCCGGGGTGAGCCGGGAGACCATCCTGGAGGCGTTGAAGGCCGCGGCGATCGTCGCCGGTGTGGCACAAGCGATTACCGCGTCGCAGACGCTGGCCGCGGTCGGCTGATCGCCGCGACGTGACTCGTTCATGACCCCGGCTTGGGTCGCACACGCGATCTGGTGGCAGGTCTATCCCCTGGGTTTCGTCGGCGCGTTCCCGGCGCCTGAGGGATCGGGGCCGCCGGGTCCCGGCGAGCACCGGCTGCGCCGTCTCGTCGATTGGTTCGACCACGCCATCGCGCTGGGGGCATCGGGGATCGCGCTGGGCCCCATCTTCGCCTCGCGCACACACGGTTACGACACCACCGATCACTACCGCATCGACCCGCGCCTCGGCGACGATTCCGACTTCGACCATCTCGTCACCGAGGCGCGCCGCCGCGGGTTGCGGATCCTGCTCGACGGCGTGTTCAACCACGTCGGCGTGGACTTCCCCCGCTACCGAGAGGCCACACCCGGTTGGTTCAGCGGGGATACCTTCGAGGGCCACTCCGAGCTCGTCACCCTCAACCACGCCAACCCCGAGGTCGTCGCCTACACCGCGGACGTCATGGCGCACTGGCTGCGCCGCGGCGCCGACGGCTGGCGACTGGACGCCGCTTACATTGTGCCGCAGGAATTTTGGGCCGCGGTATTGCCGAGGGTCCGCGAACAGCATCCGGACGCCTGGTTCGTCGGCGAGCTCATCCATGGCGACTACGCGGCGGTGGTCGACGCGGCCGGGTTCGATTCGGCCACCCAGTACGAGCTGTGGAAGGCGATCTGGAGCAGCCTCAACGACGCCAACTTCTTCGAGCTGGACTGGGCGTTGCAGCGGCACAACACCTTTCTCGCCGGCTTCGCCCCGCTGACCTTCATCGGCAATCACGACGTCACCCGCATCGCCAGCCGGCTGGAAAACCCCGCCCACCTGGCCCACGCGCTGGTGCTGCTGCTGACGGTCGGCGGCGTGCCGAGCATCTACGCCGGCGACGAGTTCGGCTTTCGCGGTGTCAAGGAAGAGCGATACGGCGGGGACGACGCGGTGCGCCCCGAGTTCGGCTCTCCCCCAGCGCCATTGGACGCATTCGGGGCCGAAGTGTGGGAGCTGCACCGCTACCTCGTCGGGCTGCGGCGCCGGCACCCGTGGCTGCATTCGGCGACGACCACCGCGCTGCGGCTGGAAAACCGGCGCTACGTCTACGCGACCCGCAGCGGCGACGACGCGCTGCTGGTCGCGCTCAACATCGACGACGACCCGCTGCGGCTGACCCTGTCCGAGCTGGGCCCGGCGCCGGCCGAGGTGGTCGCCGGCTCGGCGGCCCCGCCCCAGGACGTCGTCGAGACGGTGGTCGTCGAGCCCAACGGCTGGCGCATCCTGCGCCCCGCCTAACGGGTCAGCCGCGCCACGGTCAGCGGATCCTGCTCGCCGTCGTAGTACTTCTCGAGCAGCGCGACAAAGTCCCCGTTGTCGTCGGTGGCGCGGACGAACAGCGTCATCGACGAACGCAGCTTGAGGTCGTCGGGCGAGCCGAAGATCTCCCCGATCGAACGGCCCCGCACCCCGTTGACCAGTTGGGTGCACTCGTGCAGTCGCGGCCCGAGCACCTCGTGGCGCAGGTAGGCGCGGGCCTCCTCGAGGGAGCCGATGCCGTAGTGAGCCGCCATCGGGCTGCTGCCCAGCCCGCGCAGTTGCGGGAACACGAACCACATCCAATGAGCGCGCTTGCGGCCGTCGCGCAACTCGTCGACGACGCCGCGGTAGACCGGGGCCTGCGCGTCGACGAAACGCTTCAGGTCGAAGGGGTCGGCCGCCGACGTCATTCCACTACGGTTGCACAGATGGCGGTCAAGCGGCGAGTGCCCAAAGTGCGCGATCTGGCACCGTTGCTCAAATTCAAGCGACCTCGGCTCGATTCGACCGAGCGCCGCCTCGACGCCGCGTTCACCGTCGAGGACCTGCGACGGATCGCCAAGCGGCGCACCCCCAAGGCGGCGTTCGACTACGCCGACGGCGCCGCCGAGGACGAGCTGTCGCTGCGGCGTGCCCGACAAGCGTTCCGCGACATCGAGTTTCACCCGACGATCCTGCGCGACGTCAGCAACGTGACCGCCGGCTGGAACGTGCTGGGCCAGCCCGTTGTCCTGCCGTTCGGGATCGCGCCGACCGGATTCACCCGCCTGATGCACACCGAGGGCGAGATCGCCGGGGCGCGGGCGGCGGCCCGGGCCGGGATCCCGTTCTCCCTGTCCACGCTGGGCACCTGCGCGATCGAGGACCTGGTGACCGCGGTTCCCCAGGGGCGGAAATGGTTTCAGCTGTACATGTGGCGCGACCGCGAGCGCTCGATGGCGCTGGTGCGGCGCGCGGCCGACGCGGGCTTCGACACCCTGCTGGTCACCGTCGACGTGCCGGTCTCCGGGGCGCGGTTGCGCGACAACCGCAACGGGATGACGATCCCGCCGACGCTGACCCTGCGAACCGTGCTCGACGCGGTGCCGCACCCGAAGTGGTGGTTTGACCTGCTGACCACCGAGCCGCTGGCGTTCGCGTCGCTGGATCGCTGGTCCGGCACCGTCGGCGAGTATCTGAGCACGATGTTCGACCCCAGCCTCACCTTCGACGACCTGGACTGGATCAAGGCCCGGTGGCCCGGAAAGCTCGTCGTGAAGGGCATCCAGACCCTCGACGACGCCCGCGCCGTCGTCGAGCGTGGCGTCGACGGCATCGTGTTGTCCAATCACGGTGGCCGCCAACTGGATCGGGCCCCGGTGCCGTTCCACCTGCTGCCCACGGTCGCGCGCGAGCTCCGCAAGGACACCGAGATCCTGCTGGACACCGGCATCATGTCGGGCGCCGACATCGTCGCGGCGATCGCGCTGGGGGCGCGCTGCACGCTGGTCGGGCGGGCCTACCTGTACGGGCTGATGGCCGGCGGCGAGGCGGGCGTGGCCCGCGCCATCGAAATCCTGCAGACCGGGCTGATCCGGACGATGCAGCTGCTGGGCGTCACCTGCCTGGAAGAGCTTTCGCCCGCGCACGTCACGCAGCTGCGGCGGCTGGGCCCCGTCGAGCTGCCGGACTGACGCCGGGAAAGCCGGCCCGCAGTCCCCGGCGGGAACAAACCACGTCCCCCAAAGGTTGAGCGCAACAGACTAAATCTTTGGAGGATGAGTGTCCCAAGCCAAATCGGTGCCGGTGCTGTTCGTCACCGACACCATCGTTTTACCCGGCATGGTCGTGCCGATCGCCCTGGACGACGCCGCGCGGGCTGCCATCGACGCCGCCCGGGCCAGCGAGTCGGGGCAGCTGCTGATCGCCCCCCGGCTCGAGGACCGGTACCCGTCGCACGGCGTGATCGCCAAGATCCTGCAGGTGGGACGCATCGCCGGTGGCGGCACCGCCGCGGTGGTGCGGGGTGAGCGCAGGGCCCAGATCGGGGCCGGGGCAAGCGGACCGGGCCCGGCGCTGTGGGTCGAGGTGACCGAGGTCACCGAGGGCGAGCCGACCGACGAGGTCAGGGCGCTGGCCGCCGAGTACAAGAAGCTGCTGCTGGCCATGCTGCAACGCCGCGAGGCCTGGCAGATCGTCGACTACGTCAACAGCCTGACCGACCCGTCGGCGCTGGCGGACACGTCCGGCTACGCGTCGTATTTGACCGAGGTGCAGAAGCGGCAACTGCTGGAGACGGTGGATGTCGCCGAGCGGCTGCGCGTGCTGATCGACTGGACCGGCGACCACCTGGCCGAGGTCGAGGTCAACGACAAGATCGCCGAGGACGTCCGCGAGGGCATGGAGAAGACGCAGAAGGAGTTCCTGCTGCGCCAGCAGCTGGCCGCGATCCGCAAGGAGCTCGGTGAGGGCGAGCCGGACGGGTCCGACGACTACCGGGCCCGCGTCGAGGCCGCCGACCTGCCCGAGAAGGTGCGCGAGGCCGCGCTGCGCGAGGTCGGCAAGCTGGAACGCGCCAGCGACCAGAGCCCGGAAAGCGGCTGGATCCGCACCTGGCTGGACACCGTGCTGGACCTGCCCTGGAACGTCAGGACCGAGGACTCGACCGACCTGAGGGCGGCGCGGGACATCCTGGACGCCGACCACCACGGCCTGGACGACGTCAAGGACCGCATCGTCGAATACCTGGCCGTGCGGACCCGCCGCGCGCAGCGCGGGCTGCAGGTCGTCGGGGGCCGCGGCTCCGGCGCGGTGATGGTGCTGGCCGGTCCCCCCGGCGTCGGCAAGACGTCGCTGGGCGAGAGCGTGGCCCGGGCGCTGGGTCGCAAGTTCGTGCGCGTCGCGCTGGGCGGCGTGCGCGACGAGGCCGAGATCCGCGGGCACCGGCGCACCTACGTCGGGGCGCTGCCCGGCCGGATCGTGCGCGCGATCGGCGAGGCGGGATCGATGAATCCCGTTGTGCTGCTTGACGAAATCGATAAGGTCGGCTCCGACTACCGCGGCGACCCGAGCGCGGCGCTGCTAGAGGTGCTCGACCCGGCGCAAAACCACACGTTCCGCGACCACTACCTGGATCTGGACCTCGACCTGTCCGATGTGGTGTTCCTGGCCACCGCCAACGTCATCGAGAACATCCCGTCGGCGCTGCTGGACCGGATGGAGCTGGTGGAGCTGGACGGCTACACCGAGGACGACAAGGTCGCCATCGCCCGCGACTACCTGCTGCCCCGGCAGCGCGAGCGGGCCGCGCTGAGCGACGACGAGGTCACGGTCACCGACGCCGCGCTGCGCAGGATCGCCGCCGACTACACCCGCGAGCCCGGGGTCCGGCAGTTCGAGCGGCTGCTGGCCAAGGCGCTGCGCAAGGTGGCGACCAAGCTCGCCGAGGACGGCGAGCCGAGGGCCCGCATCGTCGTCGACGAGGCCGACCTCGTCGGCTACCTGGGCCGGCCGCGGTTCACGCCCGAGTCGGCCGAACGCACCGCGGTGCCCGGCGTGGCCACCGGCCTGGCCGTCACCGGCCTGGGCGGCGACGTGCTCTACATCGAAGCGGGCGCGACCGACGGTGAGCCGGGCCTCCAGCTCACCGGTCAGCTGGGTGACGTGATGAAGGAGTCGGCGCAGATCGCGCTGTCCTACGTGCGCTCGCACGCGTCTGAGCTGGGCGTCGACCCCAAGGCGCTGGACCGGCGCATCCACGTGCACGTGCCGGCCGGAGCGGTGCCCAAGGACGGCCCGTCGGCCGGTGTGACCATGGTCACCGCGCTGGTGTCGATGGCCACCGGGCGCCACGTCCGCTCCGACGTCGGCATGACCGGGGAGGTCACGCTGAACGGCCGGGTGCTGCCGATCGGCGGGGTGAAGCAGAAGCTGCTGGCCGCCCAAAGGGCCGGCCTGTCAACGGTTTTCATCCCGGCGCGCAACGAGCCCGACCTGGATGACGTGCCCGCCGAGGTGCTCGAGGCGCTGACCGTGAAGCCGATGACCGACGTCGGTGAGATCGTCGCGCAGGCGCTGGAGCCCGCGGCCGAGGCGGCGACCGTCGCGGCCTGACGCCGCCCGGCTCACAGCGAACATGTTTCAGCTTCCCCCGGGCCCGGGTACGCCCCGGTGCAGAGGGAGGACCGGCCGGGGGGTTTCACCTCTGCCCGTGTCAGCAAAGACGCGGGTGACGAACAACAAATCAGCGCCGTGAGGCCGCCGGACGGCGGCCGAACGGCTCGATAAGGAGTTCATTCATGAGGTTGAACAGAATTGCTGCTAGTGCCGCTATTGCAGGGTCTCTGGGATCTGCGGCGCTCGGAATCGGTGCCGGGCTGGCGCAGGCCGGCCCGAATGGGCCGAATGTGCCGGGGCCGGTGCCGGGCCCGAACGTGCCCGGCCCGAATGTGCCGGGCCAGGGCCCGAATGTGCCGGGGCCGAATTTCCCGGGGCAGCCGATTTGTAACGGTGGACCGGGCGTGAACTGCAACAATCCGGGCACTCCCCTTCCGCCGGGTCAGCGCGGCGCGCCACCGCCGGGGCACTACAACGACCCGGTCGGCTACGGGCTTCCGGCGACCTGGACGTACAACGGTGAGAACAACCTTCCGGTCGTGTACAACCCCGCGGTAAACGCGTGGGGTGTCTTCACGACCGACGGTCAATTCCACGTGTACACGGGCCCCGAGGGAGCCGGGGCCGGGTTCGGAACCGGGGCAGGGGCCGGAACAGGTACCGGAGCAGGACCGGGCAGCTAAAGGCTGACGTTGACGGCCACCCCCAAGCCATGGGGGTGGCCGTTCTCGTCTGCGGCAGAATCGGCAGGTATGGCTGACATTCGGGATCTGAAACGGCAGATAGTGCATCGCATGCAGCGGCTGGTGGTCAATCCGATCGGCCGGCAATTGCCGGTCACCATGCTCGAGACCACCGGCCGCAAGTCCGGACAACCACGGCGCACCGCGGTCGGCGGAAGCGTGGTGGACAACCAGTTCTGGATGGTCTCCGAGCACGGCGAGCATTCGGACTACGTCTACAACATCAAGGCCAACCCCGCGGTGCGGGTGCGCATCGACGGCCAGTGGCGAACCGGAACCGCGCACCTGCTGCCCGACGACGACCCACGGCAGCGGCTGCGCAGCCTGCCGCGGCTCAACGGCGTCGGGGTGCGGACGATGGGCACCGACCTGCTCACCATCCGCGTCGACCTGGACTGACGCGGATCATGGCCTACGACGAGGATCTGGCCAACCGGATTCGCGAACTGCTCGGCTCCGAGCGCGGCGTCGAGGAAAAACGCATGTTCGGCGGCCTCGCCTTCCTGATCAACGGCAACATGTCGGTGGCCGCCAGCGGGCAGGGCGGCCTGCTGGTGCGGGTGCCGCCGGACGACGGCGACAAGCTGGCCGACCGCGCCCACGTCAGCCCGATGGTGATGGCGGGCCGACCGGCCCGCGGCTGGTTGCGCGTCGACAGCGAAGGCGTGAAAACCAAGCGCCAGCTTCAGGGTTGGGTGGCCCGCGGAGTCGGCTACGCGCGCGGCCTGCCCCCCAAATAGCCGCGGCGGGCAGCCCGGTTTGCCCGGGAACGGCGCGGGTACGCGGGCCGGTATGGACAAGCGGCTGGCGCGGCGGCTTCTCGACGTCGCCGGGACGACGTACGCCGCCGAGGCCGGCATCCGGGTCAACGACAAACCGATGCCGCTGTTCCAGTTGCTGGTGCTGTGCATGCTGGCCAGCAAGCCGATCGACGCCACCACCGCCATGCGCGCGGCCCGCGAGCTTTTCAAGGCCGGCCCGCGGACCCCGAAGGCCGTCCTGGCCTCCGACCGGCGCACCATGATCAGCGCGTTCGGCCGCGCCCACTACGTGCGCTACGACGAGAGCTCGGCCACCCGGCTCACCGGCATGGCCGAGCGGGTGCGCGACGAGTACGGCGGGGATCTGCGCGAACTCGCCGCCCGCAGCGGGCACGACGCCGGCGAGGCGAAGCGCATGCTCAAGAAGTTCAAGGGAATCGGCGACACCGGCGCCGACATCTACCTGCGCGAGGTGCAGGACGCCTGGACCTGGGTGCGCCCGTACTTCGACGACCGCGCCACCGCCGCGGCGAAGCAACTGGGCTTGCCGGCCGACGCCGCGAAGCTGGCAGCGCTGGCGCCGCGCGCCAACGCGCGCCTGGCCGCCGCGCTGGTGCGGGTGGGCCTGGACGACGACCTGCGCCGGCGGGTGACCGGTTGAGCGGCCGGTGACGGTGCGGATCGGCACGTCGGGCTGGTCCTATCAGCACTGGACCAACGTCCTCTACCCGAAGGGGCTGGCGCCCGCCAAGCGGCTGGCCCGCTACGCCGAGGTGTTCGACACCGTCGAGCTCAACGGCAGCTTCTACCGCTGGCCCAGGGATTCGACGTTCGCGGCGTGGCGCGAGCAGCTGCCGGCCGGCTTCACCATGTCGGTCAAGGCCCATCGCGGGCTGACCCACTACCGCCGGCTGGCCTCCCCCGAGCCCTGGATCGAACGGTTCATCCGCTGCTGGGACCTGCTGGGCGAGCGGCACGGCGTGCTGCTTGTCCAGCTGCACCCCGAGCAGCAGCGTGACGACGAGCGGCTCGACTCGTTCCTGCGGCAGGTGCCGGCGTCGATCCGGGTGGCCATGGAGTTGCGGCATCCGTCGTGGAACGATCCGGCCGTGTACCAACTGCTGGAACGCCGCCGCGCGGCCTACGTCGTGATGAGCGGCGCCGGATTGGCGTGCGTTCCGCGCGCCACCACCGATTTCGTGTACGTCCGGCTGCACGGCCCGGATCGGGACGCGATCTACGCCGGCAGCTATTCCGACGACGAGCTGCGGCGCTGGGCCGACAGGATCGCCGGGTGGGACCGCGACAACAGGGACGTGTGGGTGTATTTCAACAACGACCTGGGTGGGCACGCGGTGCGCAATGCCGTGACGCTGCAAGAACATTTGCGGTGAGCCGGCGCGAGTAGGCTGGGAACAGCGACAAAAGAATGACGAAAGAATGGAGCAGCAATCATGGCCAGCTCGACCGTATTCGTCATCGTCGGGGGCGGCCTCGCCGGAGCCAAGGCGGCAGAAGCGTTGCGCGACAACGGCTTTGACGGCCAGATCGTCTTGTTCGCGGAAGAGGAACACCTGCCCTACGAGCGACCGCCGCTGTCCAAGGAGTTCCTGGCCGGCAAGAAGTCGCTGACCGACTTCACGGTGCAGAACTCCGACTGGTACCGCGAGCACGACGTCGATCTGCGGCTCGGTTCGCGGGTGTCCGCCCTCAACGCGGGCGAACACAGCGTCGCCCTGCCCGACGGCACCACGGTGCGGTACGCGAAGCTGCTGCTGGCGACGGGATCGGCGTCCCGGCGCCCGCCGATCCCCGGATCCGACGCCGAGGGCGTCCACTATCTGCGCACCTACGACGATGCCGTGGCGCTGAATTCCGTCCTCACCGAAGGGTCTTCGCTGGCCGTCGTGGGCGCCGGCTGGATCGGCCTGGAGGTGGCCGCCGGCGCGCGGCAACGCGGCGTCGACGTGACCGTCGTCGAGACCGCCAAGCAACCGCTGGCGGCCGCGCTCGGCGAAACCGTGGGCGAGGTGTTCGCCCGGCTGCATCGCGATCACGGGGTCGACCTGCGACTCGAGGCGCAGGTCGACGAGATCACCACGGCCGACGGCAGGGCCACCGGGCTGAAAATGCGCGACGGGTCGACCGTTGCCGCCGACGCGGTGCTGGTGGCCGTCGGCGCCAAGCCGAACGTCGAGCTCGCCGAAACGGCCGGGCTGTCGATGGGTGACGGCGGCGTGCTGGTCGACGCGTCGCTGCGCACCAGCGACCCCGACATCTACGCCGTCGGCGACATCGCCGCCGCGCAACACCCGCTGTTCGGCTGCCGGATCCGCACCGAGCACTGGGCCAACGCGCTCAAGCAACCCGCCGTGGCCGCGGCCGGGATGCTGGGCAAGCCAGGAGAATATGCCGAGCTGCCCTACTTCTTCACCGACCAGTACGACCTCGGAATGGAATACGCCGGGCACGCCCCCAGCTTCCAGCGGGTGGTGTTCCGCGGCGACGTCGCCGGACGCGAATTCGTCGCGTTCTGGCTCGACGGCGACAACCGGGTGCTGGCCGGGATGAACGTCAACATCTGGGACGTGCTCGACGACGTCAAGGCCCTGATCCGGTCCGGCGCTTCCGTCGACCCCGACCGGCTGGCCGATGCAGGTTCGCCGCTTGCCGAGCTATCGAGCTGACGCCTCGACGGGCGTCCACGCCCCGTCGATGACGTCGGGCGGGCGTTGCGCCTGCAGGCGCTCCCGCTCGGCGCGCCGCCGCTTGATCCGCAGCCGGGCGTCGGCCGGCATGGTGACCAGCTCGTCACACGTCAGGTAGTACACGTCGGCCGCCACGTCGATCAGCTCCGCGGCGGCCCGCCGAGACCCCAATTCGCGCAACGTCATTCGCAGCTCATGCGTGAACCGGATGGCGGTGTCGTGGGCCAGCTCGCGCGAGACGCGGGCGCCGGATGCCAGCCGCCGGGGCAGCGTCGCGGGCGGGGCCGGCTCGGCGGGTGCGGCGGCGGCTTCGGCGGCCGCCGCCAGCAGCATCGCCGGATCGTCGGCGAACACCGTGCCGGCCAGCTCCGCCTCCCCCGGCCCGCGGTGCCCGATCCGGGCGATGGCGGCGTCGAGCGCGGCGGCGGTGCGGGGCGACAGCGCACGGATGCTGTCCAGGTTGCCCTCCCGGGCCATGGCGCGCAGCGGGGGGTCGTCGCGCAAAACCGTTGCCAGGTCGGCGATCTCGGTCGAAATGGCGCTGCCTTCCATGATCATGTCCAGCCCCGGCACCCTGGTTCCCGCCCCGGTGGGCTCCAGCGCGGCCGCGGTGAGGCCGGTGTCGATCAACGACAGCGCCGTCAGGATCCAGCCCTGGTGAATCCGGTCCCGCAGCAGCCGCGCCCGCACCCCGAGGCCCGCGTCGGGCAGCAGGCTCAGCTGCCCGGGATCGAGGTGTTCCGCGGCGGCGGCCGCGGCGTAGGCCCGGGTGTTGGTCCTGAGGTGGCGCAGCACGGCCAGCGAGCGTGCCGTGGCGACCGCTTTGGCGACCGACCCGACCGCGCCGCCGGCCAGCAGGGGCGGACCGAGCGGCAGCAGGTCACCGACCTGCGGCTGGCCGACCAGGGCGCGCCGGACGACGGCGTCGGAGTCCCAGCCGGGCAGCTGGGCGGCGGCCACGACGTTGGAGGACACCCCGAGGTAGGGGCGGTGACCGAAAACCGCGATGGCCCTGCTGCCCCATTCGTCGGCCACCACGCCACCGAGCGCGAGCACCCGACCCAGCACCCGGCCGGCGGTGCGCAGCCCGCTCAGCTGGACGTCCAGCGTGATCGGGGTGAGCGGCCCGGGCAGCGCCTCGGCGAGGCCGGTCGCGCTGAAAACCGGGAACCGCGGATCGATCAGGTCGTCGAACTCGCCCTCCACGCCCTCCGGCGCGGCGTTGCGCAGCTCGCCGGGCGGCACGTGCCGCGGCAGCACCTCCACCGGCAGTGCCAGCTCCCCGCCGTGGCTGACGGCACCCGCGGGCCCCAGCCGGCGGCCGACGAGTCCACGCGCGGTGTCGGCCACCGCCTCGATCGCCTGCCAGCCGAACTCGAAGCCCCAATCCTCTTGCGCCGCAGTGATATCCAACTCCGGGATCAGCTGCGACCAGCTGGGGATCCGATGCGTCCTGGAACGCGGGTCGGCGGAGCGCAGCACCCGCCAGGCCGTGATCACGTTGGTGGTGTCCGGGGTGGCGAGATCCACCACGCCGGTGCGGTCGGTGTCCAGCGCCGACACCAGGAACCGCACCAGGTCGTCGAGGTGCAGCACCCGCATCGTCTGCGCGGAGACCTTGCTGCGCAGCAGCGTGGCCACGGTGCGGCACACCATCCAGTCCAGCTGACGGCCGACCGGCGGCGCGGCCCGGACGACGACGCTCGGCGCCCAACCGGTGGACACCAGCTCCTCGGCCGGCCGGTACAGGTCGGGCCGGCCCGCGGCCTGGGACACGAACAGCAGCCGCGCGCCGGCGCGGGCGGCCGCGTGGGTCACCCGGGCGACCCCGTCGATGTCCGCGCCGCCGGGGGCGGTCGGGTCGACCGGGGCGAGGTGGATGACCGCGTCGGCCTCGTCGGCCAGCTCCTGCAGGACCGGGTGGCTCAGCGGCGCGCAAACAAATTCGACGTCGGGATCGAGGCCGCCGTGCGGGCGCCCAGCAATGCCGCTGACCGTGTGGCCGGCGGCAATGAGCTGCCGTGCGACCAGCCGGCCGACGGTGCCGGTGGCGTCGGTAACCAGGATCTGCACCTGCGCTCACCTCTCCCAACGTCACCCTCGACAATAGGCAAGTCGCATTCGGTTCCGCGACCGTTACCCCGCAAACGGCGCCCTGGCCTGGCGGTATGGCCGGGCGGGGGGTCACTGCAAAGCGGCGCTGCCGTCCGCGGCGACGACGACCTTGGCGCCACCGATGTCTTCACGCACCGTCTCCTGCGCCGCGGCGCGGTCGGTGATCACCGCCAGCGTTCGCGACCCGTCCGGCGTGCGCACGGCAACGAACGCCTTCTCCGGCTGCCCGTCCCGGTCGAACGGCGTCGTCCACGCCTCGACGGTGCCGACGCCCTCCCACTCCACCAGGCCGGTCCGGGTGGGCTCCTCGTCCACCGCCGATTGCACGTCCTCCCAACGGAATTCGGCGGGAGGCTCGGTGCCGTAGACCCCGAAGCTGTGCTTGGTCAGGTAGCCGCCGTTGGCGGTGATCAGGGCGCGCCGCCCGGGGTTGGCGACCAGCAGCCCGGCCACGGTGGCGATCGAATGCGTGACGTAGTTGCTCCACGGGCCGCCCGCGAACGTCAGCCCGCCGGTGACGGTCAGCGGGCGGGCGGGGTCGTCGAGGCTCAACCCGAGTTCGGCGGCGGCGACCTGCACCGCCGACGGAAAGCACGAGTACAGGTCGACGTAGTCGACGTCGTCGATGCCCAGCCCGGCGAGCCGCAGCGCCCGGGCCCCGGCGATCCGGATGGCCGTCGAGCGGTGCAGCTCGTCGCGCTCGGCGATGGCGGGGGTGTCGTGGGCGTCGGTGCCCGCCTGCGGGTAGACCCAGCGCTCGGCCGGGACCCGCAGCCGCCGCGCCCGCTCGACCGACGTCAGGACCAGCGCGGCGCCCTGGTCGACCATGTTGTTGGAGTTCATCAGCTTGGTGTACGGCCAGCTGATCATCCGGTTCTGCGGGCCGGGCCGCCGGATTTCCTCGGCGGTCACCGGCTTGCGGATCCACGCGTTCGGGTTGCCGACCGCCACGGCGTTGAACCGCGCCCACAACCGTGCGACGCGCGCGAGATGGTCCCCGACCGACTCGCCGGTGGCGACGCGGAGCGCCTGCTCGAACAGCGGGTAGACGTAGGCCGGGCGGTCCATCTGGATCCTGAGCTCCGCGTCACCGGCCATCGGGACGTCGTCGCCGCTGACCTCGGCCGCCGGGACGGACTCGTCCTGAACCGTCCACTCCAGCCTGCCGCCCCTGGCCCGCAACCCCCGTCGGGTCCGCCAGGTTTCGGCGCCGGCGAGCAGCACCACGCCGGCCCGGCCCGCCTGGATGTCCAGGCAGGCCTGATTGACCAGCGACTGCGGCACGTTGCCGCCGACAGGGCTGTACAGGGTGCGGAAGTTGGCGGCGCCGATCCGCTGGCCCAGCAGCAGCCCGGGGTCCCGATACTGCGCCGACAGCACGTTGACCACCCGGATGGAGTCGACGGCCTCGATCACCCGCGGGCTCGCGGCCTGCCGGGCCGCGGCGGCCATCAGGTCGACCGGCTCGACGGACCGCTTGCCCGGGTCGATCTCGTCGCGGTGGTTGACCTGGCCGCAGCCGATCAGCACCGGTGTCCTGGGGTCGACGGTCACCGGACGAACCTATCGCGGTGCCGGTGCCGGCCCGCCGCGGGCACCGAAGCGTTGGCTATCGTCACAGGCCGACCCACGATCCGGACGGAGACAGCCAACCGATGACCGCGCACCTGAGCTATGTCGAGGCCGTGATCGTCGGCGCCGCCCAGGGCGTCACCGAGCTGTTCCCGGTCTCCAGCCTCGGGCACTCGGTGCTGGTCCCCGCGCTGGTCGGCGGGCAATGGGCCCAGGACCTCAACGTGTCCGCGCCGCAATCGCCCTACCTGGCATTCATCGTCGGCCTGCACGTCGCCACCGCCGCGGCGCTGCTGGTGTTCTTCTGGCGCGACTGGGTGCGCATCGTGGCCGGGTTCTTCTCCTCGGTGCGGCACCGGCGGGTCCGCACGCCCGACGAGCGGCTGGCCTGGCTGATCGTGCTGGCCACCATCCCGGTGGGCCTGGCCGGGCTGGCCCTCGAGCAGCTGTTCCGCACCACGCTGGGCAAACCCGTTCCGGCGGCGGCGTTCCTGCTCCTCAACGGCATCGCCCTGTACGCGGGCGAGGTGCTGCGCCGCCGGGTGGCGCCCGCTTCGGCCGACGCGACACCGGACGAGCGGCGCGAGCACACCGGCGAGGCCGTCGACAATCGGCTGGCCCAGCTGCCGATGCGCCGGGGCGTGGTGATCGGCTCCGCCCAGATCCTGGCCCTGCTGCCCGGCATCAGCCGCTCGGGCATCGCCATCGTGGCCGGCCTGTGGCGCGGCCTGTCGCACGAGGACGCCGCCCGGTTCTCCTTCCTGCTGGCGACGCCGATCATCCTGGCGGCCGGGGTGTACAAGATCCCGGAGCTGTTCGGGCCGCTGGGAGCCGGCATCGGCGGCCCGGTCCTGGCCGGCAGCGTCGCGTCGTTCGTCTGCGCCTACCTTTCGGTGCGCTACCTCACGCGGTATTTCCAAACCCGCACCCTGACGCCGTTCGCCGTCTACTGCGCCCTGGTCGGGGCCGCCAGCCTGGCCTGGCTCACGCTGCGCTGACTGCGTTTGTTGCGCCGCCCCGACGTCGAGTGCTGTGCTTACCGGATGGCAGACACCGAATCCATCGCCCTGAAGGTCCGCGACAAGGTCATCGTGATCACCGGCGGCGCAAGGGGAATCGGCCTGGCCACCGCGACCGCGCTGCACAACCTGGGCGCCAAGGTCGCGATCGGCGACATCGACGAGGTGCGGGTCAAGGAGTCGGGCGCCGCGCTGGGGCTCGACGTCTACGGCAAGCTCGACGTCACCGACCCGCACTCGTTCGCGGACTTCCTCGACGACGTCGAGCGCCAGCTCGGCCCGATCGACGTGCTGGTCAACAACGCCGGCATCATGCCGGTGGGCCGCATCATCGACGAGCCCGACTCGGTCACCCGGCGCATCCTGGACATCAACGTCTACGGCGTGATGCTGGGCAGCAAGCTGGCGGTGCAGCGCATGGTGCCCCGCGGCTCCGGGCACGTCATCAACGTCGCCTCGCTGGCCGGGGAGATCTACGCCGTCGGGCTGGCCACCTACTGCGCCAGCAAGCACGCGGTGGTCGCGTTCACCGACTCGGCGCGGCTCGAGTACCGCGACGCCGGCGTGAAGTTCTCGATGGTGTTGCCGTCGTTCGTCAACACCGAACTCACCTCGGGCACCAAGGGGGCCAGGGGATTCCGGAACGCCGAGCCGTCGGAGATCGCCGACGCGATCGTCGGGCTGGTGGTGCGCCCGCGGCCGCGGGTGCGGGTCACCAAGGCGGCCGGCGCGATGGTCGTCTCGCAGCGGTTCATGCCGCGGGTCCTCGGCGAGGGCCTCAACCGCCTGCTCGGCGGCGAGCACGTCTTCACCGACGACGTCGACGTCGAGCAGCGCCGGGCCTACGAGGCCCGGGCCCGCGGCGAAGAATGAGCGCCGGGTAGAGTGCGGTTCACCGGAGGCGGGGACAATCGGTCCGGTGAGCCTACGAACCCCGACAACCGCGACGTCCGTTCCTCCAGCCCTCTCCGACGACGAGCTGGCCCTCATCGACAAGTACTGGCGCGCCGCCAACTACCTGTCGGTCGGGCAGATCTACCTGCTGGACAACCCGCTGCTCACCGAACCGCTGTCGGCCGAACACGTGAAACCCCGGCTGCTGGGTCACTGGGGCACCACCCCGGGGCTCAACCTCGTCTACGCACACCTGAACCGCATCATCCGCAACCGCGACGCCAACGTCATCTACGTCACCGGTCCCGGTCACGGCGGGCCCGGGCTGGTGGCCAACGCCTACCTCGAGGGCACCTACAGCGAGGTGTACAGCGGCATCGGGGAGAACACCGACGGGCTGCGAAAGCTGTTCCGCCAGTTCTCTTTTCCCGGCGGCATCCCCAGCCATGTCGCCGCCCAGACCCCGGGGTCCATCCACGAGGGCGGTGAGCTCGGCTACGCGCTGGTGCACGCGTTCGGCGCGGCGTTCGACAACCCCGACCTGGTGGTGGCCTGCGTGGTCGGCGACGGCGAGGCCGAGACCGGACCGCTGGCCACCAGCTGGCACTCGAACAAGTTCCTCAACCCCGCCGTCGACGGCGCCGTGCTGCCGATCCTGCACCTCAACGGGTACAAGATCGCCAACCCGACCGTGCTGGCCCGCATCCCGCACGCCGAGCTCGAGTCGCTGCTGAGCGGCTACGGCTATCGGCCGATCACGGTCGCCGGTGACGAGCCGGCCGACGTGCACCAGCAGCTCGCCGCGGCCCTCGACGACGCGTTCGACGACATCGCGGCCATTCAGCAGGCCGCCCGCGCCGGCGCCACCACCGCGCGGCCGGTGTGGCCGATGATCGTGCTGCGCACCCCCAAGGGCTGGACCGGACCCAAGAGCGTGGACGGCAAGCGGGTGGAGGGCACCTGGCGCGCGCACCAGGTTCCGCTGGCCGCCACCCACGAAAACCCCACGCACCGCGCGCAACTCGAGGAGTGGCTGCGCAGCTACCGTCCCGAGGAACTGTTCGGCGAGAGCGGCGCGCTGCGCCCCGAGCTGAAGGCGATCGCCCCGCGGGGAGACCGGCGGATGAGCGCCAACCCGCACGCCAACGGCGGGCTGTTGCTGCGCGAACTGGACCTGCCGGACTTCCGCGACTACGCGGTGCCGGTCACGGCGCCGGCCGCCACCATGCACGAGGCCACCCGCGTGCTGGGCGCGTTCCTGCGCGACGTCATCGCCCGCAACCCGGACCGCTTCCGCCTGATGGGTCCCGACGAGACGGCCTCCAACCGGCTGGACGCCGTGTACGAGTCCACCGACAAGGTGTGGCTGTCGCGGACCGAGCCCGACGACGAAAACCTGGCGCCGGACGGCCGCGTGATGGAGGTGCTGTCCGAGCACCTGTGCCAGGGCTGGCTGGAGGGTTACCTGCTGACCGGCCGGCACGGGCTGTTCAACTGCTACGAGGCGTTCGTGCACATCGTCGACTCGATGCTGAACCAGCACGCGAAGTGGCTGGCCACCAGCCGCGAGCTGCCGTGGCGAATGCCGATCGCGTCGCTGAACTACCTGCTGAGCTCGCACGTGTGGCGCCAGGACCACAACGGCGCGTCCCATCAGGATCCCGGGTTCATCGACCTGGTCGCGAACAAGCGGGCCGAGCTGACCCGTGTGTACCTGCCGCCCGACACCAACACGCTACTGTCGGTGGCCGACCACTGCCTGCGCAGCCGCAACTACGTCAACGTCATCGTCGCCGGCAAGCAGCCGGCGCTGACCTACCTGGACATGGACGCCGCGATCGCGCACTGCACCCGCGGCCTGGGCATCTGGCAGTGGGCGAGCACCGCTGGATCTGCGGTCGCCGAACCCGACGTGGTGCTGGCCTGCGCCGGGGACATCCCGACGCAGGAGACGCTGGCCGCCGCCGACATCCTGCGCCGGGCGCTGCCCGAGCTGGCGGTGCGGGTGGTCAACGTCGTCGACCTGATGCGGCTGCAGCCGGAATCCGAGCACCCACATGGCTTGCCGGACAAGGAGTTTGACGCGCTGTTCACCCGGGATAAGCCGGTCATCTTCGCCTACCACGGCTATCCGTGGCTGATCCACCGGCTCACCTATCGCCGCACCAACCACCACCAGATTCACGTGCGCGGGTTCAAGGAGCGGGGCACGACGACGACGCCGTTCGACATGGTGATGCTCAACGACCTCGACCGCTTCCACCTGGTGATGGACGTCGTCGACCGGGTCGACGGGCTGGCCAGCCGGGCCGCGGTGCTGCGGCAGAGCATGGTGGACGCCCGCCTGGCCGCCCGCCGCTACACCCGCGAGCGCGGCGAGGACGACCCGCAGATCTCCGGCTGGACCTGGGACAACGACTGGAAGTGAGCCGGCCGGGCGGGGTCGCCCGGTAAGCTTGCCGGATGCCCGACGCGACGATCGACGCCACTGTGGTGTCGAGCCCCTCGGCGCTGCACCGGTTCCGGGTGCAGCTCGACGTCGCCGTCGTCGTCGTGGTGCTGGTGCTGACCAACCTGATCGCGCACTTCACCACCCCCTGGGCCAGCGTCGCCACCGTCCCCGCCGCGGCGGTGGGGCTGGTGGCGTTGATGCGGGCGCGCGGCCTGGACTGGTCCGACCTGGGCCTGGGCCGCAGGCATTGGAAGTCCGGGCTCGGTTATGCGCTGGCCGCGGTGGGCGTGGTCGCGTCGGTCATCGGGGTCGGGGTGCTGCTGCCGATGACCCGGCCGATGTTCATGAACCATCACTACGCGACGATCTCCGGGGCGCTGATCGCCTCGATGATCATCATTCCGCTGCAGACGGTGATCCCCGAGGAGCTGGCGTTCCGCGGGGTGCTGCACGGTGCGTTGAGCCGGGCCTGGGGATTTCGCGGGGTCGCGCTGGTGGGTTCGCTGCTGTTCGGCCTGTGGCACGTCGCCACGTCGCTGGGGCTGACGAGCAGCAACGTCGGCTTCACCCGGGTGTTCGGCGGGGGTTTCGCCGGGATGGTGGCCGGGGTGACGCTGGCGGTGTTGGCCACCGCCACGGCCGGGTTCGTCTTCAGCTGGTTACGCCGGCGCAGCGGCAGCCTGCTCGCGCCGATCGCCCTGCACTGGTCGCTGAACGGGCTGGGCGCCCTGGCCGCCGCGCTGGTCTGGCACCTGTCGACCTGAGTCCTTAGACGAGCAATACCGCCGCGCCGGCGATGCGCCCGGCGGCCAGATCGCTCAACGCCCGATCCGCTTGGTCCAGCGGGTATTCCGGCGTGGTCACCTCGATGTGATGCTGCGCGGCGAAGTCGAGGAACGCCCGCGCGTCGGCGCGGGTGTTGGACGTGACCGACCGCATTTGGCGCTCCTGGAACAGGTGCCGTTGGTAGTTCAGGGTCGGGATGTCGGACAGGTGGATCCCGGCGATCGACAGGGTGCCGCCGCGGTCCAGCGCCGCCATCGCGGGCAGCACCAGATCACCGACCGGAGCGAACAGGATCGCGGCGTCCAGCGGCACCGGCGGCGGATCGGCGGCGCCCTGCGCCGACGCGGCGCCGAGCTTGACCGCCAGCTCCTGCGCCTCGACCCCACGGGTCATCACGTGCACCTCGGCGCCTTGGGCCAACGCGACCTGCGCGGTGATGTGGGCGCTGCCGCCGAAGCCGTAGATCCCCAGCCGGCCGCCCGGCGGTAGCTCGGCGCGCAGCAGTGACCGGTAGCCGATGATGCCGGCGCACAACAGCGGGGCGAGCTCGGTGTCGCTGTAGCCGCTCGGCAGGTGGTGCGCGAAAGCCGCTGGCACGGTGGCGAATTCGGCGTATCCGCCGTCGGCGTCCCAGCCGGTGTAGCGGGAGTTCGGACACAGGTTCTCGGCGCCCCGGCGGCAGTACTTGCAGGCCCCGCAGGTGTGGCGCAGCCAGGCGATGCCCACCCGGTCGCCCGGTTTGAACTCGTCGCCCGCCTCTGAGCCGACCTCTATGACCTCCCCCACCACCTCGTGGCCCGGGGTCACGTGCTCGCGGTGCACGGGAAGGTCGCCCTCGGCGACGTGCAGATCGGTGCGGCACACGCCGCACGCGCGCACCGCCACCAGCAGCTCGGACGGCTCGGGGCGCGGCACGTCGGCGGTGACCCGCTCGAGCGGACCGGTGTCCACGGGGCCGGGCCGACGCACTCGCCAGGCGCGCATGGTCGTTGTCGCGACGGGGGCCATCAGTCCATCTTGCCGCTATCCGCCACGGCCGCAACGGTTTCGCCGGGTCAGGTCCTTCGGACCATGCCGACGATCCAGAGCAGGATCACCGAGCCGAGTATCGCCGTGAACAGGGTGAACCAAAAGCCGCCGGCGGCAGTGTCGACGAAGAAGCTCAGCAGAAATCCGCCGATCAATGCGCCGATGATGCCGATGACGATGTTCATCAGGATGCCGGACCCGCCGCCCTTGACGATCTTGCCGGCGATCCAGCCCGCGATGCCGCCGATGATGATGTAGCCGATCCAGCCGACGCTGGTCAGCGTTGTCGAGCGGGCAAGATATTCGGTTGCTGCCATGACGTCCATCCGGGCCTCCCTGCATTCGCTGGCAAAGCCCGGTTCGTTTGCCGGGCCGTGCTTTCGGTATACCCCGTTTGGGTCACGAATTGCGGGCCGAACCGGCGACGGTACGGCAAACCGATCGGCGGGTCAGGCCGGTTGGGTCTGCTGTGGCGCCGGCGCGGGCGTCGGAGTGACCTCGCCGGCGGGTGCTTGGGCCGGCGGTGCGGCCGGCGGCGGCGCGCCCGGTGCCGGTGGCGCGGGTGCGGCGGGAGCCGGGGCGGGCGGCGCAGGAGCCGGCGCCTCCGGAGCGGGTGCCCCGGGCGCCCCCGGCGCGGCGGCGGGCGGCGGCGGGGCGGTCCAGGGCTGGATCGACTCGGCCAGCGCCTTGGCCGCGCCCTTGTCCACCGGGTCGTTGGCGGTCCCGAGCCACACCACGAACCAGCGCTGCGGCGTGGTCGCGTTGGACGTGCCGACGACGCCCGTCCAGATCTGGCCGTTCGGCTTGCTCGGGTCGCTGAACTTGACCTCGTAGTACGACGCGCTTCCGGTGATCCCGTTGGCGCCGGCCAGCGTCGCGGATTCCTGGTTGATCCGCGTGCCCGGGTACGGCATGAAGAACTCACCCATGTCCGAGCCGAGCCGGACCGCGGCCTTGGAGTTGTTGGCTTCGGCGCTGGCGTAAAGCTTTTGGTCCAGCCGGCCCATCACGATGCGGGTGTCGTTGGCCACCGGCGGCGGCTGATTGGGCATCGGCGGCTGGCCGGTGGTCTTGCTCAGCAACTCCGAGCCGTAGTCGAGGTGGGACGCGTCCGACTCCACCCAGCCGGGCGGAAGCACGAAGCTGAATCCGCCGACGGGGTTGCCGATCCGGCCGGCGTTGGGGTCGACGGCCGGCGGTGGCGGCGCGTTCGGGTCGACCGGTGGCGGCGGCGCGGCGTTCGCATCGCCCGGCGCCGGCGGCGCATTCGGCGCGGGCTGCGCGTTCGGCGCGGGGGCGGCCGGCGGCGGGGCGGCCGTGGTTGCCGGGACCGGGGTGGGGGTCTCCGGATCGGCGTGCGACGTCGCCGGCAACGCGATGGTGACGGCGCTGGCGCCGGTCACCGTGGCGATCGCCAGCGTCGCCCACAGGGCTTTGCGGCGTGTCGAGTTCGGGTCCACCTGATCCATGGCGACGAACCTACCGTGTTACGGCTGTGACGCAAGGGTGCGCTGCTGACGATGCGGTGCGGTTTTCCCGATGTTGCCAATGTGCAACCAGTTTCGACGGCGGGCGGTCCGTCCCGACGGTCAGGAGCGAGCGGGCCGCGCGGCCGCCGGATACAGCGTCACCTCGGTGGCCTTGACCGAGAACCACACCTCCTCCCCCGGCGCCAGCCGCAGCTCCGACGCGGCGTCCACGGTGATTTCCGCGGCCAGGCCCGGCGCCCCGTCGGGCTGCTCGCGGGCCCGCACCAACACGGCGGAACCGCGCACACCCAGCTCCGCGACGGTCAGCCGCACGCAGTTGCGCGGGCTGCCGTGCGGCGGCTCTCGGTAGACGGCCACGGCCGTCGGCGGGAACACCGCGACGGCGTCCTGCCCGCCGCCGAGCTCCTGTGCCGGCATCCCGTGCCACGGCTCGCCGGACCGGGCGCGCAGCGAGCCGTCGGCCCCGATCGTCCCGTTGACCAGGTTGATGCTCGCGATGCGGGCGCCGAAATGGCTGCGCGGCGCGGCGAGCACCTCGGCCGCCGGACCGATCTCGGCGACCCTCCCGGATTCGAGCACCAGCACCCGGTCGGCCAGGGTGAGCACGTCCAGCAGGTCATGCGTTATCAGGATCACCGCGCAGCCGCTGCGGGCGACCACGCCGCGCAGCACCGCGCGGATGGCCGCGGCCGCGGCGACGTCCAGCCCGGTCAGCGGCTCGTCCAGCAACAACACGTCGGGCTCGGCCGCCAGCGCCCGCGCGATTGCCACCCGCTGGGCCTGACCGCCGGACAGCCGCCGCGATTTCCGGTCGGCGAGCTGCTCGGCGCCCACCTCGCGCAGCCAGCGCAGCGCCCTCGATCGCTCTTCGGCGCGCCGCCCGCCACGCGACTTGCCGACGATCCTGCGACGGCTGTGCGGCCCGAACGCCACGTTGGCGGCGACGCTCAGGTGCGGAAACAGGAGCGGATCCTGCAGCAGCAGCCCGACCCGGCGATCGTGGGTCGCCACCTGCACGCCGGCGGCCGTGTCGGTCAGCACCCGATCCCCCAACCGCACCACGCCCTCGTCGGGACGCACCAGCCCCGCGATGACGTGCAGGGCGGTCGATTTGCCCGCGCCGTTGGGCCCCAGCACCGCGAGCACCTCGCCCGCCGACACCGAGAACTCCACGTCTAGCCCGCGGTCGGCCACCACCGCGCGAAGCTGCAACTCGCTCATCGCCGGCTACCCCGCCCCCGGTCCGGCCAGCCTGCGCGCGCCCAGGCCCAGCACCACCAGCGTCGCCACCGCCACCAGCAGAATCGACAACGCCACCGCGGCGTTCGCGTCGGTCACCCGCTGCAGATAGATCTCCAGCGGCAGCGTGCGGGTCACGCCTTGCCGCGAACCCGCGAACGTCAGCGTCGCGCCGAACTCCCCCAGGGAGCGGGCGAACGCCAGCACGGCCCCCGACACCACCCCCGGCAGCAGCAGCGGCAGGGTGACCCGCCACCAGACGGTGCTGGGCCGCGCCCCCAGCGTCGCCGCCACCACCTCGTAGTCGGCTCCGGCGGTTCGCGCGGCGCCCTCGAGGGAGATCACCAGAAACGGCAGCGACACGAACGTCTGCGCCAGCACCACCGCGGTGGTGGAAAACGCGATGCTCACCCCGGCGGCCTCCAGGTATCGGCCGACCAGGCCGAGCCTGCCGAACGCGTACAGCAACGCGATGCCGCCGACCACCGGCGGCAGCACCAGCGGAACCAGGATCAGCGGTCGCAGCGCCCGGACCAGCCGCCCGGTGCCGCGGGCCAGCACCAGCGCCATCGGCACCCCCAGCAGCACGCACAGCACCGTGCTGGCCGCGGCGGTCTTCAGGCTGAGCAGCAGCGCCGTCTTCGACGACGAGCTGGTGATCAGCGACCAAAAGTTGGGCCAGTCGACCTCGATCGCGATCGACAACAGCGGCAGCGCCACGAAGACCACCCCGGCGGCGGCGGGGATGTACACCCAGCGGGGCAGGTCCGTCGGTCGGTGCACGGCCGGCGATCAGGGTTTCGCGAAGCCCGACTGGGCGAGGACCTTCTGCCCCGCGTCGGACGTCACCAGCGCGACGAACTTCTGCGCCAGGGCCCGTTTCGGCGCCTTCTTCAGCACCCCGACGGGATAGACGTTGACCGCGCCGGACGCCTCGGGGAAGTCGACGGTCGCCACCTTGTTTCCGGCGGCGTGCGCATCGGTGACGTAGACCAGCCCCGCGTCGGCCTGCCCGCTGGTGACCTTGTTGAGGACGTCGGTCACGCTGGGTTCCTCGCTGACCGGGTTGAGCCGCACGCCGGTGCCGTACTCGACGCGCCGGGCCGCCGATCCGCAGGGCACCGGCTGCTGGCAGGTCACCACGGCGAGCCCGGGCCTGGCGAGGTCGGCGAACGACCCGATCCTTTTCGGGTTGCCCGGCGTCGTGACGATCACCAACGTGTTGGACGCGAAGTTCGCCGGGTCACCGGCCAGCAGCCCGGCCCTGGCGACGGTGTCCATCTGCGCGGTGTCCGCCGATGCGAAGACGTCGGCGGTCGCGCCCTGGGTCAGCTGGGTCGCGAGCTCCGAGGAGCCGCCGAAATCGAACTCGACGCCGCTGCCCGGGTTGTCGGTCTTGAACCGCTGGCCGATCCGGGTGAACGCGGGTTTCAGCGAGGCTGCCGCGAAAACCACGATCGACCCGGACGCCTGCGGCTTCGAGGCGCAGGACACCGTCCCCGGCAGCAGCATCGCGGCCAACAGAAGGCCCAGGAAACGGCGCATGGGTGAACCCTAACGCGCCGACGATGCGGCCCGCCGGGGGCCAAATAGTCGCAAACGAGTGACGGCCGAATAGTTATGCAAATGATCTGCGCGGCGCGCCCGACGGGATTTCCCCGAATAGCTACTGTCCAGTAACATCGACCGGTATCGACGTTCAACGTTGAGCACGAGGAGGTCATGGCTGTGGAGGTGCTGGTCACCGGCGGGGATACGGCGCTGGGGCGCACAGTGGCCGAGGGCTTCCGCGATGACGGTCACAGGGTGACCCTCGTGGGCTCGCGGCGCAGCGACCTCGAGGTCGCTGCCAAAGAGCTGGACGTGGACGCGATCGTCTGCGACACCACCGACCCGGCGAGCCTGGAATCGGTTCGCGGTCTGTTCCCCCACCACCTCGACACGATCGTCCACGTGCCGGCCCCGGACTGGGACGCCGGCGACCCGCGCACCTATGCGCTCTCCGACACGGCCACGGCATGGCGCAAAGCGCTCGACGCGACGGTGCTTTCGGCGGCGCTGACGGTGCACGCCGTCGGCGACCACCTGCGCTCCGGTGGCTCCATCGTTTGCGTGGTGGCCGGAAACCCGCCCGCCGGCAGCGCCGACGCCGCGATCAAGGCGGCCCTCTCGAATTGGGTTGCGGGACAGGCGGAGATCTTCGGCACCCGCGGGATCACGATCAACGTGGTGGCACGGGGCCGCAGCGCCCAGGCCGGTTACGACGGCCTCTCCCGGACGCCGCCGTCGGTCGCGACGGAGGTCGCCCGCCTGACGCTGTTCCTCACCACCTCGGCGGCCCGCCACATCACCGGCCAGACCCTGCACGTCAGCCACGGCGCCCTGGCACGTTTCGCCTGACGCTGAATCCGGGCCGTATCCCGACGCGGGGCGCCGCATTACGGTAGACGGCGTGGCTATTCGACTCGGTCTGCAGATTCCCAACTTCTCCTACGGCACCGGGGTGGACAAACTCTTCCCCACCGTCCTGGCCCAGGCCCGCGAGGCCGAAGCGGCCGGTTTCGACTCGGTCTTCGTCATGGACCACTTCTACCAACTGCCCATGCTGGGCGATCCCGACCAGCCGATGCTGGAGGCCTACACCGCGCTGGGCGCGCTGGCCACCGGCACCGAGCGGGTGCAGCTGGGCACCCTGGTGACCGGCAACACCTATCGCAACCCGGCGCTGCTGGCCAAGATCATCACGACGCTGGACGTGGTGAGCCAGGGCCGGGCGATCCTGGGGATCGGCACCGGCTGGTTCGAGCTCGAGCACGACCAGCTGGGCTTCGAGTTCGGCACGTTCACCGACCGGTTCAACCGGCTCGACGAGGCGCTGCAGATCATCCTGCCGATGATCAAGGGCGAACGCCCGACCTTCGAGGGCAAGTGGTATCGCGCCAACCAGGCCATGGCCAATCCGCGCTTCCGCGACCACATTCCGTTGATGATCGGCGGCAGCGGCGAGAAGAAGACGATCCCGCTGGCCGCGCGCCACTTCGACCACCTCAACGTCATCGCCGGGTTCGACGAGCTGCCGGCCAAGGTGAAGGTCGTGCGGCAGCGCTGCGAGGAGATCGGCCGCGACCCGGCCACGCTGGAGACCAGCACGCTGACCACGGCCGTCGTCGACGAGAACTTCAGCGCCGACCGGATCCCCGCGGAGATGACCCAGCGCATGGTGGCCGGCAGCGCCGAGTCGGTCGCCGACCAGATCAAGACCAAGGTGCTGGACGCCGGGATCGACGGGGTGATCATCAACATGCCCTTCTACACACCCGGCGTCATCGCCGCCGCCGGGGAGGCGCTGCGGCCCCTGGTCGGTCTGTGAGCGCGGCCAGGGGCGGCGAGCCGGTGTGGGTCATTACACATGCAAACGAATTGGGTTTCGGGTATCCGCTGACTAGCGTGGTAGCTAACTGAATTCGCGCGTCAAGAAGCCCCGGCAGGAGCAACCCGAACATGAGCACGCAGGCGGAAACCACTGCTGCACCCGAGCGTCGTCATCAAGTCGTCATCATCGGATCGGGTTTCGGCGGGCTCAACGCGGCAAAGAAGCTCAAGCACGCCGACGTCGACATCAAACTGATCGCCCGCACCACCCACCACCTGTTCCAGCCGCTGCTGTACCAGGTGGCCACCGGCATCGTGTCCGAGGGCGACATCGCCCCGCCCACCCGGGTGGTGCTGCGCCGGCAGCGCAACGTCCAGGTGTTGCTCGGTGACGTCACGCACATCGACCTGGAGGGGCGGTTCGTCGTCTCGGATCTGCTGGGTCACGTCTACGAAACCCCTTACGACACACTGATTGTCGCCGCCGGCGCCGGCCAGTCGTACTTCGGCAACGACCACTTCGCCGAGTTCGCGCCCGGCATGAAATCGATCGACGACGCGCTCGAGGTGCGCGGCCGCATCCTGAGCGCCTTCGAGCAGGCCGAACGCTCCCGCGACCCGGAACGACGGGCCAAGCTGCTGACCTTCACGGTCATCGGCGCCGGCCCCACCGGCGTCGAAATGGCCGGGCAGATAGCCGAATTGGCCAACCACACCCTGAAGGGGTCCTTCCGGCACATCGATTCCACCCGGGCGCGGGTGATCCTGCTCGACGCCGCACCGGCGGTGCTGCCGCCGTTCGGCGAAAAGCTCGGTGACCGGGCGGCGGCGCGGCTGCAGAAGATGGGCGTGGAGATCCAACTCGGGGCGATGGTCACCGACGTCGACCGCAACGGCATCACGGTCAAGGACTCCGACGGCACCACCCGGCGGATCGAAACGGCGTGCAAGGTGTGGTCCGCCGGGGTGCAGGCCAGCGGGCTCGGCCAGGACCTCGCCGAGCAGTCGGCGGTCGAGATCGACCGGGCCGGGCGGGTCAAGGTGCTGCCCGACCTGTCCATCCCCGGGCACCCGAACGTGTTCGTCATCGGGGACATGGCCGCCGTCGAGGGCGTGCCGGGGGTGGCGCAGGGCGCCATCCAGGGCGCCAAGTACGTCGCCGGCCTGATCAGGGCCGAGCTCGACGGGGCCGACCCCGCCGAGCGCGAGCCGTTCCAATACTTCGACAAGGGCTCGATGGCCACCGTGTCGCGGTTTTCCGCGGTCGCCAAGATCGGCCCCATGGAGTTCAGCGGGTTCATCGCCTGGCTGATGTGGCTGGTGCTGCACCTGGTCTACCTGGTCGGCTTCAAGACAAAGGTCAGCACGCTGCTGTCGTGGACCGTGACCTTCCTGAGCACCCGCCGCGGCCAGCTCACCATCACCGAGCAGCAGGCGTTCGCCCGCACCCGCCTCGAACAGCTGGCCGTGCTGGCGGCCGAGGCGAAGCGCCCGGCGGCCCGGCGGGCCAGCTAACGGGCTACGCCTCGAGGTTCTGCAGCCGCACCTGACCCCGGGCGACGACCCGGTCGTCGGCGTCGGTGACGGTGACCAACCACAGCTGCTGGCTCCGGCCGCGGTGGATCGGTTCCGCCCTGCCGTAGACCGTCCCCGAGCTGATGGACCGCAGGAAATCCGTGTTGTTGTTGACCCCGACGACGTTGCCGCCGCCGTGCGCGGCGCGCCAGGTGTAGGCGGACACGCTGGCCATGCTCTCGATCATCGAGCAGTAGACCCCGCCGTGCACCAGGCCCATCGGCTGCAGCAGTTTGGGCGTGACCTCGAGTTGCGCCCGGGCCCCGTCGGGGCTGAGCTCGGTGAATTGCAGCCCCAACTCGGTGTCGAACGGGGCGGTGAAATCCGGCGGGAGAAGCTCTTCGGGCGATGGCACGCCAATGTGTCTACACCATCGGTGAAAACGGGCGAGCCCCGTGCACAGGGCACGGGGCTCGCCGATCGAGTAGACCGGGGGTCACTGCAGCCCTCAGGACTCTGCCGCGGTCGTGTCGCTCGACCGGTTTAGCATAGGCAAGGCTGCCCTAATTTCGCAAGGGCTCGGCGCGGGTTCCGCTCACAGTTATTCGCCAGCCTTCGGTACGACAGTCGGTAGTAATCGGGAGTACGCTTGTGGCAACGCTCAGGAGATGAACGAACTATGGCAAAACTGACACGGCTCGGGGATCTGGAACGCGCCGTCATGGATCACCTGTGGTCCACCCCGGAACCCCAGACCGTCCGCCAGGTCCACGAAGCGCTGTCGGCGCGACGCGACCTTGCCTACACCACGATCATGACCGTGCTGCAACGGCTGGCCAAGAAGAACCTGGTCTCCCAGATCCGCGACGACCGGGCGCACCGCTACGCGCCCGTGCACGGCCGCGACGAGCTGGTCGCCGGGCTGATGGTCGATGCCCTGTCCCAGGTCGAGGATTCCGGCGGCCGGCAGGCCGCGCTGGTGCACTTCGTCGAGCGCGTCGGCGCCGACGAGGCGGACGCGCTTCGGCGGGCACTCGCCGAATTGGAAGCAACCCAACGCAAAACGCCATCGGCTGGCGCTAACGCGGAGGAGTAAGGGAGACTAGCAGCGTGTCCGCGGCGGCCTTCACCCTCCTCGCGGTGCTGCTGGTCGGCCCGGCGCCGGCATTGTTGGCACGCGCGGGGTGGCCGCTGCGCGCTCCGCGCGCCGCGATGGTGCTGTGGCAGGCCATCGCCCTGGCCGCGGTGCTCTCGGCGTTCAGCGCGGGCATCGCGATCGCCACGCGGGTGCTCATGCCGGGCCCCGACGGGCGGCCCACCGCCAGCGTCGTCGGCGCCGCCGGCCGGCTCGGCTGGCCGCTGTGGACGGCCTACATCGCGGTCTTCGCGCTGACCGTGCTGGTCGGTGCGCGGCTGATGGTCTCGGTGGTGCGGGTCGCCATCGCAAACCGGCGACGCCGGGCCCACCACCGCATGGTGGTCGACCTGGTCGGCGTCGGCCACGACGCGGCGCTCGCGCAGCCGTGCGCCCGGGCGCGCGACCTTCGGGTGCTGGACGTTCCGCAACCGCTCGCCTACTGCCTGCCCGGCGTGCGCAGCCGCGTCGTCGTCAGCGAGGGAACGCTGACCACGCTCGCCGACACCGAGGTCGCCGCCATCCTCACCCACGAGCGGGCCCACCTGCGCGCCCGCCACGACCTGGTCCTGGAGGCCTTCACCGCGGTGCACGCCGCCTTCCCGCGGCTGGTCCGCAGCGCCAACGCGCTGCGAGCGGTGCAACTGCTCGTCGAACTGCTCGCCGACGACGCCGCGGTGCGCGCGACCGGCCGCACTCCCCTGGCCCGGGCGCTGGTCGCCTGCGCCTCCGGGCGGGCTCCGTCGGGCGCGCTGGCCGCCGGCGGTCCCAGCACGGTGCTGCGGGTGCGGCGGCTGTCCGGGCGGGGCAACAGCCTGATGCTGTCGGCCGCCGCCTACCTGGCGGCGGCGGCCGTGTTCGTGGTGCCCACCGTCGCGCTGGCCGTGCCGTGGCTCACCGAGCTACAGCGCTTGTTCAACGTCTAGCGGCGGCGCGGGGGCGAAACACTTTGGAGGACCGCCGGTTCGCTGTGCCAGAGTGTGTCGGGATCGCCGTCAAATGGCGCGACTGAAAGGCAGCACATGAGTTCGTCGGATACCCGGCCAGGTTCCAAGACCGGCACCGCGCAGATCGGGGTCACCGGCCTGGCCGTCATGGGCTCGAACATCGCCCGCAATTTCGCCCGCCACGGCTACACGGTCGCGCTGCACAACCGGTCCGTCGCCAAGACCGACGCGCTGCTTCAAGCGCACGGCGGCGAGGGCAACTTCGTGCGATCGGAGACCATCGAGGAATTCCTGGACGCGCTCGAGAAGCCGCGGCGGGTGCTGATCATGGTCAAGGCCGGCGACCCCACCGACGCCGTCATCGATCAGCTCGCCGACGCCATGGAGGAAGGCGACATCATCATCGACGGCGGCAACGCGCTCTACACCGACACCATCCGCCGCGAGAAGGCGATGCGCGAACGCGGGCTGCACTTCGTCGGCGCCGGCATCTCCGGCGGCGAGGAGGGGGCGCTCAACGGGCCGTCGATCATGCCGGGCGGGCCGGCCGAGTCCTACACGTCGCTGGGCCCGCTGCTCGAGGAGATCTCCGCACACGTCGACGGCGTGCCGTGCTGCACCCACATCGGCCCCGACGGCGCCGGGCACTTCGTCAAGATGGTGCACAACGGCATCGAGTACTCCGACATGCAGCTGATCGGCGAGGCCTACCAGCTGCTGCGCGACGGCCTGGGCAAGACCGCCGGGCAGATCGCCGACGTGTTCGACGAGTGGAACAACGGCGACCTGGACAGCTTCCTGGTCGAGATCACCGCGCAGGTGCTGCGCCAGACCGACGCCAAGACCGGCAAGCCGCTGGTGGACGTCATCCTCGACGAGGCCGAGCAGAAGGGCACCGGCCGTTGGACGGTGAAGTCGGCGCTGGACCTCGGCGTGCCGGTCACCGGCATCGCCGAGGCGGTGTTCGCCCGCGCCCTGTCCGGTTCGGTGGCCCAGCGCAGGGCCACCACCGGGCTGGCGTCGGGCGAGCTCGGTGAAAAGCCAACCGACGCAACCCAATTCACCGAGGACGTCCGGCAGGCCCTGTACGCGTCGAAGATCATCGCGTATGCCCAGGGCTTCAACCAGATCCAGGCCGGCAGCGCCGAATACGACTGGGGCATCACGCCCGGCGACCTGGCGACCATCTGGCGCGGCGGCTGCATCATCCGGGCCAAGTTCCTCAACCGGATCAAGGAGGCCTACGACTCCGACCCCGACCTGCCCACGCTGATCGTGGCGCCGTACTTCCGCAGCGCGATCGAGGCGGCGATCGACGGCTGGCGCCGCGTGGTGGTGACCGCCACCCGGCTGGGCATCCCGATCCCCGGGTTCTCCTCGGCGCTGTCCTATTACGACGCGCTGCGCACCGAGCGGCTGCCCGCGGCGCTGACCCAGGGCCTGCGCGATTTCTTCGGCGCGCACACCTACGGCCGCATCGACGAGGACCCCGGCAAGAAGTTCCATACCCTGTGGAGCGGGGACCGCACGGAGGTGCCCGCCTAGTTCGGCCAACTAAACTGGCCCGCAGGTACACGGTGGGGCGATAGCGAATGAAATTTCTGGACGGGCACCGGCCTGGGTACGACCTGACCTACAACGACGTGTTCATCGTGCCGAACAGCTCCGACGTCGCGTCGCGGTTCGACGTCGACCTGGCCACCGGCGACGGCTCCGGCACCACCATCCCGGTCGTCGTCGCCAACATGACGGCCGTGGCCGGGCGGCGGATGGCCGAAACGGTGGCGCGCCGCGGCGGCATTGTCATTCTGCCGCAAGACCTTCCGATCACCGCGGTGCAGCGGACGGTGGAATTCGTCAAGAGCCGCGATCTCGTCCTCGACACCCCGGTGATGCTCGCACCCGACGACTCGGTGTCCGACGCGATCGCGCTGATCCACAAGCGCGCGCACGGCGTCGCCGTGGTGGTCTTCGAGGGCCGCCCCATCGGTTTGGTGACCGAGTCGTCCTGCCTGGGCGTGGACCGCTTCACCAGGGTCCGCGACGTCACCGTGAGCGACTTCGTGACCGCCCCCGTCGGCACCGACCCGCGGAAGATCTTCGACCTGCTCGAGCATGCCCCGACCCAGGTCGCACTGGTGACCAACCCCGACGACACGCTGGCCGGCGTGCTGACCCGCACCGGGGCGCTGCGCGCCGGCCTGTACACCCCGGCCACCGACGCCGACGGGCGGCTGCGCATCGGCGGCGCCGTCGGCATCACCGGGGACGTGGGGGCCAAGGCCCGCTCCCTGGTCGAGGCCGGCGTCGACGTGCTGGTCATCGACACCGCGCACGGGCATCAGGTCAAGACGCTGGAGGCGATCAAGCTGGTCGCGTCGCTGGACCTGGGCGTGCCGCTGGCCGCGGGCAACGTGGTCTCGGCGGAGGGCACCCGCGACCTGCTCGGCGCCGGGGCGAACATCGTGAAGGTCGGAGTCGGGCCCGGCGCCATGTGCACCACCCGGATGATGACCGGGGTGGGCCGTCCGCAGTTCTCCGCGGTGCTCGAATGTGCTTCGGCGGCAAGGCAACTCGGTGGTCACGTGTGGGCCGACGGCGGGATCCGGCATCCGCGGGACGTGGCGCTGGCGCTGGTCGCCGGCGCGTCGAACGTGATGATCGGCTCCTGGTTCGCCGGAACCTACGAGTCGCCCGGGGACCTGATGCGCGACCGCGACGACCAGCCGTACAAGGAGAGCTACGGCATGGCGTCCAAGCGGGCGGTGGTGGCCCGCAGCACCGGCGACACCGAGTTCGACCGCGCCCGCAAGGCCCTGTTCGAGGAGGGCATCTCGACGTCGCGGATGGGGCTGGACCCCGACCGCGGCGGGGTCGAGGACCTGATCGACCACATCACCTCGGGCGTGCGCAGCACCTGCACCTACGTCGGCGCCTCGAACCTGGCGGAGTTGTACGACCGGGCCGTCGTCGGCGTGCAGTCGGTCGCGGGCTTCGCCGAGGGGCATCCGCTGCCGCTGGGCTGGTGACCCCGGCCGCGCGGATGCCTTCGCTACCATGTGAATTCCCGGAACTTCCGGGCCGCGACAGAGCGAAAGGGATGACGTGCCGCAGGCACCCGACGAGGCCTCGCCGAGGCCGGGGGCCTTGCGCGCGCAGCGGCGACTCGCCGTCGCCGGGGTGACCCGGGCAGACCCGACCGGACCGGCGTCCGCACCGCCGTCCCGATAGCCGAGCCCGCCATGAACGTCGCCGTCACCGTCGTCAGCGTGCTGGCCATCGCGGTGCTCATCTTCGGCAACGGGGTGTTCGTCGCGGCCGAGTTCTCGCTGACCGCACTGGACCGCACCACGGTCGAGGCCAACGCGCGCCGGGGCGGGCGCCGGGACCGCTGGATCCAACGCGCCCAGAACAGGTTGTCGTTCCAGCTGTCGGGCGCCCAGATCGGCATCTCGATCACCACGCTGGTGGCCGGATACCTGACCGAGCCGATGGTGGCCGACCTGCCGCATCCGTGGCTGGACGCGATCGGGGTGTCCGACCGGCTGGCCGACGGCATCACCGCGTTCATGGTGATGGTGATCGTGACGTCGGTGTCGATGGTGTTCGGGGAGCTGGTGCCGAAATATCTGGCGGTGGCGCGGCCCCTGTCGACGGCGCGCGCCGTGGTGGCCGTCCAGCTGCTGTTCTCGCTGCTGCTCACCCCGGCGATCCGGTTGACGAACGGCGCCGCGAACTGGATCGTCCGCGAGCTGGGCATCGAGCCGGCCGAGGAGCTGCGCTCGGCCCGCTCGCCGCAGGAACTGCTGTCGCTGGTGCGCACCTCGGCGCGCACCGGCTCCCTGGACCCCGCCACCGCCGCGCTGGTGCGGCGGTCGCTGCAGTTCGGCAACCTCACCGCCGAGGAGCTGATGACGCCGCGGTCCAAGATCGTCGCGCTGCAGACCGACGACACCGTGGCCGACCTGATCGCCGCGGCCGCCGAGTCCGGGTTCTCCCGATTCCCCATCGTCGACGGTGACCTCGACGAGACCGTCGGGATCGTGCACGTCAAGCAGGTGTTCAAGATCCCCCAGGCCGAGCGGCCGCGCACGCTGCTGGCGACGGTCGCCCAACCGGTCCCGATGGTGCCGTCGACGCTGGACGGCGACGCGGTGATGGCCGAGATCCGCGCCAACAGCCTGCACACCGCGATGGTCGTCGACGAATACGGCGGCACCGCGGGCATCGTGACCGTCGAGGACCTGATCGAAGAGATCGTGGGCGACGTCCGCGACGAACACGACGACGCCACGCCGGACGTGGTGGCCGCCGGCCGGGGCTGGCGGGTGTCCGGCCTGCTGCGCATCGACGAGGTGGCCGCCGCCACCGGGTACCGGGCACCCGAAGGGCCGTACGAGACGATCGGCGGCCTGGTGCTGCGCGAGCTCGGCCACATCCCGGTCGCCGGTGAGACCGTCGAGCTGACGGCGCTGGACTCCGACGGGCTGTTGGACGCCTCGACGCGCTGGCGGGCGACCGTGATCGGGATGGATGGTCGCCGGATCGACGTGCTCGAGCTGACCGAACTGGGCGGCCATGCGCACACCGCCGCGGGGGTGGGCCACCGATGAACGACACCCTCGGGGCGGTGCTGGCGGTCCTGCTGATCGGGGCGAACGCGTTTTTCGTCGGCGCGGAATTCTCGCTGATCTCGGCGCGGCGCGACCGGCTCGAGGCGCTGGCCGAGCAGGGCCGGGCCAGGGCGGTCACCGTGATCCGCGCCGGCGAGCAGCTGTCGTCGATGCTGGCCGGCGCCCAACTCGGCGTCACGGTGTCCTCGCTGCTGCTCGGGCGGATCGGCGAGTCGGCCGTCGCCAACCTGCTGCGGCGGGGGTTCGGGCTGACCGCGATGCACCCGACGCTGCTGCACACGCTGTCGTTCGCGATCGCGCTGGCGCTGGTGGTGACGCTGCACGTGCTGCTGGGCGAGATGGTGCCGAAGAACATCGCGCTGGCCGGTCCGGAACGCACCGCGATGCTGCTGGTCCCGCCGTACCTGGCCTACGTGCGCGCCGCCCGGCCGTTCATCGTGTTCTACAACAAGTGCGCCCACGCGATACTGCGCGCGCTGGGCGTGGAACCCAGGGACGAGCTGGACATCGCGGTCTCCCCCGTGCAGCTGAGCCAGCTGATCGCCGAATCGGTGTCCGAGGGCCTGCTGGACCCCGAGGAGCACACCAGGCTGACCCGCGCGCTGCAGATCGGCAGCCGGGTCGTCGGGGATGTGGCGGTGCCGCTCGCCGAGGTGCGGGCGGTGCCGATGGCCGCGGCGGGCTCGGGGCCGCGGGTCGGCGACGTCGAGCGCGCCCTGGCGCAGACCGGCTACTCCCGCTTTCCGGTCACGGCCCCCGACGGGAACTTCGTGGGCTACCTGCACATCAAGGACGTGCTGACGCGCAGCGACGACCCCGAGTCGGTGATCGACCTGGCGCTGGTGCGCCCGCTGCCGCGGGTGCGCGCGTCGCTGCCGCTGGCCGACGCGCTGTCGCGGATGCGCCGCAGCAACAGCCACCTGGCACTGGTGACCGACGGCGCCGACGGCGGCGTGGTCGCGATGGTGACGATGGAGGATCTGGTCGAGGACCTGGTCGGCAGCATGCGCGACGCGTCGTGAAACCACCTCGCCCGGCCCGCCCGGCGAGGAGCGCGGCCCGGGGCCCTTATGATTGAACGGCCGCCGGTACAGGCCAATGCAGGAATGTGCTGGACGGCTCAAAGTCTTGGCCGGCAGTCATGCGTTGCCACACAGCGGTACTCACCGTCCGCCCCGGCACCATGGGTGGAGCTGTGCGCACGCCTGACCTGCGATTGCAGGTTTGGCGGATACGCTCTTTCGGGCTGCCGGCCGGTAGGCTGACGAAGTAGCCACTGGCACCAAAGAGGCCATTACGGAGGAGAAACATGACTGATCGCGTGTCGGTGGGGAACTTGCGCGTCGCCCGAGTGCTCTACGACTTCGTGAACAACGAAGCCCTGCCTGGCACCGACATAGACCCCGAGAGCTTCTGGGCCGGCGTGGACAAGGTCGTCACCGACCTCACCCCGCAGAACCAGGAGTTGCTGCGGCGCCGCGACGAGCTGCAGGCCCAGATCGACAAGTGGCACCGCCACCGCGTCATCGAACCGATCGACGTCAAGGCCTACCGCGAATTCCTCACCGAAATCGGATACCTGCAGCCCGAGCCCCCCGACTTCACCATCACCACCGCGGGCGTCGACGCCGAGATCACCACGACCGCCGGCCCGCAGCTGGTCGTGCCGGTGACCAACGCGCGGTTCGCCCTCAACGCGGCCAACGCCCGCTGGGGCTCCCTCTACGACGCCCTCTACGGCACCGACGTCATCCCCGAAACCGACGGCGCCGAGCAGGGCACCAGCTACAACAAGGTGCGCGGCGACAAGGTGATCGCCTACGCGCGCCGGTTCCTCGACGAGGCGGTGCCGCTGGCGTCCGGCTCGTGGGCGGGAGCCACGGGCGTGAGCATCGTGGACGGCCGGCTGCAGATCGCCAGCGGCCCGGATTCCACCGGGCTGGCCGACCCGGAGCAATTCGTCGGATACAGCGGCGAGCTGGGCTCCCCCAGCTGGTCGGTGCTGCTGGTCAACCACGGGCTGCACATCGAGATCCAGATCGACCGCGAGTCGCCGATCGGCAGGACCGACGCGGCCGGCATCAAGGACGTGGTCCTGGAGTCGGCCGTGACCACCATCATCGACTTCGAGGACGCCGTCGCCGCCGTCGACGCCGACGACAAGGTCCGCGCCTACCGCAACTGGCTGGGCCTGAACAAGGGCGACCTGTCCGCGCCGGTCGACAAGGACGGCAAGACGTTCACCCGGGTGCTGAACCAGGACCGCCACTACACCACCCCCGACGGCGGCGAGCTGGTGCTGCCCGGGCGCGCGCTGCTGTTCGTCCGCAACGTCGGTCACCTGATGACCAACGACGCGATCGTCTTCGACAACGACGGGGCCGACGGCGACGAGGTCTTCGAGGGCATCATGGACGCGCTGTTCACCGGCCTGACCGCGATTCACGGCCTCAGGGCCGGCGACGCCAACGGGCCGCTGACCAACAGCCGCACCGGGTCGATCTACATCGTCAAGCCGAAGATGCACGGTCCCGACGAGGTCGCGTTCACCGCCGAGCTGTTCAGCCGCGTCGAGGACGTGCTCGGGTTGCCGCAGACCACCCTGAAGGTCGGCGTCATGGACGAGGAGCGGCGCACCACGCTGAACCTGAAGGCGTGCATCAAGGCCGTCACCGACCGGATCGTTTTTATCAACACGGGCTTCCTGGACCGCACCGGCGACGAGATCCACACCTCGATGGAGGCCGGCCCGATGGTGCGCAAGGGCACCATGAAGAGCCAGCCGTGGATCCTGGGCTACGAGGACAACAACGTCGACGTCGGCCTGGCCGCCGGCTTCGCCGGCCACGCCCAGATCGGCAAGGGCATGTGGACCATGACCGAGCTGATGGCCGACATGGTGGAGCAGAAGATCGGGCAGCCGAAGCAGGGCGCCAGCACGGCGTGGGTGCCGTCGCCCACCGCGGCCACCCTGCACGCGCTGCACTACCACAAGGTCGACGTCATCGCGGTGCAGAAGGAGCTGACCGGCCGAAAGCGGGTGCCGATCGAACAGCTGCTCACCATCCCGCTGGCCAAGGAGCTGGCCTGGGCGCCCGAGGAGATCCGCGAGGAGGTCGACAACAACTGCCAGTCCATCCTCGGCTACGTGGTGCGCTGGATCGACCAGGGCGTGGGTTCGTCGAAGGTTCCCGACATCCACAACGTGGCGCTCATGGAGGACCGCGCCACGCTGCGCATCTCCAGCCAGCTGCTGGCCAACTGGCTGCGCCACGGCGTGATCACCGAGGAGGACGTGCGGGCCGGCCTCGAGCGCATGGCCCCGATGGTGGATCAGCAGAACGCCGGGGACGCGGCCTATCGCCCGATGGCGCCGAACTTCGACGACAGCATCGCCTTCCAGGCCGCGCAGGAGCTGATCCTGTCCGGAACCCAGCAGCCCAACGGGTACACCGAGCCGATCCTGCATCGGCGGCGACGTGAGTTCAAGGCCCGCGCCGGTGCCTCATAACGCACAGACATGACGACGAGTCGACTGAAAGGCGGCGCGCAGCGGCATGGGTAGGCACAGCAGGCCCGACCCCGAAGACGAAGACACCGTCGACGAGCCGGCTGACGAATCCCCCGCGGACGTTCCGCATTCCGACTACCGCCGCTATGCGGACGCCGGTCATTACGCGGACGAGGGCTATGCCGACGAGGACTACGACGACGCCGACTACGACGACGCCGGTGCCGACGAGGATTATGCCGGCGAGGCCGGCGACGAATACCCGGAATTCCCGTCCCGGCCCGCCGCCGCGGCGGGCTCGGGGCCGCCGACCCCACCCGGCGGGCACCGCGGGCTCGGCGACTGGCGGGGCGGTCACCGCAGCGACGGCGGCCGGCGCGGCGTCAGCATCGGGGTGATCGTCGCCCTCGTCGCCGTCGTCGTGGTGGTGGGCACGGTGATCCTGTGGAGTTTCTTCGGCGACGTGTTGTCCAACCGCTCGCACACGGCCGCCGCGCGCTGCGTGGGCGGCAAGGAGGCGGTCGCCGTCGTCGTCGACCCGTCGCTGGCCGACCAGGTGCAGCAGTTCGCGGAGAGCTTCAACGCGTCGGCGGGCCCGGTCGGCGACCACTGCATGCAGGTCAACGTCAAACCGGCCGGCTCCGACGCCGTTGTAGCCGGCTTCATCGGCAAGTGGCCGGCCGAACTGGGCGACCGGCCGGCACTGTGGATCCCCGCCAGCTCGGTGTCCGCCGCGCGGTTGTCCGCGGCGGCGGGCCAGAAAACGATCAGCGACAGCCGTCCGCTGGTGACCTCGCCGGTGGTGCTCGCGGTGCGGCCCGAGCTCCAGCAGGCCCTTGCCAACCAGAGCTGGGCGACGCTGCCCGGCCTGCAGACCAACCCGAACGCGCTGGCCGGCTTGAACCTGCCGGCGTGGGGATCGCTGCGGCTGGCGCTGCCGACGAACGGCAACGGCGACGCCGCCTACCTGGCCGGCGAGGCGGTGGCGGCGGCGACGGCGCCCGTCGGCGCGCCGCCCACCCAGGGCGTCGCCGCGGTGCGCACGCTGACGGGCGCACAACCGAAGCTGGCGGACAATTCGCTGACCGAGGCGATGAACACGCTGCTCAAGCCCGGCGACGCGGCGACCGCGCCGGTGCACGCGGTGGTCACCACCGAGCAGCAGCTGTTCGCGCGCGGCCAGTCGCTGCCGGACGCCAAGAGCATGCTGGCCTCGTGGCTGCCCCCCGGCCCGGCGGCCGTCGCCGACTACCCCACGGTGTTGCTCAACGGCTCGTGGCTCTCGCGCGAGCAGACCTCGGCGGCCAGCGGCTTCGCCCACTTCATGCGCCGGCCCGAGCAACTGGCGAAGCTGGCCAAGGCCGGTTTCCGGGCCGAGGGCGTCAAACCGCCCAGCAGCGCGGTGACCAGCTTCCCGGCGCTGCCCTCCACCCTGTCGGTGGGTGACGACGGGATGCGGGCCACGCTGGCCGACGCCATGGCCGCGCCGTCGGGCGGCGGGGCGGCGACGATCATGCTCGACCAGTCGATGCCCGGCGACGAAGGCGGAAAGTCCCGGCTGGCCAACGTGGTCGCGGCGCTGGGCGACCGGATCAAGGCGCTGCCGCCCACCTCGGTCGTGGGGCTGTGGACCTTCGACGGCCACGAGGGCCGATCGGAGGTCACCGCCGGGCCGCTGTCCGACCCCGTCAACGGCAAGCCCCGCTCGGAGGCGCTGACCGCGGCGCTGGACAAGCAGTACTCGTCGGCCGGCGGCGCGGTGTCGTTCACCACGCTGCGCATGCTCTACCAGGAGATGCAGGCAAAATACGCTGCGGGACAGCCCAATTCGATATTGGTGATCACGGCGGGACCACACACGGACCAGACCCTGGACGGCCCCGGGCTGCAGAATTTCATCCGCACCGGCGCCGACCCGGCCAAGCCGATCGCCGTCAACGTCATCGACTTCGGGGCCGACCCCGACCGGCCGACGTGGGAGGCCGTCGCCCAGCTCAGCGGCGGCAGCTATCAGAACCTGCCGACCTCGGCGTCCCCCGCACTCGCCACGGCGATCGGTCAGTACCTGGGTTGACGGCCGCCTGACAGACTGGGGTAATGCGCATCGACTTCACCCCGGACCCGCGGCTGTACCCGTTCGAGTCGCGCTGGTTCGACAGCTCGCGTGGCCGCGTCCACTACGTCGACGAGGGAAGCGGGCCACCCATCCTGTTCTGTCACGGCAACCCGACCTGGAGCTTCCTGTACCGCGACATCATCGTCGCGCTGCGCGACCGATTCCGTTGCGTCGCACCGGATTACCTCGGTTTCGGGCTCTCCGAGCGCCCGGCGGGGTTCGGCTACAAGATCGACGAGCACGCGACGGTGGTCGGCGAGTTCGTCGACCACCTCGGCCTGGACGGCTACCTGAGCATGGGCCAGGACTGGGGCGGGCCGATCAGCATGGCCGTCGGCGTCGAACGCGCCGACCGGGTGCGCGGCGTGGTGCTGGGCAACACCTGGTTCTGGCCGGCGGACACCTTCGCGACGAAGGCCTTCAGCCGGGTGATGTCCAGCCCGCCGATGCAGTACGCGATCCTGCGGCGCAACTTCTTCGTCGAACGGCTCATCCCGGCGGGAACGGCGCGCCGGCCCGGCGCCGCGGTGATGGCGCACTACCGCGGCGTGCAGCCCAGCGCCGAGACGCGCAAGGGCGTGGCCGAGATGCCCAAGCAGATCCTGGCCGCCCATCCGCTGCTGGAACGGCTCGCCGCGGAGGTGCCGGCCAGGCTCGGCGCCAAGCCGGCGCTGCTGGTGTGGGGGATGAAGGACGCCGCCTTTCGGCCCGGGCCGACGATCCCGCGGATGCGGGCCACCTTCCCCGACCACGTCCTGGTGCAGCTGCCCGACGCCAAGCACTTCATCCAGGAGGACGCTCCCGACGAGATCGCCGCGGCGATCGTCGAGCGCTTCGGCTGACGTGCCGGTAGCGCCCTAGGCGAAGGCCTCCACCGGCGGGCAGGAGCAGACCAGGTTGCGGTCGCCGTAGGCGCTGTCGATGCGGCGCACCGGCGGCCACACCTTGGGCCGGAACGCCTTGCCCAGCGGGTAGGCCGCCTGTTCGCGGGTGTACGGGTGATCCCAGTCGGAGACCGCCAGGCACTCGGCGGTGTGCGGTGCCCCCCGCAGCGGGTTGTCATCAACAGGCCACTCCCCCGCGCCGACCCGGTCGATCTCGCCGCGGATGGCGATCATCGCCTCGCAGAAGGCGTCGACCTCGGTCAGGCTCTCGCTCTCGGTGGGCTCGACCATCAGCGTGCCGGCAACCGGGAAGCTCATGGTGGGCGCGTGAAAACCGTAGTCCGCCAACCGTTTTGCGACGTCGTCGACGGTCACCCCGGTCGACTTGGTGATACCGCGCAGGTCCAGGATGCACTCGTGGGCGACCATGCCGTTCTCGCCGGTGTAGAGCACCGGGAAGTACTCGTCGAGGCGGCGGGCGATGTAGTTGGCCGACGCGATCGCGGTCAGCGACGCCGCCCGCAACCCGTCGGCGCCCATCATCCGGATGTAGGCCCAGGTGATCGGCAGGATCGAGGCGGACCCGTAGGGCGCCGACGACACCGGCCGGCCGTTGGGCAGCTCCGGGGCGTACGGGTGACCCGGGAGGTACGGGGCCAGGTGCGCGCGCGCCGCGACGGGACCGACGCCGGGCCCGCCCCCGCCGTGCGGTATGCAGAACGTCTTGTGCAGGTTCAGGTGGCTGACGTCGCCGCCGAACTTCCCGGGCCGGGCCAGCCCGACGAGCGCGTTGAGGTTGGCGCCGTCGATGTAGACCTGGCCGCCGGCGTCGTGGGTGGCCGCGCAGATCTCGGCGATGTCGTGTTCGTACACGCCGTGCGTCGACGGGTAGGTGATCATCAGCGCCGCCAGCCGGTCGGAGTGCTCGGCCACCTTGGCGCGCAGGTCGTCGAGGTCGACGTCGCCGTTGTCCCGGCAGGCCACGACCGCCACCCGCAGCCCGGCCAGCGCGGCCGACGCCGCGTTGGTGCCGTGCGCGCTGGCCGGGATCAGGCAGACGTCGCGGTGCGGTTCGCCGCGGCCGGCGTGGTAGTCGTGGATCGCCAACAGGCCGGCGTACTCGCCCTGCGAGCCGGCGTTGGGCTGCAGCGAGACCGCGTCGTAGCCGGTGATGGCCACCAGCCAGCCCTCCAGGGCGGCGATCAGGCGGCGCAGCCCGGCGCTGTCGGAGGCGGGGGCGAACGGGTGCAGGCGCGCGAACCCGGGCCAGGTGATCGGCTCCATCTCGGCGGCGGCGTTGAGTTTCATCGTGCAGGATCCGAGCGGAATCATGCTGCGGTCCAAGGCGATATCCTTGTCCGCTAGCGTCCGCAGGTAGCGCATCATCGCCGTCTCGGTGCGGTACTGCGTGAACGCGGGATGTGTCAGAAACTCCGACGTGCGGCTCACGATGCCGGCGCACGCCGGCTCGGCGGCCGCTGAAACTCCGAACGCGTCGAGCACCGCCGCCACATGTTCGTCGGTGGTGGCCTCGTCACAGGACACCGAGACGTGGTCGTCGTCGACCCGCCACACGTTGATACCGCGCTCCTTGGCGGCGGCCTGGATCTGCGCCGCACGGCCCGGAACCCTCGCCAGCACGGTGTCGAACAGCTTGTCGTGCACCACCGCTGTGTCGGCCGCCGAGCCCAACGCCGCGGCGATCGCCTCGGCGTGGGCGTGCACCCGGCGGGCGATCGCGGTCAGGCCGTCGGCGCCGTGGTAGCTGGCGTACATGGCCGCCATCACGGCCAGCAGCACCTGCGCGGTGCAGATGTTGCTGGTCGCCTTGTCGCGGCGGATGTGCTGCTCGCGGGTTTGCAGAGCCAGCCGGTAGGCCGGCGATCCGTCGGCATCCACCGACACCCCGACCAGCCGGCCCGGCAGCTGGCGTGCATGGTTGGCGTGCACCGCCAGGTACCCGGCGTGCGGACCGCCGAATCCCATTGGCACACCGAACCTTTGGGTGGTGCCGAACGCGACGTCGGCACCGATCTCGCCGGGTGGCGTGATCAGTGTCAGGGCCAACAGGTCGGCGCCGACGGCGACCAGCGCGCCCCGGTCATGGGCCTGGGACACCAGGGCCGACCAGTCCGTGATCCGGCCGCTGGCGCCGGGCAGCTGGGCGACGACACCGAAGAACTCGCCGTCGGGCAGGCCGTCACGCAGGTCGGCGGTCACGATCTCGATGCCGAGCGGCTCGGCGCGGGTGGCCAGCACCGCGGCGGTCTGGGCGAACACGTCGGTGTCCACCGCCAGCCGGTTGGCGGAGCCGCGCGACGCCCGGTGCATCAGCGTCATGGCCTCGGCGGCCGCGGTGCCCTCGTCGAGCAGCGACGCGTTGGCGACCTCGAGGCCGGTGAGGTCGGCCACCATGGTCTGGAAGTTCAGCAGCGCCTCAAGCCGGCCCTGGCTGATCTCGGGCTGATACGGCGTGTAGGCGGTGTACCAGGCCGGGTTCTCCAGGATGTTGCGTACCAGCACCGGCGGGGTGAGCGTGTCGTAGTAGCCCTGCCCGATCATCGACACGGCCACGGTGTTGGCGTCGGCCAGGGCGCGCAGCTCGGTCAGCGCCTCGACCTCGCTGGCGGCCGGCGGCAACACGTCCAGGCCCGGCGCGGCGGCGCCGTCGGGCCGCTTGTCGAGGATGCCGGACGGGACCGCCTTGGCCGCCAGCTCTTCGAGCGAGTCGACACCGATGACGGCGAGCATGGCCGCGACGGCCGGGCCGTCCGGGCCGATGTGCCGGGCTGCAAATGACTGGTCGAACACTGGCGAACTCCTGATGGGGCCAGAGGGACGGGTGGCCCTCTCCCTCTGTCTTCACCCAGTCGCCGGGTGCCTGAGAGATTCGGCGCCGGTCCTTTCGGCGGCGCCTTTCCCCATCGGCGGGTGCGCCCGCTGGCGGTCGCACCACTTTCCAGAGGCATCGTTGTCTTGCGCGGTCCGGGTGCCTGAGAGGTTGACGGAGAGGTATTGCTCCTTCGGCGTCCGTGACTGGCGATCACGGAACTCTCCCGCACGAGGGCGATGCGGCGACCAGTTTACCCGGCGCCCCAAATGGCCCGCGAGCGTCCGCATATGTACTGCGACACGCCGTAAATCGTGTACAAATGAGCGCCCTCGCGCGGACGAGAGGGGCCGAAGAGGGCCGCGGGTGCTAGCCGATTTTGCGGTCGCGATGCTTGCGCCGGGACGCCAGCTCGTCCTCCGGGGCGTCGATCGACTCGCCGCCGTCGGCCCGCTCGCCGGGGAAATCGGCGATCACTCCGGTCAGCTCGCGCATCGCGCCGGACACCGCGATGCCGAACACGCCCTGGCCACCCTGCAGCAGGTCGACGACCTCTTCGGCCGACGTGCACTCGTAAACCGTGGTGCCGTCGGAGAACAGGGTGATGTTCGCCAGGTCCTGCACGCCGCGCTGGCGCAGATGGTCCACGGCGACGCGAATGTTGTGCAGCGAGATCCCGGTGTCGAGCAGGCGCTTGACGATCTTGAGGACCAGGATGTCCTTGAACGAGTAGAGCCGCTGGCTGCCCGAGCCCGCCGCGCTGCGAATCGACGGAACCACCAGCGACGTGCGCGCCCAGTAGTCCAGCTGGCGGTAGGTGATCCCGGCGATCTGGCACGCGCTCGGCCCGCGGTAGCCGACCAGCTCGTCGGGCACGGAGTCGTCGGGGAACAGCCCGGGCTGCACGGGCGCGCTCGGCGCGGAGACGCCGGGGTCGGTCGTGGCGTCCGCGTGGTCAGCTAGGTCCAGCTGCTCTTGACGTGGCTGCTCGCTCACGGTGGGTTCCTCTCGCCGATCGCGCTCTCGTTGTAGCTGCGGCATCGACTGCGTCCGCAGCCATGTTTGCTCAGGCCCGAGTGCTAGAGAGCTTACGCTTTTCGATAGCTGCCGCGCCTTAGTCGTCCTCAAAGTATGGCCGCCGCGGGGGTAAGTCGGGGGACTATCCGCCAGGCGTGTCGAGATCGCGGGCCCAGATGAGACGCATCCGTGATGTCGGTGTCCACCCTGGTCGTCGTGCACACCACGCCGCGGCCGGCCCGCCGGCCTGCGAATTCCCAGCTTGCCCGGGTCAGGTGGCCTTGAAATCGTCGGGGGACACGCTGTCGAGAAATTCTTTGAATTTCTCCACCTCGTCCTCCCGGACGGCGGTGTTGGATTCCTCGTCGCTCTCGTCGGGGATCAGCAGGCCGGCCTGGGCGAGGACGGCCTCCTCGACGTAGATCGGGACGCCGACCCGCAGGGCGATCGCCACCGAGTCCGACGGACGCGCCGACACCGTGATGTTGCGGTCGAAGACCAGGTCAGCGTAGAAAGTGCCCTCCTGCAGGTCGACGATCCGCACCTCCTTCAGCGAATGCCCAAGCGCGGCAATGAGATCCCTGATCAGGTCGTGCGTCAACGGCCGCGGCGGCTCGACGCCCTGTTGCTCGAGCGCGATCGCGGCGGCCTCGGACTGGCCGATCCAGATCGGCAAGTAGCGGTCACCGTCGGCCTCGCGCAGTAACAGCACCGGCTGGTTCTGCGGCTGCTCCACGCGAATGCCGACAACACGAACTTCACCCATCTGTGTCTGCCCTCCGCACATGCCGCGACTCACACTCGGCGTGACGACGCGGTGCAACACCATGCCGCCGAACACCAATCTAACGAACGAAAGTCTAGTCCTCAGCGATGCAGAACGTCGCGAACGGCAGACTTGATCAACGAGGTATGCAAAGTGATGGCCAGTGCCGCGACCTCACGCGCCAGGTCGTCGGCGCGATCCAGCGCCCCGGCCTTGCCGGCTTTGACTACCGGCCCGGCAATTTGGGCGATCAGGTCCGACTGCCGGTCGGCCGCCGAGCGGAAGGCGCGCAGGTGTCGCGGCTCGACGCCGTAGTCGGCCAGGGCCCGCGCGCACTGCAGGATCACCACCGCGTGTTCGTCGAACAGCCCGCCGGGACCGGTGGTGATGACCCCCGCCTTGAGCAGCGCGGTGAGCAGGTCGTCGTCCACGCCGGAGCGTTCCAGGAGATCCTCGCGACTCAACCGAACCCGGGTGGGCGCCACCGCGGCCGGATCGGATCCGGGCCCGACGGCGGCGCGATCGCCACCCGCGACGGACACCAATCGCGGTACGCCGTAAGGCGATCCGACCGGCGGCAGTTCGCCGTCCGGCTGGGCGTCCAGCTGCGCCCGGATCACCTTCAGCGGCAGGTAGTGGTCGCGCTGCGCGGTGAGGATGAAGCGCAGCCGGGCGCAGTCGTATGCGGTGAACCTGCGGTAGCCCGAGGCAGCGCGCTGCGGCGTCACCAGTCCCTCGGCCTCCAGGAAACGAATCTTGGAGATCGTGACATCGGGGAAATCCGGCCTCAGCAGTTCGAGGACCGCCCCGATCGACATCCCGGCCAGCGCCGGGCTATCGGGCGCGCTCACTAGCCTGAAGATCCTCCCTCGTCGTCACCCTGCTTCGGCCCGGTCAAGAACACCAGGCGGAACTTGCCGATCTGCACCTCGTCGCCGTTCGCCAGCACCGCCGAGTCCACCGGCTCCCGGTTGACGTAGGTGCCGTTGAGGCTACCAACATCGACGACGTGGAAGTCGTTGCCTTCCAACCGGAATTCGGCGTGGCGACGGCTCACGGTGACGTCGTCGAGGAAGATGTCGCTGTCCGGGTGCCGGCCGGCGGACGTGATGGCCTGGTCGAGCAGGAAGCGTGAGCCGGCGTTCGGCCCCCGTTTGACGACCAGTAGGGCCGAGCCCGCGGGCAGCCCTTCGACCCCGGATACCGCGCTCTCGGCTCCCGCCTGCGCCGGAGCGTCCAGCTCGTTGAGGAAGTCGGCCCGGAAGACAGAGGTCGTCTCCACCGTGACTTCGTCAGCGTTCTGGTCGTCCTGTTTTCCTGAGTCCTTGTCCGTCACGCGCTGCTCCTCACTGGCCGCTGTGGCGTTGTCTGACCGGGCCGCTCGGCCCGCTTCCCACTGGGTGCTCTGCCTTCACATTCTGATCTGTTGACCGTACCGCGCACCGGTCGGCGATGTCCCCACCACTGCGCGGATCGACAGGCTGCAGGGACATTAGCAATCGTCATTCGGTCAGTGTGCCGCGGTAGGCCTCGGCGTCAAGCAGCTCCGCGATGGCCGAATCCAGCCCGGCGGCATCCGAAACCCGGACGTCCACCAGCCAGCCGGCGCCGTACGGGTCGGAGTTGACCAGTTGCGGACTGCCGTCCAGATCGCCGTTGACGGCGGACACCGTGCCCGACACCGGCGCGTACAGGTCCGACACCGACTTCGTCGATTCCACCTCGCCGAACGATTCGCCCGCGGTCAGCTCGGTGCCCACGTCGGGAAGCTGAACGAAGACGACATCGCCGAGCGCCGACTGCGCGAAGTCGGTGATCCCGATCCGCGCGGTGTCCTCCCCGCTGCGGCGAACCCACTCGTGCTCGGCGGTGTAGTGCAGGTCGGGCGGGATGTCGCTCACGATGTTCCTGTTCTGCTCGGCTCTAGCAAGGCAAGTTCACTTGACGGGCTGAGCGTATTGGTGCGGTTTTGGTTGTCGCAAGGTGGTCACGTCCACCCGGTCGGCCTGCTGCACCGACATCCGCGCACCCACCCGCTTGATGCTGTCCTGCGCGCCGCCCGGGATGTTCATCGCGGCGGCCAGGGTGGGCGGATCGCCAATCGCCAGAATCGAATACGGCGGCGACAGCGTCTTGTTGTCGACGGTCAGCGAGCCGGGGGTGCCCACGACCCAGGTGTCGCCGCCGACCCGCACCGACTGGCGGGTGTCGTTGGTCTCGATCGCCTCGGCGCCGGCGGCGCGCAGCTCGTTGATCACGTCGAGCATCACCTCGGGTGACACTCCGGGGCCGGGGTCGTCGATCGTGACGGTGACGCCGGGCCCGGTCGCGCCGACGGCGCCGACCAGGATGGACAGCGCGGCCAGCCGGGCCTGGGCGCTCTGGATGGCGGCCTGGTCGGTGTTGCCGGACGCCTGCAGCTGGTTGAGCGTGTTCTGCAGGTCGTTGACCTCGGTGTTGAGCGTGGCCTCGCGCTGCCGCAACGAGTCCAGCAGCACCAGCAGGTCCGCGGGGCGGGCCGTGTCCAGCGAGTCACCCGACTTGGTCTGGCGGACCTGGGTGACGATGGCGAGCCCCAGCACCAGGCACAGCACGACGGCCAGCGCCCCGAACAGCAGCCGGGAGCGACCGCCCCGCAGCGGCCCGTTCCCGGGGCGGGGACGGTCGGCCGGCAATTCGTGGCGGCCCCGCGGGCCGTCTTTCGTCGGGTCCCGGTCTGTCGGATCCTGGCTCACGCTGACCTCATCCCCGGGTCATGCCCCGAACAGCCGTCGCCGCAGCGCGGCCGCGTTGCCGAAGATGCGGATGCCCAGCACGACGATGATCGCGGTGGACAACTGCGTGCCGACGCCCAGCTGATCGCCGACGTAGACGATCAGGGCGGCCACGAAGACGTTGAACACGAACGAAACCACGAACACCTTCGGATCGAAGATCCGCTCGAGGTAGGCGCGCAGCCCGCCGAACACCGCGTCGAGCGCGGCGACCACCGCGATGGGCAGATACGGCTGGACGACCTCGGGCACGGCGGGATGGAAAACCAGCCCGAGCACGATGCCGACCGCCAGCGCCGCGATGCCGATCATGCGCGGGTTCCCGTCCGCGCCCGTCCCAGCGCGACCTGTCGTAACCGAACTTTTCTCACTAGGGCCCAATCTGTTTGGCGAACTTGACTTCCCGGACCGATCCGGCCGGCAGCGAAAGACCGTCGGAGACGTTGACGGTGACGCCGACGCCGTAGGAGACCTCCAGCAGCCTAAGGCGCTGCAGCCCCGGACTGGCATCGAAGACGTCCCGCATCGAGTGCGGCGGCCCTATCGCGAGGATCGTGTACGGGCTGCCGGTGGGGTTGTTGTCGATCAGGATCGCTCCCCCAGCCTGCCGGATCGTCACGTTCGGCCCGATCCGCACGCCGCCCACCGAAATCGCTTCGGCCCCGCTGGCCCACAACGAGTTGACGACGAGCTGCAGGTCCCGGTCCAGGATGATCTGCCTGCTGCCATTCACCCGCTGCTTGGACACGTCGGAAAGGTTCGGGCCGGCGCCCGGCTCGGTCACCGTCACGGTCAGGCCCGGGCCGATGACCGGCGTGCTGGCCGCGGCCAGGCCGAGCGCGTCGAGCCGGCCCAGCAACCGTCGCCCCTCCGCGTTGTCCGCCAGCGCGTGCCGCTGCACGTCGTCGACCCGGGCCGACAGCGCGCCGCGCCGCTGGGCCAACCTGGCGTCGGTGTCCTCGGTCGACCGGACGCTTCGCACCAGCAGTTGCTGGGCCGAGCGCACGCCGGGCTCCACCGAGCGGGCCTGGGCGACCGCGGCGGCGAACACCGTGGCGACCAGCAGCGCCGCCAGGGCCTGCCACAGCCAGCCGGCGGTGCGCGCCCGCGCGGTTCTGGGCGATTCGGCGCCGCGGCGTTTTTCGGCCGCCGCGGCGTAACCGGGGTCCAGGTGTTCGGACAGCAGGGCGCGCAGCAGCGACGGCACCGGGATCAGCGTCGGCCGCGTCGCGTGCGCGCTGCGCCCGGCGTTGGGGTCGTAGCCGCCGAGCAGGCGGTCGGGTTCAGCCATGCTCGCCCGCCTTGCGGGCCACGGGCTGGCGGCGGCGTTGCCCGAGCCTGGGCATCCGGCGAACGACCAGCACCATCTGCACCGCGTACAGCACGAACGCCCACAGGTAGGCGTAGAGGCCCCAGATCAAAAATCCCCAGCCGCAGGCGCCGATCACCCTGCTCCACAACGCATCCCAGGTGCCGAGCAGGACCAGCGGGAAGCCGGCCATCAGCGCGAAGGTGGCCGCCTTGCCGACGTATGTCACCGGCAGCGCCGACAGCCCGCGGCTGCGCAGCAGGGGCAGCGTCGCGGCCAACAGCCCGTCGCGCACCAGCAGCGTGACGACGAACCACCACGGCAGCACCGTGTCCAACGCCATGACGACGGGCACGGTGATCATGTAGAGGCGATCGACCGCCGGGTCCAGCAGGACGCCCAGCCGCGACGACTGGTTCAGCATCCGGGCGATCTTGCCGTCGGCCCAGTCGGAGGCGCCGCTGAACATCAGGATCGCCACGGCCCAGCCGTTGGCGTGCGCGAACATCAGGGCGTAGACGAACACCGGGATCAGCGCCAGGCGGATGGCGCTCAGCGCGTTGGGCACGGTCAGCACCCGGTTGGGTGGAGGCACCTGCTCCATGAGCCGTGACCTTAACGCGGGTGCCGGGCGGCCCGCAGCGCGGACCGGCGGCGCCGCGCTTGCGATCGCCGCTAGCGGAACACCCCGGGCAGGCTCAGCGTGGACAGCGTGTCGTCCGACAGCGGGTTGTCGTTGACCATGTAGGTCCACGTCGACGTCGGCCGCGCCAGCTTGGACAGATCCAGCCCCGGCTCCTCCTCGAGCACGTTCGCGGTCTCGAACGTCTGCTGCGCCGCCTCGATCGCGTCGGCGGCCAGCGAGGCGAACGCGTCGACGGCCAACCGGTGGAACTCGTCCAGCGGGTTTTGCCGGCCCAGCGCGCGCAGGTGGATGCTCTCCCGGATGTCGGCGAGGTAGGCCAGATGGTCGGCCCAGCCGCGGTCGAGGTGATAGAGCATGATCAGCCGGCAGATCGTCTCGAGCCGTTCCTCCGAGACGTGCTCGGCCAGCTCCTTGTACCGTTTCGGTGCCAGCTCGGCGAGTTCCTCGCGCGCGGTTGCGGTGCGCAGCAACGTGTTTCGCCGGTCGACGATGATGGCGCGCTGCTGGGCGATCAGCTGGTTGTAGCGCCAGGTGTTCGCGTGCACGTCGAGCATCCGGCCCTCGGCGACGCGCTGGGCGTGGTCGAGCAGGCCCGCCGCCTTGGGGCTGACGATGCGGCCGTCCCCCTTTTCCGGGTCGGTCTGCATCGGCAACTTGTTGCGCTCGAGGTTGGCGACGACGACGTCGTCCTCCCAGCTGGAGAAGAACACCGACGACCCGGGGTCGCCCTGGCGTCCGGCCCGGCCGCGCAGCTGGTTGTCCAGCCGCTCGGTGTGATGCCGGCCGGTGCCGACCACGTGCAGCCCGCCCAGTTCGGCGACCCTGTCGTGGTCGGCCTCGTCGGATCCGCCGAGCCGGATGTCGGTGCCGCGGCCGGCCATCTGCGTGGACACCGTGACGGACCCGAACTTGCCGGCCTCGGCGATCACCTGCGCCTCCTCGGCGTCGTTCTTCGCGTTGAGCACCACCGCGGGCACGCCGCGGCGCAGCAGCCGCTCGTGCAGCTCCTCGGATTCGGCGACGTCGCGGGTGCCGACGAGCATCGGCTGCCCGGTCTCGTGCACCTCGGCGATGTGCTCGACGATCGCGTCGTTCTTGGCCGCGGCGGTGATGTAGACCCGGTCGGGCTCGTCCTCGCGAATGTTGGGGGTGTTCGGCGGAATCGGGGAGACGCCGAGCTTGTAGAACTGGCGCAGCTGCTCCCCGGCGGCCAGCGCGGTGCCGGTCATGCCGCACACGGTGGCGTAGCGGTTGATCAGCGCCTGCACCGTGATGGTGTCGAGCACCTCGCCCGTCTCGGTGGTCTCGATGCCCTCCTTGGCCTCGACGGCGGCCTGCAGGCCGTCGGGCCAGCGCTGCAGCTGCGCGATGCGGCCGCGCGAGGCGTTGATCAGGTGCACGGCGTCGTCCCGGACGATGTAGTGCACGTCGCGGTGCAGCAGCACGTGGGCGTGCAGCGCCACGTTGACCTCGGTCAGCGTGGTCCCGACGTGTTCCTCGGAGTACAGGTCGATGCCGCCGAGCGCCTTTTCCACCTTGCGCGCGCCGACGTCGGTCAGGTGCACGTTGCGGCTGTCGGCGTCGGTGTCGTAGTCGGTGCCGGCTTGCAGCTCGCCGACCAGCTTGATGATCTCCAGCCGCGGCGTCTCGCGGTGCGTGGTGCCGGCCAGCACCAGCGGCACCAGCGCCTCGTCGACCAGCACGGAGTCGGCCTCGTCGATAAGGGCCACATCGGGATTGGGCGACACCAGGTCGGCGACGTCGGTCACCAGCTGGTCGCGCAGCACGTCGAAGCCGATCTCGTTGACCGACGCGTAGGTGACATCGCAGCCGTAGGCCGCCCTGCGCTCCTCGCTCGTCGACTCCGCGGTGATCCAGCCGACCGTCAGGCCCATGGCCTGAAGCAGCGGGCCCATCCACTCGGCGTCGCGGCGGGCCAGGTAGTCGTTGATGGTGACCACGTGCACGTGCCGGCCCGCCAGCGCGTAGCCCGCGGCCGCGATCGCGCCGGCCAGCGTCTTTCCCTCGCCGGTGGCCATCTCGATCACGTCGCCGTCGAGCATGCGCAGCGCGCCCAGCAGCTGAACATCAAAGGGCCGCAACCCCGTTGACCGTTCGGCGGCCTCCCGGGCGATCGCCAGGAACTGTGCGATGTCGTCGGACTCGGCGAGATCGTCGAGGTTGAGCAGCCCCGCCGCCTTGCGCAGTTGCTCGTCGGTGAGGCCGGCGGCTTCCTCGTCGTAGTCCGACGAGGCGCCCACCTGGGTGAGCGAACGGTTGCGGTTCTTTTCGGTGCTGGCGCCCAGCAGTCGCCAGAATCGGCTGCTCAGGCGCCCGGGTTCGGCGCGGGTGGTCTTTGGCACAGGTCAACGGTACGCGACCTTCCCACCACGGCGAGCGTGCGCGTTTGCACACGACAAGCCGCGTGGCGGCGTACAACTGCGCACGCTCACGGCAAAGGGCGGGTGTCCTAGGCGAGGTTGGAACGGCGTGGGTAGGCGATGCTCGGGTCGGTGAGCACGTTGACGGCGGCGGGCAGGCCGCTGGCGAAGGCGCGCTCCAGCGCGGGCCGCAGCTCGGTGGGCGCGGACACCAGCTCGCCGTGGCCACCCAGGGCGCGCACCACCTCGTCGTAGCGTGTGCCCGGACGCAACTCCGCGACCACCGAGTAGCCGTAAATCGCCTCCATCGGGTGCTTTTCGAGCGCCCAGATCCCGTTGTTGCCGATCACCGACACCACCGGCACGTTGTGCCGGACCAGCGTGTCCCACTCCATGCCGCTGAAGCCGAACGCGCCGTCGCCCTGCAGCAGCACGACCTGTCGGCCCGGGTGGGCCAGCTTGGCGGCCAGCGCGTAGCCGGGGCCGGAGCCCAGGCAGCCGAAGGGGCCGCTGTCCAGCCAGCAGCCCGGCAGATAGCTGTCGATGACGCGGCCGGCATACGACCCGAAGTCGCCGGCGTCGATCACCACGATGGCATCGCGGTCCAGCAGCGGCGCCAGCTCGGCGTAGACCCGCATCGGGTGCAGCGGGACCCGCTCGTCGCCGAGCTCGGCGGCCTCGGAGCCGCGGGTGGCGGTCTCGGCCGCTCGCAGCTCGCCGATCCAACCGCGATGCTCCCCCGGCCCGGCCAGCGCTGACAGGATCGACGTCAGGTCGCCGTAGAGCCCGGCCGCGACGGGGCGCGGGTGTTCGCGGGCCGGCTCCACCCGATCGGCGACGACCAGCTGGGTCTGCGGCCCGAAGACCTTGCCGAACCCCAGCCGGAAGTCCATCGGCACCCCGACCACCAGCGCCACATCGGCCTCGCCCAGCGCCTTCGCGCGCACCCGCGAGAACGCCAGCGGGTGGTCGGCGGGCACCGCGCCGCGGGCCATGCCGTTCATCAGCACCGGGATCTGCCGCTCCTCGGCAAGGCGCAGCAGCGCCGCCTCGGCGTGTCCCCACCAGACGTTGGTGCCCGCCATGATCACCGGCCGCTGCGCCCCGGCGAGCAGGCCCGCCGCGCGGTCCAGGGCCGTGCCGTCGGGTGCGCCGCCCGGCGGGACGTCGCCGAGCGCGCCGGGGCGGCCCGGGTCCTCGGACACGGAAAACACGTGGTCCATTGGGAAGTCGACGAATCCCACGCCGGACGGGGCGCGCACCGCCGCGCGCAGGGCGTCGTCGACGAGCCGGCCGGCGTCCTCGGCCGACTGGGCGGTGGCCGCGAAGCGGGCCAGCGGCGCGACGAACGGCACGTGGTCGATCTCCTGCAGCGAGCCCATGCCCCAGCGTTGCGCGGGCGCCCGGCCGCCGAGCACCACCAGCGGCGACTGGTTCTGCTGCGCGGCCGCCATCGCGCTCATTCCGTTGGTGACGCCGGGCCCGGCGGTGAGCGCGGCCACGCCCGGCACCCTGGTCACCTTCGACCAGCCCTCGGCGGCGAAGGTGGCCGTCTGCTCGTGGCGGGTGTCGATCAGCCGGATGCCCTCGTCGCGGCAGCCGTCGTAGATGGAGAACAGGTGGCCGCCGGACAGCGTGAAGACGGTGTCGATTCCGCTGGCCTTGAGCCGGCGCGCGATGAGACGGCCGGCGTGCACGGTCTGGCTGGACGGAGCCTCGATGCTCATCCAGGCAGCCTATCCATACTGTCTCGGGTAATTTCGCGGGGAAGTGTCCGCCTAGAAGGAGGCGTCGAAGTTGGGCCCCAAGCCGTTCAAGGAATCCATCAATTGGTCCGCCGCGCTCCCTGACTCCTTGCGATGGCTGGGCGAAGCCTGGGCGATCAGTGCCGTGTGCCTGCTCGTCGTGCTGGTCCTGATCCGCTATCTCACGGTCTGGGGCCGCCAGTATTGGCGGATCACCCGCGGCTACTTCGTCGGTCCGCACGCGGTCCGGGTCTGGCTGCTGCTGGGCGTGCTGCTGCTGTTGGTACTTCTCACCGTGCGCCTGTCCGTCCTGTTGAGCTACCAGAGCAACGACCTGTACTCATCGCTGCAGACGGCCTTCGAGGGCATTGCGGCGGGCGACGACAAGGCGAAAAACTCTGGCATTCACGGCTTTTGGATGTCGCTGCTGCATTTCAGCATCCTGGCAACCATATTCATCGCCCGTATCTTGATCGACATCTACCTGACGCAGCGGTTCATCATCGCCTGGCGTGTCTGGCTGACCCGGAACCTCACCGACGACTGGCTCGATGGCAGGGCCTACTACCGGGACCTGTTCATCGACGACACCATCGACAACCCGGACCAGCGTATTCAGCAGGACGTCGACATCTTCACCGCCGGGGTCGGTCCGACCCCCAACATCCCGTCCAACGAGACGCAGAACACCTTGCTGTTCGGGGCCGTCCGCGCGGTGGCGTCGGTGATTTCGTTCGCGGCGATCCTGTGGAACCTCTCCGGCGACCTGAACATCTTGGGCTTTTCGCTGCCGCGGGCGATGTTCTGGGTCGTCGTGGTCTACGTGTCGATCGCGACTGTGGTCGCCTTCTGGCTGGGGCGCCCGCTGATTTGGCTCAGCTTCAACAACGAGAAGCTCAACGCCGCGTTCCGTTACGCGCTGGTGCGGCTGCGCGACGCCGCCGAGGCGGTGGGCTTCTATCGCGGCGAGCGGGTGGAGCGTGGGCAGCTGTGGCGGCGCTTCATGCCGATCATCGCCAACTACCGCAGGTTCGTCCGGCGGACCATCATCTTCAACGGCTGGAACTGGTCGATGTCACAGGCAATTGTCCCGTTGCCGTGGGTGATTCAGGCGCCGCGACTGTTCGCGGGCCAGATCGCCTTCGGCGACGTCGGCCAGACGGCGACCGCGTTCGGCGAAATTCACGACTCGCTGTCGTTCTTCCGCAACAACTACGACGCGTTCGCGGCGTTCCGGGCCGCGATCATCCGGTTGCACGGTCTGGTCGACGCCAACGCGCAGGGCCGGGCGCTGCCGACGGTGCTGGTCAAGCCGAGTCGAGAGACGGCCGTCGAACTCGCCGGCATCGAGGTGCGGACACCGGCCGGTGACCAATTGATCGATTCCCTCGACGTGCAACTGGACAGCGGTGACGCGCTGGTGATCACCGGGCGTTCCGGCGCCGGCAAGACGACGCTGCTGCGCAGCCTGGCCGAGCTGTGGCCGTACGCATCCGGGACGCTGTGCCGTCCGGAGGGCGAGAACGCGACGATGTTCCTGTCGCAGTTGCCGTATGTGCCGCTGGGCACGTTGCGCACGGTGGTGTGCTACCCGAACGAGCCGGACGACGTCTCCGACGAGCAACTGCGCGACGTGCTGACCAAGGTTGCGCTGGCCCCCTTCTATGCCCGGCTCGACGAGGAGCAGGACTGGGCCAAGGTGCTCTCCCCCGGCGAGCAGCAGCGCGTCGCCTTCGCGCGCATCCTGCTCACCAGGCCGAAGGCGGTGTTCCTGGACGAGGCCACCTCCGCGCTCGACGAGGGGCTGGAGTTCGCGCTCTACCAGTTGCTGCGAAGCGAGCTGCCCGATTGCGTCGTGGTCAGCGTCAGCCATCGGCGCACCGTGGAGCAGCACCACGAACAGGAGCTGCAGCTGCTCGGCGACGGCCAGTGGCGGCTGGAGCCGGTGGAAAAGGAGCCCGCCCGGGTCTGACGGTGTTCAGCCGTTTTGCGCCGCGTGCGCCCCGGCGCGGCGACCGAAGAACGAGCCCTCACCCAGCTGCGTGCCGCTCGCGTAGCCCTTGCCGTCCTGGGCGATGTTGGACGCGCACGCCCCGACCGCGTACAAGCCCGGCACCACCGTGCCGTCCTCGCGCAGCACCTGCCCGTCCACCGACACGGCCAGCCCGCCGACCGTGAACCCGGCGTACATGGCCTTGCCCAGCGACATGTCGAACGCGCCCCAGGGTCCTTTGTCTTGCGGCGCAAGGAATTCCGGCTGCTTGTGGAAGTCGGGGTCCTCGCCGCGCGCGGCATAGGTGTTGTAGCGGTCCAGCGTGGCGACCAGGTTGCCCTCCGGGATCCCCAGCGCGGCTTCCATTTCGGGGACGGTCTCCCAGCCGTCGATCAGCGGGACCAGCGGCATCTTGGGGTGCTCCAGATGCGCCTCGTCGACGATCAGGAACGCCGCGCTGTCGGGCTGGTCCATGATGAAACCCGAAGTCCGCGAATGGTAGGAGTCCTCGGCGACGAACCGCTGCCCCAGCTTGTTCACGATGATCCCGGTCAGCAGGATCGACGGCGGGTACGGCGGCGCCGTGATGAAGATCTGATCCATGTGCTGGGTCGCGCCGCCGGCCGACACGCCCAATCGGATGCCCAGGCCGTCGTCGTAGGTGTTGCCGAGCACGAACGGCTTCTCGGCCAGCTTCGGCGTGTACTCGGCCACCATGTCCGGGTTCATCACGAATCCGCCGGCGGCGATGATGACAGACTTCGCCCTGATCGCACCGGTTTCGGAGAACCGCTTCCACATCACGCCGGTCACGCGGGTGTCGGCGCCCGAACCCTCGACGATGAGCTCCGTGGCGCCGGTCTCGTACCGGACCCGCACGCCCAGTCTCGCGGCCCGCTTGAGGAGCAGGTCGATCACCATGGCGGCGCCGCCGGTGTCGCCGGGCACGGGCACCTTGTGGCCGCGGGGCGCCGGCACCGCCTGCTCGAGAAACGGCCACACCTTCTCGTTGCCGGTGAACATCAGCCCCTCGGTGTTGGGCTGGATCACCGCCTTGCCCGGGAAGTAGCTGCGCTCGAACTGAAATCCCAAGTCCTCCAGCCAGTTGAAGTGCTCGACGCTGCCGTCGCAATACGCGCGGATCTTTTCGTGGTCCGGCTCTCGCGACACCGCGACCAGATATTTGTACATCTCTTCCGGCGAGTCGGGATGGCCGGTCGCCTGCTGGACGGCGGTGCCCCCGCCGAGGTAAAAGTGGCCTCCCGCAAGCGAAGTCGTGCCGCCCGCCACGGCGGCCCGTTCGAGCACCAGCACCCGTGCCCCCGCGGCCGCCGCGCTCACCGCGGCGCAGCCGCCGCCGATGCCGAAACCGATCACCACCACGTCGACGTCGTCCGACCAGGACGTGACGGTGTTCGCGTTCACGGTCGCCGGTATCTGGGTGCTCACCGCTGCTCCTGTTTGATGTAGTCGTAAACGCCCGCATCTCGGGCGAGATGTACGCGATCTCCAGGAACGGGACGCCCGCCTGCGGGGCCGACACGTAGGCGAACTGGATGCCGCCCGGCATCACGCCCTGCTGCACCACCGCGGCGCCGTGGCCGGCGGCCTCGGTCAGGGCCGCGTCGAATCGCTCGGGGCTGTCGGCCTCGATGCAGATGTGGTGCAGGCCCGGTCCCGAGTCGCGCAGAAAGTCACTATAGATATTCCGCCCGCGCACCGGCGCGATCAGCTCCAACTGCATGTCACCGAGGTAGCTCAGCGAGATGCCGGCGACGAAATCGGCGGGCTCGCCACGGTAGCTGCAGGCGTCCGGGGCAAAGTGCACGTCGGGTATCCGCACCCATTTGCGGACGCCTAAAAGGCCGGTGAGGGCCGTTTCGGTGGCGTCCAGATCCGGGGTAACCCATGCGATCTGCGTCGGCTCGTGAACGGGAAGGGTCATCGACTGGCAGGATAGCCCACTTTGCCGCGAGCACGCGCTCGGCGCCGGAAAAACTCGGATGAACACGTTCTAATTCGCGGGCGTCAACGCGTCAGTGCTGGCCGAGCAGGTCCACCAGCAGCCGAAGCTGGGTGTCGAAGATGGCCTCGGGATCGGTCAGGGTGTCGGCGCCGTACTGGCCGAACACCTCGAGGCTGATCGCGCCCAGCACCGCCGCCCAGAACAAGAAGCACTTGGCGATGACGGAATCGTCGCCGGGAAAGCCGAATTCGTGGCGAATCCGTTCGAAGTCCGACGACATCGGTTGCGGCGCAACGGTATCGGTCAACCTGATGTCTCCGGTGGCGATGCCCGCGGCGATGGCGTCGAAGATGGCCCCCACCACGCGGGTGCCCACCCCGACGGTCCGCTCCGGGGGCGCGTGATATCCGGGCACCGGGCTGCCGTAGAGCAGAGCCCACTGGGCGGGATGCGCCACGGCCCAGCGCCGGGCCGCCCGCGCGATCGCCATGACGTCGTGGCTCCACAGCTCGTCGGCGCTGTCGCGGGCCCGGTCCACCGCGTCGGCCAAATCGGAATAGGCGTCGACGAGCAGCAGTGTCAGCAGCTCGTCGCGGCTGGACACGTAGCGGTACACGGCCGAGGACACCATGCCCAGGTCGCGGGCGATCGCGCGCAGCGACAACCCGGCCGCGCCGCGGTCCACCAGGTGGCGCCGGCCCAGCTCGACGATCCGCGCCTCGATCTGCTCCCGCGACTCCTGGCGTTTGCCCACGCGACCAGTGTGACACAAACGAGATCACCGCTCTTGCTTTTCGGCGGGCGATGTGGGAGCGTGGCTAGCACCGAGAGCACCGCTCTCACAACGCGCAACCCGAAACACCCCTCGAGAGGACCCACTATGGCCACGCGATACGAACAACCAAACCGGGCCGCGCGGGCGGCGAACGCGGCGATCCGTTGGCTCGCGGAGCTGGGCATCAGCATCGCCGGGACCCGGGCGCTGCGCGTGCGCGGCCGCAAGAGCGGCAAACCGCGCGCGGTGGTGGTCAACCTGCTGACCGTCGACGGCGTCGACTACCTCGTCTCACCGCGCGGCAACACCCAGTGGGCGCGCAACGTCCGCGCCGCGGGTGTCGTCGAGATGGGACCGCGCTGGCGCAGGCAACGGCTGCGGGCCAGCGAGCTGGACGACGCGGCCAAGCCCGAGGTGCTGCGGCGCTACCTGGCCAGGTGGTACTGGCAGGTCAAGGGGTACGTCGCCGGGCTGACACCGGAGTCCAGCGACGAGCAGCTGCGGGCCGGCGTCGGGTCCATCCCGGTGTTCGCGCTCGCCGCGGCATCGGAATGACGCGCCCTAACTGAGGCTGGTGCCCATCCCGAGGTCCTGGCGGACCTGATCGGCGGTGGACCGCCACGACACCGCCGCCGGCAGATCGCCCCAGACGCTGTTGAAGATCCCGACGATCTGCCCGGGTCCCCCGTCCGGGGCCAGGTATACGGGACCGCCCGAATCACCCGGGTGGCTCTGGACGCCGTGGGACATGGTGAACCAGCCGTTGTTGACGCTCTCCACCGTCCCGCAGGTCTCGCCGGTCGCGACGCCGAAATGGCAGACCGCCTGCCCCGGCTGCACGGTCAGACCGGGGGTCGAAACCAGCGGACGCCCGCCCGGCAGGATGTCGTTCGCCGGGACGTTGTCCAGCACGATCGCCTCGTAGTCGTTGACCACCTGGTCGGTGGCCACCGTCGCGCCGCTGGGCGTGTTGTCGCGGAAGGTGGCCAGGTGCCCGATGACGTGGCGGTCCTTGTCGGTGACGACGCCCCCGCCCCGGCAATGCCCCGCGGTGAACGCGATCTTCGTGGCCGGGTCGACGTAGCCCAGCGTGCACAGGTGGGAATCCTGGTGGATCTCCATGCCGGGGAAGACCACAACCGGGTCGGCCCCGGCCGTCGCACCCGGCAACCCGGGTACCAGCGCCGCGACCGTAACGGACGCGGCAAACGCGCGCAGTGCCAGGCGGTGCACCATGGACTCCGTTCCGTCGAGGCCGGTAGACGCACCGGCCAGAGCTTGAGATTACGACGTCAATCTCGCCGACGTTGAGTCTTTCGCGCGACCTGGCCGTGACGTTACCGTGACGTGGCCAGCGGCACCGCGCCGCCGGTTTGGCCGGCCGCGGCCGGTTCCCAGCCCGGCGGCCCGAAGACGTAGCCCAGGCGATCGCGCAGCCGGCTCGCCGAGCGCCAGTCGCGGGCGATCGCGACGTATTCGCGGACCTGCAGGTTCCAGATGTTGAACGTGTCCACCTGCTTGGTCAGGCCGTAATGCGGGCGGAACACCTCGGGCTGGAAGCTGCCGAACAGCCGGTCCCAGACGATGAAGATGCCGCCGTAGTTCTTGTCCAGATAGATCTGGTCCATGCCGTGGTGCACCCGGTGGTGCGAGGGGGTGTTGAAGACGAACTCGAACGGCCGCGGCAGTTTGCCGATCCGCTCGGTGTGCACCCAGAACTGGTAGATCAGGTTCAGCGACCAGCTGAAGAACACCATCCAGGGTGGAAGTCCCAACAGCGGCAAGGGAATCCACATCAAGATCTCGCCGCTGTTGTTCCACTTCTGGCGCAGCGCGGTGGCGAAGTTGAAGTATTGACTCGAGTGGTGGGCTTGATGGGTGGCCCAGATCAGCCGGACCCGGTGCGCCATCCGGTGATAGGCATAGTAGAGCAGGTCCACGCCCACCATCGCGATGACCCACGTGTACCACTTGCCCGGCGAAAGATGCCAGGGCGCGACATAGGCATAGAGCGCCGCGTAGCCGAGCAGCGCCAGCGCCTTCCAGGCGGCGCTGGTGGCTATCGACACCAGCCCCATCGAGATGCTCGCCATCGAGTCGCGGGTGAGGTAGGCGCCCGACGCCGGACGCTGCTGCTCGGCGCCGGCGGCCTCGATGCGCTCCAGCTTGCGGGCCGCCGTCCACTCCAGGGTCAGCAGCAGCAGAAAGAACGGGATCGCGAACAGCACCGGATCCCGCAGCTGCGAGGGCAGCGCGAGCCAGAACCCGGTCACGGCATGCACACGGATAGATTACGTCCATCGGCGCGATGTCCATCGGCCGATCCGTGCACGCCGGCCGGCCGGGATTGACGAGGTGGTGGAGCGCTTGACCGCCGTCGTCGTCATAGGCTCCGGGTTCGCCGGGCTGTGGGCGGCGCTCGGCGCGGCCCGGCGACTCGACGAGCTCGCCGTACCCGCCGGCACCGTCGACATCACCGTGTTGAGCGCCAAGCCATTTCACGACATCCGGGTCCGCAATTACGAGGCCGATCTGAGCGCCTGCCGGATCCCGCTCGCCGGCCTGCTCGACCCGGCCGGGGTCGCGCACATCGCGACCGAGGTGACCGCGATCGACGCCGCCGCCCGCACCGTCGCCACGTCCGGCGGCGTGACGTACGGCTACGACCGCCTGGTGTTGGCGTCGGGCAGTCAGGTGGTCAAGCCCGCCGTACCGGGCCTGCGCGAGTTCGGCTTCGACGTCGACACCCACGACGGCGCCCTCGCCCTGCAGCAGCACCTGCGCGGCCTCGCCCGCGCACCGACCGCGGAGGCGGCCACCGTCGTCGTGGTGGGCGCCGGGCTGACCGGGATCGAGACGGCCTCCGAGCTGCCGACGCGGCTGCGCGCGCTGTTTCCCGGGGGTTCGGTCGCGCCCCGGGTGATCCTCGTCGACCACCACGCGGTCGGCTCCGACATGGGCCCCTCGGCGCTGCCGGTGATCGAACGGGCCCTGTCGGACAACGGCATCGAGACCCGAACCGGGGTGCGGGTCACCGCCGTCGACGGGGATGGCGTGTCGCTGTCGACGGGTGAGCGGCTCGCGGCGGCCACGGTGGTGTGGTGCGCCGGCATGCGCGCCAGCCCGCTGACCGAGCAGCTGCCGGTGGCGCGGGACCGGCTGGGCCGGGTGCCCGTCGACGACTTTCTGCGGGTGATCGGGGTGCCGTCGGTGTTCGCCGCGGGTGATGTGGCGGCGGCCCGGATGGACGACGAGCACACATCCGTGATGTCGTGTCAGCACGGCCGGCCGATGGGACGCTATGCCGGCTACAACGTGATCGGCGACCTGTTGGGCGCGCCGATGCTGGCCCTTCGGATTCCTTGGTACGTAACGGTTCTCGACCTCGGACCGGCCGGCGCGGTCTACACCGAGGGGTGGGATCGGGTGGTGGTCTCCGATGGCGCGCGAGCCAAGGCCACCAAGCGGACCATCAACACCCGGCGGATCTACCCGCCGCTGACCCGCAACCGCGCCGACCTGCTGGCCGCGGCCGCACCGCAACTGCAGGACCGCCCGTAACTACTCCGCCGATTGCTGGGCCGCGTCGCCGGCGTACCACTGCACCGCGCGCACCCCGGGTTGCAGGGACAGCTCGGCCACCAGCCGCTCGAGCCTGGCCGGCGTGTGGCCGTCCATGAGCAGGTGCGCGCTCAGGGTGATCTCATCGTCGGTGGCGTGCCCGGTGTGGATGCCCCGCAGCGTGATGTCGTTGCTGCTGGTGTGTTGCACGATCTGGGCGCGCGCGTACTTCTCGGACTTGCGCCGGCAGACCACCTGCACCAGATAGGGCTGCAGGCTTTCGTCCTCCTCGACGGCGTTGTCGTGGTCGATGAGCCGGCCGAGTGGGCGCCCGAACAGATGGATGGCGACGACGGTGCCGGTGCCGATCAGCGTGAAGGCCAGATGCCCGGAGGCGGCCAGGACGCCCACCGCCGCGGAGCACCACAGCGTCGCCGCGGTGTTGAGGCCGCGGACGTTGAATCCCTCGCGCAGGATCACCCCGCCGCCGAGAAACCCGATGCCCGACACCACATACGACGCGACCCTGGTGGGGCTGCTGTCCTCGGTGGCGACCGAGTAGAGCACGAACAGCGTCGCGCCGCCGGCGACCAGCGCGTTGGTGCGCAGGCCGGCCAGGCGCGCCCGCCATTGCCGCTCCAGGCCGATGAGCGCGCCGCACCCGACCCCGATCCCCAGCCGGAGCGCGAAATCGGCGACGCTCAACGTCTGCATGACACCGCGCCCCCTTCAACGGCGGATCGGTTGGCGGGCGCCGGTCGGCGGCCGCCAACCACATCTAGCCACATCCAGGCACATCCAGGTGAACGGCGGGTGGACCCGGGTCAAACCGGCCCGGACGTGCCTGGCCGGTCCGGGTTCGAGGGTCAGGCCTTGGACAGTTGCTGGGGGCAGTAGTACTTCGCCGAGATCATGGCGAAATTGGATGCCATCTCCATGTCCATTCCCGGGTTACGCACCTTCACGTCGTGGACCAACTCCAAGCCGTTTTCGCCGTTGTTCAGGCACGAGCACACCGCCCGGCCGGCGCCCACGGCCGCATCCGGGTTGGAAAAACTGAAGCCGGCCTGGTGCAGCGCGGCGAGGAAGCCCGCGTCGTCGCCGTCCGGAACTGGAGGAGGACCGGCATAGGCCGGGGCGGCGAGGCCGATCATCGCGGAAACCCCGAGTAACGCCAGCAGTGTTCTCATGATTCACCAACTTCCAATCAAGTTGTGCGCTAACCCAATTGCGCTTCGGAGGGAACAACTTTGGGCTTGTCGCCTTTGGATAGGTGCACCGCGTGGATGCCGGGCTTCTTCGAAAGTTGCTCGAGCAGGGCGTCAAGGCCTTCTTGACCGACGGTGTGGTGCTGCACGCTTTCGGGTTTCTCCGATATCTGTGCGACCAGGCGCTTGAGTTGCTCCGGCGAGTGTTTGTCTTTGAGGTCCTTGATCGGGGTGAGACGGCCGCGGACGCCAGCGCGGACCACGGTGGGGCCCCCGGCGCCCAGGGCGCTGCCGAGCATTCCCGCCACCGACATCGAGCTGAGCAGGCCCTCGCCCAGCGCGGCCGCGGGCACGGCGTCGGGCCCGGCGGCCGATAGGGCGGCGGCGACCGACCGGATCGCCGGGGTGGCGGTGGCCCAGCTCGGCGGAACCGACAGCTTTCCGACCAACGTGCCGGCGTTTCCCATGCCCGCCGAGACCGCGCCGTACAGCGTGCCCCGGCCGAAGCCCAACGCTCCGAGCCCGGCGCCCAGCGCGTCCTTCGGGAGCGCGCCATACGCCACGGGCGGGGCGAACTTGAGCCACTGCGACAGGGGGAAGTTGATCAGCAGCCCGATGTCGTTGAACTGCCCGGTAAGGCTAATCGGAACTTTCACGGCGTTATACAGGCTGGTGAACCAGGAATTCCCGTTGGGGACGGTGTTCAGCAGATTGCTCCAGAAGGTGTTGTATCCGGTGGCCAGCCCGGCAAGCCCGCCCAGAATCCCGCCCGATGCGCCGGCGGTGCTGGCTGCCGTGCTCGCCGTCGATGCCGCATTACCAGCTGGGGTCGCAGCCGCCGCGGCCACCGCGGCCGCTTGCATCGGCGTGCCCGCGGTGTTGGTGGTTTGTGGTGGCTCGGTGAACGGCGTCAAGTTGTTCGAAGCGGTAGCAGACGACGCGAAGTAGGTGTCCATGGCCGCGCCGTCCTGAGCCCAAAACTCGCTGTATTGGGCCTCGTTCGCCGCGATCGCCGCGGTGTTCTGCCCGAATACGTTGGTCGCCACCAGCTGGGCCAGCAGGATACGGTTTTCGGCGATCACCGGCGGCGGCACGTGTGCGGCGAACGCCGCCTCATAGGCGGCTGCCGCCGCGGTGGCCTGCATCGCGGCCTCATGGGCCTGAGCGGCGGTGCCCTGCATCCAAGCGATATACGGCGTCACCGCGGCCGCCATGGAAAGCGACGACGGACCTATCCACGGCCCTCCGGTCAAACTCGAAACCACCGACGAGTAGGAGGACGCGGCCGACTGCAGTTCGGTGGCCAGCTCGTCCCAGGCCACCGCGGCAGCCAGCAGCGACTCAGCTCCCGGGCCGGCATACATCCGGCCCGAGTTGAACTCCGGCGGAAACGCTCCGTAAAACATGGCTAAACCCCTCTTCTGCTGGCGCGCATCCGGGTGGTACGTGCTGGGCTGCTTTTGGTCGTCACCGCGATCAGTCCTCGACTGCCGGGATCACGATGATGGTGGCCGCGGCGGGGTCGGCAGCGGCGACGGCGCCGCCCAGCGCCTTGGCCGCTGCCCCGCTGCCGGAGTACGTCGCGCTGGCTGCCATCGCACGTCCCGCCAGGCTCGACAGGGCCATCTGGCTGAAGGCGCCACCCTCTCCGGCCAATGCGGCCTCTGGCGCGGCCGCCAGGTTGGCCGGCATCACCGAGGCGAGCGTCCGGATCGCCGGGGCGGCTTCGGTCCAGCCCCGCGGCACCGACATGCTTCCGACCAGGGCCGACTTGCCCATGGACCCCGACACCTGGGCCGCACCGACCGCGGAGCGCAAACCGGCGGCCACCTGGCCGCCACCGGTCAGCGGGGCTAACGCCCCAGTGATGGCCTTCGGTCCTGCCAGATAAGCCGCCGCACCCTGCCCGTTCTGACCCCACGCATACACCTGGCCAAACGACAGGAAAGGACCACCGGGGATGGAGCTCCAGCCCGGAAGGGAGTACGGCCCGGTGAGGGTCGACCAAATGGTGTTCCATTGAGTCAGGGCCGCTGGAACCGGCGGGAGGCCAACCGCCGTCGACGCCGCGTTGCCCGCGGCGTTGGTCGTCGTCGTACCCGTCGCCAGGCTCTGCAGCGCACTCGGCGTAGAGGTGACCAGCTGGGACAGCTGCGCCGCCGTATTCGAGCCGGACACGGTGCTGGACTGAGCAACCGCGGCCGATTGCGTTGCCCCACCCGATTCATTGGTGGTCCGCGGCGGCTCGGTGAACGGACTCAGCTGGGATGCCGTCGCCGACGCGCCGGCATAGGCATACATCGCGGCGGCGTCCTGCGCCCACATCTCCATGTACTGGGCCTCGGTCGCGGCGATCGCCGGGGTGTTCTGGCCCAAGAAGTTGGTCGCGATCAGCGTCGCGAGCAGGCTGCGGTTGGCCGCGATCACCGGCGGCGGCACCGTGGCCGCAAAGGCGGTCTCGTAGGCGCCCGCGGCGAGCTTGGCCTGTGCGGCCGCCTGCTCGGCCTGAGCGCCGGTGGCGCTCATCCACGCGACATACCGCGCCGCGGCGGCCGCCATCGCCAGCGACGACGGACCCGTCCACGGCGTGGCGGTCAGGCCGTCGATGGTCGAGCCGTACGACGCGGCGGTGGTCTGCAGCTCGGCGGCGAGCTCATCCCAGGCCGCGGCGGCGGCCAGCAACGGCCCCGCCCCGGCGCCGACATACATCCGGCCCGAGTTGATCTCCGGTGGCAGCGCCCCGAAATCCAACAACCTATGCCTCCCCTATTCGGCCGCGATGGTAGGCGCGATTACGCGCCCTGCCCGCAAACGCACGCCGGCTCTAATGAAATCCATCGATTCACCGCGGACCGCATGAGTTCGATTTGCATTCCTTGGAGACAACAAGTCCCCAACCTCCCCTGTCTGAAGATTTGTCCGGATGGCGTCCAGCCGCGCTGCCGCGCCCCATTGATATAGCGGTCATCGTGATCGAAACATATGCACGATGCGTTCCCGGCGAGTAATCGGAATGTAAAAGATCGCTGTCACATTTCCCAATCGTGTGTGTGAGGACTTTGTTTCACGGCCGACGCGGAGCGAGTAAAAGCACCAGCTCGGGCGGGTATATCCGCCGTTAAAGGGCAAGCCGAATCCCCCCGCGGCACGTCGGTAATCCGGAATCGCTGAATTGCAGATCGGCGCCGTCGGCGATCTATTAACTGTGGTTAGACCATATTAAATGGTGGGTAGCCCGCTGCTTTTACGACCTCCGATTGCATAAAAGAACGCGGGAGCGCATTGTCTTTCGCCGCGCATATACCGCATATGTCGCATATATGTTCCCCGAAATAACAACCGTCATTATCGACGGAGCGTTAGGCCCAGCTACATCGGCAGCGTTGCCGTTAGCATCGGCCTACCCGATTGGGCGATGAATTCCGGATCGGCGACGGATCCCGTCGTCGCTCGGCTCGATAACCATTCGTCATACCCACGCTCCCTTGGATTTCACCTAGGGTAAGCCCGCATAGCTGCCGCGGCGCTGGTTAGCTGCTGGCGGTTGGCTGTGAGATCTAATTCCGTCATTTGCCCTGGTACAGCTGGCAATTCGGCACGCTGCGCTCCCCACATGGCAGTGCTACATGGTTGCAGAATGCTCACGCGGCCGATGCGCTTGTTGTGAGATCGCGGTCGCGGGACTACTATCCCGCGGCCGGTGGCCGCGCCACGAAGCTCGGGCGGAAGCCGTATTGGGGGACCGCGCGGCCCTCGCCCTGCCCGCCCATGTACCCCGCCAGCGGCACCGGAGGCGTGCTGGCGGTGGCCGGCGCGGGTTCCTCGAGCGGCGCGCCCCCCATGGCCGAAGCCAGCGGGCTCTGCGACGGCGTGGCGGCGGTCCAACCTTGCGGCACCGACAGCGGACCGACCAGGCCACCCCTGCCCATCGTTGCCACCACCGAATTGCCCAGTGCCCCAACGTTGCCCAGCGCGCCGGGCGCCACACCCTCCGCCGCGCCCGCCGCTGCCCCGGCCGCGCCCTCGGCCGCGCCCGGCGCGCCTCCAGCGGCTTGTTGACTCAGGCTCATGAAGTTGGCCGCGGTGCCCAGGAACCTCGCCGGCATATAAAAGCCGGAGGCAAAGATGGTGTTCCAGATATTGGCGTTGAGGCCAAAGTTGTCCCACAGCCACGACGACGACGCGTCCCCCGCCAGCGACCCGGCGCCCGCCAGCGGCGACGGCGAGGCCAGGGTCTGCAGGGTCCCCGGCACGGCCGACATCAGTTGTGCGACAGTGCTTTGCCCGCTGCCGGCCGACGTGGCCGCGGCCTGGCCCACCGCGGCGGACTGCGCCGGCAGCCCGGCGGCGTTGGCGGTCTGCTGTGGGGGGTCGAACGGGGTCAGCTGGCTGGCCAGGGCGGAGGCGCCGGCGTAGCCGTACATGGCCGAGGCGTCCTGGGCCCACATTTCGGCGTACTCGGCCTCGGTGGCCGCGATCGCGGGGGTGTTCTGCCCGAAGAAGTTGGTGGCGATCAGGATCATCAGCCGGGCCCGGTTTTCCGCGATCACCGGCGGAGGCACCGTGGCCGCGAACGCGGCCTCGTAGGCCGCCACGGCGGCTTCGGCCTGTGAGCCGGTCTCCTCCGCCTGCGCCGCGGTGGTGCTCATCCATGCCACGTACGGCGCGGCCGCGGCCGCCATCGAGGCCGACGCCGGGCCATACCACGCCTGGCCGGTCAGCTCCGAGAGCACCGAGCCGTAGCCGAGCGCCGTGGCCCGCAACTCCGCCGCCAGTCCGTACCAGGCCGACGCCGCGGCCAGCAGCGGGCCCGGGCCGGGCCCGGAATACATTCGGGCCGAGTTGATCTCGGGCGGAAGCATGGCGAAGTCGGGTGATGCCGTCATCGTCAGCCTCCTCCCCTTGGTCAGCTCGGCGGCCCCGATGGCCCCACCGGCCCGGGCGCTCGAAGTGCGTATTTCCCGCGGGCTATCCGGCCGCGGGCGGGCGCGCGACGAAGGTCGGCTTGAAGCCGTATTGGGGTACGTTGCGGCCGAAGCCCTGGCCGGTCATGCCGGCCAGCGGCACACCGGGCATGCCGGCCGCCATGGCCGGTGGCGGGGCCACCATCGGGGTGGCCCCCAGCGCCGGGGACAGCGCGCCGGGCGCCGCCCCGGTCCAGCTCGGCGGCACCGACAGCGGCCCGACCAGGCCCGCGCTACCCAGGCCGGCCTCGACCCGGCCGGCCGCTGCGCCCAGGCCGCCCAGCGGGGCGGTCGCCGCGGCC
>NZ_JAPJAV010000039.1:0-834 GCF_035616495.1 Mycobacterium sp. 663a-19 | reverse complement strand
TGATCATGGGCGGCCATACCAGGTAGAACTGCTCCTCTACCCCCAGCGACCAATAGTGCAAAAACGGCGACGGGGCCTGGTTGGAGAAGTAGTCGATGGCGTGACCGAGGAACCACATGTTGCCGACGTACAGCGCGCACGCGATGCCATCACCAAAGATGCCCCGGACCTGCAGCGGGACTAATAGGACAGCAGACGCGATCATGGTGACGACGCCTACCGCGGCCGACGCCGGCAACAGGCGTCGGGCCCGCGCCCCGTAGAACCGGCCCAGCCGCACCTTGCCGGCGGTACTCACCTCGCGCCAGAGCAGTCCGGTGATCAAAAAGCCCGAGATGACGAAGAACACGTCCACGCCGACGAACCCGCCACCGACCCCGGGCACGCCGGCATGAAAGAGGACCACAGCCAACACCGCGACGGCGCGCAGGCCCTCGATGTCGGAGCGAAATCCCGTGTGCGCCCGGCGCGCCCCCGCCGCGGAAGAATCGCCGTCGCCCGTCGGCGGCGTCGAAGGGCTGCGCCGGAACAAGATACGTTCTCGAATCCGCTGATGACGGTTCGTTGCCGGCAGACCGGTCAATTAGAGCTTGCCCCTCCGTGATCCCACTCTCGACTTGTGTCCACCAACAAATTCCGGGCCGACAACGCGACACAAAGACTGTCGCGCACCTTACTCCACGCTCGTCCGCCCGGTGCGAGATTTGGATCAGGCTGCCGTGCTAGGCGCATTCATTGTCTTAGCGCGCCGGCGTTTGCCCGATACCACGCCACCGTTGCCTCGATGCCGTCCCGCAGCGTGATTTCCGGCCGCCATCCCGCCTGCCGCAAAAC
>NZ_JAPJAV010000038.1:0-873 GCF_035616495.1 Mycobacterium sp. 663a-19 | reverse complement strand
ACCACCCAAACCCAAACGCAACCCCTGGCCCCTCATCGCCGCCGCCATCGCCGCCGTCGTCATCCTCACCGCCGGCGCCGTGGGCATCGCAATGGTCATGGGAGGCGACGACAACAAACCGCAGGCGCAGAGCACCACTAAGCCGACGCCCACCACCTCGAGCTCGAGGCCGACCACCACCACGACGCCGGCCGGTGACGCCCAGAGCAAGCTGCGCAGTCTGCTGCCCGCCGGCTACGCCGGCGGCACCTGCACGCCGGCCACGCCGAAGCCGAACAGCATCTGGGTGAAGGCGGTGGCCATGGTCGATTGTGGGCAGAACACCAACCCGGGCGGCCCAGCCCGCGCGGTGTACGGCCTGTTCGCCAACGTCGGCGCGCTGAAGAAGGCGTTCGACGACGACATCGCCGCCGTGCAGCTGACGAACTGCCCAGGCGGCGGGCCGTCGCCGGACAGCTGGCACTACGAGAAGAGCCCGACGGTGACCGCAGGCATGGTCGCGTGCGGCACCTATAAGGACCAGCCGAACGTGATCTGGACCAACGAGTCCAAACTGATGCTCAGTGACGTCTTCGGCGACCCGCCGGCGATGGAGGATCTGCACGGATGGTGGGAGAAGTACGGCTGACACCGACTCCGCCCAAACCCCAATGCGGGCAGGCGTTTCCGGTGGGCTCACACGCCAGCCGAGCCGACGCGGGTGAATGTCGCGAAACCGGTGCGCCCGCGCGGTTGGGGACATACCGTCGTCATTGCTGAATCGGCGGTTTGCAACCGACCGGCTTACCCGCCGGAGGTTGGTATGGTCGGCGGGTCTGGGGTTGGTTTGGAGGTTCTGGGATGAGCGACGGTCAGGCCTCGCGGGTGGGGTCG
>NZ_JAPJAV010000037.1:0-880 GCF_035616495.1 Mycobacterium sp. 663a-19 | reverse complement strand
GGATCCGACAGCGCCTCGTGAGCAGCCAGGGCCAGATCACCAGCGCTGGCGAAGCGGTCCTCGGGTTTTTTGGCCATGCCCCGCGCGATCACGGCGTCAAAGGCCTTCGGGATGCCCGAACGCGTCGCGCTGGGCTGCGGGATCGGTTCCATCAGATGCGCGCTGACCAGCGTGCCCGCACTGTCGGCCCGATACGGCGGCGACCCGGTCAAGCACTCATACAACACGCACGCCAACGCATAAATGTCGGCGCGGTAGGTGACCTCATCATTGGAAAACCGTTCCGGCGCCATGTATTTCCACGTGCCCACCGCCGTACCCAACTGGGTCAGCTTCTCATCGGTGGTCGCACTGGCAATCCCGAAATCGACCAGATAAGCGAAATCGTCGCGGGTGACCAAGATATTGGGCGGCTTGACGTCCCGATGCATCACCCCCGCGGCATGCGCGGCATCCAGCGCCGAGGCGATCTGGGTGATGATGGCCACCGCGCGCGGCGGGGTCAGCGGCCCAAACCGCTTGAGCACCGAATCCAGATCGGTGCCCTCGATCAGGCGCATCTCCATGAACATCTGCCCATCGATCTCGCCGTAATCATGAATGGGCACCACATGGGGTTCCTGCAAACGCCCGGCGATGCGCGCCTCGCGCTTCATCCGCTCCCGAAACACCGGATCACGGCTAAAGCTGTCCGACATCAACTTGACGGCCACCGTCCACTCCTTGACGGTGTGCTCGGCCTCATACACCTCACCCATGCCACCACGGCCCAACAGCCGCTTCAGGTGATACGGCCCAAACATCGACCCCACCCGCGAGGCCTGACCGTCGCTCATCCCAGAACCTCCAAACCAACCCCAGACCCGCCGACCATACCAAC
>NZ_JAPJAV010000036.1:347-915 GCF_035616495.1 Mycobacterium sp. 663a-19 | reverse complement strand
GTGCCACTACCCGGACCCGTGCTCCCCACCGTCAACGTGCCGCTATTCGCACTGGCGGTGCCCACCGTCACCGTGCCCGAATCCGTCAACGTCCCCGACACACTCACGCTGCCGGTATCAGTCAGCGTCCCGCCGACATTGACGGTCAGCCCACCATTGACCGCCAAGGTGCCACTACCCGGTCCGGTGCTACCCACCGTCAACGTCCCACTATTCGCACTGGCGGTACCCACCGTCACCGTGCCCGAATCCGTCAACGTGCCCGACACCGTCACGCTGCCGGTATCGGTCAGCGTCCCCCCGGAGTTCACCGTCAACGTCACCCCGGAGCCGACATTCAACGTGCCGCTACCCGGGCCGGTGCTACCCACCGTCAACGTCCCACTATTGGCACTCGCCGTGCCCACCGTGACCGTGCCCGAATCCGTCAACGTCCCCGACACCGTGACCGTCCCGGTGTCAGTCAGCGTCCCCCCGGCGTTCACCGTCAGACCACCATTGACCGCCAAAGTGCCACTACCCGGACCCGTGCTCCCCACCGTCAACGTCCCGCTATTCGCGCTGGCGG
>NZ_JAPJAV010000036.1:0-247 GCF_035616495.1 Mycobacterium sp. 663a-19 | reverse complement strand
TACCCACCGTCATAGTGCCGCCATCGGTCAACGTGCCCGACACCGTCACGCTGCCGGTATCCGTCAGCGTCCCGCCGGCGTTGACGGTCAGCCCACCATTGACCGCCAGCGTGCCACTGCCCGGACCCGTGCTCCCCACCGTCAACGTCCCGCTATTCGCGCTGGCGGTACCCACCGTCATAGTGCCGCCATCGGTCAACGTGCCCGACACCGTCACGCTGCCGGTATCCGTCAGCGTCCCGCCGCC
>NZ_JAPJAV010000035.1:0-953 GCF_035616495.1 Mycobacterium sp. 663a-19 | reverse complement strand
GGCACGGTGACGGTGGGCACCGCCAGTGCGAATAGCGGCACGTTGACGGTGGGGAGCACGGGTCCGGGTAGTGGCACCTTGGCGGTCAATGGTGGGCTGACCGTCAACGCCGGTGGCACGCTGACGGATACCGGCAGCGTGAGTGTGTCGGGGACGTTGACGGATTCGGGCACGGTGACGGTGGGCACCGCCAGCGCGAATAGCGGCACGTTGACGGTGGGGAGCACCGGACCCGGTAGTGGCACCTTGGCGGTCAACGGGGGTCTGACCGTCAACGCCGGGGGCACGTTGACCGATACCGGGACGGTGACCGTCTCGGGCACCCTGACCGATGGCGGCACCATGACGGTCGGCACCGGCACCGCCAACAGTGGCACGTTGACGGTGGGGAGCACCGGACCCGGTAGTGGCACGCTTGCCGTCAATGGCAGCTTGACCGTCAACGCTGGCGGCACGCTGACCGATACCGGGACGGTGACCGTCTCGGGCACCCTGACCGATGGCGGCACTATGACGGTGGGCACCGGCACCGCCAACAGTGGCACGTTGACGGTGGGTAGCACCGGTCCGGGTAGTGGCACGCTGGCGGTCAATGGTGGGCTGACCGTCAACGCCGGCGGGACGCTGACGGATACCGGCAGCGTGACCGTCTCGGGCACGTTAACCGACAACGGTGCGCTGACGGTGGGTACCGCCAGCGCCAACAGTGGGACGTTGACGGTGGGGAGCACCGGTCCGGGCAGTGGCACGCTGGCGGTCAACGGGGGTCTGACCGTCAACGCCGGCGGGACGCTGACCGATACCGGGACGGTGACTGTCTCGGGCACCCTTACCGATGGCGGCACTATGACGGTGGGCACCGGCAGCGCCAATAGCGGGACGTTGACGGTGGGGAGCACCGGCCCGGGTAGCGGCACGTTGAATGTCGGCTCCGGGGTGACGTTGACGGTGAA
>NZ_JAPJAV010000034.1:0-1281 GCF_035616495.1 Mycobacterium sp. 663a-19 | reverse complement strand
GGGCATTGTCAATCGGTTAGTGCAACAACTGCTCAGGCGGCTTGGTCGAGGAGTTGGGCGAGTCGTTGGGCGGGGGTGTCGAGGTTCAATGTGGGGCGGGGCCGGCGGTTGAGGGTGTCTTGGATGCGTTTGAGGTCGGCTTTGGTGTAACCGCTTAGATCGCTGCCCTTTTCGAACCAGAACCGCAAGAGCCGGTTGGTGTTTTCGTTGCTGCCGCGTTGCCAGGGTGAGTGCGGGTTGCAGAAGTAAACCGGGGCGCCTAGTTGCAGCGAGATCTCGCGCCAGTTTGCCATTTCACTGCCGCGATCCCAGGTGATAGCGCGCCGCAGGTGCTCGGGCAGCTCGCTCATCGCCTCGATCATCGCGGCGGCGACGGCCGCGGCGCTGTGGTCGGTGGGGAGGTGCAACAGGATGGTGAAGCGGGTGCTGCGTTCGACCAGGGTGCCGATCGCGCTGGCGCCGCCGGGCCCCAAGATCAGATCCCCTTCCCAGGAACCGGGCACGGCGCGGTCCTCGGCCTCGGCGGGACGATCGCTGATCGTGAACTCCTCACCGTTGTAGACGCCGCGGCTGACATAACGGCCCCGCGGTTTGCGTGCCGCCCGTTTGGTCGACAGGCATTTGTGCAGATCAGCACGCAGACTACCGCGGGCTTGCACATACAGGCTTTGGTAGATGGTTTCGTGGCTCACCCGGGCCTGCCTGTCATCGGGATGATCGCGGGCCAACATTTCGGCGATCAGCTTGGGACTCCACCCATCATCCATCCACGCTTCGATCAGCGCGCACAACGGATTGTCCTTGAGCTTGAACTGCTTGGGTCGGCGCGCTCGCTCAGCGGCACGACCATGGGCCATCAGCGCGTGGTAGTCCCCGTCGGCGTTCTGGTTGCGTCGAACCTCGCGGTACACCACGCTGCGATCACGGCCGATTTGCTTGCCGATATCAGCATCACTGAGGCCGGCGTCGCGCCCGCGCATGATGATCACCCGCTCCTCGGCGCTGAGCCGGTGCCCACGCCCACCCGGGCGCGACAGATCCCCCGGATTTGCTAAACCCGAACTCCATTGGTTTTGTCCGATCTTCATGGCGCCAGCCTCGCGCCACCAGCGCGACCCGGTATTCAGCGACACGCCCACCACACGCTCGGCCCGAATCACCGGCATGCCTTGGCACACCAGATCCAGGAACTCTCGGCGCACCGCCCGAGAAAACGGATAACCACTCGGCATGGCAACTCCTCAAAACAACGGATGTTGCACTGACCGTATGAATCCGCCC
>NZ_JAPJAV010000033.1:0-1305 GCF_035616495.1 Mycobacterium sp. 663a-19 | reverse complement strand
CCCACCGTCATAGTGCCGCCATCGGTCAACGTGCCCGACACCGTCACGCTGCCGGTATCCGTCAGCGTCCCGCCGCCGTTCACCGTCAGGGCGTGGCTGGCGCTGATGGTCAGGGTGCCGCTACCCGGCCCGGTGCTCCCCACCGTCAACGTCCCGCTATTGGCGCTGCCGGTGCCCACCGTCACGGTGCCGCCATCGGTCAACGTGCCCGACACGGTCACCGTCCCGGTATCGGTCAGCGTGCCGCCAGCGTTGACGGTCAAGCTGCCATTGACGGCAAGCGTGCCGCTGCCGGGGCTGCCGGTGCCCACGGTCAGGGCGCCGCTGTCGCTGACGGCGCCCGACACGGTTACCGTGCCGGTGTCAGTCAGCGTCCCCCCGGAGTTCACCGTCAACGTCACCCCGGAGCCGACATTCAACGTGCCGCTACCCGGGCCGGTGCTCCCTACCGTCAACGTCCCACTATTCGCGCTGCCGGTGCCCACCGTCACAGTGCCGCCATCGGTCAACGTGCCCGACACCGTCACGCTGCCGGTATCAGTCAACGTGCCCCCAGCGTTGACGGTCAGCCCCCCATTGACCGCCAGCGTGCCACTACCGGGTCCGGTGCTCCCCACCGTCAACGTGCCGCTATTCGCGCTGGCGGTACCCACCGTCATAGTGCCGCCATCGGTCAACGTGCCCGAGACGGTCACCGTCCCGGTATCAGTCAACGTGCCCCCAGCATTGACGGTCAGCCCACCATTGACCGCCAAAGTGCCACTACCCGGACCCGTGCTCCCCACCGTCAACGTGCCACTATTCGCGCTGGCGGTGCCCACCGTCACCGTGCCCGAATCCGTCAACGTCCCCGACACCGTGACCGTCCCGGTATCGGTCAACGTGCCACCGGCGTTGACGGTCAGACCCCCGTTGACCGCCAAAGTGCCACTACCCGGACCCGTGCTCCCCACCGTCAACGTGCCACTATTCGCGCTGGCGGTGCCCACCGTCACCGTGCCCGAATCCGTCAACGTCCCCGACACCGTGACCGTCCCGGTATCGGTCAACGTGCCACCGGCGTTCACCGTCAGACCACCATTGACCGCCAAAGTGCCACTACCCGGACCGGTGCTCCCCACCGTCAACGTGCCGCTGTTGGCGGTGCCGGTGCCCACCGTCATAGTGCCGCCATCGGTCAACGTGCCCGACACCGTCACGCTGCCGGTATCCGTCAGCGTCCCGCCGCCGTTCACCGTCAGGGCGTGGCTGGCGCTGATGGTCAGGGCGCCGCTACCCGGCCCGGTGCTCCCCACCGTCAACGTC
>NZ_JAPJAV010000032.1:0-1315 GCF_035616495.1 Mycobacterium sp. 663a-19 | reverse complement strand
GGCCCCGTCGCCGTTTTTGCACTATTGGTCGCTGGGGGTAGAGGAGCAGTTCTACCTGGTATGGCCGCCCATGATCATCGGCACGGCTTTGCTCGTCCGGCTGGTGCGGCGCTACACCCGGGCCGACGGCGCATCGTCGAGGCGCCCGTACCTGGTGGTCCTTGCCTTGGTCGCGGTGGTGTCGTTCGCGATGTCGCTGGCGATCACCCACACGCTGCCCCCCACCGCGTTTTTCTCGATGCCCACCCGGGCCTGGCAGCTCGCGGTGGGCGGCCTGGTGGCTCTTACGGCCACCCAGTGGGGCCGGCTACCGGCACCGCTCGCCGCGATCGGGGGATGGGCAGGCCTGGGGGTGATCCTGTGGGCCTGCACCCGGTTGGACACGACCACGCCCTATCCGGGTACCGCCGCGCTGCTGCCCGTGCTCGGCACGGCGCTGGTGATCGGCGCGGGCTGCGCCGCGTCCGCTCGGGGAGTGGGGCGTGTGCTGGCGCTGGCGCCGATGCGGGCGGTCGGGCGGGTGTCGTACTCATGGTATCTGTGGCACTGGCCGGTGCTGGTGCTCGCGGCGCCGCTGTTGGGCCACCCGCTGGGGCTGGCCGGCAGGCTGGCGACGGTCGTCATCTCCGGCGGGCTGGCCGTGCTGACGCTGCGCTTCATCGAGAACCCGCTGCGATTCGCCCCTTCCATACGCCGGTCACCCGCCCGCAGTCTTGCGCTCGGCGGTGCCGCCACGGCGGTGGCCGTCGGTGTGGGCGTGGCGCTGCTGGTGCTAATACCCCTGCCGGTCGGCCGTGGCCCCGCCGCTCCGGCACTGGCCGTCACCGTGGGTCCTGCCCCTGCAGGGAAAAATGTCGAGCTGTACGACGCCGTGGTGCACAACGCATTCGCCCAAGTGCAGGCCGCGGTGGCGGCATCGGCGAACATGACCGCCGTACCGTCGAACCTCGATCCGCCGCTTGCCAACGCTGCAGCCGAACAAATGACCTTGGGGCTCAACGGCTGCCTGCGCAATTTTCTCCAAGTGGGGCACCCCGAGTGCGCGACGGGCGACGCCGCGTCGGCGACGACGGTGGCGCTGGTCGGGGACTCCAATGCCGCGATGTGGAGCCCGGCGTTCGAGCGGGCCGCCGACCAGCGGCGCTGGCGGCTGGAGACCCTGGCCAAGGCAGGCTGCCCGTTGCTGGACCTAACCTTCACCGAGTCCGTCCTTCATCGGAAATATACGGAGTGCGAGCAGTGGCGCGCTCAGATCATCGCCCGGTTACAAGCCGAACACCCGCGGCTGATCGTGCTGAGCATCTCGCGCACCTAC
>NZ_JAPJAV010000031.1:0-1324 GCF_035616495.1 Mycobacterium sp. 663a-19 | reverse complement strand
GGCGCTTTCACGCGATGGATGCAACAGTGGGCGGTTTGGGTGGGTTAGACAGTAGTTCGTCGAGGGCTTCAGCGGGGGTTTTCCAGCCGAGTGTTTGGCGGGGCCGGTTGTTGAGTTTGGCCGCGACGTAGTCGAGGTAGTCAGCGGGAAACACTGACAGGTCGGTGCCTTTAGCAAACCACTGGCGCAGCAGTCCGTTGGTGTTTTCGTTGGTGCCGCGCTGCCACGGGGAGTGCGGATCACAGAAGTAGATGTCCAACTTGGCGGCCGCGGCGATAGCGATGTGGTTGGCCATCTCTTTACCCTGATCCCAGGTCAGTGTGCGGCGCAGGATCGGTGGCAGCTGCGCCATCTTGGCCACAATGGCGTCTTGGACGGCTAGCGCACCGTGGTTATCGGGTAGGTGCAGCAGCAGGGTGAATCGGGTGCTGCGTTCGACGAGGGTGCCGATCGCTGAGCCCGATTCGGTGCTACCCAGGATCAGGTCGCCTTCCCAGTGGCCGGGCACCGCGCGGTCAGCCACCTCGGGTGGGCGTTCGCTGATGTTGATCATGTTCGGAATGCGGCCCCGGCGCTCACCGGGGTGACTGCGGGGTTTACGTAAGGCCCGCCCGGTGCGCAGGCAGCGGTGGATGTCGCGGCGCAGATGGCCGCGTCCTTGCACGTAAATCGCCTGATAGATCGCTTCGTGAGACACCCACATCTCCGGATCGTCGGGAAAATCGCGTCGCAGCATCGCCGCGATCTGGCCGGGACTATGGAAATCGTCTAACCGAGTCTGCACCTCATCGCGTAGCCGGTCATTTCCGGCCAGCTTGGCCGGCTTGGGCCGACGCGCGCGTTCATCGGCGCGAGCCTGGGCCACCAGCGCCCGATACTTAACGTGCGCAGTGTTGCCGCTCTGACGGGCCCCGAACGCTTCTTTGCGCCGATAACCCGACTTGCGCCCGTCGTAGCGATTAAGGACACCGTTGGCATCGATCTCACGCTTGATCGTCGACGCCGGCCGACCCAGCCGATCGCCCATCGACTGCAACGATTCGTTTGTCCTGACACCGAATTCGATTTCGATCCGGTCTTCAAAGGTCAGCCTCGGGCGCGGGCCAGAGGTCTTCGGTTCGCACAGCCGTGGTTTCACGCCACCAGCATCAGCAAACCAGCGCAGGCCGGATCGCTCTGACACGCCGACGGCAACGCCGGCCTCGGCGGCGGCGCAGCCATCACCGATATGGGCCCAGAATTGACGGACAACAGATCTCAACGCCGGACGGGTCACAACAACACTCCTCAATCAGATGTGTTGCATCCATCCCTTGAAGCCGAG
>NZ_JAPJAV010000030.1:0-1391 GCF_035616495.1 Mycobacterium sp. 663a-19 | reverse complement strand
TACCAGAACTATCCGATCGACACCGCCGCGTTGACCGGTGCTGACGGGTTGGCCATCACCGAGATCACCAGCCACGAATCCACCCACTACCCACTGGTGGTGGCGGTCCTGCTGGGCACTGAATTGAGGATCCGCGTCGAATTTGACACCGCGGTGTTCGACACGGCCACCGTTGAGGCGTTGGTGGGGCGGTTGCAGCGGGTGTTGGTGGCGATGACCGCCGATCCGGCCCGGCCGGTGTCGTCGATTGATGTGTGCGATGAGGCCGAGCATGTGTGTCTGGATGAGATCGGTAATCGGGCGGTGTTGGGTGCGCCGGGGCCGGCGCCGGTGTCGATCCCGGTGCTGTGGGCCGCGCAGGTGACCCGCACCCCGGATGCGGTGGCGATCAGCTACCAGGGCTGCGCCATGACGTATCGGGAGCTCGATGAGGCGTCTAACCGGTTGGCGCAGTTGCTGATTGGTCAGGGTGTGGGCCCGGGTGAGTGTGTGGCGTTGCTGGTGCCGCGTTCGGCGCAGGCGATCATCGCGGTGTTGGCGGTGCTCAAGACCGGGGCGGCTTATGTGCCCATCGACCCGGATCTTCCGGATGCGCGGATCGGGTTCTTACTCACCGATGCCGCCCCGGTCGCGGTGATCACCACCACCGGGTTGGCTGGCCGGCTGGCCGGGTGCGACGTGGCGGTCATCGATGTCGAGGACCCCGCGGTGGGAAGCCAGCCCGCTACCGCGCTGCCGATCATGGTGGCCCCCGACGATATCGCGTATCTGATTTACACCTCGGGCACCACCGGGGTGCCCAAGGGGGTGGCCATCACCCACCACAACATCACCGCGCTGCTCGGGGCGCTGCCTGCAGCCCTGCCGGAGGCGGCTGTGTGGTCGCAGTGGCATTCGTTGTCTTTCGACGTGTCGGTGTGGGAGATCTGGGGTGCGCTGCTCGGTGGCGGGCGGCTAGTCGTGGTACCCGAGTCGGCGGCGCGCTCCCCGGATGATTTCCTTGCTTTGCTGGTTGCTGAGCAGGTCAGTGTGTTGAGTCAGACCCCGTCGGCGTTTGCTGGGTTGCAAAGCGTTGATGCCGACCGGCCCGAGCTGGCAGATCAGTTGCAACTGCAGGCCGTGGTGTTCGGCGGGGAAGCGCTTGTGCCGCAACGTCTTCGGGCTTGGCTGGACAATCATCCCGGGTTGCCGCGCTTGATCAACATGTATGGCACTACCGAGACCACGGTGCATGCTTCGGTGCGTCAGATCAGTGCCGCTGATGTGGACAGTTCGGCCAGCCCGATCGGGGTGCCGTGGGCGCATCTGGGCTTTTTTGTGCTGGATGGGTGGTTGCGTGCGGTGCCGGTGGGGGTGGTGGGGGAGTTGTATGTGGCCGGCGCTGGTGTGGG
>NZ_JAPJAV010000003.1:261425-424225 GCF_035616495.1 Mycobacterium sp. 663a-19 | reverse complement strand
ACAACAGATCTCAACGCCGGACGGGTCACAACAACACTCCTCAATCAGATGTGTTGCATCCATCCCTTGAAGCCGAGCGCGGAAATTCGCAACAGCTTCACATTCGGCGGCGGCGGGCCCTTCTCAGGCGGGTCCGCCGTACTGCCACACCAGGCTATGGTCGCCGGTCATGGTCGGGTTGCACCACATCATCCGGCCGTTGGCGTCCTTGGCGGTCGCGTGCAATACCGTGCAGCCGTCGCCGGGCGCGGGCGGGTCGGCACGAGCGGTGCCGGTCCCCAAGGCGACGGCGATCGCTGAGACGGCCGCAACCGTTGCCACGATGGCGAATCGAAGTTTGCTCATGATGGACGTCTCCCCGGAACATGCCGACCCAACGTCACCGTATCCGGGGCTGGGGCCGCGGGCAAAGATTCTTGGCCCCAACCCGAGCCACGCCCCTAGAACACGTTCTAGTCTGTGACACCATGGGATTTCTCAAGCCTGATCTGCCGCAGATCGAGATGGCCGAGTGGAGCAAGGGCACCCGCAGCGAGAAGATCCGCCCGATGGCGAGGCATTGGGCCGAGGTGGGTTTCGGAACACCGGTCGCGCTGCACCTGTTCTACGTCGTCAAGATCCTGCTCTACATCCTCTTCGCGTGGCTGTTTGCGTCGGCCACCAAGGGAATTAGCGGGTTCACCAACGTCGCGTCGTGGTGGTCGGAACCGATCGTGTTCGAGAAGGTCGTGCTCTACACCATGCTGTTCGAGGTGATCGGGCTGGGCTGCGGCTTCGGCCCGCTGAACAACCGGTTCTTCCCGCCGATGGGCTCGATCCTGTACTGGATGCGTTTCGGCACCATCCGGCTGCCACCGTGGCCGGATCGCGTCCCGGGGACCAGCGGCACCAAGCGCACCCCGTTCGACGTCGCCCTGTACGCACTGCTGCTGCTGGTGACGCTGCGGGCGCTGTTCTCGGACGGCACCGGACCGGTGCCCGAGCTCGGCACGACGATCGGGTTGTTGCCGACGTGGGAGATCGTGACCATCCTGGTGATCGTCGCCGTGCTGGGGCTGCGCGACAAGGTGATCTTCCTGGCCGCCCGCGGCGAGGTGTACGTGACGATGACGGTCACGTTCCTGTTCGGCGGCGCCGACATGATCGTCGCGTCCAAGGTGGTGTTCCTGGTGATCTGGGTGGGCGCGGCGACGTCGAAGCTCAACAGGCACTTCCCGTTCGTGATCTCCACCATGATGTCCAACAACCCGCTGATGCGGCCCCGGTGGCTGAAACGGCGCTTCTTCGAGAGGTTCCCGGACGACCTGCGGCCCGGACGGCTGTCACGGATGCTGGCTCACCTCAGCACCGCGATCGAGATGTTGGTGCCGCTGCCGCTGTTCTTCTGCCACGGCGGCTGGCCGACCACCATTGCGGCGATCGTCATGGTGTGCTTCCACCTGGGGATCCTGGTGTCGATCCCCATGGGGGTGCCGCTGGAGTGGAACGTGTTCATGATCTTCGGCGTGCTGTCGCTGTTCGTCGCGCACGCCCGCCTGGGATTGAGCGACCTGAAACACCCAGTGCCGGTGGCGATCCTATTCGCCATCATCGCGGGCATCGTTGTGCTCGGCAACATGTTCCCGCGCAAGATCTCGTTCCTGCCGGGCATGCGCTACTACGCCGGAAACTGGGACACCACGCTGTGGTGCATCAAGCCTTCCGCGAACGACAAGATCAGCCGGGGCATCGTGGCGATCGCCAGCATGCCGCAGGCCCAGCTGGAGCGGTTCTACGGCAGCCCGGAAGCCGCGCAGATCCCGATCTACATGGGGTACGCGTTCCGCGGCTTCAACACGCACGGCCGGGCGCTGTTCACGCTGGCGCACCGGGCGATGGCCGGCCAGAACGAGGACGACTACGTCATCACCGACGGCGAGCGGATCTGCAGCACCGCCATCGGCTGGAACTTCGGCGACGGCCACATGCACAACGAGCAGCTGATCGCCGCGATGCAGGAGCGCTGCCACTTCGAGCCGGGCGAGGTGCGCGTGGTCCTGCTGGACGCGCAGCCGATCCACAAGCAGACGCAGGAGTATCGGCTGGTGGACGCGGCGACCGGCGAGTTCGAGCGGGGCATCGTGCGGGTCGCCGACATGGTGACCCGGCAGCCGTGGGACGACGACGTGCCGGTCCAGGTGTTGTCCGACCTGAACCGCCGAGTGTGAAACTGTTGCGAGATCCCGGCGGCGGATTCGCAACAGCCTCACGCTCGCCGGAACACTAGGCGCTCGCGCGGACTTCCCGCGCCGCGGCGACCATGTTGCGCAGGGACGCGGTGACCTCGTCGGTGTTGCGGGTCTTCAGCCCGCAGTCGGGGTTGACCCAGAGTCGTTGCGCCGGAACGGCTCGCAGCGCCGCGCGCAGCGACTCCGCGATCTCGTCTGCGCTCGGCACCCGCGGCGAGTGGATGTCGTACACGCCCGGGCCCACGCTGTTGGAAAAGCCGGCGGCATTCAGGTCGTCCAGCACCTCCATGTGCGAGCGTGCCGCCTCGATCGACGTGACGTCGGCGTCCAGGTCGGCGATCGCCCCGATGACGTCACCGAACTCCGAGTAGCACAGGTGCGTGTGGATCTGCGTCGAGTCGGCGACTCCGGAAGTGGCCAGCCGGAAAGCGCCAACGGCCCAACGTAAGTACTCGTCCTGGTCGGCGCGGCGCAACGGCAGCAGCTCGCGCAGCGCCGGCTCGTCGACCTGGATGACGGCGATTCCGGCGGCCTGCAGGTCCACGGTCTCGTCCCGGATGGCCAGGGCCACCTGGTTGGCGGTGTCGGCCAGCGGCTGGTCGTCGCGGACGAACGACCAGGCCAGAATGGTGACCGGCCCGGTCAGCATCCCCTTCACCGGCTTGTCGGTCAAAGACTGTGCGTAGGTGATCCATTCGACCGTCATCGGGTGGGTGCGAACCACGTCGCCGTAGAGGATCGGCGGGCGCACGCAGCGGCTGCCGTAGGACTGCACCCAGCCGTTCTGCGTGGCGAAGAAGCCCTCGAGCTGCTCGGCGAAGTACTGCACCATGTCGTTGCGCTCGGGCTCGCCGTGTACCAGCACGTCGAGGCCGAGTTCCTCCTGCAGCTTGATGACGTCGGCGATCTCCTTGCGCATCTTGCCGACGTAGCTGGCCTCGTCGATCTCGCCGGCCCGAAAAGCCGCGCGCGCCTTGCGGATTGCCGACGTCTGCGGGTAGGAGCCGATCGTCGTGGTCGGCAGCGGGGGCAGCTGTAGCCGCGCCTCCTGACTCGCGCGGCGCGCGGCCGCGTCGCCCCGGTGCGAGCCCGAGGCGACGATCTCGTCGATCCGGGCCCGGACCTGGCCGTTGTGCAGCCGCGGGTCCTTCTTGCGCGAGGCCACCGCGGCGTTGGACGCCGCGATCGCGTCGGCGACTGTGTCGGGCCCGTCATGCAGTGCGCGCGCCAGCGTCACCACCTCGTCGACCTTCTCCCGCCCGAACGCCAGCCAGCTGCGCAGGGCGTCGTCGAGCCCGGTTTCGGGTTCCAGCGAGTACGGCACGTGCATCGTCGAACACGACGTCGACACCGCGACATTGGCCGCCGAGCCGAGCAGCGTCGCCAGCTTGCCTAGCGCCGACTCCAGGTCGGTGCGCCAGACGTTGCGCCCGTCGACGATGCCGGCCACCAGCGCCTTGGTGGCAAGCTCGGGAATGGCCGCGACGGCGGTGTCGGCCCCGGCGACCAGGTCGACGCCGATCGCCTCGACCGGCGTGCGGGCCAGTGCCGGCAGGGAGGCGCCCGGGTCGCCGAAGTAGGTGGCGACGTGGATGGCGGGGCGGTTGCTGACCGCGCCCAGCGCGCTGTACACCGCCTCGGCCAGCGCGGGCGCGTCGGGGGAGATGTCGGTGACCAGCGCCGGCTCGTCGAGCTGCACCCACTGCGCGCTGTTGTCGGCGAGCAGCGACAGCAGCTCGGAGTAGATCGGCACCAGCTCCTGCAGCCGCTCGATGGGTGCGCCCGCGCCCTCGGCGCCCTTGCTCAGTAGCAGGAAGGTGACCGGCCCGATGACCACCGGGCGCGCCGGAATGCCTTGTCCGAGCGCCTCTTTCAACTCGGAAAGCACCTTGTCCGGGTTCAGCGCGAACCGGGTTGCGGGCTCGATCTCGGGAACCAGGTAGTGATAGTTGGTGTCGAACCACTTGGTCATCTCCAGTGGCGCGACCTCCTCGTTGCCGCGCGCGGCGGCGAAGTATCGGTCGAGTTCGTCGGGGACTTGGGCGGCCCTGGCCGGCAGCGCGCCGAGCATGACCGCCGTGTCCAGCATCTGGTCGTAGTACGAGAAGGTGTTCACCGGCACCGAGTCCAGGCCGGCGGCCGCCAGGCCCGCCCACGTGTCGCGGCGCAATGTGGCGGCGACGGACTCCAGTTCCGATCGGCTGGTGCGTCCGGCCCAATAGCCCTCGGTGGCGCGCTTGAGTTCGCGCTTCGGGCCGATGCGCGGCGAGCCGGTGACCGTGGCGGTGAATGGTTGACTGCTTACAGGAGTCACGATTTCGTCCTTCATTCGACGGTTCGGTTCACCGCCGGCAGACGCGCAGCCGATGCCGTTGGCGGTACACAAACCGCAACGGCCACGGCCAGACGCCCATTCCACGAGGCGATGAGCCCGCCGGACGCGGCGCGCCCGGCACAGCCGGCAGGTCTTCGGACTCGCAGGCACGCACCCCGGTGGTGCTCCTACTGGCCGTCGCTTCCCGGTCTTTCAGACCAGTGCTTGGTGACGGCGTTCGTTCCTGCATACCGCTGCGGGACAGTCCCGGACTCTCACCGGGTTCCCTCTTGCGACGCATGACTAACATGCCTCGCTCGATGCCGGCGCCGCGGCTGCGGCGACAGCAGACCAGCTGCGAGAAGCAGCATAGTCAGCCCGCCAGCGCCTCGGCGATCGGGATGTCGCCGTTGTTGAATTCGATGGTGCGGTGGACGGTCGAGCCGTCGGCCAGCGCGGTCGCGACGACGCCCGCGACATCGGCTCGCGAGACCTCACCCTTGCCCCTGCCGATGGCGATCCGGCCGGTGGCGGGCTCGAGGGTGAGCCGGCCCGGTCCCAGCACCGTCCAATCCAGCCCGCTGGCGCGAAGTTGGGCGTCGGCGGCGGCCTTGGCCTCGGCATAGGGGAAGAACGGATCATCTTGCGGCACACCATGATCCGGGCCGGCACCGAAGTACGACACCATCACGAACCGCCGCACTCCCGCCCGGACCGCCGCGTCTATCACCCGGATCGCCGCGTCGCGGTCGACGGCATAGGTCCGGGCCGGGTTGCCACCGCCGGCCCCGGCGGAGAAGACGACCGCGTCGTGCCCGGTAAGCAGGTCTGCCAGCGTGGCCGTGTCGAGCCGCTCGATGTCGGCCACCGCCGGGTGGGCCCCGGTGGCGGCGACGTCGTCTGAGTGGTCGGGGTTGCGGAAGACCGAGGTCACCTCGTCGCCACGCTCGGACAGGATGCGGGCGAGCTGCAGCGCGACCTTGCCGTGGCCGCCGATGACAACGATGCGCATGCCCCGACGGTACTCAACCGCGAGACTGCAGTTACCGACGCAAACGCCGAGTGGACCCGTCGGCCGTTGCAGTCTCGCGGGGAGACGACGGGCTAGAGCTTCACCCGGCCCATGATCAGATCGATGATCGGCTTGCCGGGCGGGTAGGCGCCGGTCAGCGAGGCCATGGTGTGCCCGTAGTCCACCAGCAGCGTGATGCCGTTGATGCCGAAGGCGGCGGCGCTGTTGAGGAACGCCATGACGTCGCCCATTTGCTCCGGGGTGTGCACCTTGGAGCCGGTCTCGTCGCGGTAGTCCTGTGCGAAGGTGAGCCAGAGGTCGGCGTTGGCCTGGGCCAGCGGGGTGTCGGTGGGGCCCGGGCAGATCGCGTTGATGCGGATGCCCTTCTTCAGCAGCGGGTAGCCCTGGGTCGCGACGTAGGCGTTGACGACCTTCTTGGAAAAGCCGTAGTGGATGATGCCTTCCGGCTCGTGCGCCTTGACCCACTCCTGTGCCGCCGCGAAGTCCGGGGTGGCGAGGAACTCGTTCAGCAGGTCCAGGTCATTTTCCCAGCCCATGCCGGCGACCGAGGAGATGAAGCAGATCGCCGAGCCCGAGGGAAGTTGGTTCTTCTCGAGCAGGCGCTCGATGAGGTACCGGTGGCCGAGGAAGTTGATCGCCATCAGGTCGGTTGTGCCGTCGGCGATGCCGGCGGCCGAGAACAGGGCGTGGACCGGGCCGTCCACCTGCTCGACGGCGGCGTCGATCGACGCGGGGTCGCGCAGGTCCACCTGGATGGACTTGGCGACGTCATACTTCACCGGCGCGTAGTCCATCACGATGACCTCGGCGCCGAGCTCGCCGGCTGACTTGGCCGCCGCGGCGCCCATGCCCGTCGCACCACCGACAACGAGCGCGCGCTTGCCGTCGTAGCGCAACCGATCGACAATGGTCATGGAAATCCCCTTCTCGGTAACTGCCAACCCGGTTCTAATTGGACAACTGTATGGGTAACAGTTATTTGGTTCAATACCGGGGTGCCGGATCGAGTTAGACGGTCTTACTTCCCGCGAACGGCGACGCCCCGCAGGCAGGTGTCGCGGGCATGTATCAGCGCCGGCCGGCGGCCGATGGCGCGAAGAATGTTCTCCGGTATCCACTGCACCCCGATGACGCACCGCGCCAGCATCGCCGTGGAGGGCGTGTCGATCTGGATCTCGCCCGACCGAATCCCTTCGGAGAGCAGTGATTTCATTTGCCGAAGCCGCGTGGCGTACGACCACCCCGGGTTGGCCGTCGGCGGCGATTGCCGCATCCAGGCGAGCTGGATCCTGAACTCGTCGGAAAACTGGTCCAGTGCATTGACGTTGACCCAACTCAGCGCGTCCAGCTTTTCGATGGGCGTGGCATCGGAGCGCAGCACGGCGACCCAGCCCGCCTCCACCTTCTGCCCGAACGAGCGCATGATCGAGTCCAGCAGTTCGTCCTTGGACCCGATCACCCGATACACGGTCCCGGTGCCAAGACCCGCCGCGGACGCGATGTCCCTGATGGTCGTGACCTCATACCCTTTGCGGCCGAACTCGGCTCGCGCCACCGCGCGCACGTGGGCCGCCTTGTCGCTGGCTTCGCTGTCGTCGGCCCACGTCTCGATCACGTCGCTCGCGGCCTTGAAAGCCTTGGAGCGATCCAGTGCCGAGTCGGTCGGCGGCCGGGCCGCCAAGCCTTGCAAGATGATTCGGCACAGCAACTCGGCCACCTGGTCGGCGGACGCGGTGTGCCGGATGACGTCGAGCCCGACCTGCAGCATGGTCTGGCAGATGCGGTCGGCCAGCGTGGGAAGGTCGATGTCGGGTTTGATGTAGCCGCTCCACCTACCGGCGCGCAGCGTTTGCAGCATCGCCTCCTGGATCGCGGTGGACTGTTGCCGGGTGAGCTTCATGAGTTGCGGGTCCGCGCTCGGCCCCTCGTAGAACGACATCTGCAGGGCGGCCCGATGCTGCACGGCACAGTTGGCGATCGCCGACCCCAACTGGAGGATCTTCTCGGAGACGGGTCGCGAGTCGGGTTCGTCCAGCCTCGCCTGGGCCGCGAGCCCGATGCGGTTCAGATCGTCCTGATACCGGCGTATCAGCTCGACGAGGATCGCCTCTTTGGACTCGAAATGGTGATACAGGCTCCCCGGGAGAATGCCTGCCGCGTCGGCGATTTCCTGCAGCGACGTGCGCAGTCCGGACGAGGCGATCAGCGACGCCGCGGTCTGCAGGATCTCGGTGCGGCGCGTCCCGGAGTCGTCGGCGCCGGCCGGATCCAGACGATCCGCCGGCCGCTTGGATGCCAACGATTCGGCTTTGGCCATGACTAGTGATACGCCAGACCGGACGACTGCTTTGCGCGCATGCGCATCCGTCCTCCCGTCCGAACCAAATCTTTGTTAGAGGCTATCAGACCGGGCGAAAGGAATCCGCTGTACAAGGCGCTGAAAGGCCCATTCTAAAGGGCGGGGCCGTCCCAGCGGTCGCGCGCGACCACCTCCTCGACGGGGCGCCGCCGGGCCGGCCGGAACGTGTGCCCCGCACGGAGGCGACCGACGGGCAGCAGGCAGCCCTGGACGTAGGTCGGCGGAATCCCGAGCAGCCGCCGGACCTCGTCCTCGCGGTGCAGGTGCAGCGTCGTGACGCACGTCCCGTAGCCGCGGGTGTGCAGCGCCAGTTGAAAGTTCCACACCGCCGGGAAGATCGATCCGTACAGCGTGGCCTGGTGAAACGACTCGTCACCGTCGATGCGCGGCAGATACGGCTCATAGCAGGGGATCACCAGCAGCGGCACCCTCGTCATGTTCTCGACCAACCACTCCGTCGACGACATGAGCCTGCCCTCCGGCGTGCCGGCCGGCAGCATGCCGGCGAGCAGTTGCCCGCCGACCCGCAGCAGATAGGCCTCCCGGTACAGCCCGGCGATCTTGTCCCGCAGCGCGGGATCGGTGACCACCAGCCACCGCCACGACTGCTGATTCGAGCCGTTGGCCGCCTGCAACCCGATCCGCAGGCAGTCGCGAATGTCGTCGATGTCGACCGGCGCATCCACGTCGAGCGACTTGCGCGCGGAACGGGTGGCGGTCAGCAGGTACTCGAGGTCCATGATCAGCCGCCCATCAGGTGCTCACGCCGAGCCGGGCCGCCACAGCGAAGACTTCCTCGAAGATCGAACCGGGCACGGTGAACGGCTCGGTCGCCGACACCTCGGAAAGGTGGGCCTCGATGTCGTCGGCGGTCGGGTTGCCGTCCTTGTCCGCGAGCCAGCCCGCGCCGAGTCCGACGAAGACGCGGGCGAAACGACCGGCGCAGGCCGAGTAGTTCCGATGGCCGAAGTCGCAGGCCCGGCTCGCCAGGAACACCACCATGGGCACCACCAGCTCGGGCTTGATCACGCTCAAGAAGCCAATCTCCTCAAGGGCTTTCGGGTCTCCGACCGTTTCGGTCACCATCCGCGAGAAGCCGAACGGGAGCACGGTGTTGGAAAGGATGCCGTGCTCGGCGCCCTCGATCGCGATCACGTTCGACAAGCCGACCAGGCCCGCCTTGGCCGCCGCGTAGTGGGCCTCCAGCGGCTGGCCGAACATGCCTCCCGAGGAGGAGATGAACACGAACCGGCCGTAGCGCTGCTTCTTCATCACCCGGTAGGCGGGCTGGCTCAGATAGAAGCCGCCGTCGAGATGCACGGCGAGCATCCTGCGCCAGTCGTCCGCGCTCAGCTCGTCGAACGGAATGCTGTTGAAAATCCCGGCATTGCTGACGACGGCGTCGAGCCGGCCGAAGCGTTCGACGGCCTGCTCGACGATCGCCTCACCACCCTCCGGGCTTGCGACCGAGTCGTGCGAGGCCACCGCGACGCCGCCCTCGCCCTCGATCTCGGCGACGACCTGGTCCGCGACGGCGGCATCGGAGCCGTCGCCGTGCATGGTGCCGCCCAGGTCGTTGACGACCACCGAGGCGCCGCGCCGGGCCAGCTCCAGCGCATACAACCGGCCGAGGCCGCGGCCCGCGCCCGTCACGATCGCGACCTGGCCGGTGAAATCGATCATGAACTGCTCCGTTTCGCAAGGCGCGCACCGACTTCGGTGAGATACTCGTCGGGCCCACCGAGAAACGCGCTCCAGCCCAGCAGGCGTTTGAGGTACAGGTGAGCGTCGTGCTCCCAGGTGTAGCCGATGCCGCCGAACACCTGGATGGCGGTGTCGCCGACGGTGGCCAACCGTCCGGCGAACGCCTTGGCCCGCAAGGCGGACAGGTGCCGCTCCTGCGCGTCGGCGTGGTCGGCGGCCCACAGCGCGTGGATCACCCCGCTGCGGGCCAGCTCGACGGTTTCGTACATGTCGACGCACAGATGCTGGATCGCCTGGAACGAGCCGATGGCCTGGCCGAATTGCTTTCTCACCTTGGCGTATTCGACGGCCAGGTCCATGACGGCCCGCGCGGCGCCCAGCGCGTCGGCGGCGGTGGCGATGAGCACGTCGTCGACGACGGCCGCAATGGCATCCGGGGACGGCGTGGCCAGCCGGCGTGCGGGCGCGTCGTCGAGCGCGACCCAAAATCGCTTGCGGGTGGGATCGATACCGCGCTCGGGGGTCACCGACACACCCGACGAGTCGGTCCGCACCGCGAAAAGCCCGGTCCCGCCTCCGTTCTCGGCAAGCACGAGCAGGACGTCCGCCGCGGCGGCGTCGGGGATCTCGGCCGCACCGCGCAGCACCACGCCCGGGCCTCGGTCGGCGGCGGTGACGGCACCGTCGTTGCGCTGCAGCGGCCCGACGGTGGCGATGGCGGTGCCGTCGGCGATTCCGGTGAAGAGCTCGGCGGCCGCGCCCTCGGCCCCGAGCCGGGCCAGGGCGCGCGGCGCGGCGACGGCGCTCGACAGCCACGGTCCCGGGTGCAGCGCCGTGCCGAGCTCCTCGGCCACGATGCCGGCCTCGACCATCGACATCCCGGCCCCGCCGCATTCCGGCGGCACCAGCAGGCCGGTCGTCCCGAGGTCGGCAAGGCCGCGCCAGACGGCGCCGGTGGTGCCCGTCGGGTCGTCGAGCAGCGCGCGCACGTGGCCCGAAATCGGCGCCTTCTCGGCGAGAAACCGCCGCGCCGTGTCGCGCAGCGCAACTTGCTCGTCGGTCAATTCGAGGTTCATTGGCGCGGCAACCCCAGCACGCGTTGGGCGGTGATGTTCTTGTTGATCTGGGTCGTGCCGCCCGCGATGGTCAGCGATCGCGACGTCAGCCGGTAATCGGCCCACCGGTGCTTCTCGCCGCCGGTGCCCAGCACGTCGAAGGCCAGCGCGGCCATGTCCTGCCCGATCTCGCCCCACACGGTCTTGGCCAGGCTGGCCGAACCGAGCGCTGCCTTGTCCGAGCCGCCGTGCAGCGTCGCGGAAATAGAGCGCTGGCAAAGCAATTCGAGATACTTGATGCGGACCCCGATTTCGCCGAGGCGCCGCAGTGTCACCGGGTCTTGACCGGCATTGGACGCGGCGAAGTCGGCCACCAGTTCCTCGAGCCGCACCTGCATCTCGGCGTAGAGCCGCGCGGCACCGGCGCGCTCGTGGCTCAGCGTGGTGGTGGCCACCTGCCAACCGCCGTCGAGCGGTCCGAGCAACGCGTCCGCCGGGACCCGCACGTCGCGAAAGAACAGCTCGGCGAAGTCGGTGTCACCGTTGAGCGTGACGAGCGGTCGGACCTCGATGCCGGGCAGCGTCATGTCGACGATCAGGCAGGAGATCCCCTTGTGTTTCGGCGCCTCGGGGTCGGTACGCACATACAGCTGGCACCAGTCGGCGCGGTGCCCCAGCGAGGTCCAGACCTTCTGGCCGTTGACGACGAAGTCGTCACCGTCGCGCACCGCGCGGGTGCGCAGCGCGGCGAGGTCCGAGCCCGCCTCGGGCTCGGACATCCCCTGGCACCAGATGTCGTCCGCGCGCATCATGCGGGGGAGCAGCGTTGCCTTCTGCGACTCGGTGCCGTACTGCATGATCGCGGGCGCGATGTTGTTCATGCCAATGACGTTGAGCGGCAACGGTGCCCGAGCGCGTGTGGTTTCCTCGGTGTAGACCAGCTGCTCTAAGACCGTCGCTCCGCGGCCGCCGTACTCGCGCGGCCAGGAGACGGCCGCCCATCCGGCGTCGGCCATGGTGCGGTTCCAGTCCCGCAGCATCGCGAACGTCGCGTCGTCGCGGCCGGAGGGCCGCCGGGCGGCGATCAGCTCGCCGGTCAGGTTCGCCGACAGCCACTCGCGCAGCTCGGCGCGGAACCGTTCCACCTCCGGCGGGTAGGAGAAATCCACGTCCTCTTGTTTACCTCGCGCGATTGACTGGGCCAAGCCCCGGACTTTACGTTGGAACAGATATTTGGTCAACGAGTCGCGGGATTCGGAGGTGGTGCGTGGCGAGCGACGCTCCCGGCGATCGGCTGCAGGCCCTCGGCCTGCTCGCCTCCGCGCTCGCCGGCCGGCCCCTGGCGGTCGCCGAACAGCGGCCGGGCGAACCCCCGTGGACCGACGGCCAGACGATCTACCTGGATCCTGCCGCGCGAAACCGCGCGAAACTCGAAGCGGTGGCCGTGCACGCCTCGATGATCGCGGCCGGCAGCCTGGATCCCGACGTCGTGCGCGCCCTGGTCCGCCACCCGCGGCAGGCCAGGCGCTACCTGGCCGTCGAGGGCCATCGGGCGCTGGTGGCCAACGGCTACCTGCTGCCGGGCGCCTTGACGTCGGTGGGCGATCGCGACGTCGCGAGCCGCAGCGACTCACCCGCCGCGTCCCTGCGACTCGCCGGCGCGCAGGTGGCGATCGACGACCCGCCACCGGAATTCGGCGCGATCCGTCCGGCGAAGGTGCTGGCCGCGTGCTCGGCGGCGGCCAAGCGGGAGGACCGAGAAGACCCCCAACACATCCCACGCGGCGGCCCCAAAGAGCTCGAGGAACTCGACGACGGCGCCGTCGACGATTCCGACGATCCCGACATGTTCACCAGCCCGGTCGGTGGGGGTGGCTTCATCGGCAAGTGGCTGAAGAAGATGCTGTCCTCGGCGCGCAAGACCGGCAGCGGCGGCGGACCGCCCGGCGCCGACACCCCGACGCACCGGACCAACACCGCCAACCGCGGTCTGCACGCCGTGTCGTCGCTGGCGTCGACCCCGAGCGAGGACGGCGAGGATGCCGAGGATGCCGACGGCCTGACGTATCCGGAGTGGGACGCCGCGCGCAACTGCTACCGCCCGGCGTGGTGCACCGTTCGCGAAATCGAGTCCGAAATAAAGGCATCCGCGACCCATGCGATCGACGACGCCATCGGCCTGCGGCGCCCGCTGTCCCGGCTCGGGATGGGTCTGCACCGCCGCCACCGCCAGTCGCAGGGTGACGACATCGACATCGACGCGGCGGTCGAAGCCCGCGTCGAGGTGCTGGCCGGGTCGGTGCCCGACGAGGCGGTGTACCTCGACAGCCTGCGGCGCCGGCGCGACCTGTCGGTGCTGCTCCTGCTCGACGTGTCGGGGTCGGCGGGGGAACCGGGGACGGTGGGCCGGACGGTGCACGAGCAACAGCGCGCGGTTGCCGCCAATCTTGCTGTGGCGCTTCATGATCTGGGTGACCGGGTCGCGCTCTACGCCTATTACTCGCAGGGCCGGCGCGCAGTGAGCCTGGTGCCCGTCAAACGGTTCGACGATCACCTCGACTCCCGAGTCATGAAGCGGCTGAACAGCCTCGAGCCCGGCGCCTACTCCCGTCTCGGTGCGGCCATCCGCCACGGCTCGGCGGTCCTGGAGGCGCGCGGGGGAACCTCACGGCGGCTCCTGGTCGTGCTGTCCGACGGACTCGCCTACGACCACGGGTACGAGCGGCCGTACGGCGCCGCGGATGCGCGCCGCGCCCTGATCGAGGCCCGCCGCCGCGGCACCGGCTGCGTGTGCCTGACGATCGGCGCCGGAACCGACGTGCAATCGCTGCGGCGGGTATTCGGCAGCACCGCGCATGCGACGATCGCCCGCCCGGATCAACTCGCCGGCGTGATCGGACCGCTGTTCCGGTCCGCGCTGCGCTCGGCCGAGGTTCGCCGCCGACCCGTCGCGAGCGCGGGGCAGTCGACGGCGAGCGTGCGTGTCGGTGCGGCGACACGCCGCCGACCGCGTACATCTGCGCACGTTCGCGGGCGGTGATGGCCGTTGAAACAAACATCTGTTCCGGTTAGGCTCCACACCAAGCGGGAGGGAAGCGGAAGGGAAGCTATGGCCAATGAGTCCGGGACTGTGTACCGGAACGGCGTGACCCCCGAGGCGGAGATGGCACGTCCCTTCTACAAGGCGATCGGCAGCGAGGAAGCCATCTTCAAGGCGGCCTACCGGCAGGGCTTGTCGCTCGTCCTGAAGGGGCCGACGGGCTGCGGCAAGACCCGCTTCGTCGAGGCGATGGCCTACGACCTGGGCCGGCCGCTGATCACCGTCGCCTGCCACGACGACCTCACCACCGCGGACCTGGTCGGCCGGTACCTGCTGCAGGGCGACGAGACGGTCTGGGTGGACGGCCCGCTCACCCGGGCGGTGCGCGAGGGCGCGATCTGCTACCTGGACGAGGTGGTGGAGGCCCGCCAGGACACCACCGTGGTGCTGCACCCGCTCGCCGACCACCGGCGGCAGCTGCCCATCGAGCGGCTCGGCATCACGCTGGACGCCGCGCCCGGCTTCGGTCTCGTCGTGTCCTACAACCCGGGCTATCAGAGCGTGCTCAAGGACCTGAAGGATTCGACGCGTCAGCGCATGGTCGCCGTCGAATTCGGTTTCCCCGCACCCGAAGTCGAAGTGGGCGTCGTCGCGCACGAAGCGGGCGTCGACGACGCGACCGCCGCCGAGCTGGTGCGTCTGGGGCAGGCCATCCGCCGGCTGGAGACCGGCGGGTTGCGTGAGGTCGCGTCCACCCGCGTGCTGATCGCGGCGGGCAGGCTGGTCGCCGAGGGCCTGACGATGCGGGAGGCCGCCCGGGCCGCGATCGCCGGGCCGCTGACCGACGACGTGGCCGTCGGCAAAGCCCTCAACGAGATGATCAACATCTACCTGGGTGCTTCCGATGAGGATTGACGCTGCATACCGGCCCCGCTAGGGTCTGAACAAATATTAGGTTTTCGGTATCGGGCGCGCGAGGCTGCCACCCCGGGAGGTCAGATGTCCTACGAAAGCACCGCAGAGCCGATCAAGGTCGGCTACCTGATGGACTTCACGCTGCCGCCGGGATTCCCGGAAGAATTGTTGGCGAGTTTCACGCGGTGCTTCGACCTCGTCTTCGAAGAAGCCCGTGAACAGGGCCTGATCGATCGCCCAGTGCAGATGATCTACCGCGAGGTGGAGGGGTTGCCCAAGGGATCGGTCAAGGCGGTGATCGACGCCTTCGGGGAGCTGGTCGACGAGGGCTGCCTGGTGGTGTTCGGTCCGCACATCACCGACAACTGCGTGCCCACCCGCGAGGCGATCGAGGAGCGGTTCAAGGTCCCCGCGATCAGCGTCACCGGCACCGACGACTGGCTGGGCGAATGGACGTTCTCCTTCCCGCAGGGTTCGATGACCGACGAGCCGATCTTCATCGCGGACCTGGTCGCGAAGCGCGGGCTCACCGAAATCGGGGTACTGGTCGAGCAGAACCTGATCGGCGAGAGCTATCTCAAAAACCTGCGAAGCGCGTGCCGCCGCAACGGCATTCGGATCGTCGCGGAGGCCCCGATCGCACAGACCGCACAGGACATCAACGAGGCCGTGCGCACCCTGCACGACGCGAAGGCCGAGGCGATCGTGCATCTGGGCTTCGGCTTCGGCATCGTGTTCATCAACCCGGCGCTCGAGGCCGTCGAGTGGGACCCGCCGCGATTCACCACCACGGCTTTCCAGAACGCGTGGGTGAACCCGATCATGTGGAACGCGTTCATGGGCTGGGTCGGGGTCGATCAGTACGACGAGGCGAATCGAGTCGGCCAGGATTTCCTCGACCGTTACGCCGAGAAGTACGAGGGCAGCCGTCCCGAATATTGCGTGCCGGTGGTCAACCACGACGTCGCCGCCACGCTCGTGCGCGCCTTTGCCGACGCGCACCCGCTGAGCCCGCGCGGGGTCAAAGAGGCGCTGGAGCGGGTGAAGATGATGCCCGCCGCCTCCGGCGCCCCCGGCACCCGGGTCTCCTTCGGCAAGTGGACGCGGCGCGCGTGGATGGGCGCGGGCTACCTGGTGGCCCGAACCCTGGACGCCGACGGCACCAACTCGCACCTGGTCGATCGCTTCGGAGCGGAGGGCTGAGATGGCCACGGAACAGTCCGTACTCGGGCGGCCGGACGAGGCGCCGCGGGCAAAGCGCGGCTGGGGCGGATGGATCGCCGGCGCCGCCCTGGCGGCGTTCGCGCTCTTCTTCATCGCGAACTGTCGCGTAGCCCTCGACCCGCGCGTGGCCAACCCGAATGTCCAGGGCCGGCCCCGCCCGGTCAGATTCATCTTCGGCCTGGACTACATCACCTTCCTGCACATCTCCACCGTCATCATGCTGCTGGTGCTGCTGCTGGTGTTCGTCAGGGGCTGGCGGCGCAACCCCGGTAGCCCGGTGATGCTGATGTTCCTGTGCACCACGCTGATCGTGTGGCAGGACCCGATCATGAACTGGGCCCCGTTCGCCGTGTACAACCCGGACCTGATCCACTGGCCGGAGTCGTGGCCGCTGGTGTCGCTGTCGCCGACCGTCGAACCGTTCGTCGTATTCGGTTATGTCACTTTCTATTTCGGGCCGTACTTCCCGGCGGTCTGGATCCTGCGCAAGCTGCAGGCCAAGTACGGGCCGACGGCGTTCGTGTCGCGTCACCCGCTGGTCAGCCTGGGCCTGCTGACCTGTGCAATCGGCTTCGTCTTCGATGCGTGGCTGGAGATCCAGCTGGTCCACATGGGCATGTACATCTACTCGCAGGTCATTCCGTGGGGCTCGGTGTTCACCGGCACGACGTTCCAGTTCCCGCTGATCTGGGAGTCGTTCTCGGTGACCTTCGTGATGGTGCCCGCGGCGATCCTGGTCTATCGCGACGACACCGGTAAGTCGGTGGCGGAGAAGCTGGCCGCCAAGGCCAAGATATTCCCGACGCGCCCGGTGCTCGGGACGTTCCTGGTGATGTTCGCCATCATCAACGTGTCCTACTTCGCCTACGGCACCTGGTTCGCCGTCATCAAGGCCACCAAGGCGGCGACCTCGGTCGCCTGCCCGTGGCCGTATCCGGAAGCCAAAGTCTATGACCCGCAAGGCTTTTACGAGAAGGCGGGCGCGCAGGGCCCCTACTCGGTCGGCATCTGGTCGACCTGGATGAGCGGGCAACCGAATGGCCGACCCGATGTGCAGCCGCCGCCGCCCGGCGAAGGTGCCTGCGCGACACCGAGCAAGAATGGGTGAGCCCCGCAGCGTCGTCATCACCGGCGCCTCTCGCGGTCTGGGCTTCGCCTCGGCGGTTCGCCTCTACCGTGAGGGCTGGCGGGTGGTCGCGGCGATGCGCACGCCGGAGAAAGGGATGGCGCACCTTCGTGAGGCGACCGGTGCAGGCGAAGAGGACGACCGGCTGATCGGCGTGCAGCTCGACCTCACCGACAATGCGTCAATCACCGCCGCGGCCAAGGCAATCGAGGAAGCCGTGGGCGCCCCCTACGCGCTGGTGCACAACGCGGGGATCTCCGCCGCCGGAATGGTGGAGGAAACCGATATGCAGCTCTGGCAGAAGATGTTCGCCACCAGCGTCCTGGGCCCCGTCGCGCTCACCCAGGTCCTGCTGCCCGCGATGCGCGCGGCCGGCGAGGGGCGCATCGTGCTGATATCCAGCGCGGCCGGGGTGCGCGGTCAGCCGAACACCGCGCCGTACTCGGCGGCCAAGGGAGCGCTGGAGCGGTGGGGGGAGTCCATGGCGTGCGAGATCGCGCCGTTCGGTCTCGGTGTCACCGTTTTGGTGAGCGGCATGTACGACACCGACATCATCACCGACGCGGGCACCATCGACGACCGTGATTTCGACGGTCCGTACGCGCGGCTGCACAACACCATCGACACCCGCGGCAGGTTCGCGATCCGCTTCGCCCGGCCACCCGAGCGGTTCACCGACGGACTGGTCAAGGCGCTCGACGACCGGAAACCGTTCCGGCGCCGCGGTGTCGGCCCGGACGTCGCCATGCTGCTGGCCGCCAACAGGATCCTCCCGGCCTCCGGCATGCACCACGTGTCGCGGATCGTGCTGGGCATACCCAGACAGGGCTCGATGCGGGGCGGGGCGTGGCCGTTGACGGCGGCTCAACGGGCCATGGTGGTCGTCGCGCGCGTTCTTCCGGCGCCGGTGCTGCAGCGCCTGGCGTCGCTGGCGGCCAAGCGCCGCAAGGGAAACGAGGGGTAGCAATGGAACAGCTTTTCGACGATCTGGAGGATTTCGGCGCCTTCGACGACGCCATATCCGGTGACGTGCGTGATCCGTACACCGAGCTGGCGCGGCTGCGCCGCGAGGAACCGGTGCAGCGGCTCGAGACGTCGGGAGCCCTTCCGCACGAGGAAGGGCTGCCGATATTCATCGTGTATCGGCACGAGGACATCCAGCAGATGCTGCGCGACAACGAGACGTTTTCCTCGGCCGCCGTCATCGCGGCATTCGGCCCCGTGCTGGGGGAGGGCGTCATGCTCGGCATGGACGAGCCGATCCACGGGCGGCTGCGCTCGTTGGTGTCGAAGGCGTTCTCGCAGAAGTCATTGGCGCGCTGGCAGGACGAGTTGGTCGGCCGCGTGGCCAACGGCCTGATCGACAAGTTCGCGCCCAACGGCAAGGCCGATCTGGTGAAGGAATTCACCTTCGACTACCCGAGCCAGATCATCGCGGGCCTGCTGGGCTTGCCGGAAAAGGATTACCCACAGTTCCAGCGGTGGTCGATTTCGCTGCTGAGCTGGCTGATGAACCCCGAGCGTGGGCTGGCGGCCTCGGCCGCGTTGTGCGACTACTTCGCGCCGATACTCGAGGCCCGCCGGGCCGAGCCGAAGGACGACCTGATCAGCGCGCTTGGCGCGGCCGAGATCGACGGGGAGAAGCTGGCGGACGAGGAGATCTTCTCGTTCCTGCGGCTGCTGCTGCCCGCCGGCGTGGAGACCACGTATCGCGCGCTGGGCAGCCTGCTGCTCGCGCTGTTGAAGGATCCGCCGCAACTGGATGCCATCCGCGCGGACCGGTCGCTGCTGCCGCAGGCGATCGAGGAGGGCGTGCGGTGGGAATCACCGCTGCTGACCATCACCCGGGTGGCGACCCGCGACACCGAACTCGGCGGCGTGGCGATTCCGGCCGGGGCGACGGTGATGCCGATGCTCGGTTCGGCGAACCGGCAAGAGGACCGCTATCCCGATCCCAACAGGTTCGACATCCACCGAGAGGCCCGGGCGCACCTGGGGTGGGGGCACGGCGTCCACGTGTGCCTCGGCATGCACCTGGCGCGGCTGGAGATGCGCACCGCCATCAATCTGCTGCTGGACCGGCTGCCGAATCTGCGGCTGGACCCCGACGCCGACGACCCGCACATCCGCGGGCAGGTATTCCGGTCGCCGACCGCGGTGCCGGTGTTGTTCGATCCCCAATGATCCCGGCAGCTTGCCAATCGGCTAGTTTCCAGTAAGGCTCTCCGTAGCCCCTGCAACGAGTCAGAAGAGAGTGACAAACATGACTGAGGCTGTAAAGGTCCGCTTCGAGCCGAAGATGATGATCGACGGCAAGCTCGTCGACGGCCAGGCCGGCACCTTCACCAACATCAACCCGGCCACCGAGGAGTCGCTCGGCGAGGTCGCCGACGCGTCGAAGGCGGACATGCACCGGGCCATCGACGCCGCCCGGCGCGCCTTCGACGAGACGGACTGGTCCACCAACCGGGAGCTGCGCAAGCGCTGCCTGTTACAGCTGCACGAGGCGATCGAGTCCGAGAAGGAGGAGCTGCGCGAGGAGCTCATCCTCGAGGTGGGATCGCCGCGGGCGATCACCTTCGGGCCCCAGCTGGACGCCCCCCTCGAAGACGGGCTGAAGTATCCCGCCAGGCTGATCGACGAGTACGCCTGGGAGACCGACCTGGGTGACAAGGTGATCAGCCTGACCGGCACGCTGACCACCCGCAAGGTCTGGCGCGAGCCGGTGGGCGTGGTCGGCGCGATCGTGCCGTGGAACTTCCCGTTCGAGGTCACCCTCAACAAGCTCGGCCAGGCGTTGGGCACCGGCAACACCGTGGTGCTCAAGCCGGCGCCGAACACCCCGTTCAACGCGACCCGGCTGGGCCGGCTGATCGCCGAGAAGACCGACATCCCCGCGGGCGTCGTGAACGTCGTCACCGCGTCGGATCACTTTGTGGGAGAAGAGCTCACGCTCTCGCCCAAGGTCGACCTGATCTCGTTCACCGGCTCGACGGTGGTCGGGCAGCGGATCATGGAGAAGGGCGCCGCGACCATGAAGCGGCTGTTCTTGGAGCTCGGCGGCAAGTCGGCGACCATCGTGCTGGAGGACGCCGACTTCGGGATGGCGTGTGCGATCGGCATCGCGCCGTGCATGCACGCCGGGCAGGGCTGCGCGAACCCCACCCGGATGCTGCTGCCGCGGTCCCGCTACGACGAGGGCGTGGCGATCCTCAAGGGCATCTACGAGAACGTCACGTGCGGTGACCCCCAGGATCCCGGAACGCTGTGCGGCCCGGTGATTTCGGCGGTCCAGCGCGACCGCGTGATGGGCTACATCCGCAAGGGCGTCGAAGAGGGGGCCACCGCGCTGGTCGGCGGACCCGACGCGCCCACCGGCTTCGACAAGGGATTCTATGTCAGGCCAACGCTTTTCACCGACGTCGACAACTCCATGACGATCGCGCAGGAGGAGATCTTCGGCCCGGTGCTGGCCGTCATCCCGTTCGACGACGAGGAGGACGCGATCCGAATCGCCAACGACAGCAAGTACGGCCTGGCCGGCAACGTGATGTCGGGTTCGCTGGAGCGCTCGCTCGCGGTGGCCCGCCGGATCCGGGCCGGCTTCATGGGCGTCAACGGCGGCGCGCCGTACGGCGCCGACACCCCGTTCGGCGGATACAAGTACAGCGGGGTCGGACGCCAGAATGGCGTCGCCGGGTTCGACCAGTACACCGAAATCAAATCGGTCGCGTATCCGGCCGGCTGATTGCGATCGGCGCGAGCGTGCGTGTCTGTGCACAGACACGCCGCGCCGCGCGGCATTCTGCGCACGCTCGGCGGGTGTGAGAGAAGGGCAACTGCGAACCTGTCGTAAAGCACTGCGACACAAGACCTTCACGTGATGCGAGCAGCCGTCCGCGAGTTTGTCTTCGCCGCCGCCGCCGACGAGCGGCGAGAGCTGGCGAACCTGTTGGACGGCTTGGACGAAGCCCAGTTGGCGACGCCGAGCTTGTGCGCAGGCTGGGATGTCAAGACCGTGGCCGCGCATGTGGTCAGCACGGTCACCGACGGCACGCCGGCATTCGTGCGGCTGGCTCTCCGTCGCGGAAGCCTCTCGCGCGCAATCGACGAACTGGCGCGACGGGGCGCGCAGGGACCGGTCAATGAGATCGCGGCCAGGTTGCGCGGATGCGCGGACCGCCGGATCAGTCCACCGTTGTTCGGACCACTGGATCCGCTTGCGGACATCCTGGTGCACGGCGGTGATATCAGGGTCCCGCTCGGCCTGCCGTTCGAACCCGACCCACGGTTGGTGGCGCTCGCGATGGACTTCCTGAGCGGTCCGTGGCCGCTTGGCTTCGTCCCTCTAGGCCGACTGCGCGGGATCAGCTTGCGCGCGGACGATATTGGCCAGGTTTGGGGGAGCGGTGCCGAAATTCGCGGACCGGTGGTCGCTTTGATGATGGCTGTCAGTGGTCGCACCGCGCTATTGGACCTGCTCGACGGACCTGGCTTGGCGCCGCTGTGCCGACGCCTGTCCGGCCGTCGCGGGGCGCCACCCCCGAGCTCCCAGGTCTAGCCGCCGGTTCCGTTGTCGAGACCGAGATGGGTGATGAAATACCAAGGGATGCCGAGCAGTTGGACCGCGGCGACCAGAACCAACGCGGCCAGCGCGACGAGCAATCCCGCGATCCGCGCCCGGGTGCCGATCGGCGAAAAGCCGAGGATCAGAAACAGGACAACGAAACCCCATTCCGCCCACATGAGGATCCGTTTGGGCGCGGCGGCCGCCTTGTCGTAGTCGGTGAAGTGCGAATCGGGAAAGCCGGTCAGGTACAGATCCCAGCCCGCCATGAACGCCAGCAACAGCGCGGCCGCGGCGCAGGCTACGCACGCGAAGACCGCCAGGGGGCGCCGCACTTCGCCTTGGACCACCTTGACCACCTCGTCGATGCCGCAGATCGGCACTTTCTCACCGCGAGCAGCCGACGTCAAACGCTCCCAGGACCACCCCGCTCAGCAACCGCCCAACGCGTTGGTTGACAATCGACGCAAGACCCCAGCGTCAAAGGAGACATCATCATGGCTGAAGCCGTCATCGTCGAGGCAGTGCGCTCACCGATCGGGAAACGCAACGGCGGGCTGTCCGGGGTGCACCCGGCCGACCTGTCCGCGCAGGTACTCAACGGTCTGGCCGACAAGGCCGGCATCGACCCCGGGATCGTCGACGACGTCATCTGGGGCTGCGTCATGCAGGCCGGCGAACAGGCCCTCGACATCGGCCGCACCGCGCTGCTGGCGGCCGGCTGGCCGGAGACCGTGCCGGGCGTGACCGTCGACCGCCAGTGCGGGTCGAGCCAGCAGTCGATCCATTTCGCCGCCGCCGGCGTGGTGGCCGGGCACTATGACGTCGTCGTCGCCGGCGGTGTCGAGTCGATGTCGCGGACCCCGATGGGCTCGTCGCTGGCCAACGGCGGCAACCCCTACCCGAAGGCCTTCAAGGAGCGGTACCGCCAGACGCCCAACCAGGGCATCGGCGCCGAGATGATCGCCGAGCAGTGGGGCCTCGACCGGCTCGCGCTCGACGAGTTCTCGCTGGGATCGCACGAAAAGGCTGCGGCGGCACAGGATTCCGGTGCCTTCGACGACCAGATCGTGGGCATCAAGGACCAGGAAGGCAACGTCGTCCTCAAGGACGAGGGCATCCGCCGCGGCACGCCGATGGAGAAGATGGCCTCGCTGAAGCCGGCGTTCAAGGAAGACGGCGTGATCCACGCGGGCAACTCCTCGCAGATCTCCGATGGCTCGGCCGCCATCCTGTTCATGTCCGCCGAGAAGGCCAAGTCGTTGGGGCTCAAGCCGCTGGCCAGGGTGCACACGGCGACGCTGGCCGGGGCCGACCCGGTGATCATGCTGACCGCGCCGATCCCGGCGACGCAGAAGGTGCTGAAGAAATCCGGGCTGTCCATCGGCGACATCGGCGCCTACGAGGTCAACGAGGCGTTCGCGCCGGTGCCGCTGGCCTGGCTCAAGGACATCGGCGCCGACGAGAAGAAGCTCAACCCCAACGGCGGGGCGATCGCGCTCGGTCATCCGCTCGGTGGTTCGGGCGCGCGGCTGATGACCACGCTGCTATACCACATGCGGGACAAGGGAATTCGCTACGGCCTGCAGACGATGTGTGAAGGCGGCGGCCAGGCCAACGCCACCATCGTGGAACTGTTGTGACCGACGCGCCGGGGGCCCTGGCGAAGCGCCGGGGCAACGTGATGGTGATAACCATCAACCGGCCGGAAGCGCGCAACGCGGTGAACGCCGCCGTCAGCATCGGCGTCGGCGACGCCCTCGAGGAGGCGCAGCACGACCCCGAGGTGCGGGCGGTGGTGCTCACCGGCGCCGGCGACAAGTCGTTCTGCGCCGGCGCCGACCTCAAGGCGATCTCGCGGCGGGAAAACCTGTATCACCCCGACCATCCCGAGTGGGGCTTCGCCGGCTACGTCCACCACTTCATTGACAAGCCCACCATCGCCGCGGTCAACGGCACCGCGTTCGGGGGTGGCACCGAGCTGGCGCTGGCCAGCGACCTGGTGGTGGCCCACGAGCGCGCCCAATTCGGGCTGCCGGAGGTCAAGCGCGGGCTGATCGCCGCCGCCGGCGGGGTGTTCCGGATCGCGCAACAGCTGCCCCGCAAGGTGGCGATGGAGCTGCTGCTGACCGGTGACCCGCTGACGGCATCCGACGCGTGCGAGTGGGGCCTGGTCAACCAGGTGGTCACCGACGGCTCGGTGCTGGATGCGGCCCTGGCCCTGGCGGCGCGGGTGACCGTCAATGCGCCGCTGTCGGTGCAGGCCAGCAAGCGCATCGCCTACGGGGTCGACGACGGTGTCATCGCCGACGACGAAGCGGGCTGGGAGCGCACCGTGCGCGAGATGCGTTCGCTGATCAGGTCCGAGGACGCCAGGGAGGGCCCGCTGGCGTTCGCCGAGAAGCGGGAGCCGGTCTGGAAGGCGCGCTGATCAGTGCGCCAGGACGTTCACCCCGGCCCGGAACGCGCCGGGCAGCAGCACACCCGCCGGCACGACGGCGCGGCGCATCACCCGGGGCGTGCTGGCCAGCACCAGCGCGCGCGTCAGTAGCCGGTAATCGCGGGTGATCCGGTGCCACGCGGCCTCGTATGACGACGGAGCGTCGTCGACGATCGCCCCGACCGCCGCGGCCGCCTGCTTGACCGCGAGGCTGATGCCCTCGCCGGTCAGCGCGTCCTCGTAGCCTGCCGCGTCGCCCACCAATAGCACCCGGCCCGCGACCCGGCGGGAGACCACCTGTCGCAGCGGGCCGCAGCCCCGTGCCGGTCCGCGGTCGGCGCCCGCCAGGTGCCCCGCCAGACGCGGGAACCAGGCGAGGTCGGGTTGTCCGCGAGACAGGATCGCCACCCCCACCAGATCCGGTTCCACCGGCGTCACGTACGCCTCACCCCAGCGCGACCAGTACACCTCGACGAACTCCGACCACACCGGTACCCGGTAATGCCGGCGCACGCCGTAACGCCGCGGTCTTCCGGCGACCGCCTTGATGCCCACCGCGCGTCGCACCGCCGAATGCAATCCGTCGGCCGCCGCCAACCATTTCGCACGCACCCCGGCGGCCGTCACGCCGCGCGCGTCCTGCTCGACGGTCGTCACCTTCGCCCGGATCCATTCGGTGTCTTGCTCTTTGGCCCGCGCGGCCAGCGCCGCGTGCAACGTGGTGCGCCGCACGCCCCGGCCCGGGCCGCCGCGAAACCGCGCCTCGGCCCGACGATGTTCGCTGACGTAGGCGATGCCGTGAAACGGCATGCCGACCGGGTCCACCCCCAACGACATCAGCTCGCCGAGCCCGCCGGGCATCAGCCCCTCGCCGCACGCCTTGTCGATGGGGCTCTCCCGCGGCTCGACGACGATCACCGAAAGTCCTTGCCCGCGCGCATGTAACGCCGTGGCGAGGCCCGCCGGGCCGCCGCCGACGATGAGCAGGTCGGTGTCGTAATTCGTCATGTGTAGCCCAGCGCGGAGTTCTCCACGTGCACGCGCACCCTCAGCAACACCGCATTGGCGACGGTGAAAACGGCCGCGGTCAGCCACGCCGTGTGCACCAACGGCAGCGCAAATCCTTCGGCCACCACTGCAACATAGTTCGGGTGATGCAGCCACCGATAGGGGCCGGCCCGCACCAGCGGCGCGTCCGGCAACACGATCACCCTGGTGTTCCACCGCCGCCCCAGCGTCGCGATGCACCACCAGCGCAGCCCCTGGCTCAGCGCCACCACGGCCAGCATCGGCCAGCCGAGCCAGGCGATGAACGGCCGGTGCAGCGCCCACGGTTCGACGATGCAGCCCAGCAGCAGCGCGGTGTGGATCGCGACCATCACGCCGTAGTGCCCACGACCAAACTCCTTGGCGCCCTGGGCAAAAGACCACCGCGCGTTCCGCGTGGAGACCACCAGCTCCGCCACGCGCTCGATCCCGACCGCCAGGATCAGCAGGTAGTACATCTCTTCACTATCTCGTGGGCGGGCACTACCACGCCAGCGGGGTCCACGTACCGGTTGACGGTGGGGCCCCGGAATCGGTTCAAGCGCAGCCCGGTAAACGGTTGGCTTGCGGGCATTTACGATGACGTCCATGTCCGCGCCGCTGATTGTCTCCATTCGGGGCCATGCGCCCGTGCTGCACGCCGAGTCCTGGGTGGCGCCCAACGCCAGCGTGATCGGGAAGGTCAGCCTCGCGGCCAGGGTCAGCGTCTGGTATTCCGCGACGCTGCGGGCGGAGGCCGAGCAGATCGAGGTCGGGTTCGGAACCAACATCCAAGACGGCGTCACCGTCCACGTCGACAAGGAATTCCCGGTGCGCATCGGCGCCGGGGTCAGCGTCGGGCACAACGCCGTCATCCACGGGTGCACCGTCGAGGACGACGCGCTGATCGGCTCGGGGGCGGTCATCCTCAACGGCGCGCTGGTCGGCGCCGGCGCGCTGGTGGCCGCCGGCGCGGTGGTGCCGCAGGGCATGGTGGTGCCGGCCCGGTCGCTGGTGACCGGCGTGCCGGCCCGGGTGCAACGCGAGCTCAGCGCGGCCGAGGTCGCCAACAACATGCACAACGCCGAGGTGTACCGGCGGCTGCTGGACCTGCACCGCGCCTCGACGGACCCCGCCGCCCGCTAGGGTCGGGAGTATGCGGGTTCTGGTCACCGGCGCCACGGGTTATGTGGGGTCGCGGCTGGTCACGGCGCTGCTGGCGGACCGGCACCAGGTGGTGGCGGCCAGTCGAAACCCGGCGCGTCTCAACCGTTTCGGGTGGTTCGACGACGTCGCGGCGGTCCGGATGGATGCCTGCGATCCGGCGTCGGCGCGGGCGGCTCTGGACGCAGCGGGCCGCGTCGACGTGATCTATTACCTGGTACACGCGATCGGGCAGCGCGATTTCCGGGACGCCGACAGGGCCGCGGCGCACAACGTGGCGACCGCGGCCCGCGACGCCGGCGTGCGACGCATCGTCTACCTGGGCGGCTTCGTGCCCGACGGCGAAATATCGGAGCACCTGGCCAGCCGCGCCGAGGTCGCCGACGCCCTGACCGTCGAGGGCGGCCCCGAACTGGTCTGGCTGGGGGCGGCGATGATCATCGGCGCCGGCTCCACGTCGTTCGAGATGATGCGCTACGTCGGCGATCGGTTCCCACTGATGCCGATACCGGACTGGATGACCAACCCCATCGACCCGATCTCCATTCGCGACGCGCTGCACTATCTGGTCGCCGCCGCCGACCCGGAACGGGTTCCCGCGGGCGGCTACGACATCGCCGGCCCCGACACCACCTCCTACCGGGAGCTGCTGCAGACGTATGCGCGCATTTCCGGCCGGTGGCATGCCGCCGTCCCGGTCGGCGGGGTGGTCGACACCGCGCTGGCGTCACTGATCACCGGCATCGCGCTGCCGGTGCCGCCGGGCTTGGCCGGCGAGCTGGTCGAGTCGCTGGATCACCCGATGGTGGCGTCCGGCAGCGGCCTGCGCGACCTGGTCCCCGACCCGCCCGGCGGCCTGCTGTCCGTCGACGATGCCATCGCGCTGGCCTTGGCCGACCGGACCAACCGCCGGCCGCCGCCCGTCAACGCCCTGGCCGATCCCCATCGCCTGGCCGACACCGATCCCGGTTGGGCCGGCGGGGATGCGCTGCGCATCGGTCGGCTCGCCCGCGCGGTGACGCCACCGCCGGCGCGGCCCACCCTCGGATTGCTGAACGTCATTCCCGGTCCCATCGCCGGGGCGCTTCGAACCGGCCTCGACACCCTGGTCACCCTCACCCCGAAAGTGCGCCCAGCATGAGCCAGTCCAGCACCCCCTACCGCGCCAGTGTGCTTTCCGAGCTGCGCCGCGCGGTCACCAATGTCGCTGTGCCACATAACGAATCGCCCGCGGTGGTGCGGCGTCGGCGCATCGTCGTCGGCGTCACGCTGGTGATCGGCGCCGCCGTGCTGGGATTCTCGCTGCGGCGTCATCCGGGCGAATCGAGCTTCTATTGGCTGACCCTGGCGCTGGCGGCGGTGTGGTTCGTCGGCGGGTTCACCTCGGGCCCGCTGCACCTGGGCGGCATCTGCTGGCGCGGGCGCAACCAGCGCCCGGTGATCACCGGCACCACCATCGGTCTCGTCCTCGGCGGCGCGTTCGTGCTGGGCGGCATGATCGTGCGGGAGATTCCGGCCGTCGCCGGGCCGATCGGCCGGGTGCTCGCGTTCGCCCATCACGGATCGTTTTGGCCGATCGTGGTGATCACGGTGATCAACGGCGTAGCCGAGGAGGTGTTCTTCCGCGGCGCGCTCTACAGCGCGTTGGGCCGCCACCACCCGGCGGTGATTTCGACCCTGTTGTACACGGGCGCGACGATGGCCAGTGGCAACCTCATGCTCGGCTTCGCCGCGATCGTCCTCGGGACGGTGTGTGCCCTGGAGCGCCGGGCCAGCGGCGGCGTGCTGGCCCCGATCCTGACTCACTTCGTCTGGGGGCTGATCATGGTGCTGGCGTTGCCCCCGCTGTTCGGCGTCTAGAACCGCGAAAAGCCCTCAGCGGTCGGTGAAGTTGGGGGTGCGGCGCTGCTGGAATGCCCTTGCGCCCTCGATGAAGTCGTGCGACCGCAGCAGCGCCGATTGGCCGCGGAATTCGCGTTCCAGCGCGCCGTCGAGCTCGGTCAGCGTGGCCGCGTTGATGGCTTCCTTGGTCTTGGCGTACGCGACGACGGGTCCCCGCAACAACTTCGAGATCACCTTGTCGACCTCGGCGTCGAACTCCTCGGCGGGATAGACCGCGGTGACAAGGCCCGCCGACAGCGCCTCGTCGGCCGGCAGCCGCTCGGCGAGCAGGGCCATCCGCATCGCGCGGACCCGGCCGACCGCGGCCGCGACCAATGCCGACGCGCCGCCGTCGGGCATCAACCCGACCTGCGTGAAGGCGAGCATGAAAAACGCTGTGTCAGAAGCCAATACGAGGTCGCACGCCAGGGCGAGGGAGACGCCGACGCCGGCCGCCGGCCCGTGCACGACGGCGACGACGGGCCGCGGCAGCGCGGTGATGGCCCGAATCGCGCGGTTGGCCTCCGCGATGATCTCGGCACCCGGGCCGCCGCTGCCGACGTCGTCGGCGCCCATGCCCGCTCCGGAGCAGAAGCCGCGGCCCGCGCCGCCGAGCCGCACCACCTTGACGTCCGGATCGGTGGCCGCGCGTTCCATCGCGTCGGCGATGCCGGCCAGCACCGCCGTGGTGACCGAGTTGAGGCTGTCGGGGCGGTCGATGGTCACCGACAGCACGCCGTCGGCCAGCGTGACGTCGAGGCCCGCGACGGGGGCCAGTGCGTCGACTACGGATTGCGGCATGCGCTCACCCTAGGCGACCGGGTGCGCGGCCGAAGAACGCGGCTGCGAAGATGCGAACGACGTCGGAAGCAGACCAAAGCAGACCAAGGGGCTACACCATGGCGGGACCGCTGAGTGGACTTCGTGTTGTGGAGCTGGCTGGCATCGGGCCCGGGCCGCATGCCGCCATGATCCTGGGGGACCTGGGCGCCGACGTGGTGCGCGTCGAGCGCCCGTCGGGCGCCCCGGGGGGTGTGGCCAAGGACGCCATGAGCCGCAATCGGCGCATCGTGGCCGCCGACCTCAAGTCCGACGAGGGACGCGAACTTTTGCTCAAACTCGTCGCCAAGGCCGACGTGTTGATCGAGGGGTATCGTCCCGGCGTCACCGAGCGCCTCGGCATCGGACCCGAGCAGTGCGCCGCGGTGAACGACGGGCTGATCTACGCCCGGATGACCGGGTGGGGTCAAACCGGCCCGCGCAGTCAGCAGGCCGGCCACGACATCAACTACATCTCGCTGAACGGGATCCTGCACGCCATCGGCCGGGCCAACGAGCGGCCGGTGCCGCCGCTGAACCTGGTCGGTGACTTCGGCGGCGGCTCGATGTTCCTGTTGGTCGGCATCCTGTCCGCGCTGTGGGAGCGGCAGCGCTCCGGCAAGGGTCAGGTCGTCGACGCCGCGATGGTCGACGGGTCGAGCGTGCTGATCCAGATGATGTGGCAGATGCGCGCGTCCGGCATGTGGACCGACGACCGCGGCACCAACATGCTCGACGGCGGCGCCCCCTACTACGACACCTACGAGTGCGCCGACGGGCGCTACGTCGCCGTCGGCGCCATCGAGCCGCAGTTCTACGCGGCCATGCTGGCCGGGCTCGGCCTGGACGCCGCCAAGCTGCCGGCGCAGAACGACACCACCCGCTGGGCCGAGCTGCGGGCGGTGCTGACCGACGCGTTCGCCGCCCACGACCGCGATCACTGGACGAAGGTGTTCGCCGACTCCGACGCCTGCGTGACGCCGGTGCTGGCATTCGGTGAGGTGCAGACCGAGCCGCACATCACCGAGCGGAACACCTTCTACGAGGTCAACGGCGCACTGCAGCCGCGGCCGGCTCCGCGGTTCTCGCGCACGGCGCCCGAGACCCCGCGGCCCGCGTCGGTGGCCGACGCCGAGGCCGTGCTGCGGGACTGGGTATAGTTCCCAACCAACTGGTTGGCAGGATGGGTCGGACGATAGGGGAAGGACTCGGATGGAGATCAAGGACGCGGTAGCGGTCGTCACCGGAGGCGCGTCGGGCCTGGGCCTGGCCACCACCAAGCGGCTGCTGGACGCCGGCGCGCAGGTGGTGGTGCTGGACCTGCGTGGCGAGGACGCGGTTCGCGAGCTCGGCGACCGGGCACGGTTCGCCCAGGCCGACGTCACCGACGAGGCCGCCGTCTCCCGCGCGCTGGACGCGGCCGAGTCGATGGGCACGCTGCGCATCGTGGTCAACTGCGCCGGCACCGGCAACGCCATCCGGGTGCTCAGCAAGGACGGCGTCTTCCCCCTCGACGCGTTCCGCAAGATCGTGGACATCAACCTGGTCGGCACCTTCAACGTGCTGCGCCTGGCGGCCGAGCGGATCGCCAGGACCGAACCGATCGGCGAAGAGCGCGGCGTCATCATCAACACCGCCTCGGTGGCCGCGTTCGACGGTCAGATCGGGCAGGCCGCCTACTCGGCGTCCAAGGGCGGCGTGGTCGGCATGACATTGCCGATCGCCCGCGACCTGGCCAGCAAGGCGATCCGGGTCGTGACGATCGCGCCGGGCCTGTTCGACACCCCGCTGCTGGCGGGCCTGCCGGAACCGGCCCGGGAGTCGCTGGGCAAGCAGGTGCCGCACCCGTCGCGGCTGGGCAAGCCCGACGAATACGGCGCGCTGGCGGTGCACATCGTCGAGAACCCGATGCTCAACGGCGAGGTGATCCGCCTCGACGGCGCCATCCGGATGGCGCCGCGCTGACGGTCGTAGGCCGAGCAGACGCAAAAGCGCCCGAAAACGAACGTTTTCGGACGCTTTTGCGTCTGCTCGCCGGCAAATAGAAAGCCCCCCGCATGCGGAGGGCTGTCTAGGAATCAAGAACAAAGGTTATCGACGGAACCATCGGATAACGGCGGAATCGGCCATGAGTAGCCGCGCGACCATACTCATGGCGGTCAGCTTGCCGTAGGCAGCGGGTGCGAGTCTTCGAACTGCTCGGAGGTCTCACCTTCCACCAGCATGTCGCCGTGGTAGAGAGCCTCGAAGTCAGCCTTGATGACGTCGGCACTCGAGTCGTCGATCCACATGAGAATGAGCGTATGGGCCACCATTAAGGAATCTTTGAGTCACGATTCGGAAAATGGTGGCAATTTACTGACGGGTAGGTTCGCCCGCGTCGGGCCACGGATCGGGCCGGTGAGCGGCCTGATCGCGGCCCGCTTTTCTTTCCGGACTCTTATGGTCATGCGGGTTTGACGTGCCGTTGAACCATCCGGGTGCCCGGCTGCGTGCTCAGGGAAGGTGTTGTTCGACACCTGTAACTTAGCGCCCCGGCATGGGTGGAGGGACGACATGCTGCAGGCGACCGCCCGGCTGGCGATCGCGGCGCCGCGGCGCATCATCGCGGTTGCGGTCTTGGTCTTCATCGCCGCCGCGGTGTTCGGTATCCCCGTCGCCAAGAGCCTGGCGCCCGGCGGTTTCCAGGATCCCGGCTCGGAGTCCGCCCACGCCATCGGCGTGTTGACCGACAAGTTCGGGCAGAGCGGTCAGCAGATGCTGATCCTGGTGACGGCGCCGGCGGGCGCCGACAGCGAACCGGTCCGCAGGGTCGGCACCGAGCTGGTCGACCTGCTGCGGCGGTCGTCGTTGGTCTACAACGTGTCCTCGGCGTGGACGGGACCTCCCGAGGCGCCCGGTGCGTCGGCCGATCTGGTCAGCAGGGACGGCAAGTCCGGGCTGATCGTGGTCAACCTCAAGGGCGGCGAGAACAACGCGCAGAAAAACGCCCAAACCCTTGCCGACGAATTCGTCCACGACCGCGACGGCGTGACCGTTCGCGCCGGTGGCTCGGCGATGCAGTACGCCCAAATCAACCGGCAGAACCAGGACGACCTGTTGGTCATGGAGGCGATCGCGATCCCGCTGAGCTTCCTGGTGCTGGTCTGGGTGTTCGGTGGCCTGCTGGCCGCCGCGCTGCCGATGATCCTGGGCGCGCTGGCGGTGGTCGGCTCGATGTCGGTGCTGCGGCTGGTCACCTTCACCACCGACGTGTCGATCTTCGCGCTCAACCTGAGCACCGCGCTGGGCCTGGCGCTGGCCGTCGACTACACGCTGCTGATCGTCAGCCGCTATCGCGACGAGCTGGCCGAGGGCGGTGATCGCGACGAGGCGCTGATCCGCACCATGGCCACCGCCGGCCGCACAGTGTTGTTCTCGGCGGTCACCGTGGCGCTGTCGATGTCGGCGACGGCGCTGTTTCCGATGTACTTCCTGAAGTCGTTCGCCTACGCGGGCGTGGCCACGGTGGCCTTCGTCGCGACGGCGTCGATCGTGATAACCCCGGCCGCGATCGTGTTGCTGGGCCCGCGGCTGAACGCGCTCGACGTGCGCCGGCTGCTGCGGTGGGTGTTCCGCCGGCCCGACCCGGTGCGCAGGCCGGTCGAGCAGTGGTTCTGGTACCGGTCGAGCAGGTTCGTGATGCGCCGCTGGCTGCCGATCGGCCTGGCGGTGGCCGCGCTGCTGGTGCTGCTCGGGCTTCCCTTCATTTCGGTGAAGTGGGGGTTCCCGGACGACCGGGTGCTGCCGCGTTCGGCGTCGGCGCGTCAGGTCGGCGACGAATTGCGCACCAATTTCGCGCACGATTCCTCGACGTCGGTGCCAGTCGTCATTCCCGACACAAGCGGCGTGAGCGGGGCCGACCTGGACCGGTACGCCGCCGACCTGTCCCGGGTGCCCGACGTGTCGGCGGTGTCGGCGCCGGGTGGGACGTACGTGAGCGGTAAGCGAGCGGGGCCGCCGGCGGCGGCCACCGGGGTGGCCGACGGCAGCGCATTCCTGACGGTGAGCAGCGTGGCGCCGCTGTTCTCGGCGGCCTCCGACGCTCAGCTGAAGAGCCTGCACGCCGTGCCCGGCCCGGCCGGCCGACCCGTGCAGATGGCCGGCGTCGCGCAAATCAACCGCGACAGCGTCGATGCGGTGACGAATCGACTTCCGACCGTGCTGGGTCTGATGGCCGCCGTCACCTTCGTGTTGCTGTTCCTGCTGACCGGCAGCGTGGTGTTGCCGGTGAAGGCGCTGATGTGCAACGTCCTGTCGTTGACCGCCGCGTTCGGCGCGCTGGTGTGGATCTTCCAGGACGGCCACCTGGGCGCGCTGGGAACGACCCCGAGCGGCACGCTGGTCGCCAACATGCCGGTGCTGCTGTTCTGCATCGCCTTCGGCCTGTCCATGGACTACGAGGTGTTCCTGGTATCGCGGATTCGCGAATACTGGCTGGCATCTGCGGCCAACGACGAGAGCGTCGCGTTGGGCGTCGCCCGGACCGGACGGGTGATCACGGCGGCCGCGCTGGTGATGTCGATGTCGTTCGCCGCGCTGATCGCCGCTCACGTGTCGTTCATGCGGATGTTCGGCCTCGGCCTGACGCTTGCCGTCGCCGCGGACGCGACCCTGGTGCGGATGGTGCTTGTTCCGGCGTTCATGCATGTGATGGGCCGGTGGAACTGGTGGGCGCCCAAGCCGCTGGCGCGGCTGCATGAGCGGTTCGGCATCGGCGAGGGGCCGCCGGAAGAGATCCAACTCGACCCCGTCGAGGTCTCGGTGCAGCACAATAGGCACGACGTGTGGGAGTCGGCGACCAGGGTTGGTTAGCCGACACATCGACATCGTGAGGGAGTGCGACCATGACGGCTGCGGCGGCATCGGCATCCACCGTCGACAACCCGTTCTTCGCCCGGATCTGGCCCCTCGTCGCGGCCCGCGAGGTCGAGGCGGTGCGGGTGCTGCGCCGGGAGAATGTGGCCGGGCTGTCGGGCCGGGTGCTGGAGGTCGGCGCGGGCATCGGGACGAACTTCGCCCTCTATCCGGAATCCGTCGAGCATGTGGTGGCCGTGGAGCCCGAGCCGCGCCTGGCGGCGCGGGCCCGGGCGGCGGCCACCGCCGCGCCCGTCCCGATCGCCGTGACCGGCCAGACCGTGGAGGCGTTCGAGGGCGAGAAGCCCTTCGACGCGGTCGTGTGCTCGCTGGTGCTGTGTTCGGTGAAAGAACCCGTCGCGGTGCTGCGGCGGCTGCGCTCGTTGCTGCGCCCGGGCGGGGAGCTGCGGTATCTCGAGCATGTGGCCAGCGCCGGTGCGCGGGGCCGGTTGCAGCGCGTTGCCGACTCGACGTTGTGGCCCAGGCTGTTTGGTAACTGTCACACCCACCGCGACACCGAGCGCGCCATCCTCGACGCCGGATTCGAGGTGGACAGCTCTCGGCGGGAGTGGACGCTGCCGGTCTGGGCGCCGCTGCCGGTGTCGGAGTTGGTGCTGGGCCGGGCGCGCCGGTGCTAGCGTTTCGCGCGGGTCAGCCGCCAGCCGTCAGCTCGTCAGCCGAGCAGGGCGGGCAGCCGCTTCAGCAGCCCGGGCAACGCCTGGCTCGCGGTCTCGCGGATGCTGAGGGTGGCGCTGCGGGTCAGCGGGGTGGGTTCGGGGTTGACCTCGATCACGGCCGTGCCGCGCGACAGCGCCAGTTCCGGTAGGCCGGCCGCCGGGTAGACGATCGCCGAGGTGCCCACCACCACCATCACGTCGGCGGCCTCGGTCGCCTCGACCGCGCGCCGCCACGGTTCGTCGGGCAACGCCTCCCCGAACCACACGATGTCGGGCCGGATCAAGCCGCCGCAACCGCAGACCGGCGGTTCGACTTCCAGCGCCGGTTCGCGCATCTCGGGCAACGTCTCGTTGTAGGGCATATCGCAACGCGCGCAACGGAATTCGAAGAGGCTCCCGTGCAAATGGTGCACCGGGGCGCTGCCGGCGCGCTCGTGCAAGTCGTCGACGTTCTGGGTGATGACGCTGACGTCGACGTGATCCTGCCAGTCGGCGATCGCCCGGTGACCGGCATTGGGTTGGACGTCGGCGACCAGGTAGTGGCGCCACAGGTACCATCCCCAGACCCGTTCGGGGTTGTCGCGCCACCCCTGGGTGCTGGACAACTCGTACGGGTCGAAGCGGGCCCACAGCCCGTTCTTGTCGTCGCGAAATGTCGGCACGCCGCTCTCCGCGGAGATTCCCGCGCCACTGAGCACCGTCACTCGCATCCCACCAAGATAGCGGTGCCTGGGTGATACTGGGTACGTGGAGCTGGCGGACTGGCTGAAGGTCGACCTGAAGGCGGGCAAGCCGTTGTTCGACCAGCTCAGGACGCAGGTCATCGACGGCGTCCGCGAGGGCGCGCTGCCGCCGGGCTCCCGGCTGCCGACCGTGCGGGAGCTGGCCGGCCAACTCGGCGTGGCCGTCAACACGGTGGCCCGCGCGTACCGGGAGCTGGAAACCGCGGCCATCGTCGAAACCCGGGGCCGCTTCGGCACTTTCATCGCCCGCTACGACCCGACCGACGCGGCGATGGCAGCCGCGGCCCGCGAATACGTTCGGGTGGCCCGCGGCCTGGGATTGGGCAAGGCCGACGCGCTGCGCTACATCGAGGAAGTGCCCGACGATGAAGACCCGGTTTAGCCGAATTCCAGCAGCGTGAAGATCGGCCGCAGCGGCGCTAGAAAACGCTTGCGGTACATGATCGACAGGGCGGCGTTGAACATCCGGCCCCGTCCCGGGGGCAGGCGCAGATTATGGACCGCGCGGATACCCGGCACGGCGTTGGCCAGGTCGGCCGCCTGCTTGAGCGACAGCCTGAACGGCACCGGCGGGCTCTTGTAGGTCCGCGAGGTTCGTATTCCGGAGCGCTTCACCTTCGCAATCCAGGCCGGGGGCAGGTCGAAGAGCATCTGACCGCCGGGGAAAGCCTTGGCGCACTGGGTGATCAATCCAAGCGCCTGCTCGGGCTGCAGATACATCAGCAGCCCCTCGGCGGTGATGAACACCCCGGCGGAGGGGTCTACCAATTCCATCCAGCTGTAGTCCAGTGCGGACTGGGCACAGTTCAGTACCCGCGGCGAGCTGGGCAGCAGCCGGTTGCGGAGATCGATGACATTCGGCAGATCGACTGTCAGCCAACGGAATTGGCCGTCAGGTCGGGCCGCTTGTAACCGCCAGAAGCTCGTCTGCAGGCCGTCGGCGAGTGCCACCACGGTAGCGGTCGGGTGCTGATCCAGATAGGCCAGTGCCTGGGCGTCGTAGGCCCGTGCGCGCAGCGCGGTGTCCTGGCGGGGCCGACCGAACTTTGCGAAGTCGAACGCAATGGAGTCGACCACCGCGATGGCCAGCGGATCGTCCAGGACGGGATTTGGGCGGCGGGCCTCCTGGGCCCGGGCGTTGAGCGTCAGCAGGGCGGTCTCGGCGACACCGCCGAGGGCGACACGCTGTTTCGATAGCTCGTGGCCGCTCACCGCAACACCTTATCCAGGGTCCGCAGGTTGCGAGTCGTGGTCGACGGCTTGTAGCGCGGCTTGCCCATCGTCTTGCCGATCGTGCTGTCCAGGGTGGCGCCCTTGGGCACCTGCCAGTAGACGACGCCTAGGGGATCGGGGCCGCGGCTGATCTTCTCGTCCGGGCCGGCCTTGTCGCTCAGCGCGGCGAGTTCGTCGAGCACCGCGGCGTCGGCGACGAACGTGACGTAGGACTGATACCCGTCGACCTCGCGCTCGAAGGGGTAGGCGTCGACGACGGCGCGCACCGTGTCGATGTCGTAGACCAGCACCCACGCGTCGTACCCGAATCTCTCGCGCAGGGCGGTCTCGGCTTTCTTCCGCACCGCGGCGACGGTCCCGGGTGACTCCAGCAGCACGTTGCCGCTGGCCAGGATCGTGCGCACGTTGTCGAATCCCGCGTCGGTCAGCGCGGCCGCGACTTCGGCCATCTTGAGATTGACGCCGCCGACGTTGACCCCGCGCAGGAAGGCCGCGTACTTGGTCATGTCCCGATTTCATCAGGTGGGGTTCTCGACGCGGACGGGCGGTGGCCCGCCGGACGCGCGACGTAGGCTTTCGACATGGGACGCCAAGTCTTCGACGACAAACTGCTGGCCGTGATCAGTGGCAACTCCCTCGGGGTGTTGGCCACGATCAAGAGCGACGGGCGCCCACAGCTGTCGAACGTGGGCTACCACTTCGACCCGCGCGAGCTGGCCGTGCGGGTATCGATCGCCGAGCCGCGGGCCAAGACCCGCAACCTGCGCCGCGACCCGCGGGCGTCGCTGCTGGTCGACGCCGACGACGGATGGTCCTACGCCGTGGCCGAGGGCACGGCGGAACTGACGCCCCCGGCGGCCGCACCCGACGACGACACCGTCGAGGGGCTGGTGGCTCTGTATCGAGACATCGCCGGCGAGCATCCGGACTGGGACGAGTTCCGCGAGGCGATGGTCACCGACAGGCGGGTGTTGCTGACGCTGCGCGTCTCGCACGTATACGGCATGCCGCCGGGCAAGCGGTAAAAACGACGAGCCAGGCGCGGGCCGTCCGGGTTAGGCTGCCGTCATGGCTGAATCGGACGCCCAGCAAGAGGACGAGACCAAGCGCAAGTTCCGCGAAGCGCTCGACCGCAAGAAGGCCAAGTCGTCGGGGGGATCCGACCACAAGAACGGCGGCGACAAGCAGCCGCGGGTGCACGGCCCGGCCGAGAACCGCCGGGAATTCCGCCGCAAGAGCGGATAGTTGTCTGTAATCCGTTGCGCCACAACCCGATCCAGGGCCGACCTACAGGAACGCGCGATTGCCGTATCTGTCGAGCGAGACGAGCTCCCCGACCGGCCGACGCGTGGTGGGACCGTATTTGCCGATCGGCCAGCCAAGCGGGATCACCGCACAGGGAGTGACGTTCCACGGCAGCCCCAGGGCTCGCCTCGCCAGCAGCTTGTTCCACAGCGGCAGGGTGATCAATGCCGCGCCAAGCCCGGCCGCACGCGCCGCCAGCAACAGGTTCTGCACCGCCGGAAAAATCGAACCGTAGGCGCTGCTCGTCGCCGCCGACGGCCAGGGTGGGATAACACCCTTGAGGCATGCCACGACGACGACGGGAATGTCGTCGAAGTGGTCCGCCTGCCACCTCGCGGCCTTCAGTACCCGGAGCATCTTGTCGTCACCGCGGCGCTCGAGCACGCGTTTGCCGATTGCGCTGTACACGTTGAAGGCACGGCGATTCAATCGACCGAGTTGCGCGACGACTTTGCGGTCCTTGACGACGATGAACTCCCAATTCTGCGCGTTCGAACCGGTGGGCGCCTTCATCGCGAGTTCGAGGAGGTGTAGCACCAGCGAGTCGTCGACCGGGTCGCTCTTGATCCGACGGATGGCGCGTTGGGTTCGCATCGCCTCTTCGAGCGGCATGGTCAGGGGTTGTTGATCCGTCATGACGTTGATTCCAACACAGGCCGGCGGGGATCTATCGGGTGAATCCCCGATCAGCAGGTGGCTGCTTGAAACCGCGGTCAGTCCAACAGAGCCTGTACCTTTGTGGCCTTCGCGCCGTCCGATTGCGCGCTTTGCGCGTAAGCGGGCATTTAGAGTCAGCGATGTGACTCTCGCTCGTCCCGAAACCCGACACGTCGAGGTAGACGGGGTGCGCATCGGCTACCAGACCTACGGCTCGGGAAAGCGAACGGTGATTGGAGTTCCCGGGTTCGCGCAGAATATCGACGTGATATGGGAGAACCCGCGATCCGCGGCCTTCTTCGAACGGCTCGGATCCTTCTGCCGTGTCCTTACGTTCGACAAGCGAGGCACAGGGACGTCGGACCGCAGCATTCCGCCGCCGTCACTTGACGCGCGAGTTCGAGACCTCGTTGCCGTCGCGCAGGCAGAAGGCGTAGATCGAGCCGTCATCGCCGGAGTCTCGGAGGGCGGCACGATGGCCGCATTCTTTGCCGCGACGTATCCGGAGCGAACGGAGGGCTTGATTCTCAGCGGCACCTTCGCGAGCTGGGTGCGTCGTGAGGATCATCCTTGGGCGCCGACCATGCGGCAGCAGTTGCGAAAACTCCGGGCCCTGTCATGGATCTGGGGCACGGGCGACTTCGCTGTCAGGCTTGGCGCCCCGTCCATGGCCGGCCAACCGGGCTTCCGGCGTTGGGCGGCTCGATATGAACGTGAGTCCATATCTCGCTCAAAGTTCGTTCCGTTCGGGCGGATTAACACGCAACTTGACATCCGCCACGTGCTGTCTGCCATCTACGCGCCGACGCTCGTAATGCACGCCCGCGGGGATCGCGTGGTCCCGTTCCGCAGCGGCCGCTATCTGGCCGACCATATTGTGGGTGCACGATTCTTGGAGCTGCCTACCAGCGACCATGCGCCCTGGTTCGGCGCCCAGGATGTCTACCTCGACGCGATGGAGGAATTCCTTACCGGCACAAGTCCGAATGCGGACCACTCAAGGAAGCTTGCAACGGTTCTCTTCACCGACATTGTCGACTCGACCGTGAACGCCGAAAGAGTTGGTGACGCAGCATGGCGCGACCTCTTGGACCGCCACGACGACTTAAGCCGCGTAGAGATCGGGATATGCGGAGGCCGCTGGGTGAAGAGTACGGGCGACGGATTGTTGGCAACGTTCGACAGTCCGAGCCGCGCGGTCCGGTGTGCATGGGCGCTAACCGATCGCATCCGAACCGAGCTCGGCATCGAGATACGCGCCGGGCTGCACACCGGCGAGGTCGAGACACGTGGCGATGACGTGGCGGGATTGACCGTGCACCAGGCCGCGCGGATTCAGGGTGTGGCCGAAAGCTCGGAGGTAATCGTTTCTTCCTCGGTCAGCAGCCTTCTGGCGGCTTCCGGAGTCACGCTTGAGGCCCGCGGTACACACACGCTGAAGGGCATCTCCGCGCCGTGTGAGCTTTACCGCGTCGTCGACGTCACGGCGTAATCGCCTGAGACACCTTACCGCCGCGCAGTCTGGACTGACCGCGTGCCGAGGTTGAAGCTCGCCCAGGATCTCGCCGCCGACGCGCTGCTGGATGACGACCCGTTCGCGTTGGTGATCGGCATGCTGCTGGATCAGTAGTAGGCGATTGCAACCATGGAGACTTAACCGCTGCGCCTCGTCGAAGGGTGAGCCAGGTCTGGCTTAGTCTTTCAGGTTCGCGGTCAAGCCGAATTTCTCAACCAACGCCCGCGAATCCGCGTCCGAGACCATAAATTCGGGTTTGTTCTTCTCGATCGGCACCTTGCCGCGCCACGCGCGACGACATTGGATGGTCAGTGGTTGCAAACCAGGAACGCACACGACCAGGACCGGAAAGTTGTGCGACCCCACGTCATCGACCACCTTGTAATTTGCCGGTGTCGCGGTCACCCGCGACCGCGAAGCCGAGGCAACCAGCGCATTGGTGTTCGGGTCGATCACCCGGATCGCATCTGCACCCAGGTCAATGGCTAGGCGCGGCGGCGCGGGTTGTTCTTTTACCCGGAATTCGAACGGCCCCATCGGTTTAGCGGGCGGATACAGCAGACAGCGAAGCGGCTCGTCCGGTGCAGGCCCGCGTACATCCAACCCCGAGCGGCGGGCGGCCATGGTGAGAACCTCATCGAAGTCTGCGGCCTGCAACCACCCGTCGACGCGGCCGGTGGGCGGCGCTTGCAGCGGCGTTGCGGTGCCGAGGCGATGATCTCGTCCGCCGAGAACAAAGCGGCGCGGGCCGCATTGCAGGTGAAGCGCCGTACCCGACAGCGTGATTTGCTGTCCCTGAGCCCACAGGCCCAGCTTCGCGTCCTTGAATGGAAATACCTCACTGGGCTTCTTGTCGTCGGTCAGGCCGTCGCTCGTGACGCAAATGCGGATCTTTTTGTTCCAGCCCCACCGGCGACCGCCGAGTACACCAAAAAGGGTTAGCCCGACGGCCATGACGACGAGGACCACCCAGCCAAGGGTTCGCGCGGAAGGAACCGCGAACATCACCGCGAACACCGCCACAAGCGCCGCCCACGACCCGTAAGTGCAGATGAGGAGCCAAGTCGCGATCCGCGGGGTGGTTGCCACAAAACGGAGCGACTCAGCCGTGTGGTCCGCGCTTGCCCGCGGCAGATCTGCACGCCGCTTCTGCGCCGCAAGTTGACGTTCCAGCTCAGCGATGCGTCGCTCGGGGTCGTCCTGGTCCATCCGCAAATGATCCCACCCGGTTGCCAGGGGTGCAGCCAAACTACGTGGTGACGATGCGATCCTCCCTAGGTGTTTCAATCGCCGCGCAGTCCTAGACTGACCGCGTGCCGAAGCTTCGACTCGCCCAGGATCCCGCCGCCGACGCGCTGCTGGATGACGACCCGTTCGCATTGCTGATCGGCATGCTGCTGGATCAGCAGGTGCCGTTCGAGACCGCCTTCGCCGGGCCGAAGAAGATCGCCGACCGCATGGGCCGCCTGGATGCCGAGGAGATCGCCGCCTGCGACCCGGACAAGTTCGCCGCGCTGTGCGCGGAAAGGCCTGCGATACACCGCTTTCCGGGGTCCATGGCCAAGCGGATCCAGGCCCTGGCCCAGATCATCGTGGACCGCTACGGCGGCGACGCGGCCGGTTTGTGGACCGTCGGCGACCCCGACGGCAAGGAGCTGCTGAGGCGGCTCAAGGGCCTACCCGGTTTCGGTGAGCAGAAGGCGAAGATCTTCCTGGCATTGCTGGGCAAGCAGTACGGCGTGACGCCGACGGGGTGGCGGGCGGCGGCCGGCGACTTCGGCAAGCCCGGCAGCTACCTATCCGTCGCCGATATCGTCGACGCCCGTTCGCTTGGACAGGTGCGATCCCACAAGAAGCAGATGAAGGCAGCAGCGAAGGGAAAGGCGGCAACGTGAAGACACACCTGACGTGCCCGTGCGGCGAAGCCATCGTCGGCAAGGACGAGGACGAGCTGGTCGAACTGACCCAGGCCCACCTTGCTAGTGCTCATCCGGGCCTGGAGTACGACCGCGACGCCATCCTGTTCATGGCCTACTGAGGCGCCCACCCCTGTCGCGAGCGTGCGTGTTCGTCCGATGACACGCCGCGCGGGGCGTACAACTGCGCACGTTCGCCCCGGAAAGCGCGCCAGAAAGCGGTGCTACGGCACCACCGTCGAGCCGATGGTGGGCATGAACTGACACTGCTTTTCTTTGGTGGTGACCTGCCCGAAGATCGTCGACATGATGCTGCCCGACCCGGTGTCGGCTATCGCGGTCAGGGTGGTCGGACCGTCCGGGTTGATGTCGGTGCGCGGCTTGAGGGTGACGCTCCCCGACTTGCCCGTGGTCAGGTTCACCCAGGTGACGTTCAACGGCAGCTTCTGTACCTCGGCGGGCCCGGGGGTGCCGACGGCCGTGAACACGTAGGCGGTCTGGCCGGGCCCGGGGCCGGGCAGCGGAATCTTGGCCGGCCCCGCCACCGACAGAGCGGTCGCGATCGCGTTGCTGCCGTCCGCAAGGCAATTGGTGCCGATCGACGGATACATGAAGTCCTGGGTGGGCGGGGCGTCAGGGCCGAAACCCGGTGCCGCCGCGGGGGCGGCCGGCGCGGGTTCCGGCGCCGGTGCCGCCGCGGGTTCAGGTGCCGGCGCTGGAGCGGCCTCCGGCGCCGGAGACGTCGGCGCGGGCGCCGCCACCGGCGCGGGCCCCGCCGCGTGGGCGGGATCGATGCCCGTCGGCAGGTGCGCCTGCACACCCGGCACCAGGCCTTCCGGTGGCACGTGTGGCACCGGTCCGGTCTCGGGCGGGGTGACGCCGTTGGGTGCCGCGGCCGGCGCGCCGGGAAGCGGTGCGCCGGGCTCCTGGACGAATTGGTTCACCGACGCGGCCACGTTCTTGGATTCGGTCGGTGCGGTCGGGTTGTGGGTGAATGCCTGGGCGGCGGCCATGAGCAGCTGCGTCGCCTGCCCGGGGTTGCTCGCCGCCTGCTGGATTATCGGGCTCAGCTGCGATAGCGCCGGCAGGCCCGGCAGCTGCTGAGCGGAGTTCGATTGCGGTGTCGGCAGTGGCGCCGCCGGGTCGGCCGCCGCGCTCGGGCAGAGCCCGAACGCGGCAGCCGATGCCGTGACGACAGCGGCCAAACCTTTGGACAGGTTCCAAGTGCTTGCCACGATGTTCTCCAGTCCTAGTTGGGCTAGCTGTCTATTTCGCGGCTTAGGGCAGGGCCGAAAGCAGCGACGGCGCGGTCAGCGGAGCGGGCGCCGCGGGTGCGGGCGCGGCCGGCGCGGCCGGTGCACCCGGGACGCCGCCGTTGGCCAGCGCCTGCAGATCCGTCGGGAGCGAGATCTGCGGTGGCACATTCAGCGGCAGGCCGGGCAGCGCCGGCATGTTCACCCTCGCCGCCGGAGCCGCCGGCACGGCCGGAGCCGCCGGAGTGGCGGGCACGCCCGGGATCGAAACGGGCAGGCCCGGAACCGTCGGGGCCGCCGGCGCGGCGGGGGCCACCGGCGCCGTTTGTGCCAGTCCGGGAATCGAGCTCAGCCCGGGGATCGCGGAGCTGGCCGCGGGAGCCGCGGGCGCCGCCGCGGCCGGGGTCAGTCCCGGAAAGGTGATGCCGGGAGCCGCCGGGGCGGCCGGCGGGGTCGCCCCGAGGGCGGTCGCGAGGTTTTGCAGAATCTGCGGCGCGTTGGCCGCGGAAGCGATCAGCTGCTGCGGAATGTTCTGCACGTCCGGAGCCGGCACGGGGTCGGCATGGGCGATACCGCCCGTCAGTAGCGCGGCGGACGAACCGACCATGACGGCGGTGGCCCGCAAGTAGGTCCAAATGGTTGGCATGATTCTCCCTGGTGTTCGACGACAAGGTCCCGGCCCGAAGGTACTTTGATGCTGGTGTGACTCAAGTGACACGTGTGGCATTTATTTGATCGTTACGGATCCGAGTGACGGCGGTGATGCGGCGCCGGTCGACAAGGCCGCGATCGCTAAAGTCGGGCAGATAGACCCCACCATCGACACCACGGCCGCCCCGGCGGCGCCCGCCACCCGGCGGCTGGCGAGTCTGCTCGGCGCGGCCGCCCCGGCGCTGCTGATCGTCAGCGTCGCGGCGCGACTCGCCTGGACATACCTGACGCCCCACGGCGCAAACTTCGTGGACCTGCACGTCTACCTGGGCGGCGCGGCCGCCATCGACCATCCCGGCACCCTGTACAGCTACACCTACGCCGATCAGACGCCGGACTTCCCGCTGCCGTTCACCTATCCGCCGTTCGCGGCCGTCGTCTTCTATCCGCTGCACCTGTTGCCGTTCGGCGTGGTCGCCTTCCTGTGGCAGGTCGCGACGATCGCGGCGCTCTACGGCGCGGTTCGGATCAGCCAGCGGCTGATGGGGGCGAGCGCCGATCCCGGCGGCACCAGCCGCCGCGCGGCGATGGCATGGACGGCTATCACCATCTGGATCGAGCCGCTGCGCAGCACCTTCGACTACGGGCAGATCAATGTGCTGCTGATGGTCGCGGTGCTGTGGGCCGCCTACACCGCGCGGTGGTGGCTGGCGGGTCTGCTGGTCGGCGTGGCGGCCGGGATCAAGCTGACGCCGGCGATCGCCGGCGTCTACCTGCTAGGCGTCCGGCGCTTCGGCGCCGCCGTGACGTCGGCGGTCGTGTTCCTTGCCACCGTCGGGATATCGCGGCTCGTCGTTGGCGATCAGGCCCGCTACTACTTCACCGACCTGCTCGGCGACGCGCATCGGGTGGGGCCGATCGCCACGTCGTTCAATCAATCCTGGCGCGGCGGCATCTCCCGGATCCTGGGCCACGACGCCGGCTTCGGTCCGCTGGTCCTGGCCGCCATCGCCGTCACGGCGGTCCTGGCCGTCCTGGCGTGGCGGGCGCTGGATCCCTCCGACCGGCTGGGCAAGTTGCTGGTGGTCGAGCTGTTCGGGCTGCTGCTCTCGCCGATCTCGTGGAGCCATCACTGGGTGTGGCTGGTGCCGCTGATGATCTGGGCCATTCACGGGCCGCTACGCCGGAGCGCCGGCGCGCCCTTCGTCGGCTGGGGCTGGCTGGCGCTCACCATCATCGGCGTGCCCTGGCTGCTGAGCTTCGCGCAGCCGACCATCTGGCAAATCGGCCGCCCGTGGTACCTGGCGTGGGCCGGGCTGGTCTATATCGTGGTCGCGATGGCGACCCTGGTTTGGATCGCCGCCACCGGTAGGCGAACCGCCGCGCCCGGCGGGCCGGTCAGTCCGCGATGATGCGGTCGATGTCGCGCGCCATCTCGACGTCGTTCTTGGTGATGCCACCCTCCGAGTGCGTCACAAGCGCGAAAGTCACTGTCCGCCAACGGATATCGATATCCGGGTGATGATCCTTGCGTTCAGCGTGTTCGGCCACCCGACGCACCGCGTCGATGCCGGCCAAAAAGCTCGGAAACTTTATCGACCGGCGCAGGGCGCCCTCGGCGCGCTCCCAGCCGTCGAGGTCGGGCAGTGCGGCGTCCACTTGTTCATCCGTTAACACAGCCATACCCCGAACATACTCTGGGCACCGGGAACGCCGGCCCGCTCCGAACCGTCAAAAGCATGAACCGCCTATGTGATCGGCCAATCGCGTTGCACACCAAGTAAGGACGCGAAATCGTGGTGGCTACAGGTGCATACGGGGAGTACCGTTTCAACACAAGGGAAGAGGACGACATGCTGACTGGGAACCGCCACGCGATCGCGAAGCTTTTGGTCAGCGCCGCCATTGCTCTCGGCTCCTGCGTCGCCGGGGCAGCGCCCGCCGGCGCCGACGTGAAGCCGGCCAGCCCCGACCCGAGCCCATTTGCCGCCCTCAGCTGCAGCTACCCGCAGACGGCTCCGCCCAACACGATGACGGGACAGCTGGAGCAGGGGATCTTGGCGGGTCTCGCCGCCAACCCGGGCAAGCACAACCTCAGCTAGCCAGCCGTCGGCGCGGAGACGGTATACCGTCACTGGCCATGCCGACCCAGATCGTCGTCGCCGGGGCCGTCATCGCCGGTTCGACCCTCCTGGTGGCCCAGCGCGTCCGCCCGCCGGAGCTGGCCGGCCGCTGGGAGCTGCCCGGCGGCAAGGTCGCACCCGGCGAGACCGAGCGGGCCGCGCTGGCCCGTGAGCTGGCCGAGGAGCTGGGCCTCGACGCCCGCGACGTCGCGGTCGGCGACCGCCTTGGCGACGACATCCCGCTGGACGGCGCGACGACGCTGCGGGCGTATCGGGTGCGGCTGCTTCGCGGCCAACCGCACCCGCGTGATCATCGGGCGCTGCGCTGGGTGACGGCGGCCGAACTGCACGACGTCGACTGGGTGCCGGCCGACCGGGGCTGGCTGGCGGACCTGACTCGAGTGCTCTGAGCAGCTCCGGACAAAGTCCACAGTTTTTCACCAGGGAACGTACAGCGCCATTGCAGCTGACACGCGTGAAACTGGAAGCTAACAACCCAAAACAGACCCTAACCTCGATTTGCATGCCGGTAGCGATCGCGATGGTTGTCCCGACGGCGTGGGCCCCGTTTCCACGCCGTGGTCCGGCATACGCGAATACAGAAACCCCACGTTGATGGCACCAATTGTTACTCACAGGCTCCGCGTGGATGGTGTGGTAGGACTGTCATCCGGCACCTACCGTGATGGGCGATCCGTAAGGCTCGATCGCTGCCCGGGGCGGGCCGCCGGCGCGGCCCGGAACACAAAGCAAGGTGCTCGAACCCGTTCGAACCCGGCAGCGAGGCGCGATGTCGTTTTGAGTAGGGGGTTTACCGCTTGACCGTCACACCCCACATTGGCGGACCGCTCGAGGAGCTGTTGGAGCGCAGTGGGCGCTTCTTCACCCCCGGCGAGTTCTCGGCCGACCTGCGCACCGTCACCCGGCAGGGCGGCCGCGAGGGCGACGTGTTCTACCGCGACCGGTGGAGCCACGACAAGGTCGTCCGCTCCACCCACGGGGTCAACTGCACCGGGTCGTGCTCGTGGAAGATCTACGTCAAGGACGGGATCATCACCTGGGAAACCCAGCAGACCGACTACCCGTCGGTGGGGCCGGACCGGCCCGAATACGAGCCGCGCGGCTGCCCCCGGGGCGCGTCGTTCTCCTGGTACAGCTACTCGCCCACCCGGGTGCGCTACCCGTACGCCCGGGGCGTGCTGGTCGAGATGTTCCGCGAGGCCAAGGCTCGCCTGGGTGACCCCGTGCTCGCGTGGGCCGACATCCAGGCCGACCCCGAGCGCCGCCGGCGCTACCAACGGGCACGCGGCAAGGGCGGGCTGGTCCGGGTGACCTGGGCCGAGGCCACCGAGATGATCGCCGCGGCCCATGTGCACACCATCAAGACATACGGCCCGGACCGGGTCGCCGGCTTCACGCCGATCCCGGCGATGTCGATGGTCAGCCACGCCGCGGGCTCGCGGTTCGTAACGCTCCTCGGCGGGGTGATGACGTCGTTCTACGACTGGTACGCCGACCTGCCGGTGGCGTCGCCGCAGGTGTTCGGCGACCAGACCGATGTGCCCGAATCCGGGGACTGGTGGGATGCGTCGTATTTGATGATGTGGGGCTCCAACGTCCCGATCACCCGGACCCCCGACGCGCACTGGATGGCCGAGGCCCGCTACCGCGGCACCAAAGTCGTTGTGGTGAGCCCGGATTACGCCGACAACACGAAGTTCGCCGACGAGTGGATGCGGTGTGCGGCCGGTACCGACGCCGCGCTGGCGATGGCGATGGGGCACGTGATCCTTTCGGAATGCTATGTGCGCAAGCAGGTTCCGTTCTTCATCGACTATGTTCGCCGCTACACCGACCTGCCGTTTTTGATCAAGTTGGAGAAGCGCGGCGACTCGCTGGTGCCCGGGAAGTTCCTGACCGCGGCCGACATCGGCGAGGAAGTCGACAACGCGGCGTTCAAACCCGCCCTGGTGGACGAGGTCACCGACGCGGTCGTCGTGCCGCACGGCTCGCTGGGATTCCGGTTCGGTGAGGACGGCGTCGGGAAATGGAACCTCGACCTGGGGCCGGTGGTACCGGCGCTCAGCATGCAGGGAGCGGGTGAAGCGGAGCTGGTCACCCTGCCCAGCTTCGACACCATCGACGGCCACGGGGAGACCGTGCGCCGCGGCGTGCCGGTGCGCCGCGTCGGCAAGCACCTCGTGTGCACGGTGTTCGACCTGATGCTGGCCCACTACGCGGTGCGGCGCGACGGGCTACCGGGCGAATGGCCCACCGGTTACGACGACCCCAGCCAGCAGAACACCCCGGCCTGGCAGGAACCGATCACCGGGGTGCCGGCCGCGCAGGCCATCCGCGTGGCCAAGGAATTCGCCCGCAACGCAGAGGAATCCGGCGGCCGGTCCATGGTGATCATGGGTGGCGGCATCTGCCACTGGTTCCACAGCGACGTCATGTACCGCTCGGTGCTGGCGCTGCTGATGCTCACCGGGTCGATGGGACGCAACGGCGGCGGCTGGGCCCACTACGTCGGGCAGGAGAAGGTGCGCCCGCTGACCGGCTGGCAGACCATGGCGAACGCCTCGGACTGGTCGCGGCCACCGCGCCAGGTGCCCGGCACCTCGTACTGGTATGTCCACACCGACCAGTGGCGCTACGACTCCTACGGGGCCGCCAAGCTGGCCAGCCCGTTGGGCCGCGGCAGGTTCGACGGCAGGCACACGATCGACGTGATGGCGTCCGCGACGGCGATGGGCTGGAGCCCGTTCTATCCGCAGTTCGACCGGTCCAGCCTCGACGTCGCCGACGAGGCGGCGCAGGCCGGGCGCGACGTCGCCGAGTACGTCAGCGAGCAACTCGCCCAGCGCAAGCTGAAGCTGGCGATCACCGATCCCGACGATCCCGCCAACTGGCCGCGGGTGCTCAGCGTCTGGCGGTCCAACCTGATCGGCTCGTCGGGCAAGGGCGGCGAGTTCTTCCTGAAGCATCTGCTGGGCACGGATTCCAACATCCAGGCCGAACCCAAGGCCACCGGCATACTGCCCACGGATGTGGCCCGGGACGGCGAGATTCCCGAGGGGAAGCTCGATTTGATGATGTCGATCGACTTCCGGATGACGTCGACGACGCTGGTGTCCGACGTGGTGTTGCCCGCGGCGACGTGGTACGAGAAGAACGACCTGTCCAGCACCGACATGCACCCCTACGTGCACGCGTTCAGCCCGGCGATCGACCCGCCGTGGGAAACGCGTTCGGACTTCGAGGCATTCGGCGCGATCGCCCGCGTTTTCAGCGGTATGGCCCGGCAGCATCTTGGCACCCGCAACGATGTCGTGCTGACCGCGCTGCAGCACGACACGCCGGATGCGATGGCGTATCCCGATGGCACCGAACGCGATTGGCTACACGGCGACGACGTGCCGGTGCCGGGCAGAACGATGAGCAAGCTCACCGTTGTCGAGCGGGACTACACCGCGATCTACGACAAGTGGGTGACGCTGGGACCGCTCGTCGACCAATTCGGCATGACGGTCAAGGGCGTCACCGTCCATCCCTTCCGCGAGATCGGCGAGCTGGCCGCGAAGTTCGGCGTGATGAATTCCGGTGCGGCGGCGGGTCGTCCGGCGATCACCACCGCCGCGCGAATGGCCGACGTCATCCTCACGCTGTCGGGAACGTGCAACGGCCGGCTGGCCGTCGAGGGTTTCCTCGAGCTGGAGAAGCGCACCGGGCAGCGGCTGGCGCACCTGGCCGAGGGCAGCGAGGAAAGGCGAATCACTTACGCCGACACGCAGGCCCGCCCGGTCCCGGTGATCACCAGCCCGGAGTGGTCCGGCAGCGAGACGGGCGGGCGCCGCTACGCGCCGTTCACGATCAACATCGAACACCTCAAGCCGTTCCACACCCTCACCGGGCGGATGCACTTCTATCTCGCCCACGACTGGGTCGAGGAGCTCGGCGAACACCTGCCCGTGTACCGGCCGCCGCTGGACATGGCGCGGCTGTTCGACCAGCCCGAGCTGGGCCCGACCGACGACGGAATCGGGCTCACCGTGCGCTATTTGACGCCGCACTCGAAGTGGTCGTTCCACTCCACCTACCAGGACAACCTGTACATGCTGTCGTTGTCGCGCGGCGGCCCGACGATGTGGATGAGCCCCGGCGACGCGGCGAAAATCAAAGTGCGCGACAACGATTGGGTCGAGGCGATCAACGCCAACGGCATCTATGTGTGCCGGGCGATCGTCTCGCACCGGATGCCCGACGGGGTGGTGTTCGTCTACCACGTGCAGGAACGCACGGTGGACACGCCACGCACCGAGACCAACAACAAGCGGGGCGGCAACCACAACGCGCTGACTCGGGTGCGGATCAAGCCCAGCCACCTGGCCGGTGGCTACGGTCAGCACGCGTTCTCCTTCAATTACCTGGGTCCCACCGGCAACCAGCGCGACGAGGTGACCGTGGTGCGCCGCCGCAGCCAAGAGGTGCACTACTGATGAAAGTCATGGCGCAGATGGCGATGGTGATGAACCTCGACAAATGCATCGGCTGCCACACCTGCTCGGTGACCTGCAAGCAGGCCTGGACCAACCGCTCGGGCACCGAGTACGTGTGGTTCAACAACGTCGAAACCCGCCCCGGCGTCGGCTATCCGCGCACCTACGAGGACCAGGACCGCTGGCGCGGCGGCTGGATGCGCGACAAGAAGGGCCGGTTGCGGCTGCGCGACGGCGGCCGAATTCACAAGCTGCTGCGCATCTTCGCCAACCCCAAACTGCCCACCATCGACGACTACTACGAGCCGTGGACCTACGACTACGAAAATCTGACGCAGGCCCCGGCCGGTGACACCTTCCCCACCGCCGCCCCGCGGAGCCAGATCACCGGCGAGCGCATGAAGGTGTCCTGGGGATCGAACTGGGACGACAACCTCGCCGGCTCGCCGGAGATCGTGCCCAACGACCCGGTTTTGAAGAAGGTCAGCGAAGAGGTCAAGCTGAAGCTCGAAGAGACCTTCATGTTCTACCTGCCGCGGATCTGCGAGCACTGCCTGAACCCGTCGTGCGTGGCGTCGTGCCCGTCGGGGGCGATGTATAAGCGCACCGAGGACGGCATCGTGCTCGTCGACCAGGACCGCTGCCGGGGCTGGCGGATGTGCGTGTCCGGATGTCCTTACAAGAAGGTGTATTTCAACCACAAGACCGGCAAGGCCGAGAAGTGCACCCTGTGCTATCCGCGCATCGAGGTCGGGCTGCCGACGGTGTGCTCGGAAACCTGCGTGGGGCGCCTGCGCTATCTGGGGCTGGTGCTCTACGACGTGGACCGGGTGCTCGAGGCGGCGTCGGTGGAAAAGGACACCGACCTGTACGAGGCGCAGCGCCAGATCCTGTTGGACCCCAACGATCCCGGGGTGATCGCCGCGGCGCGGGCCGAGGGCATCTCGACCGAGTGGATCGAGGCCGCGCAGCGGTCACCGGTGTACGCGCTGATCAACACCTACCGGGTGGCGCTGCCCCTGCATCCGGAATACCGGACCATGCCGATGGTTTGGTACATCCCGCCGCTGTCGCCGGTGGTCGACGCGGTCAGCCACGACGGCCACGACGGGGAGGACCTGGGCAATCTGTTCGGCGCCCTGGAGGCGCTGCGCATTCCCATCCAATACTTGGCCGAGCTGTTCACCGCGGGCGATTCCGAAGTGGTTGCGGGCGTGCTGAAGCGGTTGGCCGCGATGCGCTCCTATATGCGCGACATCAACCTGGGCCGCGAAACGCAACCGCACATCCCCGAGGCCGTCGGGATGACCGAGGAACAGATCTACAACATGTACCGGCTGCTCGCCATCGCCAAATACGAAGAGCGCTATGTGATTCCGACGTCGTACGTGGCGGACGTGCCCGCCGCCGCCGCGATGGCCGACGAGATGGGGTGCTCGTTGTCGTTCGAGGGCGGACCGGGCATGTACGAATCCGGCCCGTTCGGGGAGGGCAGCGGCGCCCCGGTGCCGGTCGCCGTGGAAACCTTCCACGCCCTGCAGCAGCGCCAGATGGGCGAGGCCGGCGGGGACGGGGGCGCGGCGGCGCGCGGCGGCGGGGGCCGCTCCAGGATCAACCTGCTCAACTGGGACGGCAACGGCGTGCCCGCGGGCCTGTTCCCCGATTCGCACCGGCAGGACTCGGTGTAGCGATGAGATTGCCCGGCATGTTGTCCGGCACCCGGGAGCGAGCGGCGTCCCGGGAGCTGCAGGACCGGCTGGTGTGGCAGGCCGCGTCGCTGCTGCTGGCCTATCCCGACGAGGGGCAGCCCGAACGGCTGGACACCGTCGAGGCGCTGCTGCGACACGTCGACGGGCCCGCGGCGCCACTGCTCGAACAATCGCTCACCGCGCTGCGTGCCCGCGATTTGATGACCGCCGCGGCCGACTACGTCGAGACCTTCGACATGCGGCGCCGCGCCACTATGTACCTGACGTACTGGACCGCCGGGGACACCCGCAACCGCGGCAGGGAGATGCTGGCCTTCGCCACCGCCTACCGCGACGCCGGGGTCGAGCCGCCGCGCAAGGAGGCGCCGGATCACCTGCCCGTGGTGCTGGAGTTCGCCGCGACCGTCGACCCCGCGGCGGGCCGGCGGCTGCTGATCGCGCACCGGGTCCCGATCGACGTATTGCACGGGGCGCTGACCGACGCCGAGTCGCCCTACCGGCACACCGTGGCGGCGGTGTGCGAAACGCTGCCCGCCGCAACCGCTCAGGACGCGCGCCGCGCGGAACGGCTGGCGAAGGCCGGTCCCCCCGCGGAAGCCGTTGGGCTGCAACCGTTTACCCTGACCGTCCCGCCTAAGCGCACCGAAAGAGGCTGACTTTGGTCCACATGAAACTGCTCGAGATCTTCTGGGACGACGTGCCCTACGTCGTGCTGTCGATCGCGGCGGTCGGCACCTGGTGGCGGTATCGCTACGACAAGTTCGGTTGGACCACCCGCTCGTCGCAGCTCTACGAGTCGAAGCTGTTGTCGATCGGCAGCCCGCTGTTCCACTTCGGCAGCTTGGCGGTCATCATGGGCCACGTCATGGGGCTGTTCATCCCGGAATCCTGGACGCGCGCGGCCGGGATGAGCGATCACATCTATCACCTGCAGGCGCTGCTGCTCGGCGTGCCCGCCGGGTTCGCCACCCTGCTCGGCATCGGGTTGCTGATTTACCGGCGGCGCAAGAACGCGCCCGTCTACCTGGCCACCAGCCGCAACGACAAGCTGATGTACGTGGTGCTGGGGTGCGCGCTGGTGGCGGGCATGTGCTGCACCCTCGCCGGCGCCACCCACTTCGGCGAGCTGCACGACTACCGGCAGAAGGTGTCGGTCTGGTTCCGGTCGATCTGGATCCTCGACCCGCGCGGGGACCTGATGGCGCACGCGGCGTTCTACTACCAGATTCACGTGTTCATCGCGCTCGCGTTGTTCGCCCTGTGGCCGTTCACCCGTCTGGTGCACGCCTTCAGCGCGCCGATCGTCTACCTGTTCCGGCCCTACATCGTGTACCGCAGCCGGGAGGTGGCCGACAAACCGGAACTGGTCGGCTCGGTGCCGCGGCGCCGCGGCTGGTGACGCCGCTGGGCCAGTTCGCTATCTGACGCCCCCGCTGCCAGAATCACCGACGTGCCATTCCGCAATGTCGCCATCGTCGCCCACGTCGACCACGGCAAGACCACGCTGGTCGACGCGATGCTGCGGCAGTCCGGCGCGCTGCACGAGCGCGGCGAGGTACAGGAACGCGTGATGGACACCGGCGACCTGGAGCGGGAGAAGGGCATCACCATCCTGGCCAAGAACACCGCCGTGCACCGTCACGACCCGGACGGGACCGTGACGGTGATCAACGTGATCGACACCCCGGGGCACGCCGATTTCGGCGGCGAGGTGGAGCGCGGCCTGTCCATGGTGGACGGGGTGCTGTTGCTGGTCGACGCGTCCGAGGGCCCGCTGCCGCAAACGCGGTTCGTGCTGCGCAAGGCGCTGGCCGCCCACCTTCCGGTGATCCTCGTCGTCAACAAGACCGACCGGCCCGACGCCCGCATCGACGAGGTCGTCGAGGCCAGCCACGACCTGTTGCTCGACGTCGCGTCGGACCTGGACGACGAGGCGGCCGCGGCCGCCGAGCACGCCCTGGGCCTGCCCACCCTGTACGCGTCCGGGCGGGCCGGGGTGGCCAGCACCACGCGGCCGCCCGACGGCCAGGTTCCCGACGGGACCAACCTGGACCCGCTGTTCGCGGTGCTGGAAAAGCATGTGCCGCCGCCGAAGGGCGACCCGGACGCGCCGCTGCAGGCGCTGGTCACCAACCTCGACGCGTCGAGCTTTCTGGGCCGGCTGGCGCTGATCCGCATCTACAACGGGCGCATCCGCAAGGGCCAGCAGGTCGCGTGGATCCGCGCGGGGGGCACCGCCACGGCCAAGATCACTGAGCTGCTCGCCACCGAGGGGGTTGAACGGCGCCCCACCGACGAAGCCGTCGCGGGCGACATCGTCGCTGTCGCCGGCCTGCCGGAGATCATGATCGGCGACACCCTGGCCGACCTGACGAATCCCGTTGCGCTGCCGCGCATTACCGTCGACGAGCCGGCGATCTCGGTGACCATCGGCACCAACACCTCGCCGCTGGCCGGCAAGGTGGCCGGCCACAAGCTGACCGCGCGGATGGTGCGCAACCGGCTCGACCAAGAACTGGTGGGCAACGTGTCGATTCGCGTCGTCGACATCGGCGTGCCCGACGCGTGGGAGGTGCAGGGCCGCGGCGAGCTGGCGCTGGCCGTGCTCGTCGAACAGATGCGCCGGGAGGGCTTCGAGCTGACCGTGGGCAAGCCGCAGGTGGTCACCAAGACCATCGACGGCAGGCTGCACGAGCCGTTCGAGGCGATGACCATCGACTGCCCGGCGGAGTACGTCGGGGCGGTCACGCAGCTGATGGCCGCGCGCAAGGGCCGCATGGTGGAGATGGCCAACCACACCACCGGCTGGGTCCGCATGGACTTCGTCGTGCCCAGCCGCGGCCTGATCGGCTGGCGCACCGACTTCCTCACCGAGACCCGCGGCACCGGCGTCGGCCACGCCGTGTTCGACGGATACCGGCCGTGGGCGGGGGAGATCCGGGCCCGGCACACCGGGTCGCTGGTGTCCGACCGGTCCGGCACCATCACGCCGTTCGCGCTGCTGCAGCTCGCCGATCGCGGGCAGTTCTTCGTCGAGCCCGGCCAGGAGACCTACGAGGGCATGGTCGTCGGAATCAACCCGCGCCCAGAGGATCTCGACATCAACGTCACCCGCGAGAAGAAGCTCACCAACATGCGATCGTCGACGGCCGACGTCATCGAGACGCTGGCCAAGCCGCTCGAGCTCGACCTGGAGCGGGCCATGGAATTCTGCGCGCCCGACGAATGCGTCGAGGTGACCCCCGAGGTGGTGCGGGTCCGAAAGGTCGAGCTGGACGCCACCGCCCGGGCGCGCAGCCGGGCGCGGGCGAAGGCCAGGGGCTAGGCCGCGCGTGGTCGGGGGCGTTGCTGTGCGGGTGCTCGATACCCTGTTGGGCGTGCCGAGACGACCACGCCGCTTCTTCGTGAGGGTCGGCTCCACGATGGTCGGTGTGGTCTCGGTGATCGGGTTTGCGGTCGCGGCGTGCACGGTCAGCCCCCCGCCGGCGCCGCAGAGCACCGACACGCCCCACAACTCGCCGCCGCCGCCGCAGCGGCCCACCCAGATCATCATGGGCATCGACTCGATCGGCGCCGGGTTCAACCCGCACCTGCTGTCCGACCTGTCCCCGGTGAACGCGGCGATCAGCGCGCTGGTGTTGCCCAGCGCATTTCGGCCTGTGCCCGATCCCGGGACGCCGACGGGTTCGCACTGGGAGATGGATCCCACCCTGCTGGTGTCGGCGGAGGTGACCAACCAGAACCCGTTCACGGTCACCTACAAGATCCGGCCAGAGGCGCAGTGGACCGACAACGCCCCGATCGCGGCCGACGACTTCTGGTACCTGTGGCATCAGATGGTCAGCCAGCCGGGGGTGGTCGACCCGGCCGGGTACGACCTCATCACCGGCGTGCAGTCGCTCGAGGGCGGCAAGCAGGCGGTGGTGACCTTCGCACAGCCGTATCCGGCGTGGAAGGAGCTGTTCAGCAACATCCTGCCGGCGCACATCGTCAAGGACGTGCCGGGCGGTTTCGCCGCCGGGCTGGCGCGAGCGCTGCCCGTCACCGGCGGGCAGTTCCGGGTCGAGAACATCGACCCGCAGCGCGACGAGATCCTGATCGCCCGCAACGACCGCTACTGGGGGCCGCCGGCCAAGCCGGCGCTGATTCTCTTCCGCCGCGCCGGGGCCCCGGCGGCGCTGGCCGACTCGGTGCGCAACGGCGACACCCAGGTGGCCCAGGTGCACGGCGGGTCCGCGGCCTTCGCGCAGTTGTCCGCCATCCCCGACGTGCGAACGGCGCGGATCGTGACGCCGCGGGTGATGCAGCTGACGCTGCGCGCCAACGTGCCCAAGCTGGCCGACGCGCAGGTCCGCAAGGCGATCCTGGGGCTGCTCGACGTCGACCTGCTCGCCGCCGTCGGCGCCGGCAGCGACAACACCGTCACGCTGGACCAGGCCCAGATCCGGTCGCCCAGCGACCCCGGCTACGAGCCGACCGCACCACCCGCGATGACGACACCGGCGGCGCTGGCGTTGCTGACGGCGTCCGGATACCAGGTCGAGAGCAGCACGTCGGCGTCACCGGTGCCGCCGCCGCCCAGCGCGACGCCGCCGGTGAGCACCGGGCCGCCGGAAGTCATCCGCGGCCGGATCAGCAAGGACGGCCAGCAGCTGTCGCTGGTGATCGGGGTGGCGGCGAACGACGGGACCGCGGTCGCGGTGGCCAACACGGCCGCCGACCAGCTGCGCAACGTCGGCATCGCCGCGACGGTGCTGGCGCTGGACCCGGTGAAGTTGTACCGCGACGCGCTCAACAACAACGAGGTGGACGCGATCGTCGGCTGGCACCCGGCGGGCGGGAACCTGGCGACCCTGCTGGCCTCGCGCTACGGCTGCCCCGCGCTGGAGGCGACGGCGGTGCCCACCGCGAACGCTCCGGCTCCCTCACCCGCCGCCCCGCCGCAACCCGCTGGGCCCGGCACCCCCGCCACGACGCCGACGTCGACCCCGCCCAGCCGCCCGCCCGACCCCGGCGCGCTGGTGCAGGCCCCGTCGAACCTCACCGGGATCTGCGATCGCAGCATCCAGTCGAACATCGACGCCGCCCTCAACGGCACCAAGAGCATCAACGACGTGATCACGGCCGTCGAACCGCGGCTGTGGAACATGTCGACCGTGTTGCCGATCCTGCAGGACACGACGATCGTCGCGGCGGGGCCCAGCGTGCAGAACGTCAGCCTGTCCGGCGCGGTCCCGGTCGGCATCGTCGGCGACGCCGGGCAGTGGATCAAAACCGGGCCCTGACAAGGCTTTTCGCCGGTGGGCTGTTAGCCGGCGGGTGCCTGCGTCGCTCGGGGCGGGATCACCGTGTCGACGATCAGCGCGAGCTCTCGCCGATTCGGCGGTTCCCCGGTGAGCAGGAAGTGCTGGTTGATCAGCGCCGGCCCGACGCGCGCGGTCAGCGGCGTGACGGTGGCCGGGTCGATGTCGCCGCAGTCGACGGCGGATCGCAGGATCGCCTCGACGATCTTCAGGCGCGGGGCCACCACGGCGTCGGCGAAGATGGCACGCATCTCGGGCTCGTGCAGGAGCTGCTGGATGATGTCCAGGCCGGGAAAGGCGGTCTTGCCGGCCAGCATGTCGCGGTGGGCGGTGAACATCGCTAGCAGGTTTTCCCTGGGGGAGCGGCCCGAGCGCGGCTCGGGCACCGGCGGCAGCGCGAAGACCAGCGCGGCGTGCACCAGCTCGCACTTGGTCGCCCAGCGGCGGTACAGCGCGGCCTTGCCTGTGTGGGCGCGCGCCGCGATCCCCTCCATCGTCAGCCCGCCGTATCCGACCTCGGTCAGTTCGGCCAGCGTGGCCTCGTAGAGCGCGCGTTCGAGGACCTCGCCCCTGCGGCGGCTTCGGCTGCCGTTCTTCTGTGTGAGCTGCGGCATTTCTCGATAGTAGCCGCACGCGTTCCTATCCACCGCGCTAACGCCGAGGAACGGTCGCCGAATCGGCCCGCGGGTAGGGTGCGTTAATGCCCGAGACCCCGCGGCTGCTGTTCGTTCATGCGCATCCCGACGACGAGAGCCTCAGCAACGGGGCCACCATCGCGCACTACGCCGCCCGCGGCGCGCAGGTCAGCGTGGTCACCTGCACCCTCGGCGAGGAGGGCGAGGTCATCGGCGACCGCTGGGCCCGGCTCGCCGTCGACCACGCGGACCAACTCGGCGGATACCGGGTCGGCGAGCTGACCGCGGCGCTGCGCGCGCTCGGCGTCGCCGGGCCCGTCTACCTCGGCGGTGCGGGCCGCTGGCGCGACTCCGGGATGGCCGGGACCGCGCCACGGCGACAGCAGAGGTTCGTCGACGCCGACGAACGCGAGGCGGTCGGCGCGCTGGTCGCCATCATTCGTGAGCGGCGCCCGCACGTCGTGGCGACCTACGACCCCAACGGCGGATACGGGCATCCCGATCACGTCCACACCCACGCGGTCACCACGGCCGCGGTGGCCGCCGCCGGCACCGGTGACTATCCCGGCGAGCCGTGGACGGTGCCGAAGTTCTACTGGTCGGTCATCGCGGAACGCGCGTTCACGGCGGGCTGGCGGGCGCTGAGCCGCGACGACCTGCTGCCCGGGTGGACGATCCCGCCCGCCGACGAGTTCGACTTCGGCTATCCGGACTCCGACATCGACGCCGTGGTGGAGGCCGGCCCGGGCGCCCTCGCTGCCAAGACCGCGGCGCTCGCCGCGCACGAAACCCAGGTGGTGGTCGGCCCGACCGGCCGGGCCTGCGCCCTGTCGAACAACATGGCGCTGCCGATCCTGGCCGACGAGCATTACGTCCTGGTCGCGGGCGCGGCGGGGGATCGCGACGAGCGCGGCTGGGAGACGGATCTGCTCGCGGGACTGGGTCTCAACGGATCCGGCACGCGGTAGGCTGCGACAAGGCAGCCACGGAAGGACTTCGCATGGACCCCGACCTGGACCCTAACCTGCAGCACTGGCAGGACCGGCTGGACAGCCTGCAATGGGTTATCGGCTCCATCCTCTCCAATATCGACAGCGTCCCGACCTGACCGAAACCAAACCGCGCGCCGCGTCCGTCGAAGACAGCGGCACCACAGACCCCGCAATTCGCGTCGTCGTCCTGGCGCTCCTGGCTGTCGACGGGGTGCTGTCCGCACTGGCCGGGGCCCTGCTGCTGCCGATCTATATCGGCACCATCCCGTTTCCCATCAGCGCATTGATCAGCGGATTGGTCAACGCCGCCCTGGTCTGGGCCGCCGGGCGGTGGACCACGTCGCCGCGGGTGGCCGCGCTGCCGCTGTGGACGTGGCTGCTCACGGTGGCGGCGATCAGCATGGGCGGTCCCGCCGACGACGTCATCCTGGGCGGCAAGGGGCTGATGGCCTACGGGGCTTTGATACTGCTCGTGCTGGGTGTCGTGCCGCCGGTATTGGTGCTGGGGCGGTACGGCCTGCGGCGCTGACGGGCGATGGGATTTCCCGCCGGGACCGCGGGCGCGGGCCGGACCCGGCCTGGCGCTACTGTTGCGCAATGGCACCGAGCAAGGCTGCCAAGGTTCCACATGTTGGGACGCGCGGATGAAATTCGATCGTGGGGAAGTTACACCAACGTGCCGCTGACTCCGGAGTCCACCGCTTTGCCAAGCCCTGTCGTTCCAGCTGCGGCCATTTCGGCGCCCAGCCCGTCGGCGCTGCGACGGGTGCTGCGGCGCGCCCGCGACGGCGTCGCCCTGAACATCGACGAGGCGGCCGTCGCGATGACCGCGCGCGGCGCCGACCTGGCCGACCTGTGCGCCAGCGCCGCGCGGGTGCGCGACGCGGGCCTGGAGTCGGCCGGGCGCCGCGGCCCCGGCGGCCGGCTGCCGATCACCTATTCGCGCAAGGTGTTCATCCCGGTCACCCACCTGTGCCGCGACAGCTGCCACTACTGCACGTTCGTCACGGTGCCGGGCAGGCTGCGGGCCCGGGGCGCCGGCATGTACATGGAGCCCGACGAGATCCTCGACGTCGCCCGCCGGGGTGCCGAACTCGGTTGCAAGGAAGCACTTTTCACGCTGGGGGACCGGCCCGAGGACCGGTGGCCGGAGGCCCGCGACTGGCTCGGCGAACGAGGCTACGACTCCACGCTGTCCTACGTGCGGGCGATGGCGATCCGGGTGCTGGAGGAAACCGGGCTGTTGCCGCACCTGAACCCGGGCGTGATGAGCTGGTCGGAGATGTCGCGGCTCAAGCCGGTCGCGCCGTCGATGGGCATGATGCTCGAGACGACGTCGCGGCGGCTGTTCGAGACGAAAGGCCTTGCGCACCACGGCAGCCCGGACAAGGATCCGGCCGTCCGGCTGCGCACCCTCACCGACGCGGGGCGGCTGTCGATTCCGTTCACCACCGGGCTGCTGGTCGGCATCGGCGAGACGCTGCCCGAGCGGGCCGACACCCTGCACGCGATACGCAAGTCGCACAAGGAATTCGGGCATGTCCAAGAAGTGATCGTGCAGAATTTCCGGGCCAAGGAACACACCGCGATGGCCGGCTACCCCGACGCCGGGATCGAGGACTACCTGGCCACGATCGCCGTCGCGCGGCTGGTGCTGGGCCCCGGCATGCGCATCCAGGCGCCGCCGAACCTGGTGTCCCGCGACGAGTGCCTGGCGCTGGTGGCCGCCGGCGTCGACGACTGGGGCGGGGTCTCACCTTTGACGCCCGACCATGTCAACCCGGAACGGCCCTGGCCCGCCCTGGACGAGCTGGCCGCCGTCACCGCCGAAGCCGGATACGACCTGGTGCAGCGGTTGACCGCGCAGCCCAAGTACGTGCAGGCGGGCGCGGCGTGGATCGACCCGCGGGTGCGCGGGCACGTTGCGGCGCTGGCCGATCCGGTGACCGGTCTGGCCCGCGACGTCAACCCGGTCGGCATGCCCTGGCAGGAGCCCGACGACGTCGAGTCGGCCGGCCGGATCGACCTCAACGCGGCGATCGACACAGAGGGCCGCAACACCGAAACCCGCAGCGACCTCGACAGCGCGTTCGGTGATTGGGAATCGATACGCGCGCACGTGCACGAGCTCGCCGCGCAAGGCGCAAAAGCGCCGGAACGCCTGGACACCGATGTGCTGGCCGCGCTGCGCTCGGCCGAACGTGACCCCGCCGGCTGCACCGACGACGAGTACCTGGCGTTGGCGACCGCCGACGGTCCCGCGCTGGAAGCGGTTGCGGCGCTGGCCGATTCGTTGCGCCGGGATGCGGTCGGCGACGACGTCACCTTCGTGGTGAACCGCAACATCAATTTCACCAACATCTGCTACACCGGCTGCCGGTTCTGCGCGTTCGCGCAGCGCAAGGGCGACGCCGACGCGTACTCGCTGTCCACCGAGGAGGTCGCCGACCGCGCCTGGGAGGCGCACGTCGAGGGCGCCACCGAGGTCTGCATGCAGGGCGGCATCGACCCCGAGCTGCCGGTCACCGGCTACGCCGAACTGGTCCGCGCCGTCAAGGCCCGGGTGCCGTCGATGCACGTGCATGCGTTCTCCCCGATGGAGATCGCCAACGGGGTGACCAAGAGCGGGCTGAGCATCCGCGAGTGGCTGATCAGCCTGCGGGAGGCCGGCCTGGACACCATCCCCGGCACCGCCGCCGAGATCCTGGACGACGAGGTGCGCTGGGTGCTCACCAAGGGCAAGCTGCCGACGTCGCTGTGGATCGAGATCGTGACCACCGCGCACGAGGTGGGTCTGCGGTCGTCGTCGACGATGATGTACGGGCACGTCGACAGCCCCCGGCACTGGGTCGGCCACCTCAACGTGCTGCGCGAAATCCAGGACCGCACAGGCGGTTTCACCGAGTTCGTGCCGCTGCCGTTCGTGCATCAGAGCTCGCCGCTGTACCTGGCCGGCGCGGCCCGCCCCGGGCCCACCCACCGCGACAACCGGGCGGTGCACGCGCTGGCGCGAATCATGTTGCACGGCCGCATCTCCCAGATCCAGACCAGTTGGGTCAAGCTCGGCGTGACGCGCACGCAGGTGATGCTCAACGGCGGGGCCAACGACCTGGGCGGCACGCTGATGGAGGAGACCATCTCCCGGATGGCCGGCTCGGAACACGGGTCGGCCAAGACGGTGGCCGAGCTGATCGCGATCGCCGAGGGCATCGGGCGCCCCGCGCGCCAGCGCACCACCGACTACGCACCGCGGGCGGCCTGACCGCCCCTTCGCCGAGCGTGCGCGTCTGCACAGCGACACGCGGGTTAACGCGGCATTCTGTGCACGCTCGCGGCGTTATCGGCGCGCGGGTGGGTACACCGATGCTGTGCGGCGACGAATCGATACCGACCGGTTCCCCGAATGGCAGCCCTTCGCGGACGCGGTGCAAGCGCGCCGGCCCGACACGGGCACCTGGTGTGAGGCGTGGACGGTGCGAGACATCGTGGCCCATCAGGCCGGAAACGCCGAGGAACTCGCCCGGGTGCTCGGCGCGCACCTGGCGGGCGAATCCGTTGCCACCCGCGGTTTCGAGGAGCGTGAGGGCCCGCTGCGCGCGCTGGGCGATGCGGACCTGTGGGACGCGTTGCTCGACCGGATGGCCACCCTGAGCGAGGTCGCCGCGGCGGCCGACGGGGTGCCCGCCGACGCCGACGTGGCCTGGACCGGGCGCAGCATGAAGGTGCCCTGGTTCGCCGAGCACATGCGCGAGGAACTCGTCCTGCACGGTTGGGACATCACCGGAGACTGCGATGTCAGCGCCTTCCGCGCGGCGCTGGCCGAGCCATGGATGACCACGCACAGCGTCGTCGCGGTGGGGCGCCCGTTGCTCGCCAAGGGCGCCAAGGAACTGGAGCCGGGTGAACGAATCGAGGCCCGGTTGCGGGTTCCCGACACCGACGACGTCTTCCTCAGCGCGGACGCGGAGCGCACCACCGTCGAATTCACCGACGCGGTGGGCGCGGCGACGCTGGAAACCGATGCGGCGGCGCGAGTCCTGCTGCTGTGGGGCCGCCGGCCCGGCGACCCGTCCAGGATCTGCAGCCGAGCCGGCGCCGCGACCCTGGGTCGCGTGCGCCGGCTATTGGGCGGCTACTGAACTATCTCGGCTCAGTAGTTGTTGCAGACGCCGGCGACGTTCTCGATGGTGCCCATGAACTGCTGCGCCTGCGGCATGGCCCGGATCTGCGCGGCCATCTGCGCGCGCTTGGGCGGCGGTGACGCCAGGAACTGACGCAGGTAGTTCTGCGCCACCGGCGATTGGTTCAATTGCGCGGCAGTGGCCGGATCGGTCGCGTTCAGCGCCGCCATCACCTGCCCGTAGTTGCAAGTTGTATCGATGATCGGATCGGCCGATGCGACCCCGGTCGCGGCGCTCAGCGCCACGGCCGCGCCGCCAACTGCGGCAGCCAACTTGCCCAACGACAGCCTCATCATTTATGGACACCTTCCCCAGTTAGTGCACCGCTATTGACGGCGACGACATCTGCTCAGCGGTTTGCCGTCTTCGTTGAGGCTACCAGGCCCGCTGAGCACTCTCCCATCGCGATAATTATCGAGCGTCATGCCCGGCATGTAACTCTTTGCAGGTCAAAGACCCAGTGGCATCGCGATATTGGGCGAAAACGCTAATCCGACTCACAGCTTGGCCGCCAGTGCGGCGCCCGCTTCGACGGCGCTTTGATGCCGCCCCGGGCCTCCAGGCAAACTAGGTTTTCAGAACGCCAGTCCTCCAGGGCGTGCCGAGTAGTTGACGTGTATGTGCAACGTCTAGTATCAGTAACCGAAAGCTTTGCTTGTTGCGGGCCTTCACGCGCCGCGGCGAGGCGAACGGCAGCCCACATCGAGCAGTACTGGAAGCAGTACCCGGAGAAGACTTGAGGAGACGTCTGTGACGTACACGATCGCCGAACCTTGCGTCGACATCAAGGACAAGGCATGCATCGAGGAGTGCCCGGTCGACTGCATCTACGAGGGCGCCCGCATGCTCTACATCCACCCCGACGAGTGCGTCGACTGTGGGGCCTGCGAACCCGTCTGCCCCGTCGAAGCGATCTACTACGAAGACGACGTGCCCGAACAGTGGAGCCAATACACGCAGATCAACGCGGACTTCTTCGTCGAGCTGGGCTCGCCGGGCGGTGCGGCCAAGGTCGGCATGACCGAGAACGACCCGCAAGTGGTCAAGGACCTGCCCCCGCAGGGCGAGGGCGACTGAGCGGGCCGGTGCCGCGGCAGCCCGGGATGCCGGTTTCGGCGTCCCTGCCGGAGTTCCCCTGGGACACCCTGGCCGACGCGAAGGCGCTGGCCGGGGTGCATCCCGACGGCATCGTCGACCTGTCCGTCGGCACCCCCGTGGACCCGGTCGCCCCCGTGATCCGGGAGGCGCTGGCGGCCGCCAGCGCCGCGCCCGGGTACCCGGCCACCGCCGGCACCGCGCGGCTGCGGGAATCGGCGGTGGCGGCCCTCGGCCGCCGCTTCGGCATCACCGGGCTCGGCGCGGATGCCGTGCTGCCGGTGATCGGCACCAAGGAGTTCATCGCCTGGTTGCCGACCCTGCTGGGCCTGGGCGCCGCCGACGCGATTGTGGTGCCGGAGCTGGCGTATCCCACCTATGAGGTCGGCGCCCGGCTGGCCGGAGCGCAGGTGCTGCGCGCGGACTCGCTGACCCAGCTCGGCCCGCAATCCCCGGCGTTGATCTACCTGAATTCGCCGAGCAACCCGACCGGGCGCGTGCTCGGCCCCGACCACCTGCGCAAGGTGGTCGGCTGGGCGCGCGAGCGCGGTGTGGTGGTGGCTTCCGACGAGTGCTACCTCGGTTTGGGCTGGGGACCGGAACCTCCGGTGTCGGTGCTGCACCCGTCGGTCTGCGACGGCGACCACACCGGGCTGCTGGCGGTGCACTCGCTGTCCAAGAGCTCGTCGCTGGCGGGATACCGGGCCGGCTTCGTCGCGGGGGATCCCGGCCTGGTCGCCGAGCTGCTGGCGGTGCGCAGGCACGCCGGCATGATGGTGCCGACGCCGGTGCAGGCCGCGATGGTGGCCGCGCTGGACGACGACGCGCACGACAGGCTGCAGCGCGAGCGATACGCCCGGCGGCGGGCCGCGCTGGCACCCGCGCTGCGCTCGGCCGGTTTCGTGATCGACCATTCGGAAGGCGGCCTGTACCTGTGGGCCACCCGCGGCGAGCCGTGCCGGGACAGCGTCGCGTGGTTGGCCCGGCGCGGCATCCTGGTGGCGCCCGGCGAGTTCTACGGCCCGGCCGGCGCGCAGCATGTGCGCGTCGCGCTGACCGCCACCGACGAGCGCATTTCCGCCGCCGTGGGCCGGCTCACCGCACCCGTCGCGGCCTGATAGCCCATTCCCTGTCGCGCCGGCGGAGGTGGGCGGCAGAATTCATCGCAGGCGAGACCCAAGTGCCAGCGCTTCGACCTCGGGTAAGGAATGTGGTTGTGACAACTTCGACTGCCAAGCTGCGCATCCCACTGACTGTCGGCGACGTGGCAAAGCGGATCTTCTTGGGCAAGCCACTGATCACCGAGGAGCTGACGTCCGAAAAACTGTCTAACCCGGTTGCGCTCGGCGCACTTTCGCCCGATGCGATCTCGTCGACCGCGTACGGCCCGGAGCAGATCCTGATCGAGCTGCTGCCGCACGCCGGGCTGGCGGCGTTCGCCCTGCTGCTCCCCGTCACCGGTGTCATCCTGCTGATCCTGGTGCTGGTGGCCGCGTCGTATCGGCAGGTCGTGATGGCCTACACCCGGGCCGGCGGTTCCTACATCGTGGCGCGGGAGAACTTCGGGCCGCGGGTGGCGCAGGTCGCCGCCGCGGCGCTGCTGATCGACTACGTCGTGACCGTCGCCGTCCAGTCAGCGGCCGGGACGGTCGCGGTGGTGTCGGCGGTCCCCGTGCTGGGTCCCTACAGCCTGGAAATCACCGTCGGTGTCGTGCTTTTCATCTGCTACGCGAACCTGCGCGGCCTGAAGGAAGCGGGCATGCCGTTCGCGATCGCGACGTATTCGTTCATCATCATGATCGGCCTGACCATCGTGGTCGGCGTTGCGCGCGTGATCTTCGGCGATCTACCGGTATACGACCCGCATCAGATGCCCGGCACGGTGCCGGTGCACCAGGGCAACGGGTTGGTAATGGGCGCAACGGTTCTGGTGTTGCTGCGGTCGTTCGCCAACGGGGGCTCGTCGTTGACGGGGGTCGAGGCGATCTCCAACACCGTCGACGTCTTCCGAAAGCCGCAGGGCGTCAACGCACGCCGGGTGCTTACCGCGATGGCCGCCATCCTCGGGTTCCTGCTGGCCGGCGTCGCCTACCTCGCGTACGTCACCCACGCGACGCCGTACGTCAGCGAGTATCCGTCGGTCCTGTCCCAGGTCGGGCGCGCGGTCTTCGGCCAGGGACCCATCGGCAACATCTTCTTCGTCCTGGTTCAGGGGGCCACCGCCGCAATCCTTTTCACCGGCGCGAACACCAGCTTCAACGGGTTCCCGGCGTTGGCCAGCTTCGTCGCCGAGGACCGATTCCTGCCGCGGCAGCTGATGAAACGCGGTCACCGCCTGGTGTTCTCGAACGGGATCATCACCCTCACCGCGCTGTCGGTTGCGTTGCTGGTGGCTACCGGCGGTTCGGTCAGCGCGCTGGTGCCGTTCTATGCGATCGGCGTGTTCACCGGTTTCTCGATGGCCGGCTACGGCATGACCAGACACCATCTGACACAGCGCGAACCGGGATGGCGCCACCGATTGGCGATCAACCTGTCCGCGGCGATCCTGTCGACGATCGTGGTCGGCATCTTCGCGGTCGCCAAGTTCACCGAGGGCGCGTGGCTGGTGGTCGTCGTCTTCCCGGTGCTGGTCTTCATCCTGATACGGCTGAACCGCGAATATCGCGCGGAGGCAGCCATTCTCGAGATGTTCCGCACCGACCACCCAGAGCTGGTGAAGTACGCCCGGCACCGGGTGTTCGTGTTCGTGAACTCCGTCGACCTCGCGGTGATCGAGGCGCTGCGATACGGCAAGGGACTACGGTCCGACGAGCTCATCGCCGTGCATTTCATGGTGGACGCCGCGCATGCCGCGCAGTTGCGAAAGCGTTGGGATCACTACGAACTCGACACCCGGCTGCGGGTCGTGGACTGCCCGGACCGGCGGGTCAATCGGGCCGCGCAGCTGCTCGTCGCCAAGGCGCGCCAGGAGCATCCGGACACCAACGTGACGGTGCTGCTGCCGCGTCGCACATACGCCCCGCTGCTGGGGCGGCTGCTGCACGACCGCACCGCGGACAAGATCGCGCGGGCGGTCAGCATGATCCCCGACGCCGCCGCGACCATCGTGCCGTACGACGTGCAGTCGCGGATCAAGGAGGCGTTCCCGGAACGCTTCGAGCAACGCATCGGGCGCGAACTCGACAAGGTCGAGGCGTGGGTTTCCGAAAGCGAGGACCAGGAAGTCGCGGCATACGAGCATCCCGAACGGCCGCCGTCGGTGATCACCGTGGCCGGCCTGATCCCGGGGCAGCGCGCCACCTTCGAGGGACGGGTGAACCAGGTGGAGGACATCACCAAACGCCGGCGCACGCTGCGGTGGATCGTCGTCGGCGACAACAGCGGCGAGATCAGCGTGACGTTCCGTCCCGGGCACGGCGGCGGCGACATCCAGCCCGGACAGCTGTTGCGAATCACCGGCAAGCCCAAGCAGACCGGCAACCGGCCAATGTCGTTGGTCGATCCCATGTATCAGATCATCGAGGACCCGGCGAAGGCCGGCAGGCCCGGTGCCTCGGCCGAGTCCGGGGACGGCGGTTAGACCGGCGGGCGCGGGCTGCGTTGGTCGAGCAGGTCGATGACACGGGCGGCGAGGTCGTCGATGGCGGCGCTGGTGGTGTCGAGGATCAGGTCCGGGTTCTCGGGCGGCTCGTACGGGGCGTCCACGCCCGTCATGCCGGACAGCTGGCCGCTGCGGGCGCGCGCGTAAAGGCCCTTGGGGTCGCGCTTTTCGCACTCGGCCAGCGACGTGGCGACGTAGACCTCGATGAAGGGCAGCTTGGCCGCCTCGTTGAGGGCGCGGGCTATTTCGCGGTCCGACTTCAACGGTGACACCAGCGATGCCAGCGCGACGACGCCCGCGTCGGCCAGCAGCCGCGTCAAATGGCCCACCCGCCTGATGTTTTCGGTGCGGTCGCCCGGGGAGAAGCCCAGGTCGTCGGACAGGCCGTGGCGCAGGTTGTCGCCGTCGAGCAGGTAGGCCACCCGCCCCGACTCCACCAGCGCGCGCTCCACGGCCACCGCGATCGTCGACTTGCCCGATGCGGGCAGGCCGGTGAACCAGATCGTCGCGCCCGGCTGCCCGGTGGCCCGCCACCGGTGACCGCGGTCCAGCGAGGAGGGATGCCAACGGATATCGGTGCGCGGATGGCTGCCCGGCCTGACCTCGCGCGCCTCGACGATCGTGCCGGCGCCGACGGTGTCGTTGGTGGCCTCGTCGATCAGGATGAACGCGCCGCAGTCGCGATTGTCGGCGTAGCTGTCGGCGATGACGACGGAGCTGGTTCGCAGGGTCACGGTGCCGATGTCGTTGAGCGCCAGCTCGACCGGCCCGTCGAGCTCGTCGAGCGTCTCCGGGTCCAGCCTCGTGTGCAGTTCCTGCACGGTGGTCCGCACGGTCTTGGTGGTTTGCTTGAGCGCCAGCCGATCGCCCGCCCGCACCGGCGAGTCCGCGAACCAGCACACGGTCGCGTCGAGCTCGCGGGCCAGCACCGGCGGGACCGCGTCGTCGGCGCCGCTGACGAACACGTCACCGCGGCCCACGTCGATGTCGTCGGCCAGCTCGATCGAAACCGACAGCGGCGCAACCGCTGTCGTGCGCTCGTCATCGAGGGTGTCCAGCGCGGTGACCGTCGAACGGGTGCCGGCGGGCAGCGTCACCACCGGGTCGCCGACGGCGAGTGTTCCCGCCGCGAGGCGCCCGGTGTAGCGGCGGCGCGCCTGGGCGGTCGGACGCGACACCCACTGCACGGGGAGCCGCAGGCGCGAGGGCTCGGCCTGCGGCGCGGCCAGTTCGACGGCCTCCAGGTATTCCAGCAGCGTGGGACCGGTGTACCACGGCGTGCGCTCGGAGCGGTGCACGACGTTGTCCCCGTGCTTGGCGGCGATCGGGATGACGGTGATGTCCACCCCGCCGAGGCGCGCCGCGAGCTGTTGCAGCTCGTCCGCCACCGCGGTGAACCTGTCCCGGTCGAAGTCGACGAGGTCGATCTTGTTGACCGTGGCGACAAAGTGCTTGATGCCCAACAGCTTTGCGATGCGGGCGTGCCTGCGGGTCTGGCGCAGCACCCCGGCGCGCGCGTCGACGAGGAGGATGGCCACGTGCGCGTTGGAGGCGCCGGTGAACATGTTGCGGGTGTAGCGCTCGTGGCCCGGGGTGTCGGCCAGGATGTAGCTGCGGGTGTCGGTGGCGAAGAAGCGGTATGCGACGTCGATCGTGATGCCCTGTTCGCGTTCGGCGCGCAGGCCGTCGGACAGCGCCGCGAGGTCGGCGATGCCCTCGTCGTCGGTGACGGCTTCCAGGTGGTCCAGCGGCAGGCTGTCGGTGTCGTGCAGCAGCCGCCCGATCAGGGTGCTCTTGCCGTCGTCCACCGATCCCGCGGTGGCGATGCGCAGCAGCTGGCGCGTTACGGCGGACATCAGAAGTAGCCCTCCCGCTTGCGGTCTTCCATCGCGGCCGCCGAGGTGCGGTCGTCGGCGCGGGTCTCGCCGCGCTCGGAGACCGTCGCCGCCGAGATCTCGACGATGACCCGGCCGATGTCGGTGGCGTGCGAGCGCACCGCCCCCGTGATCGTCAGGTCGCCGACGGTGCGGTAGCGCACCCACTCCACGGCGGAGGTTTCCCCGGGCCGCGGCCCGGCGTACTGCGACACCGCCAGCAGGATCCCGTCGCGCTCGAACACCTCGCGTTCGTGGGCGAAGTAGATCGACGGCAGCTCGAGACCCTCCAGCTGGATGTAGCGCCAGACGTCGAGCTCGGTCCAGTTGCTCAGCGGGAACACCCGCACCTGCTCGCCCTTTTTGATCCGGCCGTTGTACAGCGACCAGGGCTCGGGTCGCTGAGCGCGGGGATCCCACTGGCCGAACTCGTCGCGGAAGCTCAGGATTCGTTCCTTGGCGCGGGCGCGTTCCTCGTCGCGGCGCGCGCCGCCGAAGGCCGCGTCGAAGCCGCCGGCGTCCAACGCGTCGAGCAGCGTGCGGGTCTGCGCCCGGTTGCGCGACGCCCCGGGTCCCGGGTCGGGCACGCGGCCGCTTTCGATGGATTCCTGCACGGAGGCGACGATCAGCTTGTGCCCGTGGCCGGTGACCCTGCGGTCCCGGAATTCGATCACCTCGTCGAAGTTGTGGCCGGTGTCGACGTGCATCACCGGAAACGGCAGCGGCAGCGGCCGAAAGGCCTTTTCCGCCAGGCGCAGTAGCACGATCGAGTCCTTCCCGGCGGAAAACAGCAGGACCGGCCGCTCCAGCTCGGCGACGACCTCGCGGATGATGTGCACCGCCTCGGCTTCCAGCAGGCGCAGTTCGTCGACGCGCCGCGCCCCGTTGGTGCCAACTGCCATCGAGAAAGAATAACCTCACGGAAAATCGACGGAACACCGCGAATTCCGTTCACGCTGAACATAATCATTGCCCAACGGGTCACGCCGAGCGTTCCAGCGCCCGCAGCCCCAGCGAGAACACCAGCCGCGCCTCGGCGTCGGCCAGCGAGGTCGACAACAGCTTCTCGATGCGCCGCACCCGATAGCGGACGGTGTTCGGATGCACTCGCAGCCGCTGCGCGGCGGCGCCGATGTCGCCGAAGCTGTCCAGGTAGACCAGCAGCGTCTCGGCCAGCACCGGATCCCGCTCACGCAGCTCGCGTACTCGCGGATCGACCAGCCGCTCGTCGGCTCCGACCAGGGTGACGATCTCGTCGAGCAAGACCGTCGTGCGCGCCTCGGCGAGCGAGGTCACCTGCCCGACCGAAATCGGGTGTCGCTCAGCGCTGTCGAGCACCCTGTCCACCTCGACGCGCGCCGCGGCGGCCTCCGCCAGGCTCGCAACCGGCGCGGCGATCGCGGCCCGCAGCTCGACGCCGAGCTCGGTGCGCAGCGCGCCGATCGTGCCGCGAACCCACGAGGTGACCGACCGCGGCTGGGTCTGCGGCAGCAGCGTATAGATCCGCGAGCCGTGCGATGCGACCTGAGCGTCGCGCCGAAAAGCGCTGGCGCTCAACGCCAAGACGTCGGCCAGGCGGGCGGGACGGGCGCCGGTGTCCGGGATGTCTGTGGTGTCGGTGGTGTCCCAGCCGATCAGCGCGGCGTTGCCGTGCGTCGCGAGGCCGAGTTCGGCGGCGACGGCGGCCACGTCGGCCGGTTCGTCATCGGTCAGGCCCAGGAGCTGCTGCACGCGCCGCGCGTGCGTGGACGGCCGGGCGGCCAGCCGCGACATGATCCGTGCGGCCAGCACCGCCGCGCCCCGCAGCATCTCCTCGGCGTCGTCGGCCAGGGGCGCCGAGCCCCGCTGCACCCAGATCGTGCCGGCGAACGCGGGCGGCCGCCGGGCGTCGGGTTGATGGATCCCGATGGCCAGCCGCGGGCGCAGGCCCAACTCCGGTCGCTCGGCGACGCGCACCACCTCGCCGCCGGCCCGCAGCGCATCGAAGATGCCCCATTGCCCGATCCACTTCAGATGCTCGGGTGGGCCGGCCCGGCCCAGGATGGACAGGCGGCGCAGCTCGTCGGCCTCGTCGTTGGAGGCCGAGTAGGCGAGCACGTGCGACTGGGCATCTTCGATGCTGACCATGCCGTGGATGCGGTCGGCCAGCGACTGCGCCAGGCCGAACAGGTCGGTGCCCGAGTCGTCCACCGGGTCGCCGCGGTCCCCGTGGTGTTCCAGGACGTGGTTGACCAACTGGTAGAGCCGTTCCCAGCGGGCCCGCGGCTCCACGGCCACCACCGCCGACCCGGCCGCGACCGCCGCGGCCACCAGGGCGTCCGACGGCCCCTTGACGAAGATCGCCACCGGCACCCGCTCGCGCGCCTGCTTGTCCATCCACCGCAGCGCCTCGTCGTCGGTGACGCCCAGCAGGAAGAAGACGTCGGCCGAGCCCGCGGCGGCCGCCAGGCCCAGCCGCACGTCGTCGGAATCGATGAGCGCCGCCGAGCCCACCGGAAGGTCCAGGCCCCGCGGCGCGTCCACCAGGCTGACCAGCGTCGCGTCCAGCGCCAGCAGCAGCCGACCCAGCCCGACACCAGAGAGTTGCATGTTGTTCGATACTACTACGCTGCCCGCTCTATCTTGTCCGATCAGCTAATAAGAACGCGTGGTGTGGCGAGGATCCTGGCAACATGGACGCGATCACCCAGGTGCCACTGCCGGCCAATGAGCCGGTCCACGACTACGCCCCCAAATCCCCCGAACGCACTCGGCTGCGGGCCGAACTGACCGCGCTGGCCGACCACCCGATCGACCTCCCGCACGTCATCGGCGGCAAACACCGCATGGGCGACGGCGAGCGCATCGACGTCGTCCAGCCGCATCGGCACGCCGCGCGGCTGGGCACCCTGACCAACGCGGTGCACGCCGACGCGACCGCGGCCATCGAGGCCGCGCTGGCGGCGAAACCCGATTGGGCGGCGATGCCGTTCGACGAGCGCGCCGCGGTGTTCCTGCGGGCGGCCGACCTGCTGGCGGGGCCGTGGCGGGAGAGGATCGCCGCCGCGACGATGCTCGGCCAGTCCAAGTCGGTTTACCAGGCCGAGATCGACGCGCCCTGCGAGCTGATCGACTTCTGGCGCTTCAACGTGGCGTTCGCCCGCCAGATCCTGGCCCAGCAGCCGGTCAGCGGGCCCGGGGAGTGGAACCGCAGCGACTACCGCCCGCTGGACGGATTCGTCTATGCGATAACGCCGTTCAACTTCACCTCGATCGCGGGCAACCTACCGACCGCGCCGGCGCTGATGGGCAACACCGTGGTGTGGAAGCCGTCGATCACCCAGACCCTGTCGGCGTATCTGCTCATGCAGCTGCTCGAGGCCGCAGGGTTGCCGCCCGGGGTGATCAACCTGCTCACCGGCGACGGCTTCGCGGTTTCCGATGTGGCACTGGCCGATCGGCGGCTGTCCGGTATCCACTTCACCGGATCGACGGCGACATTCCAGCGGCTGTGGTACCAGGTGGGCACCAATATCGGTCACTACCACAGCTATCCGCGGCTGGTCGGCGAGACCGGTGGCAAGGACTTCGTGGTCGCGCACGCCTCGGCGCGCCCGGACGTGTTGTGCACGGCGCTGATTCGCGGGGCGTTCGACTACCAGGGCCAGAAATGCTCGGCGGCGTCGCGGGCCTTCATCCCGCATTCGGTATGGCAGCGGATGGGTGACGACTTCCTGGGTGCGACGGCCGCGCTGCGCTACGGCGACGTCGCCGACCTGACCAACTACGGCGGCGCGCTGATCGACCGCCGCGCGTTCATCAAGAACGTCGACGCCATCGAGCGGGCCAAGGGCGCGCCCGGTGTCACCATCGCGGTCGGGGGCGAATACGACGACAGCGTGGGCTATTTCGTCCGCCCGACCGTGCTGCTGTCCGACGACCCGACCGACGAATCGTTTTCGACCGAGTACTTCGGCCCGCTGCTGTCGCTGCACGTCTACCCCGACGAGCAGTACGAGCGAATCCTCGGCGTCATCGACACCGGGTCCCGCTACGCGCTGACCGGCGCCATCATCGCCGACGACCGTGACGCCGTGTTGACCGCGCAGAACCGGCTGCGGTTCGCCGCCGGGAACTTCTACGTCAACGACAAGCCCACCGGCGCGGTGGTGGGGCGTCAGCCGTTCGGGGGATCGCGCGGCTCGGGCACCAACGACAAGGCAGGCTCGATGCTGAACATGTTGCGCTGGACGTCGGCCCGCACCATCAAGGAGACGTTCGTCCCCGCCACCGACCACAGCTACCCGCACATGGAAGCCGATTGATGGCCGGCGTGTTCGCCCATACCCTGCGGCCGGCGATGCTGGCGGCCAGCCGGGCCGACCGGCTGCGTCGCACCGTCGAACGGTCCCCGGTCACCCGCAAGGTGGTGCGCCGCTTCGTGCCCGGGGAAACGCTCGAGGGCGTGCTGGACATCGTTGCGGCGCTGCGGGATTCCGGTCGCTACGTCAGCATCGACTACCTGGGCGAAAACGTCACCGACGCCGACGACGCCGCGGCGACGGTGCGGGCGTACCTGGGGTTGCTCGACGCGCTGGGGCGGCGGGCCGATGTGTCGAGCGTCCGGCCGCTGGAGGTGTCGGTGAAGCTTTCTGCGCTCGGGCAGGCGCTGGATCGCGACGGGGACAAGATCGCGCTGGAGAACGCCCGCACCATCTGCGAGCGCGCCGAGCGGGTGGGCGTCTGGGTCACCGTCGACGCCGAAGACCACACCACCACCGACTCCACGCTGTCGATCTCGGGTGACCTGCGCGTCGACTTCGATTGGCTGGGCACGGTTGTGCAGGCCTATCTGCGTCGCACGCTCGGCGATTGCAAGGATCTGGCCGACGCCGGGGCGCGGGTCCGGTTGTGCAAGGGCGCCTACGACGAACCGGCGTCGGTGGCCTATCGCGGTGGCGCCGCGATCGCCGAGTCCTACCTGAGCTGCCTGCTGGTGCTGATGGCGGGATCGGGCTATCCGATGGTGGCCTCGCATGACCCGACGATCATCGGCGCGGTTCCCGCTCTGGCCCGCGAAACCGGCCGCGGTGCCGCCGATTTCGAATACCAGATGCTGTACGGCATCCGCGACGGTGAGCAGCGACGGCTGGCCGCCGCGGGCAACCAGGTCCGGGTGTACGTGCCGTTCGGCTCGCAGTGGTACGGATACTTCATGCGGCGCCTGGCCGAGCGGCCGGCGAATTTGGCGTTCTTCCTGCGGGCCCTGGCGCGACGTTGAGTGTGAATCCTCGGCATTGAGTGTGAACACCGGTAGGCGACACGCCGATCAGGCCCGCCAACGGTTCACACCGAAAGCCCAGGATTCACGCTCAACGCCCAGGATTCACACTCGACGCCGTCCCAACTCGGTCACTGAGCGCGCCGCGGCCGCGGGCGCTCGCTGGCGAATCCGCGCACGACGTGTGCCCGCACGAACTCGGCCGCCACCTCCGGGTCGTCCATGTCCAGCGTCGACGACGGCGTGCTGAACAGCGAGAACAGTATCCGCGCGAACCATTCGCCGGCGGCCTCGACGTCGAGGTCCTTGCGGACCTCGCCGGTGAGACGCGCGGCGGACAGGTAGGGCGCGAAGAAGTCGACGCACTCGCGCAGCAGCACGGCGGCGTCCTTGGTCAGCAGCAGGCTGATGGCCTCCTCGTCGAAGTACTTCTCGGAGGCGATGGCCCGGCGCGCCTGGGTCACGAATACCGCTGCGCAGCTGAGCTTTTCCTCCAGCGTGCCGCCCCGTTCCATCGCCTTGGACATCTCCCGATAGAAGCGCTCGGAGGCGTGTTCCGCGCACGCCTCGACGATGGCGGCCTTGTCGGAAAAGTACTCGTAGATCGTGCTGCGCGAGACGCCGGCCGTCCTGGCGATGTCCACGATCGTCGCCTTCTGCATTCCATGCTTGCGGAAACAGGCGTACGCGGACTCCACGATGAGCTCGCGGGTGTCGGTGGTCAACGCGTGAGTCACGGCACCAGAGCACCCCTGGGCACCAGCCCGGCGTCGGCCGAGGCGAAAGCATCGTTCACGTCTTCCAGCCGGAACGGCTTGGGCATCAGCCGGTCGAACGGAAAGTTGGTGTGCTGCAGGAAGGACAGGCCGATCGCCAGCGTGACCGGCTCGTAGAAAGCCACGCCGCGGATCGACTTGTTGCCGTAGACGAGAACGCTGGGATCCATCTCGAAGGTCCGGCCCATCCCGACGTTGCCGAGTTCGAGCAGGGTGCCGCCGTTGTTGAGCAGGCCGACACCGTCGGGAATCACGCCGGGCACGCCGACGACCTCGAGCACCCAGTCGGCCCCGATCCCGTCGGTGTGCTTGTGCACCTGCTCGGTGACCTCCCAGGTCGACAGGCCGCTGGCGTCGATGCACCTGGTGGCGCCGAAATCAGCTGCCACATCGAGTCGTTCGGCGATCTTGTCGATGACGATGACCTCGGCGGCCCCGGCGGTGCGCGCCACGGCCGCGGCGTTGATGCCCAGCCCACCCGCGCCCTGGATGACGACGGTGTCGCCCAGCCGCACGTCGCGCAGCGCGAACAATACCTGGGCCAGCGCACAATTGAGCGGGGCGACGGCCTCGTCGGGCAGATCGTCGGGCACCTTGTACAGCGGCTGCCGACGGGTCGTGTAGTAGTACTCGCCGTAGGCGGCGACGAAGTGTGGCGCCTGGTCGTGCGTGCGGTACTCGCCGCCCATCAGGTTCTGGCACGCGTACGACCTGCCACGCACGCACGCGTGGCACTGCCCGCAGAACCAGAAGTACGGCGTGACGACGCGGTCACCCACCGCCAGCGGCTGGCCGGCCGCGTCGGTGCTCAGGCCTTCGCCGAGTTCGGCTATCTCGCAGACCATCTCGTGACCCATGGCGAGCGGGCACGGCAGCGGCAGCTCGCCGCGGAAGATGTGCAGGTCGGATCCGCAGATCCCGGCCATGCGCAGCTTCAGCGCGGCGGTCCCCGGCGCCGGGGTGGTCAGCGGGAACTCGGCGAGCTCGATCGGCCCGCCGTGCGCGGTCAACAGTGCGAGCTTGGGCATGACGCTCCTCCTCAGTCGGCGGGTGCGAGAATCAGGCCGCTGGTGGGCACGCCAGTGCCCGACGTGACCAGGACGTGCTCGACGTTGTCGACTTGGTTGCAGGAGGTGCCGCGCACCTGCCGGACGCCCTCGGTGATGCCGTTCATGCCGTGGATGTACGCCTCGCCGAGCAGCCCGCCGTTGGTGTTGATCGGGAATTCACCGCCGAGCGTAAGCCGCTCGACGCTGGCGAAGTCCTTGGCCTCGCCGCGCCCGCAGAAGCCGAGCTCCTCGAGCTGGGTGAACACGAACGGCGTGAAATGGTCGTAGATGAAGGCGGTTTGGATGTCTTGGGGTTTGAGGCCCGAGTCGCGCCACAGCTGCCGGGCCACCACCCCCATCTCGGGCAGGCCGGTGATGTCGTCGCGGTAGTAGCTGGTCATCATCTCGCCGTTGGCGGCGGCGCCCTGCGCGGCCGCGGTGATGATCGCCGGCGGCTGGCGTAGGTCGCGGGCGCGTTCGGCGCTGGTGACCACGAGCGCGACGCCGCCGTCGCTTTCCTGGCAGCAATCCAGCAGCCGCAGCACGGGTTCGACGATCCAGCGCGAGTTCTGGTGGTCCTCCAGGGTGATCGGGCGCCGGTAGAACCACGCGTCGGGGTTCTTGGCCGCGTGCGCGCGGTCGACGACGGCGATGCGGCCGAAGTCCTCGTTGGTGACCCCGTAGGTCGACATGTACCGCTGGGCGTGCAGCGCGACCCACGCCGCGGGAGTGAGCAATCCGAACGGCGCGTAATGCGCCATGAACAACGGGGTTTCGGCGCTGGTGCGTCCGCTGCCGCCGAACCGGAAGCCGGACCGCTCGTTGAACGCGCGCCAGCACACCACCACGTCGGCGACGCCGGTGGCGACGGCCATCGCCGCATGCACCACGGTGCCGGCCGCGGCGCCGCCACCATGGTGGACGCGGGAGAAGAAGCTCAGGTCCCCGATCCCCACGTTGCGTGCGATGTCGATCTCGTCGCTGGCGTCCATGGTGAAGGTCACCATGCCGTCGACGTCGGCGGGCGTCAGGCCGGCGTCGTCGAGCGCGGCGCTGACCGCCTCGCAGGCCAATTGCAGCTCGCTGCGCCCGGATTCCTTGGAGAACTCGGTCTGGCCGATCCCGACGATGGCCGCCGCGTCGCCCAGCGAACTGCTCATGCGCCCACCCCGTCGAGCAGGCTCAGGACCGCGGTGCCGGAGACGTGATCGCCGAGGCTGTTGGACGCCTTGAACGTCACCTCGACGAAGTTCTCGCCGTCCGGCCCCTCGGTCTTGGCGGTCACCGTGCCGGTGAACCGCAGCGGATCGTCGGGGAAGCAGGGCACCCCGAGGCGGATCGACAGGTTCTTGACCATCGCCTCGGGCCCGGCCCAGTCGGTGAGGAAGCGCACGCAATACCCGTTGCTGGTCAGGATGTTCATGAACAGGTTGAGCGAGCCCTGCTTGTTCGCGTAGTCGCGGTCGTGGTGCACGGGCATGAAGTCGCGCGAGGCGATCGCGCCGGCGACGATCATCGTTGTGGTGATGGGGATCTCGAGCGGGGTCACCTCGTCGCCGACGTTGATGTCGGCCCACTTCAGGGTCTTCAAGTTCTCAGTGCGGGCTTTGGCGGTCGTCATCGGTTTCCTTCTGTCGGGTAGGTGCCGCCAATCGCGGCCAGCTGCGCGGTGGCGGGGCCGAGCGTGAGCTCGTTGTGCTTGGCCCACAGGAAGTAGCGGTGCAGGGGATAGGTGGTGTCGATCCCGATCCCGCCGTGCACGTGTTGGGTGGTGGCGGCGACGCGCGCGCCGGCCTCGGCGGCCCAGAACTTCGCGATCCGGGCCGCCCGTCGCGCCTCTTCCAGGGGCCGGCCCTGCGCGATCAGCCAGGCCGCATGCCAGGTTGTCCACCGGATCGCTTCCACGTCGATGAAGGCGTCGGCCATCCGCTGCTGCACGGCCTGAAAGCTGCCGATCGGGCGGCCGAATTGCTCACGCCCGCTGGTGTATTCGGCGGCCATCCGCAGCGTGCGGTCCGAGACGCCGAGCTGGATGGCGCACAGCCCGACCAGGGCGCGGGTGTGGAGCGATTCGATCGTGCCGCCGGCGAGCCGGTCCTGGCCGGAAACCATTGCGCCGTCGAGGAGTACGTCCGCGTGCGGCTCGTGGTTGGTGGTCGGCACCGGCCGAACCTCGACGCCAGGGGCGTCGGTCGGCAGCAGGAACAGGCCGACGCCGCCGTCGCCGGTGGCGGCGGGGATCACGACGTTGTCGGCGAGTTGGGCGGCGGGCACCAGCTCCTTGACCCCGTCCAGCCGCCAGTTCGGGCCGTCGCGACGCGCGGTGGTCGACGGCGCCGCCGGGTCGGAGCGCCCGGGTTCGGCCAGGCCGGCGCTCAGGATGCGGGTTCCCGCGACGACGCCGGGCAAGAACCGCTGCTGTTGCTCCGGACTTCCGTGCCGGGCGATCGTTTCGGCGCCGAGCACCAGGGTCGGGTAGGCCGGCACGGGAGCGACGGCCCACCCCACCTCGGCCAGCAGCACCCCGAGTTCCGCGAAGCCGCTGCCGTTACCGCCAACCGATTCCGGCAACCCGGTGCCCAGCAGGTCGACGTCCGCGAGCTCCTTCCACAGCGCGGCGTCGTAGCGGACCTCGCCGGCCTCGAGTTCCGTGAGCCGCTCGGGGGTGGCGCGTCGTTCGAACAGTTCGCGCGCCAGCTTGCTGATGGTCTCTTGCTCTTCGGTGAAGGTGAAGTCCACGGGAATTCCTAGGTGCGGGGCCGGAACTGGTGCAGCACAACGTCTTCGGAGCCAGACGCCTCGAAGGCCTGGTAAAAGACCTCGACCGGCATCCCGACGGTGACGTCCGCCGGGTCGATGCCGCACAGGTTCGAGACCAGCCGAACCCCCTCGTCGAGCTCCACCAGCGCGACGATGTAGGGATATTCGAAGAAGGGAAACCGGGGTTCGTGCGGCATCACGTAGCTGTAGACGGTGCCGCGGCCGGACGACTCGATGGCCGCCCAGTCCAGGGAGCGACAGTTGGGGCACATGGGCCGGGGCGGGTGGCGCAGCGTTCCGCAGCCGCCGCACCGCTGGATCAGCAGCTTGTGCTCGCGCAGCCCGTTCCAGAAGAACTCGGTGTCCGGGCTGATCGCCGGTGCCAGTCGGCTCGCCATCAGCGTTCCGGCCTGAATCGCAGCACCCGAAATCGCTGGCGCCCCAGCACTTCACCGTTTTGGTCGGTGTAGGTCGTCAACCAGGTGAGGAAGAAGCCGGTGCCCAGCGCGGTCTTCTTCTCGTCGGAGACCGACTCGTAGACCGCCGTCGCGCTGATTACGTCGCCGAGCCGGGGATAGCGCTCGATCTCGAACTCCGAGTTGGTCGCCACGGTGCTGGTATAGCCGGCCTCGTCGAGGAACGCCGTGGGATTGTTCGTGATCTCCATCGGAGCGCCGCCGCGCTCGCCGATGCCCTCCAGTTTCGGCGACGGCATCGTCCAGGTCTGCAGCATCACCGGCGGTGACACGATGCCGCCGAACCGCGACGCCGCGGCGAACTCCGGGTCGAGGTACACCGGGTTCATGTCGGCCAGCGCGTACGCCCAATGCCGGATCATCGGCTGGTTCACCGGATCCGGTGCCACCGAGGGCTTTCCGGTGCCGCCGGTGGGCTGGCCGACGAGCGCGCGCAGCTTGTCGCGGAGCTCTTGGTCGGTCACTTGGCTACTCCTCCTTTATCCGGGGCTCGGAGATCACGCGGGGCTCGCGGCATGCCCAAGCCTGCCATGGCGATGATGTCACGCTGGATTTCGTTGGCGCCGCCGCCGAACGTGTTGATCACCGCGAACCGGTACGCGGATTCCAGGGCCCCGCACAGCGGGGCGTCGGCGCCGCGGCGGGACCCGTTGTGGTCGAGCACCTCCAGCAGTTGGCGGGCGACCAGCTGGGTCAGCTCGGTGCCGAACACCTTCGCGGCCGAGGCTTCCCCCATGTTGAGCACGCCCTTGGCCATGGCCGCGTTGACCCTCAGGTTGACCAATTTGTATGCGGCGACCTGCGCCTCGACCCGGGCGAGCGCGAGCTGCACCCAGCCCTGGTCGATGACGCGGCCCCCGTCGAGTTCGGTCGTGCGGGCCCAGTCCAGCGTCTGCTCGAACAGCGGCTCGAGCGCGCCGAGGTTGCCCAGGGCCGCGCGCTCAAAGTTCAGCTGCGTGGTGATCAGCTGCCAGCCCCGGTTCTCCTCGCCGACCAGCGCGCTCGCCGGGACGCGCACGTCGTCGTAGAAGGTGTAGAAGGTCGAGATGCCCGGCATGGTGTGCAGCGGCCGCCAGGAGAATCCCGCCGACGACGTCGGAACGATGAAGATGGAGATGCCCTTGTGCTTCTTGGCGTTCGGATCGGTGCGCGCGGCGAGCCAGACGTAGTCGGCGTACGCGGCCCCGCTGGTGAACATCTTCTGGCCGTTGATCACCCACTCGTCACCCTCGCGCACCGCGATGGTGCGCAGCGATGCCAAATCGCTTCCCGCGCCCGGCTCGGAATAGCCGATCGCGAACTCGACGCTGCCGTCGAGGATCGCCGGCAAGAACTTCTGCTTCTGTTCCTCGGTGCCGCACTGCATGAGCGTCGGCCCGACCGTGTTGAGCGTCACCAGCGGGATGGGCGCGTTGACCCGGCGCGCCTCCTCGGAGAAGATGAACTGCTCGATCGCCGAGAACCCCCGTCCGCCATACTCTTTGGGCCAGCCCACGCCGAGCAGGCCCTCGGCGGCCAGGGCGCGGACGCAGTCGCGGACCTCGGGGCCGCCCTCGATGCGTCCGTCCATTGCGGCGATGCGTTCCGGTGTCATCACCCGTTCGAGGCTGGCGCGAATCTCGGTGCGCAGCCGCTCCTGTTCCGGCGTGTACTCCAGGTCCATCCGTCAGGTTCCCAGCCGTACCGGCATGCGCTTCACCCCGGGCACCATGGTGGCCCGCATCCGGTCCACCTCACCCACCAGCTCGATACGGGGGAAGCGGCGCAGCAGCTCGTCGAACATGACGGATGCCTCCAGGCGCGCCAATTGCGCACCGACACAGGAATGTTCGCCGCACCCGAACGCGATGTGCGGGTTCGGGTGCCGGGTCACCTTGAACTCCTCGGAGTCCGGGCCGAAAATCTCCTCGTCCCGGTTGGCGGATCCGTACAGCATCACCACCACGTCGCCCTCGGCGATCCGCTGACCGCGAATCTCGACGTCGGCCGTCGCGGTGCGCGCCATGTGGACCACGGGGCTGTTCCACCGCAGCATCTCCTCGACGGCGCCGGGGATCAGCGTGGAATCCTCGATCAGCAAACGGCATTGGGCGGGATGCGCGATCAGCGCCAGCGTGCCCAGCGCGATCAGGTTGCGGGTGGTTTCGTTGCCCGCGACCAGCAGCAGGAACGCGAAGTTCAGCAGGTCCTCGTCGGTGAGCCGCTGCCCGTCGATCTCGGCGCCGGCCAGCACCGACAGCAGGTCGTCGCGCGGCTGGGCGCGCCGGGCCGCGATCAGCTTCTGGAAATACTCGAAGAGCTGCCCCATGGCCACCAACGGGTCGAGTTCGATCTCCGGGTCGGCGGTTCCGGTGGCGGCGTCCGACCACGCCCGGAACTGCTCCCAGTCATCGGGCGGGGCGCCGATCAGCTCGGCGATCATCCGGGTGGGCAGCGGGGCGGCGATCTCCTCGGCGAATTCGTGAACCGAATTGGGTTGCACGCCATCGAGGATCCCGCGCACGATCTCGCGGATCTTCGGCTCCAGCACGGCCACCCGCCGCCGGGTGAACCCCGAGTTGATCAGCTTGCGCATCTGCCGGTGCCGCGGCGGGTCGGTGAAGATGAGGCTGCCCGGCTGGACCGGGCTGGGCACGTGCGGATCGGGAATGGTGACGCCCTTGGTCGAGGAGAACAGCGCCGGGTTGCTCGACACGAAGCGGATGTCCTCGTACTTCAGCAGCGCCCAGAAGTTTGTGACGTCGTTCCAGCACACCGGCGAGGTCGCGCGCAGCTCCCGGTAGGCGGGGTAGGGATCGCCCGCGTAGAAGTCGGGGGAGTGCAGGGGAAAGGTGGTCTGCACGGCGAGCCTCCCTCAACCGGGGCGATCCGACACATCGCAGCAATGTGTCTTGCGACGTTGTGTCTACTCCGCCACGGCCGTCCGTGTCAATACGCCGACAACGCAATGAAACAAAGTGGGATTCGCTCAATTGACGATTGACGCCGGAGCGCACGCGGTGAACACTGATCGACTAGATGACCGACGTTCGGGTGAGGAAACAGATGGCCGAGAAACCACCTCCGGGATCCCTTGTCGACACCTATCAGCTCTACATCGACGGCAGATGGGTCGAGCCGGCCGACGGCCGCTACGACGACATCGACCCGGCCACCGAACGGGTCATCGCCACCGCGCCGGACGCGAGCGTCGCGCAGGTCGGCGAGGCGATCGCCGCCGCGCGCCGGGCGTTCGACGAGGGACCGTGGGCGTTCGCGACCCCGGAGGACCGGGCCGGCTGCCTCAATCAGCTCGGCGACGCCCTGGTCAAGCACGCCGACGAGTTCTTCGCCCTCTCGCAGGTCGAGTGGGGCTGCGTCGCCAACGAACGCATGATGCAGATCGACGGTGCCGGGTACATGTCCATGCACGCGGCCCAGCTCGCCACCAAGCTGGTCGACGAGCCCGTGACCGGCATCGGCGCCGGAACGACGGTGCTTCGCCGGGAGGCCCTCGGCGTGGTGTCGATCCTGACGCCGTGGAACTTCCCGCATTGCCTCAACGTCATGAAGGTGAACAACGCGCTGGCGGCGGGCAACACCGTGGTGCTCAAGCCGTCGCCGCTGACCCCGCTGGCCGGGCTCGCGCTGGCCCGCATCATCGACGAGCACACCGACATCCCACCCGGGGTGGTCAACGTCGTCACGCCGTCCGGCCTCGAGGCCGCCAAGCTGCTGACCACCGATCCGCGCATCGACATGATCAGCTTCACCGGCAGCTCGGCCGTCGGCTGCGAGGTGATGCGGGCCGCGGGCGACGCCATGAAGCGGCTCCTGCTGGAATGCGGCGGGAAGTCGGCGAGCATCGTTCTCGACGACGCGCGGGTGACCGACGAAATGCTGCAGCAGATGCTGTTCGACTGCTGCTCGCTGCACGCGGGGCAGGCCTGCATCCTGCACAGCCGGCTCCTGCTGCCCGACGCTTTGCACGACGACGTCGTCGATCGGCTGGTCGCGCTGGCCCGCGACATCAAGGTCGGCGACCCGAAAGACCCTGCGACGCAGATGGGTCCGCTGATCAGCGCGGCGCAGCGGCAGCGGGTGCAGGCGCACGTCGACGGCGCGGTGCACGACGGGGCGAAGCTGGTGACCGGCGGCGGCCGCCCGGCGGGCCTGGACGTCGGCTTCTACTTCGAACCGACGATCCTCACCGACGTCGACCCGGATTCGGCCATCGCGCAGGAGGAAGTCTTCGGGCCGGTGCTCACGGTGTTCCGCTATCGCGACGACGACGAGGCGGTGGCGATCGCCAACAATTCCCGCTACGGGCTGTCCGGCGCCGTGTGGGGCACCGACGTGGACCGCGCCGTCGACGTCGCCCGCCGCATCCGCACCGGCCAGGTGGCGGTCAACGGCTGCGGCCCCGGGGACGCGCCGTTCGGCGGCTTCAAGCTGAGCGGGTTCGGCCGGGAGAGCGGCGGGGTCAGCGGACTTCATCAGTACATGGAGGTGAAGGCCATCGGGATCCCGGCATGACGGGTCCCCTCGCCGGGCTGCACGTCGTCGAAATCGCCAGCGAGATCTCGGGTCCTTACGCCACAAAGCTTTTCGTCGACCTCGGCGCCGAGGTCACCAGGGTCGAGCCGCCCGGCGGGGACCCGCTGCTCCGGTGGGGCCCGTTCCCCGGTGGAGTTGTCGACCCGAAGCGCGGCGGCCTGTTCGAGTACCTCAACGCCGGCAAGCGCGGCGCCGGCCCCGCGGACGTCCGCGAGCTGATCGCCGACGCACACCTGCTCGTCGAGAACCTTCCGCCCGGAACGCTGGAGGGCCGGGGGCTCGGCATCGAGGAGCTGCAACGGCTCAACCCAAACCTGGTGTGGCTCCGAATATCTCACTTCGGCCAGTCCGGGCCTTGGCGGGACCGTCGGGCCACGCCGTTGACCATGCAGGCAGCGTCGGGCTGGGTCAGCGCCCGGGATCCGCAGCGTCCACCGGTCCAGGTCGGCGCCAGGATCTCCGAGTACGTCGCGGGCGCCTACGGCGCGCTGGGCGCGCTCACCGCACTGCGGTGCCGGACCGCCGGCCGCGTCACGGTGGTGGACGTCTCCGAGTTGGAGGCGCTGCTGTCCACGCTGCCGTACCCGATGCTGATGGCGCAGCGGATGCGACGGCTCGGCCTGCCGGCCGACGTGCGGTCGGCCCCCATGCTGGGTGTCGTCCGCGCCGCCGACGGCTGGGTGGGCATCAACTGCCTGACGGGACAGCACTGGCTCGACGTGTGCGCGATGCTCGGCCTGCCCGAGTACGGCGAGCATCAGATCGCGATCATGATGGGCGGGCCCGAGCGCGCCGAGTTCTTCGCCAAGGCCGAGCCGGTGCTGGCCGGCCAAACCGTCGCGGAGATCGTCGAACTGGGCCAGGCGCTGCGCATTCCGACCGCCCCGGTCAACGACGGCGCCACCGTGCTGGACTGCCCGCAGTACGCCAAGCGCGGATTCTTCGTCGAGCAGGCCGGCTTCCGGCGCCCGGGGGCGCCCTTTCGGTTGGGCGCGAGCGTAACGGCACCGCGAGATTCCGCGCCCGAGGTCGCAGCGCCGTCACACTCGCCGACCGAACCGTTCGCGGGACTCAAGGTGCTCGACCTGACCACGTTCTGGGCGGGGGCGTATCTGACGTGCTACCTCGGCGCGTTCGGCGCCGACATCGTCAAGGTCGAGTCCATTCAGCGGCCCGACGGGTTTCGCTATTCGGGCGCGTTTCCCTTCGAGGGCGACGACTGGTACGAGCGCAGCGCGCTCTGGCAGGCCACCAATCTCAACAAGCGCGACCTCACGCTGGACCTGACGTCGCGGGCCGGCCTGGACATCGCGCGGCGGCTGGCCGCACAGGCCGACGTCGTCGTGGAGAACTTCTCGCCGCGCGTGGTCGAGCAGTTCGGCCTGGACTACGGCTCGCTGGCATCGGTGAAGCCCGACGTGATCGTGGTCCGCATGCCGGGCTTCGGGCTGCACGGCCCGTGGCGGGACTACGTGGGCTGGGCGCTGAACATCGAGCAGACGTCGGGGATGTCGGCCGTCACCGGCTACCCCGACGGGCCGCCGTGCAACCCGCAGGGGCCCGCCGACCCCGTCGTCGGCGTGCACGCCGGCGTCGCGCTGCTGGCCGCGCTGGAGCACCGCGTCCGCACCGGCGCGGGCCAACTGGTCGAGGTCGCCCAGATCGAGGTCGGGGCGTGCGTGACCGCCGAGCCGGTGATCGAGTACTCGATGAACGGCGTCGTCCAACCGCGCGAGGGCAACCGTCGGCGCGGCTACCTGCAGGGCGTCTACCCGACCAGCGATTCGTGGGTGGCGCTGTCGGTGCCCGACGAGGGGCAGGTCGACCACGACGCGTTCGACGAGGCGGTCGCCGCCTGGACCCGCACCCAGACCGCCGCGGAGGTCGTGGAAACCCTTCGGGCACAAGGAATCCCGGCGGAGGAAGTGATCACCGGCGACCGGATGTACGAGATCGGTCAACTCGACGCGCGCGGATACTACGAGGAGCTCGAGCACCCGATCACGGGACCGCACCGCTATCCCGGCTGGCCGTTTCGCATCACCCCCGGGCCGGGCCGCCACCACCGCACCGCGCCGCCGACGCTGGGCCAGCACAACGACGAGATCCTGCGCGGGCTGGGTCTGTCCGGCGACGAGGTGGCCGCGCTGCGGGCCGAACGGGTCATCGGCGAGCGGCCGCTGAACGCGTGACGGGCCGCGGCACCCAGGCGCCTTCCGCAAACGACAGGTCACATGGAAAGCTGCCGGGTATGGCCATCGCGATCGCCCGTCCCAAGCTCGAAGGCAACATCGCGGTCGGTGAGGACCGGCAAATCGGTTTCGCCGAGTTCGGTGCCCCCTGGGGCCGCGCGGTCTTCTGGTTGCACGGGACTCCCGGCGCCCGCCGGCAGATCCCGATCGAGGCGCGGGTCTACTCCGAGCAGCACAACATCCGCCTGATCGGCATCGACCGGCCGGGCATCGGCTCGTCGACGCCTCATCGCTACAAGAACATCCGGGCGTTCGGCGACGACCTGCGGATGATCGCGGACACGCTGGGCATCGACAAGATGGCGGTCATCGGCCTGTCCGGCGGCGGCCCGTACGCGCTGGCGTCCGCCGCGGTTCTGTCCGACCGCGTCGTGGCCGCCGGCGTGCTCGGCGGCGTCGCGCCGTTCCTCGGCGACGAGGGGATCACCAGCGGCCTGATGAACCTGGGCAAGCGGGCGGCGCCGCTGCTGCGGTTGGGCGGCGACCCGCTGCGCATCGGCGCGAGCCTGATGATCCGGATGATCCGCCCCGTCGCCAATCCCGCGTTGTATCTGTATGCCGCGATCTCCCCCGAGGCCGACCGGCGCCTGCTCACCCGGCCCGAGTTCAAGGCCATGTTCCTCGACGACCTGCTCAACGGCAGCCGCAAGCAGCTGGCGGCCCCGTTCAACGACGTCATCCTGTTCACCCGGGACTGGGGCTTCCGGCTCGACGAGGTCAAGGTCCCGGTCCGCTGGTGGCACGGCGACAGCGACCACATCGTCCCGTTCGCCCACGGCCAGCACGTCGTGTCCCTGCTGCCCGACGCCGAGCTGTTCGTGCTGCCCGGCGAAAGCCATCTGGCGGGGCTGGGCCGCGGCGAGGAGATCCTGTCCACCCTGATGAAGATCTGGGACGAGCAGTAACCTGCTCAGGTGCTGCTGGCTTCCCTGAATCCCTCGGCCGTCACCGCCACCGACATTCCCGACGCGGTGCGCATCGACGGCGCGGTGCTGAGCCGCAGCGACCTGGTGGGCGCCGCGACGTCGGTGGCCGAGCGCGTCGCCGGCGCCCAGCGGGTCGCGGTGCTGGCCAAGCCGACCGCGTCGACGGTGCTGGCGGTCACCGGATGCCTGATCGCCGGCGTGCCCTTCGTGCCGGTGCCCTCCGACGTCGGCGCGGCCGAACGCCGGCACATGCTCACCGACTCCGGCGCGCAAGCCTGGCTCGGCCCGCAACCCCCAGCGGACTCGGCGCCGGAAGGCTTGCCGCACATCCCGGTTCGGCCGCACGCCCGCTCCTGGCACCGCTACCCGGAGCCGGCGCCCGAGTCCACCGCGATGGTGATCTACACCTCGGGCACCACCGGGCTGCCCAAAGGGGTGGTGCTGAGCCGGCGGGCGATCGCCGCGGACCTCGACGCGCTGGCGCAGACCTGGCAGTGGACCGCCGACGACGTCCTGGTGCACGGGTTGCCGCTGTTTCACGTGCACGGCCTGGTGCTGGGACTGCTCGGGTCGCTGCGGATCGGAAATCGCTTCGTGCACACCGGAAGACCGACGCCGGAGGGCTACGCCCAGGCCCGCGCCGAGGCCGGGGGGACGCTGTATTTCGGGGTCCCCACGGTGTGGTCGCGGGTGGTGGCGGACGAGTCGGCGGCCGAGGCGCTGCGGCCGGCGCGGCTGCTGGTGTCCGGCAGCGCGCCGCTGCCGGTGCCCGTGTTCGACCGGCTGACGGAACTCACCGGCCACCGGCCCATCGAACGGTACGGCACCTCGGAATCGTTGATCACGATCTCCACCCGGGTGGACGGTGAACGCCGCGCGGGCTGGGTGGGCCTACCGGTCGCCGGGGTGGAAACCAGGCTGGTCGACGACGACGGCGGCCCCGTGCCCCGCGACGGGGAAACCGTTGGGCGGCTTCAGGTTCGGGGCCCGACGATGTTCGACGGCTACCTGAATCGGCCCGACGCCACCGCCGAGGCCTTCGAGCCCGGCGGCTGGTATCGCACCGGCGACGTCGCTGTCGTCGACGGCGAGGGCATGCACCGCATCGTCGGCCGCGAGTCGGTCGACCTGATCAAGTCGGGCGGATACCGCGTCGGCGCGGGCGAAATCGAGACGTCGCTGCTCGGGCACCCCCGTGTGCAGGAGGCCGCCGTCGTCGGATTGCCGGACGAGGACCTGGGCCAACGCATCGTCGCCTTCGTCGTCGGCTCGCCCGGATTGACGGCCGACGAGCTGATCGACCACGTCGCCCGGGAGCTGTCGGTGCACAAGCGGCCGCGCGAGGTGCGCATCGTGGAGGCGCTCCCACGCAACGCGATGGGCAAGGTCCTCAAGAAGCGGTTGCTCACCGACGGCTGACGGTTTGCCGACTGTGGTGAGCGTGCGCAGTTGTACACCCGGCGCGGCGTGCCGCCGTACGGACACGCACGCTCGCCGGTTGGGCGAGACCACGAACCTTCCCCTACCGTCGTAGGCGTGACTGGACGCGAGAGACACGCTGCGACGATTGTCGCCACTCCCGGGCCCACACCGATGCGGCGAGTCGCGGCCGCCTGCCTCGTCGGCTCCGCCATCGAGTTCTACGACTTCCTGATCTACGGCACCGCGGCGGCGCTGGTGTTTCCCACCGTGTTCTTCCCGCACCTCAGCAGCACCGTGGCCACGATCGCTTCGATGGGGACCTTTGGCGCCGCATTTCTGTCCCGACCCGTCGGCGCCGCCGTGTTCGGGAACTTCGGGGACCGGCTGGGCCGCAAAAAAACATTGATCGCCACGCTGCTGCTCATGGCCGTGTCCACCATCGGCGTCGGGTTGGTACCCAGCACGGCGGCCATCGGGACCGCGGCCCCGTTGATCCTGGTCGCGCTGCGCCTGCTGCAAGGGTTTGCCGTGGGCGGCCATTGGGCGGGATCCGCGCTGCTGAGCGCCGAATATGCGCCGCCCGCCAAACGTGGCCGGTACGGCATGTTCACCGCGCTCGGCGGCGGCACCGCGCTGGTGCTGAACAGCTCGACCTTCCTGGGCGTGAACTACACCATCGGCGAAGACAGCTCCACGTTCATGCAATGGGGGTGGCGGCTTCCGTTCCTGATCAGCGCGGCGCTGATCGTCATCGCCCTGTACGTGTGGCTCAAGATCGACGAGACCCCGTTGTTCGCCGAGGAAAAGGCCCAACACTCGGTACCAAAAGCACCGCTCAGGGAGGTGCTACAGCTTCATCGCCGGGAGATCGGCCTGGCCGCGGGAGGCGTCATCTGCGGTTTCGGGTTCGTCTACATGGCCGGCACCTATCTGACCACCTATGCCCACTCCCACCTGGGGTACTCCCGCAACGTCGTCCTGTTCGTCGGTGTGCTGGGCGGACTGGCGAGCATCGGGTCCGTCGCGTTCTCCGCCACAATGAGCGATCGAGTCGGGCGCCGCAGGATGATGTTGGTGGCGTGGGCAGCGTGCCTTGCCTGGTCGTTCGTGGCGATCCCGCTGATCGATACCGGCCAACCGATTTTGTATGCGGTGGCCGTCGTCGGCATGTACGCCGCCGCCGCGACCGGCGCCGGGCCGACGGCAGCGTTCATCCCCGAGCTGTTCTCCACCCGCAACCGCTACAGCGGATCGGCGCTGTCGGTGAACCTCGCCGGTGTCATCGGTGGCGCCCTGCCGCCGTTGATCGCCGGAACGCTGCTCGCAACCTACGGCAGCTGGGCGATCGGTCTGATGTTGGCCGCCCTCGCATCGACTAGCCTGGTGTGCACGTTTCTGCTTCCGGAGACAAATGGAACGGCGCTTCGAACCACGCAGGGTGTGCACGTCGGGCACGGGCGGGCGGAGGTCGAGCTGCCCGGCGGCGACCGTTAGCTCAGTTGAGGTGCAGGTCCTCGTTGAGCGTGATGCCCTGACCGTCGCGGGCCACCACCTCGACCGCTCCGGTGACCGAATTGCGCCGGAACAGTAGGTTATTGGCGCCCGAGAGGTCCCGGGCCTTGACCGACTTGCCGTCCGGCGTGACGACCTTGGTGCCCGCCGTGACATAGAGGCCGGCCTCGACGACGCAGTCGTCGCCCAGCGAGATGCCCAAACCCGCGTTGGCGCCGAGCAGGCACCGCTTGCCGATCGAAATGACTTGCGTTCCACCGCCGGACAGCGTGCCCATGATCGACGCCCCGCCGCCGATGTCGGACCCGTCACCCACCACCACGCCGGCCGAGATGCGGCCCTCGACCATCGACGCGCCCAGGGTGCCGGCGTTGTAGTTTACGAAGCCCTCGTGCATCACGGTCGTGCCCGGCGCCAGGTGGGCACCCAGCCGCACCCGGTCGGCGTCGGCGATCCGCACGCCGGTGGGCAAGACGTAATCGACCATCCGGGGGAACTTGTCGACGCCGAACACGGTCACCGGCCCCTTGCGGCGCAGCCGCGCCCGGACCGTCTCGAATCCGTCGATCGCGCAGGGCCCGTGATTAGTCCAGACCACATTGGTCAATACCGGAAACAAGCCGCCGGCGTTCAGCCCGTGCGGCGCCACCAGCCGGTGCGACAGAAGATGCAGCCGCAGGTAGGCGTCGTGTGCGTCGGCGGCGACATCGTCCAGGGAGCCGATCACCGTGCGCACCGCGACGGTCTCGGTGCCGCGGTCGTCGTCGCGGCCGACCAGCGCCGCCAGCTCGGGGGGAACGTCGGAGAGCGCCAGGCGCGACGTGCCGCCGGTGCCCGGTCCGGTCAGTTCCGGTGTCGGGAACCAGGTGTCGAGGATCGATCCGTCGGACGCGATCGTCGCCAGTCCGATGCCCGCAGCTCCAGTCACGGCGCACAGGTTACTTTCCTTTGGCGAGCAGACACAAAAGCCCCCTTTTTGGGCCAAGAATGGGCGCTTTTGCGTCTGCTCGGCATACTGGTGGCGTGCTGGACTTGCGCGGGGACCCGATCGAGCTGACCGCGGCGCTGGTCGACATCCCCAGCGAGTCAAGGGACGAGGCCCGCATCGCCGACGAGGTGGAGGCCGCGCTGCGCGCCCAGACGTCCGGCTTCGAGATCGTCCGCAACGGCAACGCGGTGTTGGCGCGCACCCACCGGAACCGGCCGTCGCGGGTGCTGCTGGCCGGGCATCTGGACACCGTCCCGGTCGCCGACAACCTGCCCAGCCGCCGCGAGAACGGGGAGCTATACGGCTGCGGCACCGCGGACATGAAATCCGGCGACGCGGTCTTTCTGCACCTGGCCGCCACCATCGCCGAACCCGCCCACGATCTCACCCTGGTGTTCTACGACTGCGAGGAAATCGACGCGGCCGCAAACGGTTTGGGGCGCATCGAACGGGAGCTGCCGGACTGGCTGTCCGCCGACGTGGCCATCCTGGGCGAGCCCACCGGCGGCTACATCGAAGCCGGCTGCCAGGGCACCCTGCGCGTCGTGATCGGCGCCACCGGAACCCGCGCGCATTCGGCGCGTCCCTGGTTGGGCGACAACGCAATTCACAAGCTGGGCGCAGTGCTGGACCGGCTCGCGTCGTACACCGCGCGCACCGTCGAGATCGACGGCTGCACCTACCGCGAGGGCCTGTCGGCGGTGCGGGTCGACGGCGGGGTGGCCGGCAACGTGATCCCCGACGCCGCCTCGGTGACCGTCAACTACCGCTTCGCCCCCGACCGTTCGGTGGACGCGGCGCTGCGACACGTCCGCGAGGTGTTCGACGGGCTCGACGTGCGGATCGAGCAGACCGACGCCGCCGCGGGGGCGCTGCCGGGCCTGTCGCAACCAGCCGCCAAGGCCCTGGTCGAGGCCGCGGGCGGGCAGGTCAGGGCGAAATACGGGTGGACCGACGTGTCCCGGTTCGCCGCCCGGGGCATCCCCGCGGTGAACTTCGGGCCGGGCGACCCGAACCTGGCACACCGGCGCGACGAACGGGTGCCGGCCGCCGCGATCACCGCCGCCGCGGCGATGCTGCGGCCCTACCTGGCCGGTTGACGGTCTGAGGCGTCAGCCGCAGCGCTGCGCCTGCGCGGCAGCATCGGCGGCGGCGGCGCGCATCCCGACGTCGGCCAGCTGCCGCGACACCGCGGACAGCGCGGCGCCGTCGCCGCTCGCCAACGCCCGGGCATGGGCCAGCGCGAGACCGCCCACGACGCAGTCGATCTCGCCGGCCAGCCGGGCCAGCGGATCCGCCGCCCGGATGTCGCCGAGCCGGACGGCCTCGTACCACGCGCGCAGCGCCGCCCCCGACTGCCCGCCGCGTTCGGCGGTCCGGGCGGCGTCGCGGGCGGCGGCCACCGCCTCGTGCGAATCGCGCGCCGAGGCCAGCCGCCACGCCCGGGCCACGCCGAGCTCCGGGGCGAACAACGCCGACTTGGTCCCGTGCCGAGATTCGGCCCGGCTCAACGCCTTTGCCGCGGCGGCGGTGTCGCCCTGTTGGGCCAGCGCGGTCGCCAGCAGCATCAGCGACAACGGCCCCCACGAGTAACCGGTGCGCTCCAGCGTGGCGGCCGCGGGGCCGAGCAGCGCTGCGGCACGGGCGAATTCGCCGTCGGCGATCAACACGTGCGCCAGCAGCACCTCGCCGATCGCGCGTCCCGGCTGCTGCAGCTCCGCGAAGTCGGTGAACTGCTGCGCGAGCTCCCGCGCCGCGTCGAGCCGGCCCGCCATCAACAGCGCGGTGGTCTGGCCCAGCCCGATCGTGAAGCGCAGCAGCCCGGGATGCTCGGCGGCCAGGGCGCGCTGCGCCAGCGGCTCGACGTCGCCGAAACGGCCCTGCCGCGCCGCGCACAGCGCGGCGGCGCTGGCCGCCCACGCCACCGCCTGGTCGCCGGCCGACGGCGAGGCCAGCACGTCGCCCGCGACCTTGACGGCGTGCCCGACATTGCCCGCGTTCATCGCGAACGTCGCGCCCAGCGCGTCCAGCGTGGTCCGCAGACCCGCGTCGGAAACCCGGTTGCGGGTGGTCCGCAGAAAAGCGGTGGCCCGCTCCGGCTCGCCGAGCATCCAGAACTGGTTGGCCGCCCGCAGCAGCGCCCAGTCCATCAGCGCCGGCTCGGTCAACGCCGAGGCGTCGACGGCGGCCAGCACCGCGTCGGCCTCGCGGCCGCGTCCCTGCCACCCCAGCGCATTCGCCAGCGCCAGCCGCGCCGCCAGGCCGCCGGACCGCTCCAGCGCCGACCGGGCCAGCCGCTCGCCCAGGGCGAGGTCGCCCAGCCGCAGCGCCTGCTGCGCGGCGGCGGCGACCTCGGCCGTCGGCTGCGGGCCGTCGCTGTCCAGCGCCAGCGACGCCAGCCGCAGCCGGTCGATGAGGTGATCCGGCGGATGCTCGGACAGCAGCTTGACCAGCTCGGTGCGCCGCCGGCGCGCGCCGTCGCCGCCCAGCGCCGCGAGCGCGCGTTCGGCGAACAACGGGTGCGCCGTGTACACCACCGGGTCGCTCGCGTGCGCGTCGCGCACCCGGGTTTCCGCCGCGCCCCACTCGACCGCCTCGCCGACCGCGCCGTCGCCGGCGAGGGCGGTCAGATCCGCGAGCGACAGCGGCTCCTGCACGGCGAGGTAGTCCAGCACTGCGCGCGCCGGCGCGGGCAGCTCGGCGATGAACGCGTCGACCTCCCCCGGGGTGGTCGCCCCGCCGGGCGCCTCAATGTCGATGCGCTCCAGCAGCCCGTCGGTCCACAGCGCCGCGATCGCCTCGGGCGCGGCCCCGGAGTCCGGGCCGCGGGCGGTGACGATCATCCGCGCGGTGCCCGCCAGCGCCAATTGGTACACCAGGGTGGCCGACAGGATGTCGAGGTCGTGGGCGTCGTCGACGATGAACAACAGCTCGCGCGGCGAATCGGGCCGGCCCAGCGCCGCCCGCGCCGCCCGCAACATCGCGGCCGGCTTGCCGATGTCGTGCCCGAAACTCGAGGAGTCGAGCAGGTGGCCGAAGGCCCCGAACGGCACCAGCCGCTCGGTCGGCGTGCCGGTGACCCAGCGGGTGACGGTGGCGGGGTGCCGGCCGGCGAACCGCTCGGCGGCCAATCGCGCCAGAGTGGACTTGCCGCAGCCGTCCGGTCCGAGCACCGCCGCCCCGCCGCGGGCCGCGTTACCGAGGGTGGTGTCGAGCTGTTCGAGGGCGGCCGCGTGCTGGGGGACATTCCATCGAATCGGCACCGCCGGATTTTAGTGCGCGCGGTGTGCGTGCCGCACCGGGCGTGGTCTACCTTTCGGTTATGCCCGTGGAACGCGATTCGCCGAGCGCGTGGGCGGTGTGCGTGTACTGCGCCTCCGTCCCGACGCATCCCGAATTGCTGGAGCTGGCCACCGAACTCGGCGAGGCCATCGCCGACCGCGGCTGGACCTTGGTGTGGGGCGGCGGCCACGTCTCGGCGATGGGCGCGGTGGCCAGCGCGGCGCGGGCGCGCGGCGGCCGGACCGTCGGGGTGATCCCGCAGCAGCTGATGCGCAGCGAGCTGGCCGACACCGAGGCCGACGAGCTGATCGTCAGCGAGACCATGCGCGAGCGCAAGCAGATCATGGAGGACCGCTCCGACGCGTTCATCGTGCTGCCGGGCGGCGTCGGCACCCTGGACGAGCTCTTCGAGGCCTGGACGACGGGCTACCTCGGGATGCACCACAAGCCCGTCGTGCTGCTCGACCCGTGGGGGCACTACGAGGGCCTGTGGATCTGGCTGAACGGATTGCTCGACGCCGGCTACATCTCGCAGGTCGCGATGGACCGGCTGGTCCTGGTCGATAAGGTGGGTGCCGCAGTGGAGGCGTGCGCCCCCGCCTGACGTCGGGGGCTTGAGGCGGGCTCGGGGCGCACACTGCCGAGGGGAATCGAGGGACACGTGTCGAGTGACGGGGGAACGCGCGCGGCGGTCGGCCTGACCGACATCGCCGTCAAGGCGCCGGGCGTACTGGCCGACCTGCCGTCGATCGTGCGCGGCGTGCTGACCGGGCTGCTGGCCTTTCCGAACTCGAAGAAGTCGATCGGCACGGTGTTCGCCGACCGGGCCGCCCGCTACGGCGACCGGGTCTTCCTGCGCTTCGGCGACCAGCAACTGACCTACCGCGACGCCAACGCGGCCGCCAACCGCTACGCGGCCGTGCTGGCCGCCCGGGGCGTCGGCCACGGCGACGTCGTCGCGATCATGCTGCGCAACTCGCCCAACGCGGTGCTGACGATGCTGGCCGCCGTCAAGTGCGGCGCCATCGCCGGGATGCTCAACTACCACCAGCGCGGCGAGGTGCTGGCCCACAGCCTGGGCCTGCTGGACGCCAAGGTGCTGGTCGCCGAGACCGACCTGGTCAGCTACGTCGCCGAGTGCGAGTCCCCGGGCGCCACGGAGACGCTGACCATCGAGGACGTGGAGCGCTTCGCGGTGAGCGCCCCGGCCACCAACCCGGCCTCGGCCTCGGCGGTGCTGGCCAAGGACACCGCGTTCTACATCTTCACCTCGGGCACCACCGGGTTCCCCAAGGCCAGCGTGATGACCCATCGCCGGTGGCTGGCCGCGCTGGCGGCGTTCGGCGGGCTCGGGTTGCGGCTGAAGGGCTCCGACACCCTGTACAGCTGCCTGCCGCTGTATCACAACAACGCGCTGACGGTCGCGCTGTCGTCGGTGATCAACTCGGGGGCGACGCTCGCGCTGGGCAAGTCGTTCTCGGCGTCGCGGTTCTGGGACGAGGTGATCGCCAGCCGCGCCACGGCGTTCATCTACATCGGCGAGATCTGCCGCTACCTGCTCAACCAGCCGCCCAAGCCCACCGACCGCGCGCACCAGGTGCGCCTGATCGCCGGCAACGGGCTGCGGCCGGAGATCTGGCACGAGTTCACCGACCGGTTCGGCATTCCGCGGGTGTGTGAGTTCTACGCGTCCAGCGAGGGCAACACCGCCTTCATCAACATCTTCAATGTGCCCCGGACGACCGGCATCTCGCCGACGCAGCTCGCCTACGTGGAGTACGACCCCGACACCGGCGCCCCGCTGCGCGACGAGAACGGACGGGTGCGCAGGGTGCCCCCCGGCGAGCCCGGCCTGTTGATCAGCCCGGTCAACCGGCTGCAGCCCTTCGACGGCTACACCGACCAGGAGTCGAGCGAAAAGAAGTTGGTGCGCAACGCTTTTCGTGAGGGCGACTGCTGGTTCAACTCGGGCGACGTGATGAGCCCGCAGGGCATGCGGCACGCCGCATTCGTCGACCGGCTCGGCGACACCTTCCGCTGGAAGGGCGAGAACGTCGCCACCACCCAGGTCGAGGCGGCGCTGACGTCCGAGGGGTCGGTCGAGGACTGCACGGTCTTCGGCGTCGAGATTCCCCGCACCGGGGGCCGCGCCGGGATGGCCGCGATCAAGCTGCGCGACGGCGCCGAGTTCGACGGCAAGTCGCTGGCCGACGCCGTCTACGACCAGCTGCCCGGCTACGCCCTGCCCTTGTTCGTGCGGGTGGTGCCGGCCCTGCAGCACACCACGACGTTCAAGAGCCGCAAGGTCGAGTTGCGCGAGCAGGCCTACGGCCCCGACGTCGACGACCCGCTGTACGTGCTGGCCGGCCGCGACGAGGGCTACGTGCCCTACTACGACGAATATCCCGACGAGGTCGCGGCGGGTAAGCGGCCGCAGGGCTGACGGTCCGGTCCGCTCGCGAGCTTCGGGCCCCGGGCGCCAGGCCCGCACGGCGCCCGCACCGGTGGCCAGGCACCATGTACGTGTGCACGCAACCCTGTGCGGCCGACCGGTCGCCGCGGATCGCCCGCTCATCATGGCGATCGTCAATCGCACCCCGGACTCGTTCTACGACAAGGGTGCGACCTTCAGCGACGACGACGCCAGGGCCGCCGCGCGCCGGGCCGTCGACGAGGGCGCCGACGTCATCGACGTCGGCGGCGTCAAGGCGGGCCCGGGCGACGACGTCGACGCCGACACCGAGACCGCCCGGCTGGTGCCCTTCATCGGGTGGCTCCGCCGCGAATACCCCGACCAGTTGATCAGCGTGGACACCTGGCGCTCGGACGTGGCGAGGGTGGCCTGCACGGCGGGGGCGGACCTGATCAACGACACCTGGGGCGGCCACGACCCCGCCCTGGCCGAGGTGGCCGCGGAGTTCGGCGCGGGCCTGGTGTGCTCGCACACCGGCGGGGCGCGGCCCCGCACGCGTCCCTTCCGGGTGAGCTACGGCACCACCACCCGCGGCGTGGTCGACGACGTGATTCGCCAGGTCACCGCGGCCGCCGAGCGGGCTGTCGCGGCCGGGGTGGCCCGCGAGGCGATACTGATCGACCCGACCCACGACTTCGGCAAGAACACCTTCCACGGGCTGGCGTTGTTGCGCCACGTTGGCGATCTTGTTAAGACCGGGTGGCCCGTCCTGATGGCTTTGAGCAACAAGGACTTCGTGGGGGAGACTCTGGGGGTGGGATTGACCGAACGCCTGGAGGGCACGCTGGCGGCCACCGCGCTGGCGGCCGCCGCCGGGGCCCGCATGTTCCGGGTGCACGAGGTCGCGGCCACCCGCCGGGTGCTGGAAATGGTGGCCTCGATCCAGGGCGTGCGCGCACCGGCGCGCACCGTGAGGGGACTTGCATGACCGCATCCGAGCTGATCGCCGCCGATCTCGGCAACGACAGGCTGCTGTGGAACCGCCCCACCTGGACGGTCGCCGAACTGGTCGCCGCCAAGGCCGGGCGGACGATCTCGGTGGTGCTGCCCGCCCTCAACGAGGAAGACACCATCGAATCGGTGATCGACAGCATCACGCCGCTGGTCGACGGCCCCGACGGTCTGGTCGACGAGCTGATCGTGCTGGACTCCGGCTCGACCGACGACACCGAGATCCGCGCCATCGCCGCCGGGGCCCGCGTCGTCAGCCGGGAACAGGCCCTGCCCGAGGTCCCGGCGCGGCCCGGCAAGGGCGAGGCGCTGTGGCGCTCGCTGGCGGCCACCAGCGGCGACATCGTGGTGTTCGTCGACTCCGACCTGATCGACCCGCACCCGATGTTCGTGCCGTGGCTGGTCGGCCCGCTGCTGACGGGCGACGGCATCCACCTGGTAAAGAGCTTCTACCGACGGCCGCTCAACGCCGGCGCCACCGGTGGCGGGCGCGTCACCGAGCTGGTGGCCCGGCCGCTGCTGGCCGCGCTGCGACCGGAGCTGGGCTGCATCTTGCAGCCGCTCGGCGGCGAGTACGCGGCCAGCCGGGAGCTGCTGACGTCGCTGCCGTTCGCCCCGGGCTACGGCGTGGAGATCGGCCTGCTGGTCGACACCTTCGACCGGTTGGGCCTGGACGCGATCGCTCAGGTCAACCTGGGCGTGCGGGCCCACCGCAACCGGCCGCTGTCCGAGCTGGGCGCGATGAGCCGGCAGGTCATAGCGACCCTGTTCGCGCGGTGCGGCATCCCCGACTCGGGGGCCGGGCTGACGCAGTTCTTCGCCGACGGCCCCGACGGCGACGGCTACACCACGCACACCAGCCCGGTGTCGCTGAACGACCGGCCGCCGATGAACGGGCTGCGGCCGCGCTAGGTTTGTCGGCCGCATAGGGCAATATCGTTCACGTGGCGTTGGTCTTGCTCTACCTGGTGGTGCTGGTGCTGGTGGCGATCGTGCTGTTCGGCGCGGCCAGCCTGCTGTTCGGTCGCGGCGAGCAGCTGCCGCCGCTGCCCCGCGGGACGACGGCGACCGTGCTGCCCGCCTACGGCGTCACGGGCGCCGACGTCGACGCCGTCAAGTTCACCCAGGCCCTGCGCGGCTACAAGACCAGCGAGGTGGACTGGGTGCTGGACCGGCTGGCCCGTGAGCTGGAGGCGCTGCGCGGCCAGCTGGCGGCGGCGCACGCCGAGCCACAATCCGAGGCAAAGACCGAAACCGGGCCCGAGGCCGTGGAACCCGAGGGCGGCCAGGATCGTCAGGACTAGGTGTGAGCGACTCGAACGGAGAAGAGCTGGTTCGCTGCGGCTGGGCGGGTGTGCGGCCGGGACCCCACGCCGAGCTGTACCGCGACTACCACGACCGGGAGTGGGGCCGGCGCGTGCAAGACGGGGTGGCGCTGTTCGAGCGGATGAGCCTGGAGGCCTTCCAGAGCGGCCTGTCGTGGCTGACGATCCTGCGCAAGCGGGAGAACTTTCGGCGCGCCTTCTCCAGATTCGACATCGAGAAGGTCGCCCGCTACACCGATGCCGACATGCAACGGCTGATGGGCGACGCGGGGATCGTCCGGAACCGGGCCAAGATCGACGCGACGATCGCCAACGCCCGCGCGGCGGCCGACCTGGGAACGCCGCAGGACCTGTCCGAGCTGCTGTGGTCGTTCGCGCCGCCGCCGCGGCCCCGGCCCGCCGACGCGTCCGAAATCCCCTCGGCCACCGACGAATCGACGGCCATGGCGCGCGAGCTGAAACGGCGAGGGTTCCGCTTCGTCGGGCCGACCACCGCCTATGCGCTGATGCAGGCGACCGGCATGGTGGACGACCACATCCGCGATTGCTGGGTGCCCGCGCAAGCCCGGTGAGGCCCCAGGGCCGGGTCTTTGTGTGACTGTCGACCCGAATAGGGAACAATGGGGGAGTGATTTGGCAGTTCAATGTCGGGTATGGCTGGAAATCCACCGGCGGGGCGTGCTCGGCGCCGACCCGGTCCGTGAAGGCGGGCCAGTTCGAACCTGGAGGGAGCACTCGATGGCGGCGATGAAGCCCCGGACCGGAGACGGTCCTCTGGAAGCAACCAAGGAGGGGCGCGGCATCGTGATGCGGGTACCACTTGAGGGCGGTGGTCGTCTTGTCGTCGAGCTGACGCCGGACGAGGCCGCCGCGCTGGGCGACGAACTCAAGGGCGTCACCAGCTAGGACCGGCTAGGCCCGGTTGAGGTCTGCCGGGTGAGTTACGCACCCACCTTCCGGTAGATCTCCAGCGTTTGCTCCGCGACGCGGGCCCAGGAGAATTCGTCGATGCAGCGCTGGCGCCCCGCGCGGCCGTAGCGCTCCGCCCTCTCGGGGTCGGCGACGAGCGCATTGACCGCCTCGGCCAACCCGGCCTGGTAGCCGCCCGCGTCGTCGGCGTCGTAATGCACCAGCGATCCGGTGACGCCGTCGGCGACCACCTCGGGTATGCCGCCGACGTCGGAGCCCACCACCGGGGTGGCGCAGGCCATCGCCTCCAGGTTCACGATGCCCAACGGCTCGTACACCGACGGGCACACGAAAACGGTTGCTGCCGAAAGTATTTCGCGTAGCTGAGCCATGGGCAGCATTTCCCGGATCCAGAACACCCCGGTGCGGTCGCGGGCCAATGCGGCTACGGCCGAGCGGATCTCGTCGGCGATCTCCGGGGTGTCGGGCGCGCCGGCGCACAACACCAACTGCACCTCGGGGGCGAATCGGTGCGCGGCGGCCAGCAGGTGTGCCATGCCCTTCTGCCGGGTGATCCGCCCGACGAAGGCCACGCTGGGCCGGCCCGGGTCGACGCCGATCTCGGCCAGCACCGACCCGGTGCTCGCCGGGCCGGCCGGGTACCACACGTCGGTGTCGACCCCGCTCCGAATGACGTGCACCAGGCTGGGATCCAGCGCCGGGTAAACGCGCAGCACGTCCTCGCGCATCGCGGAGCTGACCGCGATCACCGCGTCGGCGGCCAGCACCGCGGTGTGCTCGACCCACGTCGACACCCGGTAGCCGCCGCCGAGCTGCTCGGCCTTCCACGGCCGCATCGGCTCGAGCGAATGCGCGGTCATGACGTGCGGGATGTCGTAGAGCAACGCGGCCAGGCGCCCGGCCAGCGCGGTGTACCAGGTGTGCGAGTGCACGACGGTGGCCGCGGATGCCGCGTTGGCCATCACCAGGTCGGTGGACAGGGTGGACAGGGCCGCGTTGGCGCCGTGGATCCGCGGGTCGGGCTGATAGGCGAACGCGCCGGGGCGCGGGGCGCCCATGCAGTGCACGTCGACCTCGCACAGCCGGCGCAGCTGCGCGACGAGTTCGGTGACGTGCACGCCGGCCCCGCCGTACACCTCCGGCGGGTACTCCCGCGTCATCATCGCCACCCGCATACACCGCACGGTAGTTCGGTGACGGCACCTCCCGCGAGTCGGGCGCGGCGATCCGTCGTCGGCGCACCCAACCGGGCCAAATACCTTGACGGACAGCCCGTCAGCGCGGGCCGATCGGCGGTTTCCCCTGGCCGCGGCCCGCGGTGGCCGATAGGTTTGAACCCATGAGGGAAGCGCCACACGTGCTGGGCATCGTCCTGGCCGGCGGTGAGGGCAAGCGGCTGTATCCGCTGACCGCGGACCGGGCCAAGCCCGCGGTTCCCTTCGGCGGCGCCTACCGGCTGATCGATTTCGTGCTCTCCAACCTCGTCAACGCCCGTTATCTGCGGGTCTGCGTTCTCACCCAATACAAGTCGCACTCGCTGGACCGCCACATCTCGCAGAACTGGCGGCTGTCGGGCCTGGCCGGCGAGTACATCACACCGGTGCCGGCGCAGCAGCGCCTCGGCCCGCGCTGGTACACCGGCTCCGCCGACGCGATCTACCAGTCGCTCAACCTGATCTACGACGAAGACCCGGACTACATAGTGGTTTTCGGCGCCGACCACGTGTACCGGATGGATCCCGAGCAGATGGTGCGGTTCCACATCGACAGCGGGGCCGGCGCCACCGTGGCCGGCATCCGGGTGCCGCGCGCCGAGGCCACCGCGTTCGGTTGCATCGACGCCGACGACTCCGGCCGGATCCGCGGCTTCCTGGAAAAGCCGCTGGAACCGCCGGGAACCCCGGATGACCCGGAGACGGCGTTCGTGTCCATGGGCAACTACATCTTCACCACCAAGGTGCTCATCGACGCGATCCGCGCCGACGCCGACGACGACCACTCCGATCACGACATGGGGGGCGACATCATCCCGCGGCTGGTCGACGACGGGATGGCCGCGGTCTACGACTTCTCCGACAACGAGGTGCCCGGGGCCACCGACCGGGACCGGGCCTACTGGCGCGACGTCGGGACGCTGGACGCGTTCTACGACGCGCACATGGACCTGGTGTCGGTGCACCCGGTGTTCAACCTGTACAACCGGCGCTGGCCCATCCGCGGCGCGACGGAGAACCTGGCGCCGGCCAAGTTCGTCAACGGCGGCTCGGCCCAGGAGTCGGTGGTCGGCGCGGGCAGCATCATCTCGGCCGCTTCGGTGCGCAACTCGGTGTTGTCGTCGAACGTCGTGGTGGACGACGGCGCGATCGTGGAGGGCAGCGTGATCATGCCGGGCACCCGGGTCGGCCGTGGCGCGGTGGTGCGCCACGCCATCCTGGACAAGAACGTTGTCGTCGGCCCCGGCGAGATGGTCGGGGTGGACCTGGAGAAGGATCGCGAACGCTTCGCGATCAGCGCCGGCGGCGTGGTCGCGGTGGGCAAGGGCGTCTGGATCTGACCGCGAGCAGACGCAAAAGCCCCCATCTCGGCACGAAATTGGGGGCTTTTGCGTCTGCTCGGCAGCGCTACGGGATCTCGGGGATCAGCAGGTGCGCGTCGTGGCCCGGCCCCCAGTGCAACCTGACCCCGCCGCGCGGCGAGTTCTGGTAGGCCGCCGGGATCTGGCCGGTGAGCGGGTTGCGTGGGCACAGCCAGCGCCCGGCGACCACCAGCCGCAGCTGCTCGCCGGCGCGGAACAGCGTCGCCGACGGGCCCAGCGCCACGTCGACGGCGACCACCTCGCCGGCCGATACAGGCCGCGGCTCGGTGCAGGCCGCGACCGGCTCCCAGGGCCGCGAAAGCTCGGGGTCCAGCGCGCGCAGCGCGACGCGCTGCCAGCCGGTGGTGATCCGGTCACGGCCGTAGCCATAGGACCCCTCGAATTCGACGAACCGGCCCCCGCGCCACTTCTCCACGCCGACGAACAGGTTCGCGTCGGCGCAGCCGTCCAGCTCCACCCACAGTCGCGCGGCCATCGGACCGGTCAGCTCGACGTCTTCGGGCACGGTCCAGCTGAAACATGCTGCACTGGAACGCGTTTCGAACCTCACGCTGCCAGCGTCCGCGGGCTGATCGCGTGTCAGCAGCCCGCCCGCACCCAGAAACAAAGGCCGCCAACGGGTTCGGCCCAGCGGCCACTCGGCCTCCTCGCGCACCGCGGCGACGGTGTCGCGGTCCTCGCGGACCTCCAGGCGAACGCTGCGGGAGGCGGGCGCGCCGTCCAGCACGGCGCGAAAGAAGTTCAGCTGCTCAGCCAGCGCGGCGTCGGAGTAGAACGTCGCCCATTTGCCGCCGCGATGGGTGTAGAGGCGGGCGTGGGCTGAGCCGGCGCGCGCGAACGCCCGCACCGAGCCGCGGCTGTGCAGGTTGTTGTCCGAGAAGCTGCCGCAGACCAGCATCGGGACGGTGATGGCCGACAGGTCGGGCACCAGCGAGCGCCAAAAGTCGTCGCGCAGCGGATGTTCGTCCTGCATTCGCTCGAGGTCGTAGGACTGCCGCGTGTCGCGACGCACGTTGCGCGACCACATCTTGGTGAAGCCGGTCTCGCGCACGCCGCCGGGAAAGGTCAGGTCGCGATACGCGTCGGTGAAGCCCTCCCACGGGCAGATCGCCCGCAGCGCCGGCGGCCGCAGGGCGGCGACGGCGTACTGGCTGATCGCCAGGTACGAGACGCCGAGCATCACGACGTTGCCGTCGCACCACGGCTGGTCGGCGATCCACTGCACGAGGTCATAGGTGTCCTCGGCCTCCCGGTGCGAGAGCAGGTTGCCGGTGCCCTCCGAATGGCCGCAGCCGCGTGAGTCGGCGTTCACCACGGTGAAACCCCGCTCCGTCCACCACGCCGGGTCCGGCGCCTCCCACCCGGTCAGCGCCGAGAACCGCACCGGCATCGGCTGGCGCAATATCCGGTACTGCGCCGAGAACGCCCACTTGTTGCCCCGCCGCTTCGGCAGGTTGTCCTTGCCGTAGGGGTGGATGCTCAGGACGACCGGCCGGGCGGCATCGTTACTTTTCCGGAAGACGTTGATCCGCAACGCCGTTCCGTCGCGGGTGGGCACGGTGACGTCGACGTCGATGAGCAGGCCGCGCGGTGGGTCGGTGACGGTGACCGGGGGCTTGGCGATGCCGCGAAGCCGGGCCAGCGCGTATCGCAGCGCGCCGCGTCGTCGCCAGGGCCGGTCCAGAGTGGGTGCCGGGTTTCGCGCCACGCCGATACCTTACGGCGCCCGGTCACCACACGTAAGGCACCAGCCGATAGCGAACTCGCCGGGTGTATTCGCGGTAGCCGGCCAGCTGCTGGGTGAGCAGCTTCTCCTCGTCCAGGATACGGAGGGTGATCACCGCCTGGGCGGGTATGACGAACAGCAGCCCCCAGTACGAGCCCAGCGCCAGCGGAATGCCGATCATCATGATCAGGTTGCCGGCATACATCGGGTGCCGCACCAATTTGTAGACACCGCCCGAGGCCAGCGTCTGACCGGTCTCGACCGTGATAGTCGCTGCCGCATAGGAGTTCTGCAAGACCACCACCATCGCGAGACCGAGTCCGGTCGCCACCAGGACGTCACCGAGCACCGACACCCAGGCGGGCACCGACGACCAGCCCATCCGGTAGTCGTAGGCGCTGAGCACCACCATCGCGAACAGCGCCAGAAACGCGCCGATGATCAACACCTTCTCCAGCGTCCTGGCCTCCGCCAGCGGGCCCCCGTGCATGCGGCGCTCCAGTGCCGCCGGGTTCTTCCGCGCGAGGTAAACGGTCGGAAACATCGTCACCGCGACGAAGGTGGCCGCGAAAGCCCAGCCCTGCCAGTACTTCACCGTGCCGGCCGGCAGGAACAGGATCAGACCCAGTACGGCCAGTCCGTACACCGAGGCGGTGGCCGCTCGAACCCCGGTCTTCACGATCGCAGGTTCCTCCGTCGAAATGCCATGGCCCCCAGCGCAATCAACGCGGCATTGATCACCAGCAGCCACAGCAGCGGCACGGCGGTGAAGTCGCCGCCGACCCGCGGAACGTGGGCGAACGGCTCCAGGTCGAGCACCCACTGCGGGAAGCCGGCCAACGAACCGATCAGGTACAGCGCGACGAATCCCACCAGCACGCCCCACGCCACCGGCGTGAACCGCGGCGCCACACCGAACAATGCGACCGTCACGGCCGACAGTAGCCAGACCGCCGGCAGTTGCACGGCCGCGGTCGCCACCACGGTGGCCAACTTACCGCCGACGTCGCCGGCCGCGGCGCCGTACACGAGCCCGCCCACCACGCCGCACGCCATCATCGCGAACGCGGACCCGGCCAGCGCGGCGATCAAATGGCTTGCCAGCCAACGCGTGCGCGACACCGCACCCGCCAGGGTGGTCTCGGCCCGCTGACCGGATTCCTCCTGGTGTAGCCGCACCGTGAGCGAGACGGCGAACGCGGCGGCCACCATGCCCATCATCGCGAAGGCCACCGCGATGAACGCCTCCTCCAGGGCGCTGGTGCCGCCCATCCGCGTGACGATGTCGCGCACCGCGGTGCTGTCGCCGATCTCGTCGCCGATGCCGTGCACCACGCTGCCCATCACCAGGCCATACAGGCACAGGCCCACGGTCCACAGCACCAGGGCCCCGCGGTCCAGCCGCCACGCCAACCCGAAGACGTTGTCCAGCGCCGGTGCGGCGGTGGCCGGGCCGGCGCGTTCGGCGATGAGTCCGGCGCCGACGTCGCGGCCGGCGAGCAGCCGATAGGCCAGCGCGGTGAGCACGGCCGCGGTCGCCAGGTGCAGCAGCAGCACCCACCAGCGCTCGCCCGCGTAGGGCCGGACCTGCAGCGACCAGCCCAGCGGTGAGAGCCACGACAGCGTGCCCGAACCGGCGTCACCGATGGCGCGCAACGTGAACGCGGCGGCCAGCACGGCGAACGCGGTGCCGCGGGCGACCCGCGCGCTCGGTGACAGCTGCGCGGCCACCGCGGCGACGGCGGTGAACACCACGCCGGAGCCGGCCAGCGCCGCCCCGAACGCCACCGACCCGCTTGGCGGGATGTCGGTGCGCAGCAACCCCGCCGCGCCGATGGCGCCGGTCGCGATGGACGCCCCGAACGAAAGCGTCAGCGCCGCGGTGAGGCTGGCGTACCGGCCGACCGCGGTCGAGTCGAGCAGCTCGGTCCGGCCGGTCTCCTCGTCGGCGCGGGTGTGCCGGATCACGGTGAGGATGACGGCCACCGCGATCAGCGTATGAAACATGCCCGCCTTCCAAATGCCAACGGCGCCAAGGCTGTCGTTGTAGATCTGCCCGTAGAGCGCGCGCTGGGCCGGGCTGGCCATGATGGAGGCCGCGAATCCGGCGCGCCCGGCCTGGGTGGGGTAGACCTTTTCGATGCTGCCGACGTAAACGGACGCCAGCGGGAGCGACAGCAGCAGCACCCACAGCGGCAACGAGATGCGATCGCGGCGCAGGTAAAGCCGCAGCATCCCAAGCGTTCCGGAGAAATTCGAACCGCGTTGCGGCCCGGGCCGCGCGGACCGCCGTGGCCGTTCCAGGATCGTGGTGCTCATCGCGCGGAGACCTTCCCGGTGCTGTGCTCACGCTGGCCGTTGGCGGTCTCGGTGGTGTCGTAGTGGCGCAGGAACAGCTCCTCGAGGGTCGGCGGCTGACTGACGAGGCTGCGCACGCCGGCGTCGCCGAGCACCCGGATGAGCTCCCCGAGGCTTTCGCTGTCGACCTGGGCGCGCAGCGTGTTGCCGTCGACGCTGACGTCCTCGACCCCTTTGATCCTGCTGAGATCGCCGGGGTCGCCGGTCATTTCGGCCTTGATCGAGGTGCGGCTGAGGTGGCGCATCGAGTCCAGCGAACCGCTCTCGATGGTCCGGCCGGCGCGGATGATGGTGACCCGCTCGCACAGCGCCTCCGTTTCGGCCAGGATGTGGCTGGACAGCAGGACCGTCGCCCCGCGGTCTCGTGCCTCGGCGACACACTGCTGAAACACGTTCTCCATCAACGGGTCCAGGCCGCTGCTCGGCTCGTCCAGCAGCAGCAACCCGGCCCGCGACGAGAAGGCCGAGATCAGGGAGACCTTCTGGCGGTTGCCCTTCGAGTAGGTGCGCGCCTTCTTGTGCGGGTCGAGGTCGAAGCGCTCGATCAGCTCGTCGCGGCGCTTGACGTCGATGCCGCCCCGCATCCGGGCCAGCAGGTCGATGGTCTCGCCGCCGGTGAGCGAGGGCCACAGCGTGACATCGCCTGGCACGTAAGCGATCTGGCGGTGCAGCTCGACCGCGTCGGTCCACGGGTCGCCGCCCAGCAACCGCACGCTGCCGCCGTCGGCCTTCACCAGGCCCAGCAGGATGCGGATGGTGGTGGACTTGCCGGCCCCGTTGGGCCCGAGGAACCCGTGCACCTCCCCGGCGCGCACCGTCAGGTCGAGGCCGTCCAGCGCCCGCACGGCTCCGAAACTCTTGGTGAGGTTCCGGATCTCGATCGGTGCGGAATTCGCGGAGTGTTCAGCTGGCATGTGATTCTCCTTGATCGTCTGCGGCCAGGAATGCGTCGTACATGGTGCTGTCGACCATCAACCCGTCCGTGTAGATCTCGAGGGCGGGCAGCACCATATCGCGGGCGTAGTCGCGCAGGACCGCCCGCAGATCCGTTGGGTTCTCGTGCATTTGGAGATAGAGCAGGAAGCCGCCGCCGCCGGTGATCGACAGGTACTTCGCCCTGGCGTGCGGGTCGCGGCTCGGCTTGAGCAATCCGGTTCGCACGCCGTCGTCGAGGTACTGCTCGGCGTCGTCGATCATCTTCTGCCACAACGTCTTCGCCAGGTCGCCACCGGTCTGCATGCTGCGCACCAGGTAGGCCATCAACGGGGCGTAGGACTCGATCTCGGCCAGCTGCCCGAACCACGTGGCGGGGTCGGTCGATCGCATCGCCTCGGTCTTGCCGCTGCGGACCTCCTCGGCGATGAAGTCGTCGCACGCCTTGCGCAGGCCGTCCTTGGAGCCGAAGTGGTGGATGACCAGCGCGGCGCTCACCCCGGCGGCCTCGGCGATCGCGCGCAGCCCGATGTCGAAGCCGTGCCGGCCGAACTGCTCGATGGCCGCGTCGCGGATCCGGGCGGCGGCGGTCAGGTCGGCTGAACGCATGTTCAGTACATTAAACGTGCGTTCAGCCGAAGGTCAATGGGACACGCCGCTAAGGATCCGTAAAGGTTCGGGAGCTAGACGGAGTCAGTCCCTGACCGCGGCCAGCACGCCGTCGCCGAGCGGCACCAGCGCGGGGGTGAGCCGCTCGTCCTCGGCGATCAGCCGGGCCGCCTCGCGAACCGCGACCACCTCGGCGTCGCGCGCCGCGGGATCGCCGGCCCGCCCGCCCAGCCCGGCCCGGTGCACGACGATGACCCCGCCGGGGCGCAGCAGCCGCACCCCCTCGACGACGTAATCGGGCTGGTCGACCGGGTCGGCGTCGACGAACACCAGGTCGTACGACTCGTCGGCGAGCCGGGTGAGCACCTCCTGGGCGCGGCCGCTGATCAGCCTGGTGCGGGACGGTCCGATGCCGGCCTCGGTGAACGCCTGCTTGGCCAGCCGCAGATACTCGGGCTCGATGTCGATCGTCGTCAGGACGCCGTCGTCGCTCATACCCGACAGCAACCAGAGCCCGCTGACCCCCGCGCCGGTCCCCACCTCGGCGACGGCCTTGCCGCCGCTGAGCTTGGCCAGCAGGCTCAACAGCGCGCCGACCGCGGGCGTCACCGCGCCGGCGCCGATGTCCACGGCGCGCTCGCGGGCATCCGCCAGGATCGCGTCCTCCGAAATCGATCCCTCGGCGTGCGCGCACAGCGCCTCGGCGCCGGGGGCCGCCTGGTCCAGTGTCATCGAACCGTTGTCGGTACCGTCCATGTCCCGCAGCGTATGCCGGATTCGCGGCGCGATACGTCAGGCGCGCCTGAGCCGGGCCGCCGCGACACGCCCGGGCGGCGCAACGCGACGAAGCTCACTCCGAGGCGAATTCGCCCTGCTTAACACAGGTAACGATATTGTTTCTCAGGCAAACTTCAGTCTGCTCCTATGTCGCGCATACGCCGATGCGCGACGGTTTCCGTATGGAACGCGGCGGGTACTGGTCCGGGAATAGGCAGCGGCCGCTTCGCGTTGCCGCTGGCGACGAATTGTCAGGCCCTGACGCCACGGAAAACGCCACGGTAAACGCCAGGGACAACGTCAGGGAAAACCCGGAGGATCCGATCATCACCACGCTTTTGAGCCCGACCAGCATGTCTCATGCCCAGGAGTGCCGAGACGACGAGTGGGTGGAGGTTCCCGACGCGTTGCAGGGAACCGCGGTGTTCGACGCGACGGGAGACAAGTCGACCATGCCGTCGTGGGACGAGCTGGTCCGCCAGCATGCCGACCGGGTCTACCGACTGGCCTACCGGCTGTCGGGCAACCAGCACGACGCCGAGGACCTGACGCAGGAGACGTTCATCCGGGTGTTCCGGTCGGTGCAGAACTATCAGCCCGGGACCTTCGAGGGCTGGCTGCACCGCATCACCACCAACCTGTTCCTGGACATGGTGCGCCGGCGGGCGCGCATCCGGATGGAAGCGCTGCCCGAGGACTACGACCGGGTGCCCGCCGACGAACCCAACCCCGAGCAGATCTACCACGACGCGCGGCTCGGGCCCGACCTGCAGGCCGCCCTGGATTCGCTGCCGCCGGAATTTCGTGCCGCGGTGGTGCTGTGCGACATCGAGGGCCTGTCCTACGAGGAGATCGGCGCCACCCTGGGCGTGAAGCTGGGCACCGTGCGCAGCCGCATCCACCGCGGGCGCCAGGCGCTGCGCGACTACCTCGCCGCGCACCCGGAACGCGGCGGCCGGCCCGAAACGTTGCACAGCAAGTCGGCGTAGCCCCCCGGTCCCCAGGCAACAATCGGGCGGTTTTACGCGCTCGCGACGGGTGTCGGGCGGCTCGCCGCGCTACATTCGAGGTGTACGTGGCAGCGAAAGGAGCCGGCGATGGCCGACCGAGGACATGTGTTCCGCCGCGCGTTCTCCTGGCTGCCCGCCCAATTCGCCTCCCAAAGTGATGCACCCGTCGGCGCGCCGCGCCAGTTCGGTTCCACCGAGCACTTGTCCGTCGAGGCGATCGCGGCCTTCGTGGACGGCGAGCTGCGGATGAACGCACACCTGCGCGCCGCTCATCACCTCTCGCTGTGCCCGGAGTGCGCGGCCGAAGTGGAGGACCAGAGCCGGGCGCGCACCGCGTTGCGCGACTCGCAGCCGATCCGCATCCCCACCGCGTTGCTGGGGATGCTCGCCGACATTCCGCACAGTTCGCCCGACGACACGTCCCGGATGCCCGACGGCCTGCTCGACCGCGACGTGCGCGACCGGCGTAAGCGCCGGTAGCTTGAGATCCCGCGACCACAAAACCGTGGATACTAGGGTGGCCTGTATCAGGCGCGTCCCGAGCGCTCGGACGAGGATTTAAAAGAGGATCACGTGACCTCCGACCAAGACGACAGCGGCAACAACGGCGGCAACCGCCTGGCGCCGCGCCCCATCTCCCGGCCACCCGTCGACCCCGCGTCGCGGCAGACCTTCGGCCGCCCCGCCGGGCTGCGGGGGTCCTTCGTGGCGGAGCGCGTGCGCCCGCAGAAGTACCGGGAGCAGGGCGAGTTCAGGCCGCACGACGAACCGGCCGACCCCGTCCTGGAGGAGGCGTTCAGCCGGCCCGTCGGAGTGGGCGAATCGCTGCAGCGCCACCCGGTCGACGCCGGCGCGCTGACCGCGGAGAGGGACGGGGCCGGGCCGGACGAGCTCGACGACCCGTGGCGAGACCCCGGGGCCCCGGCCGGGCTGGGATCCCCGGCCGTCACCCCGGCGCCGCCGCGCTCCGCGCTGGGCCACGGCGGCAAGCTGGGCGTGCGCGACGTGCTGTTCGGCGGCAAGGTTTCCTACCTCGCGCTGGCCGTGCTGATGCTGATCGCGCTGGTGATCGGGCTGCTCGGCGGGGTGATCGGCCGCAAGACGGCCGAGGTCGTCGAGGCGTTCACCACCTCGAAGGTGACGCTGTCGACCACCGGCAACGGCGAGGGGCCGGCGGGCCGGTTCGCCAAGGTCGCCGCCGCGACGGCCGACTCCGTGGTGACCATCGAGTCGAAGAGCGACCAGGAGGGCATGCAGGGCTCCGGCGTCGTCATCGACGGCCGCGGCTACATCGTCACCAACAACCACGTGATCTCCGAGGCGGCCAACAACCCCAGCCAGTTCAAGACCACGGTGGTGTTCAACGACGGCAAGGAGGTGCCCGCCAACCTCGTCGGGCGCGACCCCAAGACCGACCTGGCCGTGCTCAAGGTCGACAACGTCGACAACCTGAGCGTGGCCCGCCTCGGTGACTCGGACAAGATGCGGGTCGGCGACGAGGTCCTGGCCGCCGGCGCGCCGCTGGGCCTGCGCAGCACCGTGACCCACGGCATCATCAGCGCGCTGCACCGCCCGGTCCCGCTGTCGGGGGAGGGCTCCGACACCGACACCGTCATCGACGCGCTGCAGACCGACGCCTCGATCAACCACGGCAACTCCGGCGGCCCGTTGATCAACATGAACTCCGACGTGATCGGCATCGATACCGCCGGAAAGTCGTTGTCGGACAGCGCAAGTGGGCTGGGCTTCGCGATCCCCATCAACGAGGTCAAAGAGGTCGCGCAGACCCTGATCAAGGACGGCAAGATCGTGCACCCGACGCTGGGCGTCAGCACCCGCTCGGTGAGCAACGCGATCGCCTCCGGCGCCCAGGTCGCCAACGTGAAGGCCGGCAGCCCCGCGCAGAAGGGCGGGATCCTGGAGAACGACGTGATCGTCAAGATCGGCAACCGCAAGGTCGCCGACTCCGACGAGTTCGTCGTCGCGGTCCGGCAGCTCAACATCGGGCAGGACGCCCCGGTGGAGGTGGTCCGCGACGGCCGGCACGTCACGCTGACGGTGAAGCCGGACGGGGACAACGGCTAGGGGGCTGGGTGCTGGGGAACCTGAGCTGGGAGCACATCGCCGTCCTCGTGGTGGTCGGGCTGGTGATCCTCGGCCCGGAGCGGTTGCCGGGCGCCATCCGGTGGACGTCGAACGCGCTGCGGCAGGCCCGCGACTATCTCAGCGGCATGACGAGCCAGCTGCGCCAGGACCTCGGGCCCGAGTTCGACGAGCTGCGCGCCCCGCTGAGTGAGCTGCAGAGGCTGCGCGGGATGACGCCGCGCGCGGCGCTGACCAAGCACCTGCTGGACGGCGACGACTCCTTTTTCACCGGGAATTTCGACCGGCCGGTCAACGGCGCGCCGCCGAAGCCGTCAACCCCGGAGCCGACGCCGCAGCACGGTCCGGCGCCGTTCGACACCGACGCGACCTGAACCGGGCGCTCAGCGCTTGGTCGGGTCGAGGCCCAGCGACACCCCGGCCAGCCCGCGCCGCCGCGTCGACAGTCCGTCGGCGACGCCGGCCAGCGCCTTGCCCACCGGCGAGTCGGGCGCGCTCAGCACGATCGGTGTGCCGGCGTCGCCCGCGGCGACCAGCGCGGGGTCCAGCGGGATCTGGCCCAGCAGCGGCACGTCCGCGCCGGTCGCCCGCGACAGCCGCTCGGCGACCTGCCGGCCGCCGCCCTCGCCGAAGACCTGCAGCGTCGAGCCGTCCGGCAGCTGCAGCCCCGACATGTTCTCCACGACGCCGACGATGCGCTGCCGGGTCTGCAGCGCGATGCTGCCGGCCCGCTCGGCGACCTCGGCGGCGGCCAGCTGCGGCGTCGTCACCACGAGGATCTCCGCGTTCGGGATCAGCTGGGCCACCGAGATGGCGATGTCACCGGTCCCCGGCGGCAGGTCGAGCAGGAGCACGTCCAGGTCGCCCCAGTACACGTCGGCCAGGAACTGCTGCAACGCCCGGTGCAGCATCGGCCCCCGCCACACCACCGGCGTGTTGCCCTGGGTGAACTGCGCGATCGAGATGACCTTCACCTCGTGGGCGATCGGCGGCAGGATCATCGACTCCACCTGGGTGGGCCGGTCGGTGGTGCCCATCATCCGCGGGATGGAATGGCCGTGGATGTCGGCGTCGAGCACACCCACCGCCAGGCCGCGCGCGGCCATCGCCGCGGCGATGTTGACCGTGACGGTCGACTTGCCGACCCCGCCCTTGCCCGACGCGACGGCGTACACGCGGGTAAGCGAGCTCGGCTGGGCGAACGGGATGACCGGCTCGCCGGCGTCCCCGCGCAGCCGCTTGCGCAGCTCGGTGCGCTGCTCGTCGCTCATCACGTCCAGGCTGACCTTCACCGCGCCGGTGCCGGGAACGTCGGCGACCGCGCTGGTCACCCGCTCGGTGATTTCGCTCTTTTTCGGGCAGCCGGCGATGGTCAGGTAAATCGTCACGTGCACCCCGCCGTCGGGGGCGATGTCGATGGTCTTGACCATGCCGAGTTCGGTGATGGGACGCCGCAATTCGGGGTCGATCACCTTGCCCAGGGCGGTGCGGATGGCCGCGCTCAGGTCGGTTTGCGGATCGGCGGCGTCATGACTGGACATCACCGCCGAGTGTAGGCGGCCGGTCGGCCGACGGGTCAGGCCGCCGGGGCGGGCGCGGGCTGGTGGTGCGCCTGGGAACCGGCGGCCGCGTTCGGCGTCGGGCCGGCCGGGTTCGGCGCGGCGGGCGGCGGCGCGGCCGGCGGGGCGGGCTCAGGCGGTGGCGGCGCCAGCGGGGGTGGCGGGGCCGGCGGCGGGAACTGCCCCGGCTGCGGCTGGCTTTGCGGGCCGATGCAGATCAGCGTGCAGCCGGGCTGTCGCGTCTGCCCGGGCACCGGGGTGTTGGCCGGCATCCACGGGAACATCGGCGGCTGGCCGAGCGGCTGCGGCGGGCCGAAGTCGATCAGCGGCATCCGCGCCATCGGATCGTCGACCGACAGGCCGTTGATGTTCATCGGCAGGCCGGGACCCAGCCCCTCCGGGTGCTCGTCGTGGGCGTCGCCCAGCGGAGGCGGCGGCCCGGTGATCGGCGGCAGGTCGACCGGGACGACGCCGGTCGCATACGCCGCCGCCCAGCCCAGCACGTTCTGGGCATACGGCATCGAGTTGTTGTAGCGCAGGATCGCGGCCATCACCTGCGCCGGGTCGCGCAGGTTGAGCCCGCCGGCGCACAGGTACCGGGCGGCCGCGAGCGTGGCGTCGAACAGGTTCTGCGGATCGGCCGTGCCGTCGCCCTTGCCGTCCGAGGCGTACCGCGCCCAGGTGCCGGGCAGGAACTGCATCGGGCCCATCGCGCGGGCGTAGGTGACCCGGTTGCCGACGCTGCTCTGCAGGATGACCTCGTTGCCGGGCAGCGTGCCGTCCAGCGCCGGGCCGTAGATCGGGACGACCGCGGTGCCGCGCGCATCGACCGCGCCGCCGCCCGCGTGGCCGGACTCGATGCGCCCGATGCCGGCCAGCAGGTTCCAGCTGACACCGCAGCCCGGGGCCTCGACGGCCATCTTCTGTTCGGCGCTGCGGTAGGCCGACAGCGCGATCATCGGGATGCCCAGCGCGCCCGGCGCATTCACGATCATCGGCGGCGGCGGCGCCGAAGCGGAGCCCGCGGCGACGTGGAAGGCCGTCGGCGCGTGCTCGATGGCGATGACCGACGGGCCGGAAAGGTCGGGGACGGTGGGCGACACGGCGGCCACCGGGCTGACCACGGCGTGCACCGACGGGATCGGGTTCTTTCCGTGCGACGGGGAAGGCGCCCCGCCAACCGCTCCGGCCAGCACCAGCGGCGTGATCACCGCTACCCCGAATGCCGGTGTCCGCGTTACGCCGACGGCCCGCTTCCGGACCGCCGCAGCGGCCGGGCGTGCACCCCAGCGTCCCCCAATGCGCACTCGACCGTCCTTATGTGAGCTACCGGTTGTACGTGAGCTGCCGGAAACCTCATCTCAGCTTCGTGAACTCGCTCACCATACATAACTCCCGTGACGGGAGTGGCGCAATGGTTGATTTGGCATTCACCGGGATTTCTTGGCCGTCCGCTCCAGGTCATCGGCCGCCCGCGCGGCGTCGGCGTCCGGCATCTCCGGCTGCAGCTGGACCAGCAAGGCGCGCAGGTCCTCGAGCTCGTGACGCAGGTATTCGCGGGTGGCCACCTCGCCGACGGCCAGCCGCAGCGCGGCCAGCTCGCGGGCCAGGAACTCGGTGTCGGCCTTGGTCTGTGCGGCGCGACGACGGTCCTCTTCGAGCGCCACCCGGTCCCGGTTCTCCTGACGGTTCTGGGCCAGCAGGATCAGCGGCGCCGCGTACGCGGCCTGCGTGGAGAAGGCCAGATTCAGCAGGATGAAGGGGTACGGGTCCCAGCGCACGCTGGCCGCGACCAGGTTCACCGCGATCCAGGCCAGCACCACGATCGTCTGCAGCAGCAGGTAGCGGCCGGTGCCGAAGAAACGCGCGATGGACTCGGTGATCTGCCCGACGGTCTCGGGGTCCATGCGCGGCGAGTACCTGCGCGATGTCCGCGGGGTGTACAGCCGCCGCGGCGCCGTGGATTTGCTCACGCGGATCCTCCAAGTGCTTCCAGGCGGGCGGCGGGGTCCGGCGTCTGCATGTCCACCCGCCAGTCGTGGGGCAGCAGGTGGTCGAGCAGGTCGTCCACGGTCACGGCGCCCAGCAGGTGGTTCTGGTCGTCCACCACCGGCCCGCACACCAGGTTGTAGGCCGCGAAGTAGCGGGTCACGCCGCCCAGCGGGGTCTCCGGCGTCAGGGTGAGCAGGTCGGTGTCGACGATCCCGCCGACCAGCGCGCCCGGCGGCTCGCGCAGCAGCCGCTGCAGTTGCACGCAGCCCAGGTAGCGACCGGTCGGGGTGGCCGTCGGCGGGCGGGCCACGAACACCATGGACGACAGAGCGGGGGTCAGGTCGGGGTCGCGGACCCGGGCCAGCGCCTCGGCGACGGCGGTGTCGGGGGTCAGCACCACCGGGTCGGAGGTCATCAGGCCGCCGGCGGTGTCGGGCGAGTGCGTCAACAGCCGTCGCACCGAGTCGGATTCGCCGGGGTCCATCCGGGTCAGCAGGATCTCGGCGTCGGTCGGATTCAGCACCCCGAGCAGGTCGGCGGCGTCGTCGGGATCCATCTCCTCCAGCACGTCGGCCGCCCGTTCGGTGCCCAGCTGGGACAGCGCGTCGGCCTGATCCAGCTCGGGCAGCTCCTGCAGGATGTCGGCCAGCCGGTCGTCGTTGAGCGCCTTGAGCACCTCGTAGCGCCGCTTGGGCGGCAGCGCGCGGATGGCGTCGGCCACGTCGACCGGTTTTCGCCCGTTGAACTGCTCCAGCAGCTGGGCCACCCCCTGGCCCGGCAGGGCCAGCGCCGACGGGGTCAGCCCCTGCACGCTTCGCCAGTCGACGACGTGCACCGGGCCGCGGCGTCCCAGCCGCCGCTGGGCGCGCACGGCCACCCGGCTCACCATCCAGTCGCGGGTTCGGGTCTGCTCGATCCCGAGGTCGGTGATCACCACGTCGAGGCCGGCCAGCTCCGGCAGTTCCGGGTCGTTGACCTTCACCGGGGTGTCGAGCACCTGGCCGATCGCCAGCACCTCGCCCGGCCGTTGCTCGAAGTGCCGCAGGGACACGTTGCCGGTGTTGAGGGTCACCGCGTCGGGCTCGATCGCGGCGACCCTCAGGATCGGGATGAAGATGCTGCGGCGGGTGGCCAGGTCGACCAGCAGGCCCAGCACCCGCGGTTGCTGACGGACGATGCTGATGCTGATCACGGCGTCGCGGACGCGGCCGAAGTTCTCACCGAGCGGACCCAGCACCAACATTCGCGCGAGCCGCGCGATGTACACCCTGTTGACCGATCCCATGAAAGAGAGCCTAGGCAGCCGGGGGCCGCATGGCAGCCGAAGGTATCGGCCCCGAGCGGCGCCGCTACCGCTGCAGCGCGAAGATCGCGACGACCAGGTTGACGATCATGGTCGCGACCCCGATCACGATGCCGGCGACGGCCAACGCGTAGCCCTCCTGGTGAGTCCGCTTGATCTGGCCGATCGCCAGCGCGCCCAGCACGATAGCCAGGATCCCGCCGATGCAGCAGAACACTCCGGTGAACGACGAGATCAGCGAGCCGATCGCCAGCCCGTTCATGCCCGGCTGCACCTGCGGCCCGTAGCCCCCCGGGTAGTCCAGCGGCGGATAGTAGCCGCCCGGATAGCCCGGATAACCCGGATGGGAGGGCGGCGGTGCCGGCGCACCCCAGGGCGGTTGCCAGGGCGGCTGCTCGCCGTCGTGGGCGCTCTCGTCGCCGGGGCCGCCGGGAGCCGTCATGGTGTTAAATCTAGCCTCCGCGCTGGTAGCGGGCGCGGCCGCTCGGCGGCCACCTCGATGGCCGCCTCGATAGGGTGGGGGACAAAGCCGTTGCAGGCGGAGGAGAATGAGCGTCGATGACTAGTCCTTTCCAGCCCGGGCAGGTTCCCGGCTCGACGCCGACCGGCGCCGGCGCGGGACGGCGCGGTGTGCCCGGATTGCCGACTCCCCCGAAGGGCTGGCCGGTCGGGTCGTATCCCACCTACGCCGAGGCGCAGCGCGCCGTCGACTACCTGTCCGAACAGCAATTCCCGGTCCAGCAGGTGACCATCGTCGGCGTCGACCTGATGCAGGTCGAGCGGGTCACCGGCCGGCTGACCTGGCCCAAGGTGCTCGGCGGCGGGGTGCTCAGCGGCGCGTGGCTCGGGCTGTTCATCGGGTTGGTGCTCGGCTTCTTCAGCCCGAACCCGTGGGCCGCGCTGGCGACCGGCCTGGTGGCCGGGGTGTTCTTCGGGCTGATCACCTCGGCGGTTCCGTACGCAATGGCACGTGGCACAAGGGATTTCAGCTCGACGATGCAATTGGTGGCGGGCCGCTACGACGTGCTCTGCGATCCCCAGAACGCGGAGAAAGCGCGGGATCTGTTGGCGCGCCTGGCAATCTGACGCGCGGAGGCTGGTCCAGTGGTGAGTCGTCGCCGGCGCGCAAGCCGATTGGGCGCGCTCGCGCTCGCGACGCTGACCATCGCAGCGGTGTCGGGCTGCGGCTCGGGCGGCCATCAGCTGGTCATCAGCTTCTACACGCCGGCCACCGACGGCGGGACCTGGACCCGGGTGGCTCGCCGGTGTACCGAGGAATTCGGCGGCCGGTTCGCGATCGCGCAGACGAGCCTGGCCAGGGCGCCGGGCGAGGAACGCTTGCAGCTGGCCCGCCGGCTGACCGCCCACGACCGCAGCCTGGACGTGATGGCGCTGGACGTCATCTGGACCGCGGAGTTCGCCGAGGCCGGGTGGGCGCTGCCGCTGTCCGACGACCCGGCCGGGCAGGCCGAGGACGATGCGACCGTCGACACCCTGCCCGGGCCGCTGGCGACGGCGCGCTGGAAGCACACCCTCTACGCCGCGCCCGTCACCACGAACACCCAATTACTTTGGTATAGGCCGGATTTGGTCGCTTCTCCGCCGCGCGACTGGAACGACATGGTGGCCGAGGCGACGCGGTTGCACGCCGCGGGCAAGCCCGGCTGGATCGCCGTGCAGGCCAACGAGGGTGAGGGGCTGGTGGTGTGGTTCAACACGCTGCTGGTGAGCGGGGGCGGACAGGTGCTCTCGGAGGACGGCCGGCAGGTCACCCTGACCGACACACCCGCCCACCGCGCCGCCACCGTCAACGCGCTGCGCATCCTCAAGTCGGTGGCCACCGCCCCCGGCGCCGACCCGTCGATCACCCGCACCGACGAGGGCACCGCGCGGCTGGCGGTCGAACAGGGTAGGGCCGCGCTCGAGGTGAACTGGCCGTTCGTGCTGGCGTCCATGCTGGAGAACGCGGTGAAGGGCGGCGTGGACTTCCTTCCCCTCAACCGCAATCCCGAGCTGGCCGGCACCATCGACGGCGCCGGCGCGTTCGTGCCCAACGACGAGCAGTTCCGCATCGCCTACAACGCCAGCCAGAAGGTGTTCGGTTTCGCGCGCTATCCCGGCGTGGCGCCCGGCCGGCCGGCCAAGGTGACGCTCGGCGGGCTGAACCTGGCGGTGGCCGCCACCACCCGGCACCGCGCCGAGGCGTTCGAGGCCGTCCGCTGCCTGCGCAGCCTGGAAAGCCAGAAATACGTTTCGATAGCGGGCGGCCTGCCCGCCGTGCGCACCTCGCTGTATTCCGACCCGCAGTTCCAGGCCAAGTACCCGATGTACACGGTCATCCGCCAGCAGCTCACCGACGCGGCGATGCGCCCGGCGACGCCGGTGTATCAGGCGGTGGCCATCCGGCTCGCGTCGGTGCTGAGCCCGATCACGGCGATCGACCCGGACCGGACGGCCGACGAGCTGACCGCCCAGGTGCGAAAGGCCATCGACGGCAAGGGGCTGTTGCCGTGACCGCCCTCGTCGCGCGCACCCGGACCGGGCCGCCGGAACGGCGCCTGGCGTTCATGCTCGTCGCCCCCGCGGCGACGCTCATGCTGGCGGTGACGGCCTACCCGATCGGCTATGCGGTCTGGCTCAGCCTGCAGCGCAACAACCTGGCCACGCCCAACGACACCGCGTTCATCGGCCTGGGCAACTACCAGACGATCTTGACCGACCGGTACTGGTGGACGGCGCTGGCCGTGACGCTGGCGATCACCGTGGTGTCGGTGTCCATCGAGTTCGTGGTGGGCCTGGCGCTGGCGCTGGTGATGCACCGCACGCTGGTGGGCAGGGGCGTGGTGCGCACCGCGGTGCTCATCCCGTACGGCATCGTCACGGTGGTCGCGTCGTACAGCTGGTACTACGCCTGGACGCCGGGCACCGGGTACCTGGCCAACCTGCTGCCCCAGGGCCCCCATTTTCAAGCGCCGCTGACCGCGCAGATCCCGTCGCTGGCCATCGTCGTCCTCGCCGAGGTCTGGAAGACCACGCCGTTCATGTCGCTGCTGTTGCTGGCCGGCCTGGCGCTGGTTCCCGAGGATCTGCTCAAGGCGGCCCAGGTCGACGGCGCGAGCGCGTGGCGGCGGCTGACGCGGGTGACCCTGCCGATCATCAAGCCCGCCGTCGTGGTCGCGCTGCTGTTCCGCACGCTGGACGCGTTCCGCATCTTCGACAACATCTACGTGCTGACCTACGGCGCCAACAACACCGCGTCGGTGTCGATCCTGGGCTACGACAACCTGTTCAAGGGCTTCAATGTCGGGGTCGGCTCGGCGATCAGCGTGCTGATCTTCATCTGCGTGGGCATCATCGCGCTGATCTACATCAAGGTCTTCGGCGCCGCGGCGCCGGGTGGTGACGTCGATGGCCGCTGAGCTGGACAGGCGGCGCGCCGCCGCGTGGGCCGTCATCGACGCGGCGGTGGTGGTGTACGCGCTGCTTCCGGTGCTGTGGATCCTCGGCCTGTCGCTCAAACCGACGTCAACGATCAAGGACGGCAAGCTGATTCCGTCGTCGGTGACCCTGGCCAACTATCGCGGCATCTTCCGCGGTGACGTCTTCAGCTCGGCGCTGATCAACTCCATCGGGATCGGATTGATCACCACCGCGATCGCCGTCGTGCTGGGCGCGATGGCGGCCTACGCGATCGCCCGGCTGACCTTTCCCGGTAAGCGGGCGCTCATCGGCGTGGCGCTGTTGATCACGATGTTCCCGGCGATCTCTCTGGTCACCCCGCTGTTCAACATCGAACGGTTCCTCGGCCTGTTCGACACCTGGCCCGGGCTGATCCTGCCCTACATCACTTTCGCGTTGCCCCTTGCCATCTACACGCTGACGGCGTTCTTCCGCGAGGTTCCGTGGGATCTGGAGAAGGCAGCCAAGATGGACGGCGCCACGCCCGGTCAGGCCTTTCGCAAGGTGATCGTCCCGCTGGCGGCGCCGGGGCTGGTGACCGCGGCGATCCTGGTGTTCATCTTCGCCTGGAACGACCTGCTGCTGGCGCTGTCGCTGACCGCCACCAAGGCCGCGATCACCGCGCCGGTGGCGATCGTGAACTTCAGCGGGAGTTCGCAGTTCGAGGAGCCGACCGGATCGATCGCGGCCGGCGCCGTCGTGATTACGATCCCGATCATCGTGTTTGTTCTAATCTTCCAACGACGGATCGTCGCCGGGCTGACCTCTGGCGCGGTGAAGGGATAGCGCGATGGCCGAGATTGTGCTGGAGCACGTCACCAAGACCTACCCCGACGGGTCGGCCGCGGTGCGCGACCTGAACGTCACCATCGCCGACGGCGAATTCCTGATCCTGGTCGGGCCTTCCGGCTGCGGCAAGACCACGACGCTGAACATGATTGCCGGGCTTGAGGATATCTCGTCGGGCGAGTTGCGCATCGACGGCCGGCGGGTGAACGAGAAGGCGCCCAAGGACCGCGACATCGCCATGGTGTTCCAGTCCTACGCGCTGTACCCGCACATGACGGTGCGGCAGAACATCGCCTTCCCGCTGACCCTGGCGAAGATGAAGAAGCCCGACATCGCGCGCAAGGTCGAAGAGACCGCGAAAATCCTTGACCTGACCGAACTCCTGGACCGCAAGCCCTCCCAGTTGTCCGGCGGGCAACGACAGCGCGTCGCGATGGGGCGGGCGATCGTGCGGCATCCCAAGGCCTTCCTGATGGACGAGCCGCTGTCCAACCTGGACGCCAAGCTGCGGGTGCAGATGCGCGGCGAGATCGCCCGGCTGCAGCGCAAGCTGGGCGCGACCACCGTTTACGTCACCCACGACCAGACCGAGGCGATGACGCTGGGCGATCGTGTGGTGGTGATGCACGGCGGCGTCGCCCAGCAGATCGGCACGCCCGACGAGCTCTACGAGCGCCCGGCCAACCTGTTCGTCGCGGGATTCATCGGCTCGCCCGCGATGAACTTCTTCCCCGCCACCCTGACGCCGACCGGCCTGACGCTGCCGCTCGGGGAGGTGACGCTGACACCGGACGTCCAGGAGACGATCGCACAGCATCCCGAACCGGAGAACGTCGTCGTCGGTGTGCGGCCCGAGCACCTGTCCGACGCCGCGCTGATCGACGGCTACCAACGCATCCGGGCGCTGACCTTCGAGGTCAAGGTGGACCTGGTCGAATCGCTGGGCGCCGACAAGTACCTGTACTTCACCAGCCCCGGTCCGGCCGTGCACGCCGCGCAGCTGGACGAGCTGGAGGCGGAGGGCGAGGCGCACGAAAGCCATTTCGTGGCAAGGGTTCCCACCGAATCGAGAGCGGCCATGGGCCAGTCGGTCGAGTTGGCGCTCGACACCACCAAGCTCGCCGTGTTCGACGGGGACTCCGGGGCTAATCTGACGATTCCGCCCGACGAGTGATCACCGACCTCGTGCGCGCGCATGTGCGTGGGCACTTCGCGGGTGCCGAGCCCGATTCGGCGAGCGTGACGTTTCTGGGCACCGAAACCATCGAGGTGCTGCGATTCCGTTGCGACGGGTTGACGCATTACGTGTCGCTGGGCTGCTCGCGTCACCCGATGGGCGATCCGACCGAGATCCTCGTCGACCCGCTGCGCGGCCCGCGCGCCGAGGTCGTGCTGCGGCTGCGAGATCCCGGTCCGGTCACCGGGATCGCCCGCAGCCTGGCCGTGCTGGCGGCCACGCCGGCGGTCGACGGCGTGGTGCTGACCGCCGACGCGCTGATCGACCTCGGCACGCCGCTGTGGGCGCGGCCGTCGGGGCGGGCGTCGTTCACCGCGATGCTGTTGGGCCGCAGCGACATTCCGGATCTTCCGCTGGAGCCGCCGCGTGACCCGGTGAGCTTCTTGTCGGTCACGCCCATCACCGCGACCGAGGCGGCCTGGGTGCGGCTCAAGGGCGCCGAGGCGATGCGGCGGGCGTGGCGGAGCGACGGCGTCGACGTGCTGGACCCGAATCGCCCGGCCCTTCGCCGAGTGTGAAGCTGTTGCGAGTCCGCCGCCGAGATTTCGCAACAGCTTCACGCTCGGCGAGGGGGGCGAAGCGCGCGAGAGCGCGCTAAAGCCAGTTGTTCCTGCGGAATTGGAAGTACAGGGCCAGGCAGGACAGGATCATCAACGCCATGATGCCCGGGTAGCCCCACGTCCAGTTCAGCTCGGGCATGAAATGGAAGTTCATGCCGTAGATGGCAGCGATCATGGTGGGCACCGCCAAGATGCCGGCCCACGCCGCCATCTTGCGCATGTCGTTGTTCTGCTGCATGCCGACGCGGGCCAGCGCGGCCTGCACCAGCGAGTTGAGCATGTCGTCGTAGCTGGCGATCTGGTCGGCGGCCGACGTCTGGTGGTCGATCACGTCGCGCATGTAGCGCCGAACTTCCTTCGAGATCAGGTCTTTGCCCTCGGTCTGCAACCGCTGGAACGCGGCCGACAACGGGTTCACGCACCGGCGTAGCTCGACGACCTCCCGCTTGAGCAGGTAGATCGGTTCGACATCGATCTTGCGGCCGGGCGCGAACGCCACCACCTCGACGCCGTCGATGTCGGTCTCCATCAGCGCGGTCACCTCGAGGTAGTGATCCACGACATGGTCGGCGATGGCGTGCATCACCGCGTAGGGACCCAGCTGCAGATGCTCCGGGTCGGCGTCCAGCCGCCTGCGCACGTCCGACAGGCCGCCGTGCTCGCCGTGCCGGACGGTGATGACGAAGTTCTTGCCGACGAAGATCATCACCTCGCCGGTTTCGACGATCTCGTGGGCCAGCACCACCGACTCGTGCGGGACGTAATTGACCGTCTTCAAGACGAGAAACAGCAGGTCGTCGTAGCGCTCCAGCTTGGGGCGCTGCTGGGCCACCACCGCGTCCTCGACCGCCAACGGGTGCAGGCCGAAAACGTTGGCGATGTCCTGCATGTGGGTTTGGTCGGGCTCGTAGAGCCCGACCCAGACGAACGCCGCCTGCCCGCCGGCCTCGATCTCGCGGACCTTGGCCAGTGCGGAGAAGTAGCCGTACTTGCCCGTGATCCGGTGGCCATCGACGTAGACGCCGCAGTCGACCAGGGGCTCGGCGGGTGGGGGGTCGGGGTGTTCGTGGTGCGGGGCCGGCCGCGGCTTCGCGATCGGTCGCAGCGCTTCCGGCAACGCGTCGAATCCCTGGAACACCGCAACCTCCCATCACAGCGCAGGCCTGGTCGAGCGCTGGTCAATGCTACGCGTCCGGGCCCGGCACGGCAGGGAAAGTGCCTGGCAGCCGCGGGTGCATGACTGCCGCCGGGTGGGGGTGCGCTAGTTTCGACCCGGATCGAATTCCTACATCCCGACTCCCTAGGAGTAGCAGAAGTGAGTGCAAGTCCCCTGAAGGTCGCCGTCACCGGCGCCGCCGGCCAGATCGGCTACAGCCTGTTGTTCCGCCTGGCCAGCGGTTCGCTGCTGGGGCCCGGGCGCCCGATCGAGCTGCGTCTGCTGGAGATCGAGCCCGCGCTCAAGGCGCTCGAGGGCGTGGTGATGGAACTCGACGACTGCGCATTTCCCCTGCTGGCGGGCGTCGAGATCGGCGCGGATCCCAACAAGATCTTCGACGGCGTGAACCTGGCGCTGCTCGTCGGCGCCCGGCCGCGCGGACCGGGCATGGAGCGCAGCGACCTGCTGGAGGCCAACGGCGCGATCTTCACCGCGCAGGGCAAGGCGCTCAACTCGGTTGCCGCCGACGACATCCGCATCGGCGTCACCGGCAACCCCGCCAACACCAACGCGCTGATCGCGATGTCCAACGCACCGGACATCCCGCGCGAGCGGTTCTCGGCGCTCACCCGCCTCGACCACAACCGGGCGATCTCGCAGCTGGCCCGCAAGACCGGGGCGGCCGTCACCGACGTCAAGAAGATGACCATCTGGGGCAACCACTCGGCCACCCAGTACCCCGACATCTTCCACGCCGAGGTCAAGGGCAAGAACGCGGCCGAGGTCGTGGGCGACCAGAACTGGATCGAGAACGACTTCATCCCGACGGTCGCCAAGCGCGGCGCGGCGATCATCGACGCGCGCGGCGCCTCGTCGGCCGCCTCGGCCGCGTCGGCCACCATCGACGCGGCCCGGGACTGGCTGCTGGGCAGCCCGGACGGCGACTGGGTTTCGATGGCGGTCATCTCCGACGGCTCGTACGGCGTGCCCGAGGGCCTGATCTCCTCGTTCCCGGTGACCACGAAGGACGGCAACTGGAAGATCGTCACCGGCCTCGAGATCGACGACTTCTCCCGCGGCCGGATCGACAAGTCGACCGCGGAGTTGGCCGACGAGCGCAAGGCGGTCACCGAGCTCGGCCTGATCTGAGATCCCCGTCGATTAGGCCCACTAAACGAGTAGTCAGTACTCTGAGGCGCGTGTCCGAATTGCTTGAATCGATACAGACTCCCACCGAGGAGGGCGAGGAGGGCGTCATCACCGACGCCGACATCTTCGAGGCACACGTCGGCGGCAAGCTTTCCGTAGGTCCGACGGCCCCGCTGGACACGCAGCGCGCGCTGTCGATCGCCTACACCCCGGGCGTGGCGCAGGTCAGTCGAGCGATCGCCGCCGACCACACCCTGGCCTCGCGCTACACCTGGGCGAGCCGGCTGGTGGCGGTGGTCAGCGACGGCAGCGCGGTGCTCGGCCTCGGCGACATCGGACCCGCCGCGTCGCTGCCGGTGATGGAGGGCAAGTGCGGGCTGTTCAAGGAGTTCGCCGGCCTGGACGCGATCCCGATCGTGCTGGACACCAAGGACCCCGACGAGATCATCGAGACGCTGGTGCGGCTGCGCCCGACCTTCGGCGCGGTCAACCTCGAGGACATCTCCGCGCCGCGCTGCTTCGAGATCGAACGCCGCGCCGTCGAGGCGCTGGACTGCCCCGTGATGCACGACGACCAGCACGGCACGGCGATCGTCGTGCTGGCGGCGCTGATGGGCGCCGCCAAGGTGCTGGGCCGTGACATGTCCTCGCTGCGGGTGGTGGTCTCGGGCGCCGGGGCGGCGGGCGTCGCATGCTCGAAACTCCTTCTCGCAATGGGAGTTTCGGACATCACGGTACTGGACTCGCGCGGCATATTGCATGCCGGCCGGGACGACATGAACACCGTCAAGGCGGACCTGGCGCGCAGCACCAACCCCGACGGCCGCACCGGCGGCATGGTGGAAGCGCTCGACGGGGCCGACATGTTCCTCGGGCTGTCGGCGGGCGTGGTTCCCGAAGAGCTGATCGCCACGATGGCGCCCGGCGGGATCGTGTTCGCGTTGTCGAACCCGGACCCGGAGATACACCCCGACGTCGCGGCCAAGTACGCGGCGGTGGTGGCCACCGGCCGCAGCGACTTCCCCAACCAGATCAACAACGTGCTGGCCTTCCCGGGGCTGTTCCGCGGCGCGCTGGACGCCGGGGCGCGGCGGATCACCGAGAAGATGATGGTGGCCGCGGCGGAGGCGATCTTCTCGGTGGCCGGCGACGACCTGGCGCCCGACCGGATCGTGCCCAGCCCGCTGGACCTGCGCGTCGGGGAGGCGGTGGCCGCCGCGGTGGCCGGCGCCGCCGACAGCCCGGGGTGAGAGCCGGCCGGCTGGTTGCGCCGCTGGTCGCCGCCGCACTCGTCCTCGGGGTGGCCGGCTGCGCGACCGAGAATCACCGGCCCACCGCTGAATTGGTGGTCGGGTCCGGGCGCGACTCCCAGTCGGTGCTGCTGTCCGCGATCTACGCCGCCGCCCTGCATTCCTACGGCTTCGGGGCGAAAACCGAGGCCGCCGACGACCCGATGGCGCGGCTGGACTCGGGCGCGGTCACCATCGTCCCCGCGCTGACCGGTCAGGTGCTGCGCGCCCTGCAGCCCGGCGCGTCGGCCCTCACCGACCCCGCCGTCTACCGCGCCATGATCGCGGCGCTGCCCGAGGGCATCCTGGCGGGCGACTACACCACCGCCGCCGAGGACAAACCCGTGCTGCTGGTGAGCCAGCACACCGCCAAGGCCTGGGCCGGCACCGGCCTCAGCGCCGACCTGGGCGCGCTGCCCAAACACTGCGACGGGCTGATCGTCGGGATCGTCGCCGGCCACCAAGCGCCCGCGTCGGTCGGCTCCTGCCGGCTTCCCGCGCCGCGCGAATTCGGCGACGACACAACGATGTTCGCCGCAGTGCGGGCCGGACAACTGACCGCGGGCTGGACCACCACCGCCGACCCCGCCATTCCCGCCGACCTGGTATCGCTGGCCGACGGAAAACCCGCGCTGATCCAGGCCGAGAACGTGGTGCCGCTGTATCGCCGCAACGCGCTGACCGACCGGCAACTGCTGGCGATCAACGAGGTGGCGGGCGTGCTGGACACCGCGGCCCTGGCCGACATGCGCCGGCAGGTGGCCGGCGGCGCCGACCCGCAGGCCGTGGCGGGCGGGTGGCTGGCCGAGCACCCGCTGGGTCGCTAGACCCTCGGCATCAGCCGGCCCATCACCGGCCCGAACAGCTGCTGGTAGTACGGGCCGGCCACCCGCACCATCACGTCCAAGACCTTGGCGTCGTTGCCGACCAGCACCCGCGCCTTCTTTTTCCGGACGGCGTCCAGGATGACCTGGGCGGCCTTTTGCGGGCTGGTGGTGGCGAGCCGCTTGTCGAACAGCTTGGCCAGCTCGTCGCGGTCGAGGCCCTCGGCGGCGGTGGCGTTGCGGGCGATCGCGGTCTTGATGCCGCCGGGGTGCACCGTGGTCACCGCCACCGGGTGGCGGGCCAGGATCATCTCCTGGCGCAGCGCCTCGGTGAAGCCGCGGACGGCGAACTTGGCCGAGTTGTAGGCCGCCTGGCCCGGCACCGAGAACAACCCGAAGACGCTGGAGACGTTGACGACGTGGCCGTCCCCGGAGGCGATCAGGTGCGGCAGGAAGGCCTTGGTGCCGTTGACGACGCCCCAGTAGTCGACGTCCATCACCCGCTCGATGTCCTTGAAGGGGGTGACCTCGACGTCGCCGGTGTAGGCGATGCCGGCGTTGTTGTAGATCTGGTTCACCTTGCCGAAGTGCTCCTTGACGGCGTCGGCGTAGAGCAGGAACGCCTCGCGCTCGGTGACGTCGAGCCGGTCCGTCTTGACCTGCGCGCCGATCGCCTTGAGCTGCTGCTCGGTGTCGGCGAGGCCCTCGAGGTTGACGTCGCTGATCGCCACCTTGGCGCCCGAGCGGGCCAGTTCGACGGCCAGCGCCTGCCCGATACCCGAACCCGCGCCCGTCACCGCCGCGACCTTGCCGGCGAATCCCCGCATGAGCGCCTCCCTTTCCCCTCGCGAGCGTGCGTGTTTGTCCAGCGGCACGCCGATATCGCTGACACTCTACGCACGCTCGCGACGCCCGCCGCGGCCGCGCCGATCAGGCGAACGCGGTGTCGATGATCTCCTGCTGCTCGACGGCGTGCACCTTGGACGAGCCCGACGAGGGCGCCGACATCGCCCGGCGCGATATGCGCTTGAGGCCGGTCAGCTTGTCCGGCAGCAGCTCGGGCAGCTCCAGGCCGAACCGCGGCCAGGCGCCCTGGTTGGCCGGCTCCTCCTGCACCCAGAAGAACTCGCCGACGTTCGGGTAGCGGTCCAGCGTCTCGCCCAGCCGGCGTTTCGGCAGCGGCGCCAGCTGCTCGATGCGCACGATCGCGACGTCGTCGCGGCCGTCCTTGGCCTTGCGGGCCGCCAGCTCGTAGTAGAGCTTGCCGCTGGTCAACAGGATCCGCCGGACCTTGCCGCGATCGCCGATGCCGTCCTCGTAGGTGGGTTCCTCCAGCACCGACCGGAACTTGATCTCGGTGAAGTCCTTGATGTCGCTGACCGCCGCCTTGTTGCGCAGCATCGACTTCGGCGTGAACACGATCAGCGGGCGCTGGATGCCGTCGAGCGCGTGCCGGCGCAACAGGTGGAAGTAGTTCGACGGCGTCGAGGGCATCGCGATGGTCATCGAACCCTCCGCCCACAGCTGCAGGAAACGTTCGATCCGCGCCGACGTGTGGTCGGGCCCCTGCCCCTCGTGGCCGTGCGGCAGCAGCAGCACCACGTTGGACAGCTGCCCCCACTTGGCCTCGCCGGAGCTGATGAACTCGTCGATGATCGACTGCGCGCCGTTGACGAAGTCGCCGAACTGCGCCTCCCACAACACCACCGCGTCCGGGTTGCCCACGGTGTAGCCGTATTCGAAGCCGACGGCGGCGTACTCGGACAGCGGCGAGTCGTACACCAGGAACTTGCCGCCCGTCGGGGTGCCGTCGAGGTTGGTCGCCAGCAGCTGCAGCGGTGTGAACTCCTTGCCGGTGTGGCGGTCGATGATCACCGAGTGCCGCTGCGAGAAGGTGCCGCGCCGGGTGTCCTGGCCGGACAGCCGCACCAGCTTGCCCTCGGCCACCAGCGACCCCAGCGCCAGCATCTCGGCGAAGGCCCAGTCGATCTTGCCCTCGTAGGCCATCTCCCGGCGCTTCTCCAGCACCGGCTGCACCCGCGGGTGCACGGTGAAGCCCTCCGGCACCGCCAGGAACGCGTCGCCGATGCGGGCCAGCAGCGCCTTGTCCACCGCGGTGGACAGCCCCGCGGGGACCATCTGGTCGGACTCGATCGATTCGCTCGGCTGCACGCCGTGCTTCTCCAGCTCGCGGACCTCGTTGAACACCCGCTCCAGCTGGCCCTGGTAGTCGCGCAGCGCGTCCTCGGCCTCCTTCATCGAGATGTCGCCGCGGCCGATCAGGGCCTCGGTGTAGGTCTTGCGGGCGCCGCGCCTGGTGTCGACGACGTCGTACATGGCCGGGTTGGTCATCGACGGGTCGTCGCCCTCGTTGTGCCCGCGCCGCCGGTAGCACAGCATGTCGATGACGACGTCCTTCTTGAACCTCTGCCGGAAGTCCACGGCCAGCCGCGCCACCCACGCGCAGGCCTCCGGGTCGTCGCCGTTGACGTGGAAGATCGGCGCGCCGATCATCTTCGCGACGTCGGTGCAGTACTCGCTGGACCGGGAGTACTCCGGCGCGGTGGTGAACCCGATCTGGTTGTTGACGATGATGTGGATCGTGCCGCCGACGCGATACCCCGGCAGCAGGGCCATGTTCAGCGTCTCGGCGACCACGCCCTGGCCCGCGAACGCGGCATCCCCGTGCAGCATCATCGGCACCACCGAGAAGCCGTCCTCGCTGTCGCCCTTGTCCAGCAGGTCCTCCTTGGCCCGCACCAGACCCTCCAGCACCGGGTCGACGGCCTCGAGGTGCGACGGGTTGGCGGTCAGCGACACCTGAATGTCGTTGTCCCCGAACATCTGTAGGTACACGCCGGTGGCGCCGAGGTGGTACTTGACGTCACCCGAACCGTGCGCCTGCGACGGGTTCAGGTTGCCCTCGAACTCGGTGAAGATCTGCGAGTATGGTTTGCCGACGATGTTGGCCAGCACGTTGAGCCGCCCACGGTGCGGCATCCCGATCACGACTTCGTCCAGGCCGTGCTCGGCGCACTGGTCGATCGCGGCGTCCATCATCGGGATCACGCTTTCGGCGCCCTCCAGCGAGAACCGCTTCTGCCCGACGTACTTGGTCTGCAGGAACGTTTCGAAGGCCTCGGCGGCGTTGAGCTTGCTCAGGATGTATTTCTGTTCGGCCACAGTCGGTTTGACGTGTTTGGTCTCGATCCGCTCTTCCAGCCACTGCTGTTGTTCGGGTTCGAGGATGTGGGTGTACTCGACGCCGATGTGGCGGCAGTAGGCGTCGCGCAACAGGCCCAGCACGTCGCGCAGCTTCTTGTACTCACAGCCGGCAAAGCCGTTGACCTTGAACACCCGATCCAAATCCCACAACGTCAGGCCGTGGGTCAGCACCTCGAGGTCCGGGTGGCTGCGGAACCTGGTGCCGTCCAAGCGAAGCGGATCGATGTCGGCCATCAGGTGCCCGCGGTTGCGGTAGGCCGCGATCAACTCCATGACGCGGGCGTTCTTGTCGACGATCGAGTCCGGGTTGTCGGTGCTCCAGCGCACCGGCAGGTATGGGTTGCCCAGCTCGCGGAAGATCTCGTCCCAGAACGCATCCGAGAGCAGCATCTCGTGGATGGTGCGCAGGAAGTCGCCGGATTCCGCGCCCTGGATGATGCGGTGGTCGTAGGTCGACGTCAGGGTGATCAGCTTGCCGATGCCCAGTTCGGCGATGCGCTCCTCGCTGGCGCCCTGAAACTCGGCGGGGTATTCCATCGCTCCGACGCCGATGATGGCACCCTGGCCGGCCATCAGCCGCGGCACCGAGTGCACGGTGCCGATGGTCCCGGGGTTGGTCAGCGAAATCGTCACGCCCGCAAAGTCTTCGGCGGTCAGCTTGCCGTCGCGGGCGCGGCGCACGATGTCCTCGTAGGCGGAGACGAACTCCGCGAAGCGCATGTTCTCGCAGTTCTTGATGCCGGCCACCACCAGCGAGCGCTTGCCGTTCTTGCCCTGCAGGTCGATCGCCAGGCCCAGGTTTGTGTGGGCCGGGGTGACCGCGGTGGGCTTGCCGTCGACCTCGGCGTAGTGCCGGTTCATGTTCGGGAACTTCTTGACCGCCTGCACCAGCGCGTAGCCCAGCAGATGCGTGAAGGAGATCTTGCCGCCGCGATTTCGCTTGAGCTGGTTGTTGATGACGATCCGGTTGTCGATCAGCAGCTTGGCCGGAATGGCCCGCACGCTGGTCGCGGTCGGCACGTCGAGGGATGCGGACATGTTCTTGACGACGGCCGCGGCGGCGCCCCGCAGTACCTGTAGCTCGTCGCCCTCGGCCGGCGGGGGAGTGGGAGCCTTGGCGGGTGCGGAAGTTTGGGCGGGCGACTCGGCGGGCTTTGGCTGTGGCTCAACGGGGGCGGTCGGCTGTGGTTGTGGGGCGGTCGCGGCGGCCTGGCCGTCGCCGGGGCTCGCGGCCTCCTGGGTCGATTGGGCGGTGGGTTCGGGGTTGTAGTCAACCAGGAACTCGTGCCAGCTCGGATCCACCGACGAGGGGTCGTCGCGGAACTTGCGGTACATCTCCTCGACCAGCCATTCGTTTTGCCCGAATGGTGAACTAATATTGCTCACGGCCGCTGTTCGCCTCAATTCCTTTGTTTTGCAAGCGCATTGCGCGGCGCCTGCGACTTCTTGCACCTCGGTTGAGGGGACACTTCACACCCGTGGCGCTCCTCGACGTTTTCGCCCCATAAAGGCTATCGCTTCCCCGGCAATTCGCCAGACGGACCGCCCAACCGGGGCGAACGGCTAGCCGGCCTCGTGGATGGGGGGCAACACGTACAGGGTGCCCGGCCAGCGCGCCGGCGGGGTGCCGAATGCCTGACGGGCGTTGCGGACGATCTTCTTGCCCACGATGCGGTTGCCGGCCCCGCCGACGGCGGCGCCGATGCCGACCGGCAGCATTTTGCCGAACATCAGCGCGCCGCGTCGCACCGTGTACCGCTTGACGAAGTACTTGAGCATCCGCGTGTTCAACCGCGACAGCGTCGGCAGCGGCAGCGAGGCCATGCCCTCGGCCAGCCAGCCGCCGTTGGTGCGCCCGGGTCCGATCAGCTCGCCGACGGCTCGCCTGCTGTCGTCGCCGACCAGCACGGACAGCACCAGCGCGCGGCGCCGTTCGCGGTGGTCGGCCGGGATGCCGTGGACCGCGGCGCGCGCCAGCACGAAGACCGCGGTGGCCTCCAGGAAGAACACCGTCTCCCCGGCGCCCGCGGACACCGCCGTCAGCGTCCCGATCCCGGGGAAGGTCGCCGCCGAACCCACCGCGGCGCCGCTGGCCGTCAGCGCGGCCAGGTAGCGCTTTTCCAGCTTGGCGACGATCTCGGCCGGGCCGGCGCCGGGGTGGGCCCGCCGCAGCCGGGCCACGTAGGCCTCCGCGGCCGGGCCCTGCAGCCGCGAGCTGCGCTCGATGACCTGCGCCAACGCCCGCGCGGACGCCTTGGGCCGCCCGTCCGCCGGGGCCGCCAGCGGGTCCGGCGCGGACCTGCGCGCGGGCGCGTTCGGGGACCTTTGCTCGGATCGTTTCCCTGATCTTTTCAAGATCAACTCCCTGACCTCTTGCCTCTCCCGCCTGCCTCTCCCGTTTGGCGTCCCTTTCAGGCTAACGCGCGTTTTGCTGAACACCGGCCGAGTGGGACGTTTCGGCCGCGCATTCGGTCAGCGGCCGGGCAGCCGATTGCGCCGGCCGGGATAATGCAGGCTGGATGCAGTCGGCGGCGGCCCGTTTGTCGACCCGATAGGGATTCAGCCACGTACGCCGGAGAGCATCGTCCCGGAGCTGAAGCGAGGTGAGTGCATGACCACGGCGACGCCCAGGTGGGCCGGGGGAACCCGGCGGCCGGGGCAGAGCCGTGCCGGCCTCGCCGGGCGCTGGAAACTCACCGTCCCGTCGAGCCCGTCGCATTCCGCGAACCCGTGGAACGCGCTATGGGCGATGATGATCGGCTTCTTCATGATCATGGTCGACTCGACCATCGTCGCGGTCGCCAACCCGACCATCATGGCCGACCTGCACACCGGGTACGACACCGTGGTCTGGGTGACCAGCGCCTATCTGCTGGGGTACGCGGTGGTGTTGCTGGTCGCCGGGCGGCTCGGTGACCGGTTCGGCACCAAGAACCTCTACCTGGCCGGCCTCGCGGTGTTCACGGCCGCCTCGCTGTGGTGCGGGCTGTCCGGCAGCGCCGCCATGCTGATCGCCGCGCGCGTGGTGCAGGGCGTCGGCGCCGGGGTGCTCACCCCGCAGACCCTGTCGACGATCACCCGGATCTTCCCGCCGGAGCGGCGCGGCGTCGCGGTCAGCCTGTGGGGCGCCACCGCCGGGGTCGCCACCCTGGTCGGGCCGCTGGCCGGCGGCGCGCTGGTCGACGGGCTGGGTTGGCAGTGGATCTTCTTCGTCAACGTCCCCATCGGCGTCGTCGGCCTGGGGATGGCGCACTGGCTGGTGCCGGTGTTGCCGACCCAGGCGCACCGCTTCGATCTGGTCGGGGTGGCGCTGTCCGGGGTGGGCATGTTCCTGATCGTGTTCGGCCTGCAGCAGGGCCAGGCCGCGCACTGGGAACCGTGGATCTGGGCGACGATCGTCGCCGGCGTCGGCTGCATGTCGGTGTTCGTCTACTGGCAGGCGGTCAACACCCGCGAGCCGCTGATCCCGCTGGACATCTTCGGCGACCGCGACTTCAGCCTCTGCAACGCCGGAGTGGGCGTCATCGCGTTCGCGACGACGGCCACGATGCTGCCGCTGATGTTCTACACACAGGCGGTGTGCGGCCTGTCGCCGATGCGTTCGGCCCTGGTGATCGCGCCGATGGCGGTCGCCAACGGCGTGCTCGCGCCGTTCGTCGGCGTGCTCGTCGACCGATACCACCCGCGGCCCGTGCTGGGCTTCGGCTTTTCGCTGCTGGCGATCGGGCTGACGTGGCTCGTCTTCGAGATGGCCCCGGACACGCCGATCTGGCGGTTGTTGTTGCCGTTCGGCGTCATCGGCGCCGGGAGCGCGTTCGTGTGGTCGCCATTGACCGCCACCGCGACGCGCAACCTGCCGCCACACCTGGCCGGCGCGGGTTCGGCCGTGTACAACTCGGTGCGCCAGCTCGGCGCCGTGCTGGGCAGCGCCGCCATGGCCGCGTTCATGACATGGCGGATCAGTGCCCAGATGCCGGGAGTCGTCGGCGGCGCCGCCGACGGCGCCGTCGGCCTGCAGCTGCCCGAATTCTTCCGCGAGCCGTTCTCCGCCGCGATGTCGCAATCGATGTTGCTGCCCGCGTTCGTCGCGTTGTTCGGGATCGTTGCCGCGCTGTTCCTGGTCGGTTTTGCGCCGTCGCCATCGTCCGACGCTCGCCTCGGCCACGACGGCTACCACGACGGGTATGACGACGACTACGACGGTTACGACGAGGACGACTACGAGGACTACGTCGAGTTCATCCTGCGTCGCGAGCCCGATGTCGCGCCCCCGCGGGTAGCGCCGGTGAGCCTCGGGTACCAACAGGAAAGCGACGACGACCCTGTCGATGCACCGCGCAAAGCGTTCGCCGACCTGTCGCCGCGGGCGCAACCGATTGGCTTCGCGCACAACGGCTCTCATGTCGACCACGAGCGGCGGTTCCGTCCCATCGCCGAGGTCGCGCGGCGTGCATTCGAGTCTGCGGGCGAGGCGCCGGGAGGGCAGCACTACCGTGCCGATCCGGACGACGACCCCACCGGCTACGGCCGGCATTCGTCCGGTCGCTAAGGCCGCTCCGTCAGCGCCAGGAAGGCGCCCAGGTCGATCAGGCCCGCGGGGGTGCCGGGCAGGTACTCGGTCAGCTGCTCGGAACGAACGATCGCCGCCGCGTACTGCGCGCGGCTGACGGCGACGTTAAGCCGATTCCGGTTGAGCAGGAACGAGATTCCGCGTGGCACTTCGTCGACGGACGAGGCCGTCATCGAGATGAAGACCACCGGTGCCTGCCCGCCCTGGAACTTGTCGACCGTTCCGACCCGGACCGAGCCCATGCCGGCGGATGCCAACCGGCGGCGTACCAGCGCCACCTGCGCGTTGTACGGCGCCAGCACCAGCACGTCGGAGGCGGCCAGCGGCCGGGTTCCAAACTCATCGGTCCAACGGGCGCCGACCAACCGCCCGATCTCGACGACGATCGCATCGGCCTCCTCCCGGCTCTCGGTCGAGTTCCCTTGGTGCCGAACGGAAAGCACGCGCACACCGGGCTCGTGTCCGTCGAGGCGGCGCGCGGCGGTGCGCTCGGCGTGGGGCCGCAGCCTGCCCTCGTAGGACAGCGCCGAGACCGTGGCGCAGACCGCCGGGTGCATCCGGTACGAGCGGTCCAGGAAGTAGCCGCGCTCGTCGGGCAGCGTGCGCCGACCGTCGACCAGCCAATCCAGCGCCGACGTGTCCACCGGCTCCGGATGGGTGCCCTGACTGACCTGCGGTAGCTGTTGCGGGTCGCCGAGCAGCAACAAATTCGCGGCCGCCGGTGCCACGGCGATCGTGTTGGCCAAACAGAACTGGCCCGCCTCGTCGATCACCAGCAGGTCCAGGCCGCCGGTCGGCACCCGGGTGGGGTTCGCGAAATCCCATGCGGTACCGCCGATCACGCATCCGGCGGTGTCGGCGATGAAGGCGGCATAGTCGCCGCTGTCGATCTCCTGCCAGCGCGGGGCCTGGTGGTCATGCGGCTTCTTGGCGACCCGGGCGGCGTCCAGCCCGGCATCGATCACGGCGTCCAGCAGGTTCTCCACCGCGGCGTGCGATTGTGCCACCACGCCGATGCGCCAGGAGCGTTGCGCGATCAGGCGCTGGATCACCTGGGCGGCGGTGTACGTCTTGCCGGTCCCGGGCGGGCCGTGCACCGCCAGATATGACGAGTCCAGGTCCAGCGCCGCGGCGGTGATGTCGGCGATCGTGTCGGTGCCGCGCGGAAGCGGGGCGCCGCTGCGGGTTCGGGGCGGGCGGCGCAGCAGGATGTCGGTCATCGCGGTGCGCGGCAGTTGCGGCAGCCCGGCGGCCACCGCGGCGGCGGTCGATTCGATCGAGTCCCGCAGTGCCGCGGTGGGGACGGGCGGTCCCGGGGTGAGCGCGAAGGGCAGCTGGTGAAATGTGTTGCCGTCGGCGCCGACTCGCTCCAGGATGACCACCTCTGTGGGCACGGCGGGATCGTCGGCCTCGACGACCACGGCCCGCCCGGCCGCTCGGCGGTCGGGGCTGTCGGTCATGCCCGGCGGGGCCGGGGCGTCGTAGAGGGCGAACACGTTCGTCAGCAGGTCGCCGCGGGCCAGCTCGCCGCGCAGCCGCACCCGCCGCTGCTGTTTTCGCGCGCGAGGGGGCAGCTGCCAGTCGGTGTCGACCGACGCGTGATTGGCGACGAAGACGTCGGTGTTGTCCGCCCACTCCTCGACCGGGAAGTTCAGCCGGTCGAAGTGCGCCCACCAGAACGGCTTGTCCTCGCGCCGGTGGTAGCCGCGCGCCGCGGCCACCAGCGCGACCGCCGTCTGCTCGGCGGTGCGTTCGCCGACGGCGGCGTCGCCCGCGAACGCCGCCAGGGCCGCCGCCACCCGGTCGTGTTCTTCGGCGGGGCCGCTGTCGGGAACCGGTTGGGCGCCAACGGGTGTGACACCGGATTCCCACGCGCGCACCAGCAGCCAGTTGCGCAGTTCCTGCGTCGACCGGCAGTCGTAGTGGTTGTAGTCCTCGATCTCCTTGAGCACGGTGGCGGCCTCGTCGGCGCGGCCGTCGTCGTGCAGCTCGCAGTACCGGGCGTAGGAGCTGATCGAATCGGCGGCGGTGGTGACGTCACCAGAGCGCAGCTGCGCTCCCATGTAGAGCGGCTCCAGCGCCTTCAGGCCGAACGACTCGGCGCCCACCCGAATGCTCTTGCGCACCAACGGATACAGGTCGACCAGGGTCCCGCTGCGCAGCAACTCGTCGACTTCGTCCTCGCCCACCCCGTACCGCCCGGAAAGGCGCAGCAGGGCCGTCTTCTCGTAGGGCGCGTAGTGGTAGATGTGCATGTTGGGGTGGCGCCTGCGGCGCTTGGCCACCATCGCAAGAAAATCGGTCAGCGCCTTGCGCTCGTCGGCCCGGTTGTGAGCCCACAACGGTCGAAAGCACCCCTGCGGCCCGGCTTCCAGGACACCGAAGAGATATTCCAGGCCCCACTCGCGGCCGTCGGCGGTCCACAACGGATCGCCCTCGAAGTCGAAGAACAAGTCACCCGGGTCGGGCTCGGGCAACAGGGCCAGCGGCTGCGGGTCGGCGATCTCGAACACCGGCTCGCCGGTTTCGCGTTGCAGGACTTGCAGTTTGGCCTGCGCGGTCAGCTTGGCCAGCGCGCTCGGCGCCAGGTCGGGCATCGGCCCGCGGTGGACGGCCAGGTCGGCGACCGTGGTGATGCCGGCGTCGATGAGCTTGTCCCGCTGGCTCACCCGCATGCCGGCGACCAGCAGCAGGTCGTCGGTGGCGCGCACCTGTTCCTCGCACGACGGGCAGCGAAAACAGGCCCGCACGCCCTCGTCTTCCCAGCGCACCGCGGTGCCCGCGGCGTAGTGCTCGTCGAGCAGGCGCTGCAACAGCGCGCGCTGGGATCGGTAGACGGGGATCAGATCGCAGACGCGGTACCGCAGCACCGACCCGTCGCCCAGCCGCAGCTCGGCGTCGGGCGCGACCGGGACGCCCATGCCCTCCAGCGCGTCGGCGTACGCGGCGAGCTGCAGCAGCGCGGTGACCTTGGGGGAGCGGGCCAGCTTGGTGTCGACGAGCCGATAGCGCTCGCCGTCGCGGATCAGGAAGTCGGCGAATCCCACGAAGCGGCCATCGAACATCGCGGCCTGATACACCACGGGAGCGCGGTGGGCGATGGCGCGCCGGGTCGCCTCGGTGGCGGCGGTCAGCCCGGCGAGCGTGTGGGCCGGTCGGCCGATGACCGCGACGTCGTCGCCGAACTCCCCGCGAAGCCGGTCGAGCTCGCGCCGCTCGTGTTCGCGCCCCAGCGCGGCCGTGCGTTCGAGCAGGTCGTCCGCCACGGCGACGGCGGGACCCCGGCCCAGCTTCGCGTCGAAATTGCGCAGCAGGGCGTACTCGCAGCGCGCCGCGGCGGCGAGATCCGAGGCGCTGTACACGATGCTGTCGCCGGTGACGAACACAGCAGCAACTGTAGGTGAGGCGGGTGACAGCGACGCCGCGCTCAGCGGCCGGCGGGGGTGTTACCGATGAGCTCGACCATGCTGCCATTCCAATGGAATCGCACGACGGTGTTCAGCCCGTTGATGCCGCCGGGGTAGGTCAGCGCCACCGTGTCGCCGGTGGTCTGCGACGCGTCGATGCCGTTGAAACCGTAGGTGTCGGGCACCCCCTGCGGGATGAACTGGCCCAGGTGGAACAGCACCGCCCTGGTGGTCGGATTGACGGCGTTGGTGTTGGCCTTGACGATCACCGCCGACAGCTGGGCGCACTGGTTGTAGTTGCCGGCCAGCGGCTCCGGGTTCCAGGGCTGCTGGCTGCGCGGGTCGCGGGGCAGATCCGAGACGACCTTGGCGATGGTGGGCGAGCTCAGGTTGACCGCGCACGGGTCCGCCGGGGCGCCGCCGCCGGGCGTGGCGGCCGCACCCGACGGCTGGCCGGGCGCGCCGCTGGGCGCGGCCGAGGTGGTCGGGGTCGTCGCCTGCGGGGTCTTCGCTACCGTCGAGTCCCCCGAACCGCAGCCGGTCAACGTCGCGCCGATCACGGCCGCAACTGACAGGGCGGACAGCGGCTCGACGGGGCAACGCAGCGACCACACAATCGCGCACCGTACCGTCATCGGGCTCGCGGGTGTGGCAGGCATGCCGCGCCCGGCCGCGCTCAGCCGCGTTCGGTCCGCTGAGCTCGCGATCCCCACTAGACTTCATGGACGATGACCTTCCCCGACAGCCCGGCCGAGGCTGTTTCTACGACGTTTGCCGACCTGCAGATCCATCCCTCCGTCTTGCGGGCGGTCGCCGACGTCGGCTACGAGTCTCCGACGGCCATCCAGGCCGCGACGATCCCGGCGCTGATGGCGGGTTCCGACGTAGTGGGGCTGGCCCAGACCGGCACTGGCAAGACGGCGGCCTTCGCGATCCCGATCCTGTCCAGGATCGACGCCACCAGCAACGCGACCCAGGCCCTGGTGCTGGCGCCGACCCGGGAGCTGGCGCTGCAGGTCGCCGAGGCGTTCAGCCGCTACGGGGCCCACCTGCCCAAGGTCAACGTGCTGTCGATCTACGGCGGGTCGTCGTACGGCGTGCAGCTGGCCGGGCTCCGGCGCGGGGCCCAGGTGGTGGTGGGCACCCCGGGACGGGTCATCGACCACCTGGAACGCGGCACGCTCGACCTGTCGCGGGTGGACTACCTGGTGCTTGACGAGGCCGACGAGATGCTCGCGATGGGTTTCGCCGACGACGTCGAGCGCATCCTGTCCGAAACGCCGGAATACAAGCAGGTCGCACTGTTCTCCGCGACCATGCCGGCACCGATCCGCAAGCTCACCGCCAAGTATCTGCACGATCCGCTGGAAGTCAGCACAAAGGCGAAAACCGCCACCGCCGAGAACATTTCGCAGCGCTACATCCAGGTCGCCGGGCCGCGCAAGATGGACGCGCTCACCCGCGTCCTCGAGGTGGAGCCGTTCGAGGCGATGATCGTGTTCGTGCGCACCAAGCAGGCGACGGAGGAGGTCGCCGAAAAGCTACGTGCCCGAGGGTTTTCCGCGGCCGCCATCAACGGCGACATCCCGCAGGCGCAGCGCGAGCGGACCATAGCCGCGCTGAGAGACGGCGGCATCGACATCCTGGTCGCCACCGACGTGGCCGCCCGCGGGCTGGACGTGGAGCGGATATCGCATGTCGTCAACTACGACATCCCGCACGACACCGAGTCCTATGTGCACCGCATCGGGCGCACCGGCAGGGCCGGGCGTTCGGGGACGGCGCTGTTGTTCGTCGCCCCGCGGGAACGCCACCTGCTCAAGGCGATCGAAAAGGCAACGCGGCAAACGCTGACCGAGGCCGCGCTGCCCACCGTCGAGGACGTCAATGCGCAGCGGGTGGCGAGATTCGCCGATTCCATCACCGACGCGCTCGGCGCCCCGGGAATCGAACTGTTCCGCAAGCTGGTCGAGGACTACGGACGTGAGCACGACGTCCCGATGGCCGACATCGCCGCGGCGCTGGCGCTGCAGTCCCGCGACGGCGAGGAGTTCCTGATGGCGCCCGACCCGCCGCCCGAGCGGCGCCGCGAACATCGGGATCGCCGCGAGAAGCCAAGGCAGACACGGCCATTCAGCACCTACCGCATTTCGGTGGGCAAGCGCCACAAGATCGGGCCGGGCGCGATCGTCGGCGCCATTGCCAACGAGGGCGGCCTGCACCGCAGCGATTTCGGCCACATCGCCATCGGGCCGGATTTCTCGCTGGTGGAGCTGCCGGCGAAACTGCCGAAGGCGACGCTGAAAAAGCTTGAACGCACCCGCATCTCGGGCGTTCTCATCGACCTTCGGCCCGACCGGTCGCCCGGCAAGACCAAACAACGCGGAAAACGTGCCGGATGACCCTGTCCGAGGAAAGAGACGCCCAGGGCGGCCTCGAACAGGTCGCCCACGTGGACCGGGTCGCGTCGCTGACCGGCATCCGCGCGGTCGCCGCCATCCTGGTCGTCGGCACTCACGCCGCCTACACCACCGGCAAGTACACCCACGGATATTGGGGCCTGGTCGGTTCCCGGATGGAGATCGGCGTGCCGATCTTTTTCGTGCTGTCCGGCTTCCTGCTGTTTGGTCCGTGGGTGAAATCGGCGGCGACGGATGGACCGCCACCTTCGCTGAGTCGCTATGCGCGCCACCGGGTTCGGCGCATCATGCCCGCCTACGTCATCACCGTGCTGATTGCCTACGTCCTGTACCACTTCCGCGAGGCCGGACCCAACCCCGGACATTCGTGGATGGGGCTGCTGCGCAACCTCACCCTGACGCAGATCTACACCGACGGCTACCTCGGCAAATACCTGCATCAGGGCCTGACCCAGATGTGGAGCCTGGCCGTGGAGGCGGCGTTCTACCTCGTGCTGCCCGCGCTGGCATACGTGCTGCTGGTGCTGGTCTCCCGGCGGCGCTGGCAGCCGAGGCTGGTGATCGGCGCCCTGGCCGCGATGGCGTTGATCAGCCCGGCCTGGCTGGTCCTGGTGCACACCGACCACTGGTTCCCCGACGGTGCCCGGCTGTGGCTGCCGACCTACCTGGCCTGGTTCCTCGGCGGCATGCTGCTGACGGTGCTGCAGCGGATGGGCGTGCGGTGCTACGCGTTCATGGCGATACCGCTGGCAATCATCTGTTACTTCATCGTCTCCACCCCGATCGCGGGGGCGCCCACCACGTCGCCGGCGACGCTGGGGGAGGCGCTGTACAAGACGTGCTTCTACGCGGTGATCGCCGTGTTGGCGGTGGCGCCCCTGGCCCTGGGCAACCAGGGGCTGTATTCGCGGCTGCTGGCCAGCCGGCCGATGGTGTGGCTGGGCGAGATCTCCTACGAGATCTTCCTGATCCACCTGGTGACCATGGAATTCGCCATGGACTACGTGGTGCGCGCCCGCGTTTACACCGGCTCGATGCTGTACCTGTTCGTCGCGACGCTGGTCGTGACCATCCCACTGGCCTGGCTGCTGCACCGGTTCACCCGCGTGCGGGACTGAGCGCGGTCGGCTACACGGCCACCAATGTGGGGAGGTTCTCCCGCAGCGGCTCCAGCGGGGCCAGGCCGGCCCAGGCGGACGATGCCCCGGCGTGATAGTTGGTCATCGCCGTCACGTCCTGGGCCCACATCTCCTCGTAGTGGGACTCGGTGGCCGCGATCGCCGGAGTGTTGAGCCCCAAGAAGTTCGTGCTCGCCAGCGTCGCCAGCAGGGTCCGGTTGGCCGCGACCGCCTGCGTGGGCACGGTGTCGGCCTGCGCCGCCTCGAACGAGGCCGCCACCGCCGCGGCCTGGGCGGCCGCCCGCTCGGTGTGGCCGGCCGCCGCGATCAGCCATGCGGTGTAGGGCGCGGCCACGGCCGCCATCGCCGCCGCGGCGGGTCCCTGCCATGTCTGTCCCGACAGGTTCGACGTCACCGACCCGAAGGCGTTCGCCGCCGCCCGCAGTTCGGCGGCCAGGCCACTCCAGGCCGACGAGGCAGCGAGCATGGGTGCCGAACCCGCACCGGTTTGTATGAGTGCCGAATTCACCTCGGGCGGCAAACAGGGATAAGTCACTGCCCGTCCTTCCTCAGTGGCGCGCGCAAGAGACCACTGCAACTTCCAGGTCTTGTCCCCACCGACCGTTCTGCGACGGTCAATTGGTCAACATAGCGCGGCCCCGCCGCCCAGTTGGGCGGTTTGGCGGAATCGCCCAATTTGAGATGCCGCGCTAGCGACGACGGGCGGCGGCCGGCGTGACGATCGGGACGACGAACTCCTCGATCATCGCCCGCTCGTCGGCGTCATCCCGGCCCGGGTACATCAGCAGCGAGGTGATCACCCGCACCACCCACCGAGCCCGGCGTTCGACGGTCGCGGGATCTTCGGGACCGAGCGAGCTGAGGAACGCGGCGGCCAGGGCGGTGATCACCTCCGACTTTTCGGCCACCTCGCCGCCGATCGGGGGGCGGGTGGTGGCGAACCAGGACGCCAGCGCCGCGCTCTCGCGGACCATCCGCAACGCCCCGGTGATGCTCGCGACCAATCGGTCGCGCGGGTCTTCGATGCCGTCGATCTTCTCCTTGATCGCGCGGCTTAGGCGGCGCGCCTCGCGATGCACGTACGCGGTGCGCAGCGCCTCGCGGTTCTCGAAGTAGCGGTACAGCGTCGCGCGGGAACAGCCTGCGGCCCTGGCGATTTCGTTCATTCCGATCGATGCCTGGTCGCGCAGCGTGTAGAGCTCCTCGGCGGCGTCGAGGATCCGGTCCACGGCCGCTTCGCCGCGGTGCGAGGCCAGCCAGTCGGTCATCGGGATTTCAGCGTGAACGGCACCGACAGCGGACGCCGCACGTAGCTGCCTCCGGCCCATACGATCGCGGACTCGTCCACCTCGAAATCCGGGCAGCGGGCCAGCAATTCGGTCAGCGCCACCCGGGACTGCATCCGCGCCGCCGCCGCGCCGAGGCAGTGGTGCGCCCCGTGGCTGAACGTCAGGATGTTGCGCGGGCAACGGGTCACGTCCAACTCGCCGGCTTCCGAACCGTATTGGCGTTCGTCGTGATTGGCCGACGCGTAGAGCAGCAGCACCTTGCGGCCGGCCGGGATCGTCGTGTCGCCGATCGCGACGTCGCGGGTGGCCGCGCGCGCCAGCCCCTGCACCGGCGAGGTCATCCGGAGCAGCTCCTCGACGGCGTCGGGGATCAGTTCGGGGTTGTCCACCAACAGCTTTCGCTGGTCGGGACGCCGGTGCAGCAACGGCATCGACCCGCCCAGCATCCCCGTCACGGTGTCGTTGCCGCCGGTGACCATCGTGAACGTGAACGCCAGGATCGACAGGGTGCCGGAGATGTCGCCGTCGGCGCCGACCCCGGCGGCGACCAGGTGCGAGACGGTGTCGTCCTCGGGTTCCGTCCGGCGCCGCTCGATCAGCCGGGTGAAGTACGCCATCATCGACCCGACGGCATCGCCGAGGGTGTCCAGCGCCCCGGCGACGCCGCCCTCGGCGGTGTTGGCGGCGACGATGGCCTGGGTCCAGCCGTCGAATTGCGACCGATCCTCCTCGGGCACACCAAGATAGTGCGCGACGACCATCGACGGCAGCGGCTTGAACAGCTCGGTGACGATGTCGCCGCCGCCGTCGGTGCGCAGCCTCTCGATGTGCTCGACGACGAACTCGCGCACCTTGGGCTCCACCGCCTCCACCTGACGCGGCGTGAATCCGCGCGACACCAGCTTGCGAAACTCGGTGTGCACCGGCGGATCCTGCATGACGAACGGCGGATTGTCCTGCAGCCCAATCATTTCCAGGTCGCCATAGCTGACCGTCAGCCCCTGCGCCGACGAGAACGTCTCGTGGTCCCGGGCCGCCGCCCACACGTCGGCGTGCCGGGACAGCACGTAATAGTCGTCCTCGGGGTGCTTCGGGGGAACGACGTGGTGCACCGGGTCGTGGTCGCGCAGCGCGCGGTACATCGGCCACGGGTTCGGCCAGGTGTCGGCGGTGGGCAGCTGGAACCGGACCGGTGCGCTGTGAGACATCACGGCAGACATGTCTCATCTGTAAGGCATCCCGATAGATATGTCAACCCTGCGAGCCCCATTGCCCAAATCCGCCGGCCCGATGGTCTAACTGCCCGCGGTTAGCAGCAAAGCTGGGGTCCGGCCGTTGCCGCGGCGTCGAAGGCCGGTTATGCGAGTGCAGGGTCCCATGGTTGTGGCGACAATGCCGCCGATTTCCGATTGCGCTGGGTTGTCAGGTAACGAGTGCTGTGACGGTCGTAGTCGTTTCAGCGAGCGCCGGGGCGCCGATATTACCGATGGGTTCATCGAGGGCGGCGACAGGAAGCCACTGGATGAGCTCCGGTAGGACAACCCCTTTGGGTTGCTGCACCGTGACGATCATAGCCATTGTGCCGCTGGGGATTTCACCGGGAACAAAGGGGCAGGTGATGACTCGCCCGGTAGCGGCTGCAAGGTGAATCGCGTTGGAGAGGACGATCACATACAGCTCCTGGTCGGTGTCGCGACGTGGCGTGATGTCTCCGGGCGTGATCACAGCCCGGCGCCCCGATTCGCCCGATAAACCTTCTCCGCGTAGGCGTCGATATCGAGGGCTGGCACAGTGTGTACGGTGTAGTTCTCCAGCGAGATTCGGAGATGCTCATTGTGCAGGGCTCGTTCGATCATCTCTGAGCGATTCAGCCCGGCCGCCTGGGCGTCCGCATCGGCCGCCGCCAGTACGGCCTGATCGATCGTGACTGAAATCTTGTCTTTCGCCATACCACATATCCTACTTTAAGTAGGACAATCGTTGTGCGCGAGCTAGATCGCCGCGCCGGGGTTGAGGATGCCCAACGGGTCCAGCGCCTGCTTTATGCGCCGGTTCAGGTCCATCGCCTCGGGTCCCAGGTACCCGTCCAGCCAGGGCCGCTTCAAGCGGCCGACGCCGTGCTCACCGGTGATGGTGCCGCCGAGGCCGACGGCCAGGTCCATGATCTCGCCGAACGCGACATGAGCGCGCTCCGTCATCGCGGCGTCGGCGGGGTCGTACACGATCAGCGGGTGGGTGTTGCCGTCACCGGCATGGGCGATGACCGAGATCATCAGGTCGCGCTCGGCGGCGATGCGGGCGATCCCGGTGACCAGCTTGCCCAGCGCCGGCAGCGGCACGCCGACGTCTTCGAGCAGCAGCGACCCCTTGGCCTCCACCGCCGGGATGCAGAACCGGCGGGCGGCGACGAAGGCCTCGCCCTCGTCGGGGTCGTCGGTCGAAAACACTTCCGTCGCATGGTTTTCGGCGAATATCGCGGCCATCAGCTCGGCGTCCTGGAACGCCGCGCGCCCCCTTTCGTCGGAGCCGGCCACCAGCATGGCGGCCGCGCCACGGTCCAGGTCCATGCGCATCGTGTCCTCGACGGCGTTGATCGCCACCGAGTCCATGAACTCCAGCATTGCCGGCCGCATCCGCGCGGCGACCCCGAGCACCGCGTCGACCGCCGACTCGACGGAGGCGAAGGTGGCCACCACGACGCTCGAGGTGTTCTGCGCGGGCAGCAGCCGCAGCGTCACCTCCGTGATGACGCCCAGCGTGCCCTCGCTGCCCACGAACAGCTTGGTCAGGCTGAGCCCCGCCACGTCCTTCAGCCGCGGGCCGCCCAGCCGGACCGCGGTGCCGTCGGCCAGCACCACCTGCACGCCCAGCACATAGTCCGTGGTGACGCCGTACTTCACGCAGCACAACCCGCCCGCGTTGGTGGCGATGTTGCCGCCGATGCTGCAGATCTCGAACGACGACGGATCGGGCGGATACCACAGGCCGTGCTCGGCGGCGGCCTTCTTCACCTCGGCGTTGAACAGCCCGGGCTGACACACCGCGGTGCGGGTGACCGGGTCGACGGTGATGTCGCGCATCTTCTCCGTCGACAGCACGATCCCGTTGTCCAGCGCGGTCGCCCCGCCCGACAGGCCGCTGCCGGCGCCCCGGGGCACCACCGGCACCCGGTTGGCGGTGGCCCAGCGCAGCACCGTCTGCACCTCCTCGGTGCTCCGCGGCCGGACGACGGCCAGCGGCTTGCCAGCCGACGGGTCGAAGGCGCGGTCCTGGCGGTAGCCCTCGGTGATGGCGGGATCGGTGACGACGGTCCCGTCGGGCAGCCCTGCGATCAGCTCGGCCAGGACGTCAGCAGTCACGACCCGATCCTACGGGCCTGTCGGCGCTGTACAGTTGAGCGATTCTCCGAAAGGTCGGGTCAACGGTGTTCGGACGCAGAGATCTCAGCAAAGTCGGCACCCGCGCGTTCGCGGAGGTCCTGGCCGCCGAGCAGTCGGCGGTCTCGGTCACCGTCGGCAACCCGAACCTGGTCGGCAACACCGAGGTTCGCTGGAAGCTGCTGCTGCGGGTCACCCCCGAGGCTGACGCGCCGTTCGAGGCCACCGTCACGGCGCTGCTACCACAGCTGAGCCCGCCGCGCCCGGGCCTGAGGCTGCCGGTGCTCTACGACCCGAATGACCACAGCCGCGTGCAACTCGATCGCCGGCCGGGCGCCGCGGCCGATGCGGCCATTGACGCCGTGACCTCGGCCCGCCCCGACCTGGCGGGTGGTCAGGTTATGGGCATGCCGATGACCGATGTCATCCGCCGGGCCATCGCCGACCCCACCGCGTTCCGCGAAGAGATGATGCGGCGCGGCGCCGAGATGCAACAGCAGGCGTTCGGCGCGATGCAGGCGGCGCAGGCCCAACCGGCCGCTGATCCGGTCGATCGGCTTGAGCGACTGGCCGCGCTGAAAGACCGCGGGCTGCTCACCGATGAGGAATTCGAGCAGCAGAAGCGCAGGATCCTCGGCGACTGAAAATCACCGCTGCGAATCCGCTGCGACCTCCGGTGAGCGGTCCAGCTCGCGCAGCGACGGCAGCCCGCACGCGACGAGCCCGAGCACCAGGATGGGCACCGCCAGCGTCAAGAACGTGGCACGCAGCCCGGCGGCGTCGGCCAGCGGACCCGCCACCAGCAAGCCCACCGGTCCGGCGGCGTAGGTCAGTCCCGTCATCACCCCGACCACGCGGCCGCGCAGGCGATGCGGGGCCCGCGTCTGGATCATGTAGTTGTAGATCGGCTGGATCGGACCGTAGACCAGGCCGGTCAGCGCGCACAGCGCCAGGATCACCGGCAGCGGCGGCAGGAACGCGATGCCGGCCGTCGCGGCGCCGAAGGTGAGGGTCGCGGTCAGCAGGGCGGTGCGTCGCCGCGTGTGCCTCGACAGCACGGCGTAGCCCAGCGCGCCCGCCACGCCGCCGATCGCCAGCGCCATCAGCGCCCAGCCCAGCTGCGCGGGCTGGTGCCGGTCGGCGAAATACTTTGGGAACAGCACGCTTTCCATCGGCAGGTAGAGCGCGGTGACGGTCAGGTCGATCAACCCGAGGGTGCGCAGCACCCGCAGGTTCCAGACGAATCGCATCCCCTCGGCGATGCCGGACACCAACCCGTCGGGCCGGGTCGCGTGGTGCGGCCTGCCGGCGCCCTCGAGCCGCAGCGCCCCGATCGCCAGGATCGACAACCCGAAGAAGCCCGCCGTGACCCACATCGTGTTGACGCCGCCGACCGTGGCGATCATCAGGCCGCCGATGCCGGGGCCCACCATGAAGCCCAGGTTGAGAATCGCCTCGTAGCCGCTGTTGATCCGGTCGAGCGACCAGCCCGCGCGGGCGGCGGCCTCGGGCAGCATCGACTGGCGCGCGGTCGTCCCGGCCGGGTCGAAAGCGGCCGCGCAAAAGGCCAATACGGCCAGCATCACCAGATTGATCGCGTCGGCACCGAACAACCAGGCGATCAGCGGGACGGCGGCCACCGCGGTGCCCGACAGCGAGTCGGAGACGAGCGAAACCCGGCGGCGGCCGAAAAAGTCGACCGCCGCGCCGGCGACCAGTGTGGAGACCACCAGCGGCAGCGTCATCGCGGCGGCGACGACCGACGCGTCGCGCGCGCTGTGCTGGTGCTGCAACGCCAGCCAGGGGAACGCGACGATCGAGATGCCGGTACCCGCCGTCGCCATCAGCGTGGCGAACAGGATCAGTAACGCCGGGCCGCTGCTTTTCATGGGATATCGCGGCTGAATGTAGCGCCAAACCGATACCAGCTACCACCGAATTTCACCGCCGTCCCCGCGTGAATGCAGGATGTTCATGTGCTCGCCCATCCGAACACCGGCCAGCGGTTCGGCTCTCCCGTCGCGCCCGGCAGCGGTTGGCCGGGCGACCCGGCCACTCCGCGGACCCCGGTGGCGGCCGATCCCGCCCAGGTCGTCACGCTGGCGGCCCGGGCCGGCTCCATACCGGAGCTCGACGCCGTGATCAGCGTGTGCCGGGCCTGCCCTCGGCTGGTCCGTTGGCGCGAGGAGGTCGCCATCGTCAAGCGGCGGGCCTTCGCCGACCAGCCGTATTGGGGGCGGCCGGTGCCGGGCTGGGGATCGGAGCACCCGCGGCTGCTGATCGTCGGCCTGGCGCCCGCCGCGCACGGCGCCAACCGGACCGGACGGATGTTCACCGGCGACCGGTCCGGCGATCAGCTCTATGCGGCGCTGCACCGGGCCGGGCTGGTCAACCAACCGACCAGTGTCGACGCCGCGGATGGCTTGCGCGCCAACCGGATCCGCATCACCGCGCCGGTGCGGTGCGCGCCACCGGACAACGCCCCGACGCCGGATGAGCGCATCACCTGCTCGCCCTGGCTCGACGCCGAATGGGGCCTGGTGTCCGACGACGTCCGCGCCATCGTCGCCCTGGGCGGATTCGGCTGGCAGGTCGCCCTGCGCATGTCGGGTGCGTCCGCGCGGCCCAGGCCGAAATTCGGCCACGGCGCCGTCGCGGAGCTGCCGTCGGGCGTGCGCCTGCTCGGCTGCTACCACCCGAGCCAGCAAAACATGTTCACCGGTAGGCTGACTCCCTCAATGCTCGACGACATCTTCATCGACGCCAAGAGGCTGGCAGGAATCAAGTGATCCCCCATGTCTGAGGTGCTGGTTTCGGGAGCCAGCGTCGCCGGCACGACGTTGGCGTATTGGCTTGCCCGCCATGGCCATTCGGTCACCGTCGTGGAGCGCCATCCGGGCCTGCGCCCGGGCGGTCAGGCGATCGACGTGCGCGGCCCGGCGCTGACCGTGCTGGACCGCATGGGCCTGCTGGCCGCCGCCGAGGAGCGCAAGACCCGAATCCGGGGTGCCTCCGTCGTCGACCGGGACGGCAACGAGCTGTCCCGGGACACCAAGTCGACCCCGACGGGTGGTCCCATCGACAACCCCGACATCGAGCTGCTGCACGACGACCTGGTCGAATTGCTGTACGGGGCAAGCCAATCGGGGACCGAGTACGTGTTCGACGACAGCATCGTGGATTTGGACAACCGGGGCGCATCGGTCGACGTGACGTTCGAACGCGCGCCCGACCGCAGCTTCGACCTGGTCATCGGCGCCGACGGCCTGCATTCCAACGTGCGCGGGCTGGTCTTCGGTCCGGAGGAGCGGTTCATCAAGCGGCTGGGGACATTCGCGGCGATCTTCACGGTGCCCAACTTCCTGAACCTGGACCACTGGCAGGTCTGGCATTACGGGGACGCCTCGATGGCCGGGGTGTACAGCGCTCGCGACAACACCGAGGCGCGGGCCATGTTGGGCTTCATGGACCCCGAGCTGACCATCGACTACCGCGACACCGAGGCCCAGTTCGCCGAGTTGGAACGACGGATGGCCGGCGACGGCTGGGTGCGCCCGCAACTGCTCGAGTACATGCGTTCGGCACCGGATTTCTACTTCGACGAGATGTCGCAGATCGTGCTGGACCACTGGTCGATCGGCAGGGTGGCCCTGGTGGGAGACGCCGCCTACTGCTGCTCACCGTTGTCGGGCCAGGGGACCAGCGTCGCGCTGCTGGGCGCCTACATCCTGGCCGGCGAGCTCGCGGCCGCCGGCGACGACCACGGCCTCGGCTTCGCCAGCTATTTCAGGGAATTCAACGGCTACGTCAAACGCACCCAGTGGCTGGCCACCGACAACGTTCCGGGCGGCGCGCCCATCTCGCAGCAGCAGTTCGACGCCGTCGTCGGCTCGATCACGCTCAAGGACTACTGACCGCTATCCACGGCGTTGACTCTGCGCTCAGGGAGGAGTTTTGCGGGTGGGGTCCGCCCTGACCGCAGAGTCAAAGCCGCAGGTGCCGGGCGCCCGCGGGAACGTTCCCACGGCCGCGGGCGTTGACGTCATCGTGCGACTCTCCGTCCTCGACCTCGTCCCGGTGCGCACCGACCAGACGACCTCCGACGCGCTGGCGGCCACCGTGGCGCTCGCGCAGGCCGCCGACCGGCTGGGTTTCACCCGCTACTGGGTCGCCGAACACCACAACATGCCGTCCGTGGGGGCCACCAGCCCGCCGGTGCTGATCGCCTATCTCGCCGCGCAGACCTCGCGGGTGCGGCTCGGGTCGGGCGGCGTGATGCTGCCCAACCACGCGCCGCTCGCGGTGGCCGAGCAGTTCGCGCTGCTGGAAGCCGCCGCCCCGGGCCGGATCGACCTGGGCATCGGCCGGGCGCCGGGCTCCGACCCGGTGACGTCGTATGCGCTGCGCGGCGGGCGGGACGATCGCGACATCGAGAACTTCCCCGAATACCTCGACGACGTGGCCGCGCTGATGAGCCCGCGCGGGGTGCGGGTGCCGCTGCGTTCCGGGGATTACATCCTCAAGGCGACCCCGGCCGCCGCGACCGAACCGCGCCTGTGGCTGCTGGGATCGTCGATGTACTCGGCGCACCTGGCCGCGGCCAAGGGGCTGCCGTACGTGTTCGCCCACCACTTCTCCGGCAAGGGCACCGAGGAGGCGCTCGAGCTCTACCGATCCCGCTTCGTGCCCAGCAAGCTGGCGGCCGAGCCGGTGACATTCTTGACGGTCAATGCCGCGGTTTCCGAAACCCACGACGAGGCAACGGCTTTGATGCTGCCCAACCTGCAGATGATGGCCAGGCTGCGGACCGGGGAACCGCTCGGGCCGGTGCCGCTGGTCGAGGAGGCCCAGGCCGCGGAGCTGACGCCGCAGCAGCAGCGCATCGTGGAAAGCGGCCTGCAACGCGCCGTGCTGGGCACGCCCGCGGAGGCCGCCGAGCAGATGCGGGCGCTTGCCGAACGGTTCGGCGTCGACGAGGTGATGGTGCACCCGGTCGCCTCGGCCCACCGCGGCACCGCGCCCGCCACCGCGCCGGCCCGCGTGGCCACGCTGGAGCTGCTGGCCAAAGAGCTCTTCTGATCGATCAGTCGCTCACTCCCGCTTCGGATTTCGAATCCGAGCCGGGCACGTGGCTGATGATCCACCGCTGTAACTCATCGGCGGGCAACGGCGGGCTGTGCACGAAGCCCTGCGTGATCGTGCAGCCGTAGCGCCGCAGCGCGCTCAACGTGATCTCGTCTTCGACCCCCTCGGCGACGAGTTCGGCGCCGAGGCTACGGGCCAACGCCACCGTGGAGCGCACGATGGCCACCGACCGCGGGTCCTCGGCCAGCCGCGCCACGAATATCCGATCGAGTTTCAGCTCGTCGACCGAGACATCCTGCAGGCGTGCCAGCGACGACCACCCGGTGCCGTAGTCGTCGATCGAGATGCGAACGCCGATGCGCTGCAGCTCGGCCACCGTATTTCGGGATCGCACCGAGTCGACGAGCGCGCTCTCGGTGATCTCGACGATGAGGGCGTCGGCGGGCAGGTTGTGGGCTCGCAACAGCCCCTCGATGGTGCCGACCAACTCGAGGTCGAGCAGGTTCGTCGTCGAAAGGTTCACCGCGACGGTCAGCGGCATGCCCTGCGCGCGCCAGGAATCAATCCGTTCGAGGGCTCGGCCGACGGTGCGCTTGGCCACCTTCCGCATCAGCCCGGCGCGTTCGGCGGCGGGCAGAAATTCCTCCGGCAGCAGCAATCCGCGGGTGGGATGGTGCCAGCGCAGCAGCGCCTCGACGCTGTGCACGCTGCCATCGCTCGCGTTGATCTTCGGCTGGTAATACAACGTCAGTTCGTCGCCGTCGAGCAGCGCCGCGCGCAGCTCCTCGATCACGTTGGGGTCGTTGTCGCGGTACAGCTCGAACGCCGTGTCATACACCGCGATATTGCCTTTGGCGGTCTTGGCCTGCGGGACGGCCGTCTCGGCCCGGCTCAGCAGCTCCTGTGGATGGTCGCAGTGGTCCGGGCAGAGCGCGATGGCGATGCAGGCGTCGACTTGCATGGTGATCGGATCCAGTGCGAACGGTTCGCTCAGGGCCTCGAGCAGCCGACCCGCCTGCGCGCGTGCGGCAATGAGGTCGGACCCCTCGCTCATCAGGATTGCGAACTCGTCATCGCCGGTGCGGGCGAGCAGGTCCTCGCGACGCACGCACCGCGACAGGCGATTTGCGATGTGGCACAACAGCTCGTCACCGAAGTGGCGGCCGATCGAGTCGTTGATCTCGTGAAACTCGCAGAGCTTCACGATCAGAAGCGCTTGACGTGCCGACGTCGCCCGGGTCGACGCCCGCGTCGGCGCGGGTGCCGCCGATTCGGCGCCGGACAGCGCGGTCAGCGCCGTCGCCAGTGATCGCCGATTGGGCAGCGCGGTCAGCTCGTCGGTCATCGCGCGCTTGTGGCTTTCGGCCAGCATGCTCACGTCCCGGAAGGTCACCGAAAATCGCGCGGTGACCGCGATCAGGCTCAACGCCGCCAGCGTCGCCGCCAGGCCTGAGCGGTGACTCAGGACGACGACCCCCAGCGCCACGACCGTGCATGCCACCGGCGTGGCGTAGGAGCCCAGCCCGCGCCTCGGCAGCGGTGCCGCCGCGGATTTGGGTGGGCAACTGGCCATCGCCACCAGTAAGGACGAAGCGGGCCACAGCGCGTCGAGCGCGCTGCCGACCCGGTACGAGCCCGCGGAGGTCTGGAAGAGATACGCCGTATCCGCGATCGCAAAACCGATGAAGCCCGCGATCAGCAGACCGCAGCGAAACCCGTTGCGCCGGCCGAGTATCGGCAGCATCCCGGCGGCCACGGCCAACAGCACGAGATCACCGCACGGATAGACCAAACCGATCAGCACGGTCGCCGGCACGCGTTTCGCGGCCGCGTGGATGGGTCCCGCCCACAGCGCCACGGCCACCGCGGCGGTGGTCAGCCCGCACACCAGCGCATCCAGCCGGATCGGAGTCGGCACCCGCGTCAGGCGTTCCCGCAGGACCAGCATGAGCCCGGCGAACACCAGCGGGTAAAACGTCAGGTACGCGGGATCGGCCACCGATGGTGACTGACCGTCGGGCACCCAGAGGTCGTAAACGATGTCGCCCATCGCCGAACATGCCATACCGGCCGCGATCAGAACCCAACCCAAGCGGTCGGCCCTGATGCGGTACGCGCGAACGGCAATCAGCGCTGCCGCCAACAGGTTCAACGCCGCGTAGGAGGACTTGGAGAAGATGCTGTGGCCCGCGCTCGGGTTGAGAATGCTCGTTGTCGCGAAAGCGATCACACCGATCGCCAGGATTCCGAAGGCAATCCGGATCGCTGTGGGGCTCCGCGGAATGCCTTTCGACGCATCGGTGGTTTGCTCCGGTTTTGCCGGTGCGGTTTCGGGGATCAACGTGGACGACGGCGCCTGCTCGCCGCCCGCCGCCGGTGAGCCGGTCACCTGCGGGAACCTGTAGGGGAAGGGCAGATCGGGAACAAAGCTCCGGATGCATTGGCCGCCTTCGCGTTTCGCGGCGTACATGGCCAGGTCGGCGTGCCGGAGCAGCTGGTCGACGGTGCAGCCGGATGCGGCGGTGGCCGCCGTGAACCCGATGCTCGGACGCACGGCCACCGGAACGCCGTCGATCACGATCGCCGGGGCGAACGCGTCGAGGACCCGCTGCGCCGCCGCCTGCGATTCCTCGACGGAACCCTCGACCAGCACCGCGAATTCGTCACCGCCGAGGCGCGCGACGGTGCCCGTTTCGCCCAGCGCGGCGGTGATCCGCCCGGCGACCCGGATCAGCAGCTCGTCACCGGCCGGATGGCCCAGGGCGTCGTTGACCAACTTGAAGTTGTCGAGGTCGAGGCACAACACCGCGATCGGCGCCGCGTCGTGTCGTTGGCGGGCGACGGCTTGTTCCATTCGCTGGATGAAGTGCGCGCGATTGGAGATGCCCGTCAGGCTGTCGCGAAAGGCCTCCCGCGCGACTTCGGAAAGCAGACTCTGGTTTTCGACGAGCACCACGAACTGCCGGGCGAGTACCGCGGCGACCAGGATTCCCGCCAGGACGGGCAGCGGTCCGTGCCCCGCCTGGTTCACCGTGTAGCGCCAACCGACCCCGACGGCCAGCAGCAGCGGCAGGTAAGGCAACCACAGCAGCGCGGGTGCCAACGTCTTTTTCCGCGGTTCCGCCGTGGGCGACTCGGTGACGCTGGCCAGGCCGGCCAGCGTCATCATGCCCAGTCCGGCCACCCTGCCCAGGTCGGCGAGGGTGCCGCCGTGATAGCTGCCGATCCCGGTCTCGAACACCATCGCGATGTCGGCGACGGCGATCGTGCCGATTCCGCCGGCCAGCAGGCTTCGGCTCGGCCGGTCGCCGGGACGCGCCCTCGACAGCATCAGGATCGCGGTCGTCATCAGAACGACGTCGGCGAAAACCTGCGTGATCGTCGCGAGCCGCGAGCCGGTGTCCACCCGCAGTTGTTTGTCGAGGACGAATGCCCACGAGATGACGAACAACGACGTCGCCAGGATGAGACCGTCCAGCACCACCCGGCGCGGACTGTGGCGGGAGAGATGGGACAACAGCGCCAAGGACGCCAGCGCGCCGATCGGATAGAGGAGCGACGCGGCCTCGGCCGTGGCCGGGTGCATGGCGTGCTCCACTTCCGGGCGAACCTCGTAAACCGCCCAGATAACCGTGCCCGCCGCCCAGCCCAGGAGGCCCGTCATCAGCGTCAGCCAGCCGAGCCTGCGGCGGCGTTCGACCGCTGCGCGAGCCGCGTGGCCGGCTGCGGCCGCCGCGACCAGGAGGCACCCCACCAACACCGCTTCGTCGACCGGCCGAGGTATGCGCGCGTCGTTCCACCCCGACATCGACGAGGCCGCGACCAGCGCCGCCGCGGCGCCATACCCCCCGACGACGAGCCAGCCGACGCGCGCGGGCAGCCCGAGGCGCCGCCACGGACTTCCCGTCCAGCGATTCATAGCCGCCCAAACCTGTCTTTGCTTTGCGGTGGACGCCGGAAAGGCGTCACTGCGCTAGTGCAGAATAAACCGCCGGGCGCACTCGGGGTGCCACTACCAGGTCTACTGACGCGGGGTCAACGCGAAGATCGGAATCGCCCGCGACGTCCGGCGTTGGTAGCTGGCGTAGCGATCCGAGTTGTTCTTGTTGACCAGTTCCCACAGCCGTGGGTAGTCGGGATCGTCCGGGGTGAGCCGGCGTGCGGTCACTCCGAACCGCTTGGGGCCGACGTTGATTTCACACTCCGGGCGCTTGCGCAGGTTGTGGTACCAGCCCGGGAAGCGCTCGGCGCCGCCGTTGGACGCGACGATCAGATACGAGTCGCCGACGCGCGCATACGTCAGCGAGGTGGTGCGCGGCTGCCCGGTTTTGGCGCCGACCGTGTGCAGCAGCAGGCTGGGTGGCGCGCCCGGTACGCGATGCCCGATCCGGCCGCTGGTCTTTCGGTAGAGCATGTCGTGCAGACGCAATAACGGCACGCCCATGAACTGCTCTAACGGTTTGGTCATCCGCCCAGTCTTACTGACTGGCGTCGATCCGGGCCAGGGCCTCGCGCAGGATCCGGCCGGTGGCGTCCCGGTCCGGGTCGCGGCGCAGCAGCATCCCCTTGGCGACCGAGAGCTTGTCGCCGTTGCGCCGCGGCAGCACATGCAGATGAATGTGCAGCACCGTCTGGAAGGCCGCCGGGCCGTCGTTGATCGCGATGTTTGTCGCGTCGGCCAGCTCGGTCGCGCGCGCCGCGCGGGCGATGCGCTGGCCGATGCCGATCATCTCGGCCAGCGTCTGCGCCGGGGTGTCCGTGAGGTCGACGGTGTGGCGTTTGGGCAGCACCAGGGTGTGGCCGCGAGTGAACGGGCGGATATCCAGGATCGCGAGATGGTCCTCGTCTTCGTAGATCCGGATGGCCGGTGCTTCCCCGGCGACGATCGCACAGAATACGCAGGACATGCCGCCACGGTACTGGTTCGCTCGTGCGGCGTGTGCCCAAGGCGTTGGCTGTGTGTCCAGGGCGTTGGCTGTGAGCCCACGGCTTTGGCAATGAGCCCACGGCGAATTCCGGCCGGATTTGCGCCCAGGCTTCACTTTCAAAGCCCACGCTTCACAGTCAATGCCGGGGCCAGGGGACGGCGGGATAGGCTGCCGCAGTGGACGCTCGCGATCTCGCCTTCGCCGGCGCGGCCGCGCAGGCCCGGATGCTGGCCGACGGCGAACTGACCGCCCCGGAGCTGCTCGAGGTTTACCTGGAACGCATCGCGCGCCTGGACAGCCAGCTGCGCTGCTACCGCGTCGTGTTGTCGGACACCGCCCGCCACGAGGCCGCGGCGGCGCAGGACCGCCTCGATGCTGGTGAGCGGCTGCCCCTGTTGGGTGTGCCGGTCGCGATCAAGGACGACGTGGACGTCGCCGGCGAGGTGACGACGTATGGCACCGGCGCTCACGGTCCGGCCGTGACCTCCGATGCGGAGGTGGTTCGCCGGCTGCGCGCCGCGGGCGCGGTCATCCTCGGCAAGACCAATGTGCCCGAGCTGATGATGTTCCCCTACACCGAGTCGCTGACGTTCGGGACCACCCGCAACCCGTGGAACCCCAGGCGCACCCCGGGCGGCAGCAGCGGGGGGAGCGCCGCCGCGGTAGCCGCCGGGCTGGCTCCGCTGGCGCTGGGATCCGACGGCGGCGGCTCGATCCGGATCCCCGCGACGTGGTGCGGGCTGTTCGGGCTGAAGCCGCAACGCGATCGGATCTCGCTGGAGCCCCACGACGACGCGTGGTACGGGCTGAGCGTCAACGGCCCGCTCGCCCGGTCGGTCATGGACGCCGCGCTGTTCCTGGACGCGACGACGACGGTGCCCGGTCCCGAGGGAGAGTTCGCGGCCGCCGCGGCGCGTCATCCCGGCAGGCTGCGAATCGCGTTGAGCACCAAGGTCCCAACGCCGCTGCCCGCCCGGGTGGGGACGCGACAGCGTGCGGCGGTCGACGAGGCCGGCGCGCTGCTTCGCGACCTGGGCCACGAGGTCGTCACGCGCGACCCCGCATATCCGGCCGCGCTCTACTCGAATTACCTGCCCCGCTATCTGCGCGGCATTTGCGACGACGCGGACGCTCAGCCCCACCCGGACCGGCTCGAGCCGCGAACCCGAAACATGGCCCGCGCGGGATCGTTCTTCTCCGACCGGCGGATGGCCGCGCTGCGCACCCGGGAGGCATCGCTCGCCAACCGCGTCCAGTCGATCTTCGACGACGCCGACGTCGTCGTGACCCCCGGCAACGCGGCGGGCCCGTCGCGCATCGGCGCCTACCAACGCCACGGCGCGGTGTGGACGTTGATGGCGGTGTCGCAGCGGGTTCCCTATCAACAGGTCTGGAACCTGACCGGCCAGCCGGCCGCGGCCGTGCCGTGGGACTTCGACGGCGACGGGCTGCCGTTGGCGGTGCAGCTGGTCGGCCGGCCCTACGACGAGGCGACGCTGCTGTCGCTGTCGGCGCAGATCGAGGCGGCGAGGCCGTGGGCCCATCGCCGACCGCCGGTGTCATGACGGTGCCGGACGCTGTCTAACGCGCCGAAATCACCCGCCAGACGGCCAGCTTGGCGCCGGGTCGCACGGCGTGGGCCGGGCTGGTCGACGGCAGCCGCTGATAGTGGACGCCCTCGACGGGTCGGGCCAGCCTGCGGTACAGGTCCGCGGCCTTGGCGCCATTGAAGTAGACCCGCGCGATGGCCGGGTGATCGGCGAAGAACTCGCTAAAGTCGTTGGCTACCACGGTTTTCGGGTCGATCGCCGAGTCCGCGCTGCCGACCCGATGGCACGCGCGCAGCACGTCCCAGAGGGCTATGCCGTGGGATCGCAACGCGGCCAGCCGCGAGTCGTACGCCGCGTTGGCGTCGATCCCGAAAAGCTCACCGACGATCGGCCAGAACGCATTTCGCGGGTTCGCGTAATACTGTCCGGCCGACAGCGATCGGGCGCTCGGAAACGAGCCCAGGATCAACACCGAGGCGTGGTCGTCGACGACCGGCGGGAGTCCCCGAAGCAGCGGTGCGCTCATCGCTGCACATCATCGCGCAGGCGCTGTACGTTGGCCACGTGGACGAGGATCTGCTCGACGGGCTCGAGGGCACAGCGCGCGCAGAGCGTGCGGAACTCGTGGAGTGGCTGCTCGAGCAGGGCATCACCGCGGACGAGATCCGGACGACCAACCCCCCGCTGCTGCTGGCCAGCCGCCACCTGATCGGCGACGACGGCACCTACGTGTCCACGCGGGAGATCAGCGAAACCTATGGCATCGACCTGGAGCTGCTGCAGCGAGTGCAGCGCGCCATCGGCCTGGCCCGCGTCGACGATCCCGATGCGGCCGTGCACATGCGCGCCGACGGCGAGGCCGCCGCGTTGACCCAGCGATTCCTCGAACTCGGGCTGGATCCCGACAAGCTGGTGCTCGTGGTCCGGGTGCTCGCCGAAGGCCTGTCGCGCACCGCTGAGGTCATGCGTTTCACCGCGTTGTCGGCGATCATGCGGCCCGGAGCCACCGAGCTGGAAATCGCCAAGGGATCCAAGGCGCTGGTCGGCCGGATCGCGCCGCTGCTCGGACCGCTGGTCGAGAACATGCTGTTCATGCAGCTGCGCCACACGATGGAAACCGAGGCGGTCAACGCCGCGGAGCGGGCCGCCGGCAAGCCGCTGCCGGGCGCGCGCCAGGTCACCGTCGCTTTCGCCGATCTCGTCGGTTTCACCCGGCTCGGCGAGGCGATCCCGGCCGAAGACCTGGGTCACCTCGCCAGCCGGCTGGGCCACCTCGCCCGTGACGTGACCGCACCGCCGGTCCGATTCATCAAGTCGATCGGCGACGCGGTGATGTTCGTCTGTCCCGAACCGGACCCACTGCTGGATGTCGTGCTGAAGCTCGTCGACACCGTCGACAGCGACAACGACTTTCCCCGGTTGCGGGCGGGAGTCGCCTCGGGGATGGCGGTCAGCCGGGCCGGGGACTGGTTCGGCAGTCCGGTCAACATCGCCAGCCGGGTGACCGGAGTGGCGCGCCCGGGCACCGTGCTGGTCGCCGACTCGGTCTGGGAGGCCCTCGGCGATGCCGGCGATTTCGAGGGGTCGTTCGCCGGGGCGCGCCGCCTCAAGGGCATCAAGAACGAAGTCAAGCTGTTCCGGATTCGTCGCGGCGGTGACCCCGACGCCTCGCGCAACCGCGCGACCTCAACTACGTAGCACGAATAGGGGCAGGCCCGGGCGACTCTGGGGGGCGTTGGACTTTTGTCCACGCGGCCGGTTTCTAACCCCTTGTTCCGGCACTTCGACACGGTCGCTTCCGGGCCTGCTTCAGCTCCCAAAAATACGCCCTCCGACGATGCATATCAACGCTTTTCCGCGGCGGATAACGGCGCCGCGCCAGCGTTTTTCGCATGCGCGCCGCCGGGCGCGGGTCGCCCGGAAGCCGAGACTCGGTTCGCTGCGAGCGAACGCGGTTCCATTAATCATGCAACGGTGTAATTATGTAATGATGAAATCACATCACACCGGCGGCCGGCGTTACGGCCGCCCCGGGGGCTGGCAGCAGGCCCAGCAACCCGATGCCAGCGGCGCCGCGGAATGGTTCGCCGGACGCCTGCCCGAAAAGTGGTTCGACGGCGATCCCACGGTCATCGTCGACCGCGAGGAGATCACGGTCATCGGCAAGCTGCCCGAGCCCGACGGCGAGGAGAGCGACGCCCGCGTCGAAGGCCGGGTGTCCCGGTTCCGCGAGGAGACCCGCTCCGAGCGGATGCGCATCGCCGACGAGGCTCAGGATCGCTACCGGCGCAAGGTTTCCTGGGGCGTCGAGGTCGGCACCAAAGACGGCACGGAGCGAATCCTGTTCACGCACATCGCGGTACCGGTGATGACGCGCCTGAAGCAGCCGGAGCGCCAAGTGCTCGACACCCTGGTCGACGCCGGTGTCGCCCGGTCCCGCGCCGACGCGCTGGCCTGGGCGGTCAAGCTGGTCGGCGAGCACACCGAGGAGTGGCTCGCCAAGCTGCGCAGCGCGATGTCGGCGGTGGACGATCTGCGCGCCCAGGGGCCGGACCTTTAACCTTCACTAGCCTTCACGAAAGACGCGGTGCCGCTTCGGCATTGACGCGGTGCCGGCCGGCCGGCGATCCGGCTACTCGTTGTCGATCTTCGCGACGATCTTGTCGGTGATTTCGCCGCCCTGATCGCTGATGTGATAGCCGCACGCATTGACGTCGACGATCACGTTGTTCGCCTGACTCATCGCGCGCTGGCACTCCCAGCCGTCGGCGGCTTCCTGGGTGTCCAGCACCGTCATTTTCGGTGGGGCGCCGTTGATTTGGGCGAACGTCCACCTGTACGTCTTGCCCTTGTTCGTCACGGTCACCGTCTTGCCGGCGCAGCCCTTCCACTTGCCGGCCGCGGTCTGCATGAACGACTTGGCCTTCTCGGCAGACGGGAACAGGACCACGGCCTGGTTGACCCAGTGGTCGTAGTTGTCGCCCGGCTCGGACGAAACCAGCCCGCTCACACCGGTATAGCCCGACCCCGCGTACACAGGGTCCTGGCTGGTGTAGAGCGCGCCCTGGCAGTCCGGCGACGACAGCGTCACCGACGAGGTGTCCATCGACTGGATGGGTTTACCGGGCTCCATGGTCGACGAACCCATGATCGCGTTGATCTCCGACGGGCTCAACAGGAGCGCGCTCAGACGCTGCGCCGGTATCGGGTCGGGAGGCGGCGGCGCCGGTTTGGGCCGGGCGATCAGCCAGATGCCCACACCGCCGGCGGTGAGGATGACGACGGCGGCGATGGCGGCGGCGATGAGGGGCCAGGGGTTGCGTTTGGGTTTGGGTGGTTGCTGCCAGGGGGTGGCCCCCCAGTTGGGGCCGGCGGCTTGGTAATACCCGGGGGCCGGGGTGGGTTGGCCGGTTGCCGGGATGGGCCCGCTCGGCGGCCCCCACGATTGGCCGCTTTGCCCGGCCGACGGCTGGGCCGCCGCGGTCGGCGCCGCCGGCGACGACGGCGGTGCCGGTGTGGGTGACGACGGCGGCGCGCTGGGGGGCGCCTCGGTCGGGGTGGCCGCCGTACCCACCGGCAGGGTGGCCTCTTGGCTGCGCCGCAAAATGTTGGCGGCGTGGTCCTGGTCGGGATCCGACAGCGCCTCGTGAGCAGCCAGGGCCAGATCACCAGCGCTGGCGAAGCGGTCCTCGGGTTTTTTGGCCAT
>NZ_JAPJAV010000003.1:0-261325 GCF_035616495.1 Mycobacterium sp. 663a-19 | reverse complement strand
CGACCCCACCCGCGAGGCCTGACCGTCGCTCATCCCAGAACCTCCAAACCAACCCCAGACCCGCCGACCATACCAACAAATTCGCCCGAATCCGCCCGGATCCACCCGTTGCCACCGGCGGGCCCAGCAACCATGCGGTAGGCCCGTTCGGGCCCTGCCGTGCGGCCACGCGGTCGCCTACCCGGCGCCGAAAGCACTGCACGGCAGGAGTATTCGACCTACACCTCGGTCTTGTCGCCCGCGGCGATCCGAAACGTGAACTCGTGGTCGCAGATCCGGATGTGGTCGCCGTCGTTGAGGGTGGCCGCCGAGCGGATCCGCCGCTGCTGAACGTGCACGCCGTTCGACGACCGGAGGTCGTTGAGGATGTAGCTGGTGCCCGTGTCGACGATGACGGCATGGTGCCGGCTGACGTTGGGGCTGTCCAGGACTATGTCGTTATCACGTTGCCGCCCAATCCGTGTCGCCGCGGCCCGCAGCGGGTAGCGGCGGCCCGAGGCGTCGTCCAGATACGCCACGACTTCCTGGCCCGACACGCGCTGACCGAGCGCGCTGATCGTGCCGACGGCGGTGGTCTTGGCCGATTTCTCGGCGTCCAGCGGCTCCTGACGCAGGATGAGCTCGTTGAGGTCGCGCAGGGTTTGGCCCGGGTCGATGCCGAGGTCGTCGGCGAGTGTCGTCTTCACGCGGCGATAGGCGGCCAACGCGTCGGATTGCCGGTCGGTGAGGTAGTAGGCCGTGATCAGCTGGGCCCACAGTTGCTCGCGGTAAGGATGTTCGGCCGTCAGCGCCTCGAGCTCGGCGATGACGTTCGCCGCGCGTCCGCAAGCGATTTCGGCCTCCGCCCGTGCGGTGTGGGCAAGCATCTTTTCCTCGGCCAGCGAGGTGGCGTAGGTGTCGACGAACTGAAAGTCGCGCAGGTCGTCGAGCACCGATCCGCGCCATTGCGCCAGGGCGGCGGTCAGGTGGCGGCTGGCGTGTTCGAAGCGGCCGGCGGCCGCGGCGTGCACGCCCGCGGTTTTCGCGGTGATGAACCGTCCGAGGTCGCAAGCGTTCTCGTCGATGCTGAGCCGGTAACCCGGCGGCGCCGCCGCCAGCACCGTGCGCGGATCGATCCCGGCGCCGCTCAGCAGCTTGCGCAGGTTGGACACGTAGGAGTGAATGCTCGCCCTCGCCCCCGACGGAGGCCATTCGTCCCACACGGCGTTGATGAGCCTGTCGACGCCGACCGGACTGTTGCGGTTGATCAGCAGCATGGCCAACACCGCTCGCTGCTTGGGCGTGCCCAACGGCACCAGGGCGCCGTCGACGCTCATCTCCAACGGTCCGAGCAGACCCAGTTCGAGACGCTTGTCCGCCATCGCGCTTACCAGCCCTTCCGGTAAGGGTCGTTACACGTCATTGTGATACACGCCCGGCGAAGCTACGCCTGGGTCATCGCGTAGTACGCACCCCGGCGGGCCAGCAGTTCGGCGTGAGTGCCCTGCTCGACGATCCGGCCCGCCTGCACCACCAGAATGCGATCGGCGTCGCGGATGGTCGAAAGGCGATGCGCGATAATGAAACTCGTTCGATCCTGGCGAAGCTCACACATGGCGCGCTGAATCAGGGCCTCGGTGCGGGAGTCCACCGAGCTGGTCGCCTCGTCCAGGATCAACAGCCGCGGGCGGGCCAGGAAGGCGCGGGCAATGGTGATGAGTTGCTTCTCGCCGGCGCTGACGTTGCCGCCGTCCCAGCTGATCCGGGTGTCGTAACCGGCCGGCAGGGTGTGCACGAACCGGTCGACATAGGCCGCCTTGGCGGCCTCGACCACCTCGTCTTCGCCGGCCCCGGGTCGTCCGTAGGCGATGTTCTCCGCGATGGTCCCGTCGAAGAGCAAGGTGTCCTGCAGCACCATGCCGATGCGCGACCGCAGCGCCTGCCGGCTCACCGTCGCGATGTCGACACCGTCGATCAGGATCCGGCCGGAGTCGACGTCGTAGAACCGCATGAGCAGGTTCACCATCGTGGTCTTGCCGGCCCCGGTCGGCCCGACGATCGCCACCGTGCTGCCCGGCTCGGCCACCATCGACAGGTCCTCGATCACCGGGACGCCCGGGTGGTAGGCGAAGCTCACGCGTTCGAATTCGACCCGCCCGCTCGGGCCCGGCCGACCGGTTCGGCCCGCCGGTTCGGGCACCGGCGCGGGATCCGGTGGTTCCTCCGGCTCGTCGAGCAGGTCGAACACCCGCTCGGCGCTGGCCACCCCGGATTGCAGGGTGTTGTACATCCCGGCGACCTGGCTCAGCGGCGCGTTGAACTGCCGCACGTATTGAATGAACGCCTGGATGCTGCCGAGGGTGATCTGCCCCGTGGCGACCTGCACGCCACCCACCACGGCGACCGCGACGTAGCCCAGGTTCCCGATGAACGTCGTCGCCGGCGCCACCAGCCCGGAGAAGAATTGCGAACCGAAGCTGGCGTGGTAGACGTCGTCGTTGAGCCTGCGGAACTGTTCGCGCGCCGCGGCCTGGTGGCCGAACGTCTTGACCACGGTGAACCCGCTGTAGGTCTCCTCGATGTGGGCGTTGAGCCGTCCGATGCTCTTCCATTGGGCCGCGAACAGGCGTTGCGAGCGGCGCGCAATCGCGCGGGTGGCCAGCAGCGAGACCGGCACGGTCAGCAGGGTGATCAGCGCCAGCAGCGGCGAGATGGACACCATCATCGCGAGCACGGTCACCACGGTCAGGGCCGACGTCAGCAGCTGGCTGATCGTCATCGACAACGACGACTGCAGGTTGTCGATGTCGTTGGTGACCCGGCTCAGCAGCTCGCCGCGCTGGCGGCCGTCGAAGTAGGCCAGCGGCAGCCGGTGCACCTTGTCCTCGACGTCGGAGCGCAGCGCGACCATGGTGCGCTGCAGGATGACGTTGAGCAGCCGCGCCTGCACCCAAATCAGCAGCGAGGCAAGCACATACAGGGCCAACGCCACGGCCAGCGTCCTTGCCACCGCGTCGAAGTCCACTCCCCGGCCCGGCACCACGTTCATTCCGGACAGCAGGTCGGCGAAGGCCTTGTCACCGCGGTCCCGGGCCGCCGCGACGGCCTGGGCCTTGGTGATTCCCGCGGGGAGCCCGCGGCCGATCACGCCGTTGAACAGCAGGTCGGTGGCGTGGCCGAGGATCCGCGGAACGACGACGCCGATCGCCGTGCCGGTGACGCCCAGCGTGATCACCGCGATGACCGGCTCGCGTTGCGGCGCAAGCTGTTTCACCAGCCGGGCCGCCGAACCCCAGAAGTCGCGGGACCGCCCCGCCGGCGCCGGGGCGGCGCCACGGGTGGGCCTGCTGGTCACCGTCGTCACGGCGCGTCCCCGACCCCGGCGCCGACCGTTTGCGAGTCGGCGAATTCCGCGTAGGTGGCGCAGTCCGCCAGCAGCGATTCGTGCGTGCCGGCGCCCACCAGCTTCCCGTCGTCGACGACGATCACCTGGTCGGCCTGGGCAGCGGTCGAGATCCGTTGTGTGACAACGATGATCGTGGCGTCGGCGGATATCTCGCGCAGCGAGGCGCGGACCCGCGCGTCGGTGTGCACGTCGAGCGCGGAGAACGCGTCGTCGAACAGGTAGATGGCCGGGCGGCGGATCACCGCGCGGGCGATGGCGAGCCGCTGCCGCTGCCCGCCGGAGAAATTGATTCCGCCCTGCGCGACGCGCATGTCCAGGCCGTCGTCGTGCGCGCGCACGAAGCCGTCGGCCGCGGCCACCCGCAACGCCTCCCACATCTCGTCGTCGGTGACCACCCGGCCGGGGACGGCGCCGATGCGCAGGTTGTCCGCGACGGTCCCGGAGAACAGGTAGCCGCGCTGCGGAACCAGCCCGATGGCCGACCAGAGTCGCTCGGTGTGGTAGTCGCGGACGTCGACGTCGTCGACCAGGACCGCACCGGCGGTCACGTCGTAGAGCCGGCAGATCAGCGACACCAGCGTCGACTTGCCCGAGCCGGTGCTCCCGACGACGGCGGTGGTGGTTGCGGGCAGCGCGGTGAACGAAATGTCTTGCAGCACTGGACGCTCCGCGCCCGGATAGGTGAAGGTGGCGTTGTCCAGGCGCACCACGCCGGTGACGCCGCCGCCGGGGAATCGGGGGTGCGGCGGATCGCCGATCGCGGGGCGGGTGGACAGCACCTCGGTGATTCGCTCGGCGCACACGGACGCCCGGGGCAGCACCACCAGCGTCATCGTCGCCATCAACACCGCCATCAGGATCTGGGTGAAGTAGGCCAGGAAGGCGGTCAGCGACCCGACCTGCATCTGGCCGCGATCGATGCGCAACCCGCCGAACCAGATCAGCGCGACGCTGGACACGTTGATGGTCAGCGTGGTCACCGGCAGCATCAGCGCCTGCCAGTTGCCGGCGCCCAGCGACGCGTTGGACAGCGCCGCGTTGGCCCGGGCAAACCGGTCGCGCTCGAAGCGCTCGCGGGTGAAGGCGCGGACCACCCGCACCCCGGCGAGCTGGTCGCGCATCACCCGGTTGATCCCGTCGATCAGGGCCTGCATGCTGCGGAACAGCGGCAGCATGTGCGACATGATCCAGTAGTTGGTCACGCCCAGGATCGGAACGCTGACCAGCAGCAGCCACGTCAGCGCGGCCTGCTGGTGGAAGGCCATGAAGATGCCGCCGACGCACATGATGGGCGCGGTGACCAGCACGGTGGCTCCGATCTGGACGAGGTACTGGATTTGCCGGACGTCGTTGGTGCTGCGGGTCAGCAACGTCGGCGCGCCGAACCGGGCGGTCTCGCTCTCGGAGAAGGTCGTGACGTGTTCGAACATCGCCCGGCGCAGGTCGCGGCCGAACCCCATCCCGGTCCGCGAGCCGAAGTAGACGGCGCCGACCGAACACAGCACCTGCACCCCGGTGACCGCGAGCATCAGCATGCCGAGCCGGACGATGGTGGCGGTGTCGCCCTTGGCGACGCCGTCGTCGATGATCGCCGCGTTGACCGTCGGCAGGTACAGCGTCGCCAGGATGCTGATCAGCTGCAGCACCAACAGCACCGCGACCAGCCGGCGGTACGGCCGGATGTACTGGCGCAGCAGTGCCAGGAGCATTTGGTAACTGTCGCACATGGCGGGCGTCCCGGTGCCGAGCACCGCCGGACGGTTGCGCGCTCGAGGCCGATGCGGCGAGGGCGTTGAATTGCCTGCTCAGGGGGCGCGTCGGTGGTTGACCCACGGGGCTGCCGCTACAGTGCATCGTGTGGACCAGCAGCAGGCGCGGGCGAGGCGGGGTATCGGTGCGGCGTAACGTGACGGCGCTGGCGCTTGCGGCATCGGCCGCGATTCTGGTTTCTGCGGGGTGTTCGGGTTCCGGCGACAACAAACCGGGGGCGACGACGTCGTCGGAGTCGGGAAACGCCGAAGGGCACCACGGGCCGATGTTCCCGCAATGCGGGGGAGTCAGCGATCAAACGGTGGCCGAATTGACCAAGGTAAACGGACTGATCAACACCGCCCGCAACTCCGTCGGGTGTCAGTGGCTGGCCGGCGGCGGAATTCTCGGCCCGCACTTTTCCTTCTCGTGGTACCGCGGCAGCCCCATCGGACGCGAACGCAAGACCGAGGAGCTGTCGCGGGCGAGCGTCGACGACATCAACATCAACGGCCACGGCGGTTTCATCGCCGTCGGCAACGAGCCGAACCTGGGTGACTCGCTGTGCGAGGTCGGCATCCAGTTCCAGGACGACTTCATCGAATGGTCGATCAGCTTCAGCCAGAAGCCCTTCCCGCCGCCGTGCGACATAGCCAAAGAACTGACCCGCCAGTCGATTGCGAACGCGAAATGAGCAGAAGAATCCTCCGCGCGGGTGTGGCTCTGCTGGTCGTTGTCTTGGTGATGACGGGCTGCTCGAGGTCGATCGGGGGCACCGCCGTCAAGGCGGGCGGGCCGTCGCGCAACAACAACTCCCAGCAGCAATACCCGAACCTGCTCAAGGAATGCGAGGTCCTGACCACCGACATCCTGGCCAAAACCGTGGGCGCCGATCCGCTCGACATCCAGAGCACGTTCGTCGGCGCGATCTGCCGGTGGCAGGCGGCCAACCCGGCCGGCCTGATCGACATCACCCGGTTCTGGTTCGAACAGGGCGGCCTCAGCAACGAGCGCAAGGTTGCCGAGTTCCTGAAGTACAAGGTCGAAAGCCGTCAGATCGCGGGCATCAACTCCATCGTGATGCGCCCCGACGACCCGAACGGCGCGTGCGGGGTGGCCAGTGATGCCGCGGGGGTGGTCGGCTGGTGGGTCAACCCGCAGGCGCCCGGCATCGACGCGTGCGGGCAGGCCATCAAGCTCATGGAGCTGACGCTGGCCACCAACTCTTAGCCGGTCAGCGCGGAACCTGGAAGCCGATCAGCGCGGCGCGACCGAGTTCCAGGCCCTTCCAATCGCCGGCGACTTTGAGCACCGCGATGGCCGACGTCGGGAACTTTTCCGAAATGCGTTGCACCGCTGCGGCATCGGTGCCGTCCGCGCCCGCCAGGCCGATCGCCAGGTGTGACATCGTCGGTTCGTGCCCGACGACGAGCAGCGTGTCGACCGTCTCGGCGACGCCGTTGATCTGGTCGAGCATCGACCCCGGCGTCGCGCCGTAGAGCCGCTCGTCGTATCGCACCGGGGCGTCGATTCCCACGTCGGCCAACGTCTGCCGGGCACGCGTCGCAGTCGAGCACAGCACCTCGTCGACGGCGGGCGCGTTGGCCCGCAACCAGTCACCGGCCAGCCCCGCCTCGCGGATGCCGCGCGGCGCCAACGGCCGGTCGTGGTCCGCGACGCCCGGCGGATACGACGACTTCGCGTGCCGCATCAGCAGCAGGGTGCGCCGAGGGGTCATCCGACCCACGCTAATCAGTGGGCACCTGGGTCGCTATGCCACGTCGTCGTCATCGTCCCCATCCTGGAGGAGTTTTCGGGGTGCCAATAGAGATTTTCGGGGTGCCAATAGATATTGGTGCGGGGTTGGCCGCGATTACGCGAAGTACTCTCCAAGAGCCGCACAGGCGAGTGATCCGCCCCTATCGGGCCTGGTCCCCCGATCCGACCGACTGCCCTGCGGTCTCCGCTGCGGATGAACTTGTCAAGTTAGCTCGACTGCGAGGCACTCGGTGCGTGCTGACTACGGGGGAGTTTGAGACACAGATGGCTAGGCTCTCTGCTGACAGCGGTCATCTCACCGCGTGCGCTATCCCCTGTGGGCACCTCGACGGGTAGGGGATCGAAATGCGACGCTATCTTTTTACCTATCTTCGCAGTTCGGCGGCCAGAGTATCAACGCCCAAACCCCGGTAGAAATGTTGCAGAATAGCAATATGTTTTAATTGATTCCTGTACAAAGAAATTTGAGAGTGCATACGGGTCGCGTATGGGTGAATATCCAATCTTTATATAATTCTCGCGTATTACCTGCGTAATAGCGCTCTTATCGATTCCTTGCGCAAGACCCTGGCAGACCTTATGCGCTGCAGCGATGTCCTCGGCATCGGAATGCCCCGTAGCGACATGATTGTTAGCTAGGGTGTTTAAGAAAAGTTCGTCATTACCTTCGGCGTGCGCGGTACTTATGCTGGCTGAAACCACGACCAAAAAAGCCATCAAGGCGAAGCGCCGTACAACTTTTTGGAGCATAGCGACTCCTTGTTGTTGGTAGTGGTATGGCCAAGGGTACAACTCAACCGTCCTTGAACAGGGCGGTCTTGGCTAGAACAAGGTCAATCGGATGTCGCGGTCGTCGTTCGGCTTTCCTGTGGGGCTTGCGGGCGCCGCCGAGTCGGGCGCCCGCTAACGGAGAACCGCCCATTTACTTACCTACCTTTAGCTCGCAATAGTGCTCAAGGTCCTTGTGCGTGTTCCCCGGTGTGCCATTGACCGCCGACTGGTTCGCAGCAAGGCAATCCTTGTAGTTTTGACTCTCCCACGGCCTTTGCGCCGCGACGATCGCGCCGACGATGACGATCACTGCCGCGATCGTCCCGATGACAATCCACCCTCGGCCCGAATCAGACAGACCAAGCCAAAACCCTTTGAAGCCCCCAGACGAGGAGGTCGGCATGGAGGCATATTGTGGCGCGTCAGTTTGTTTACGATGCTCGGTCCACTCTTTGCCGTTCCAATAACGCTGCGTGTTGGCGCGATCAGGATCCAAGTACCAACCTGGTGCAGGAACCTCTGATGACATTTCTGACCTCCTCGGGGGTGGCGCAAGGGGGCCGAACGTCTGTACTTCCCGAACCGACCATGCCCCACAAAAATATCTTCGGGGTAGCTGTGAGATACGTATCGAATCGGAACTCTAGATGACTTCGGTTGCGACGTCAGGCAAATCGGTGACGGCAGTTCTCCTACGCGGATGATCGGCGGTCGCCGCCGCTCCCGCTCAAGGTCGGCGACGCGGCGCTCTAGCCGAGTCACCTTCAACGCCAACGCGCCGACAAGCTCTGCCAGCACGTCGAGTTCGGCGCGCCGGCCACGACGACGCTGGCCGGCGGGGGTCATAGGTCGCCGAACTCGGCGAGCCACTCGCCGCCGTCGTCGTCAACCGACACCACCGCATTGTCGACCGTTGTCGGTGCGGCGGCACGTGGCGTAGTCGGTGATGTGTGTAGTAGCCGGGCACGGTGCACCCGGGGGCGGTGCAGTCGCGGTCGTTGGCAAGATGGAGCCCCCGCCGGTCAGGCCGCGCCCGGCGGCGGCTTCCTCAGGGTGGCGGTGACGATGGTGGAGGCCGGCAGCCCATTTATGCTGTCCGAGTTGTCCCAAGGCCAGCAGCGCGCAGTGCGGCGTGTGCAGGATGCCAGAAAAGACACACACACACATGACTCCGACTCGAAGACATGCATTGAGAGGTGTCCGTGGGGTTTTGCCCTGTGGTATGCCCAGCAACCTGAGACGATTACATCGCCGTATGGGGGACCAAGAGATTTCCCACCTGTCGCCAGGTTGGTGGTCCACCTCATGCGCCGGCCGCCTCCTGAACCTTCCCAAACATTGAATTGGGGATGACCGCTGTGAATACGAATGCACAATACCAAGATGGGTCCGGCCAACCAATACTGAGAGACTCAATTGCAGCATTTATCGACGAACTAGGCTTTTCCGAGAGAGTCAAAACGCTAGACACGAATGAGTTGCGCCTCGACGTCGAACGCTATCGTATCGTACGTAGTCGAAATTTTTCACCTCCCAACAGGTCTCACCAGGAGCTCATTGCTCTTTATTTCAGTGACAACGTTGGATTGGCGCTTCCCACCGATCCGGGTGGTATGGGAGGCGAATTACTATCAGTGATTAGAGCCGCCGGGTCATATCAGAGGGAGCTTACGATCGGCGGGAGGTTCGTCCGCGGTGGGATAACCCGCGGTGACATCTACGCCGACGACAAGTTTATCACCGGTCGGGCCCTAATCGACGCGGTTGAACTGGAGGAGAGGGTAGCGGTCGTTCCCCGGATTTTGCTTGACGACGCATGTATAGCCCTCGCGAGCAAAGAATCTAAAGATAGCGCTAAGGCAGGAAACCTCTCGGGCTCCTCGCTTCACAGGACATATGGGTCTTTATTGCTGCGCGACGGAGAACAAGTGATATGCAATTATTTGGCAACGTTATTTTCAGAGGAATGTGCGGATTTTCAGATAGAGATTGTCCTGGAAAATCATCGCGATTTTATTAATCAAAGACTTGCACACTACAGGAATAATGTTAATATTTTGGCCAAATACCAATGGGCCGGCCGATACCATAACTATTTTGTCACGCAAAACAACGCTAAACAGTATGCGATCAATAACCTGAATGGCGGAAACTTTGCTTCATTTTAGCTGACTGATTGAACGATCAGCATTGTTCTGTGTGGATTGTGGATCGCTCCTTCGCCTTCCAGGTTCGACTTGATGCTTAGCGGTCGTGGTGCTCGCGCCGGAGAACAAGGGACAGGTCAGCCCCGTCACCTACCAACTCAACAGCATTGCCCAGCGTCCTTCATTAACCAATCGTGGGGGCCTGAAGGTGAGTTCCGTGACCTCGTCAAGCTCAAGCGATTCCCGCCGGGAATCACTATCGACTTCGCTCACTCACTGGTGGGACAGCTGGCTTCTGGATGCCACTCTGATGCTCGTTGCATCACTCTCGTGACATCAGGGCTGCTGAGCGCTATTTCTTGGGTGTGATGGTGATGCGCTGGAACGTCGGTATTCCGTTCTCATCGGTCAAGTCCTTGATGATCTCGGCAAGCTTGGCGCCGATCACTGCGGGCGTGGTGTGCTCCGAGGTTGCTTCCTGGCCGTCGTTAAACAGGACTGTGGCCTGGTAGGTGGGCATGGTGCTCCTTATGGGGCTTTCGGGGTAGGGGTTGGCAACGCTGCCACCCAGTCAAACGGGTGCCCGATCCGTACCAGTTCCCGAAAACGAGGCCATTTTGGCGGGATGCGGGTTTGACGCCACTACGCAGGAATTTGGGCCCCGTCATAAGCCACCCTGTACGCATTCGCGCTAGGTCATCGTTGCTGTCAGTACGACTGGTCGGCGACCGGGCCGAAAAGTCGATGCCTCGGTGCAACTCATACGGCGAAACTATCAAGCCCACCGACAGAAAGCGCCGTCTTGTGACTACAGAAACCAACGTGGCACAAGAAGTCTCAGGCGCGCGATTGTCGCGCTGAGGCGGGCAAAACGACACCGGGTTCGCCGAGGTTGAAATGCCGGCCGAAGGCATGCCGGTGCGCGTCCCAGGACTTGTCGGTGTCCAGACCTAGACTCGCGGTGCCTTGATAGCCATGCGATTTCGGAAGGGGGCCGCCGGAGATGCGATTCCTGCACACCGCCGATTGGCAGCTGGGAATGACCAGGCACTTCCTTGCCGGCGACGCCCAGCCGCGGTATTCCGCGGCACGCCGTGACGCCGTCGCCGGCCTGGGCGCGCTGGCGGCCGAGGTGGGCGCCGAGTTCGTCGTGGTGGCCGGTGACGTCTTCGAACACAATCAGCTCGCCCCCAAGGTGATCGGCCAGTCGCTGGAAGCCGTGCGCGCCATCGGTATTCCGGTGTACCTCCTGCCGGGCAACCACGACCCGCTGGACGCATCGTCGGTGTACACCGGCAAGTTGTTCACCGCCGAACGCCCCGACAACGTCGTCGTCCTCGATCGGCCCGGCGTCCACGAGGTTCGGCCCGGCGTCGAGATCGTGGCCGCGCCGTGGCGGTCCAAGGCCCCGACCACCGACCTCGTCGCCGAGGTCCTCGAGGGCCTCGACCCGGGCCCCGTCACCCGCGTGCTCGTCGCGCACGGCGGCGTCGACGTGCTGGACCCCGACAAGGACAAGCCCTCGCTGATTCGGCTCGCACGGCTCGACGACGCGCTGGCCCGCGGCGCGGTTCACTATGTGGCGCTGGGCGACAAGCATTCGCTCACCCGGGTCGGCGACAGCGGCCGAGTCTGGTACTCCGGGTCGCCGGAGGTCACCAACTTCGACGACGTCGAGTCCGACCCCGGCCACGTCCTCGTCGTCGACATCGACGACAACGACGTCAGCGTGCAATCGCGGCGTGTCGGCCGCTGGCGGTTCGTGACCTTGCAACGCCAGGTCGACTCCAGCCGCGACATCGCCGACCTCGACATGAACCTCGACCTGATGACCGAGAAGGACCGGACCGTGGTGCGGCTGGCGCTGACGGGTTCGCTGACGGTCACCGACCGGGCGGCGCTGGATGCGTGCCTGGATAGATACGCGCGGCTGTTCGCGCACTTGCGCACCTGGGACAGCCACACGGACCTGGCCGTGATACCCGCCGACGGTGAGTTCAGCGACCTCGGCATCGGCGGGTTCGCCGCGGCGGCCGTCGACGAGCTGGTGGCCACCGCGCGCGACGGCGACGCCGACTCGGCGGTCGACGCGCAGGCGGCGCTGGCGCTGCTGCTGCGACTGGCCGACAGGGGCGCCGCATGAAGGTGCATCGGCTGGTCCTGACGAATTACCGCGGTATCGCGCACCGGGAGATCGAGTTCCCCGACCGCGGTGTGGTCGTGGTCAACGGCGCCAACGAGGTCGGCAAGTCGTCGATGATCGAAGCGCTGGACCTGCTGCTGGAAGCCAGGGACCGCTCGACGAAGAAGGAGGTCAAGCAGGTCAAACCGACCCACAGCGACGTCGGCTCCGAGGTCACCGCCGAAATAAGCTGTGGCACTTATCGTTTCATCTACCGCAAGCGGTTCCACAAGAAGTGCGAGACGGAATTGACGGTGCTGGCGCCGCGCCGCGAGCAGCTGACCGGCGACGAGGCCCACGAGCGCGTCCGGTCGATGCTCGCCGAGACGGTGGACACCGAGCTGTGGCGCGCCCAGCGGGTCCTGCAGGCCGCGTCGACCGTCGCGGTGGACCTGTCCGGTTGTGACGCGCTGTCGCGTGCCCTCGACGTGGCGGCCGCGCAATCCGACAGCGCCGCGGCGCTGTCCGGCGCCGAGCCGTTGCTCATTGAGCGGATCGACGCCGAGTATGCGCGCTACTTCACCCCCACCGGCCGACCCACCGGGGAGTGGTCGTCGGCCATCTCCCGGCTGGAGGACGCCGAAGCCGCGGTCGACGAATGCGCCGCGGCGGTCGCCGAGGTCGACGACCGCGTCCGTCGCCACGCCGCCCTGACCGAGGAAGTGGTCGAGCTGTCGCAGCTAAGGCTGGCCGCCGGCCCGCGGCTGGCCGCCGCTCGGGCCACCGCCGAGAACATCGAGGAGCTCACCCGCCAGGCGCGTGAGGCCAAGCTGGTCGCCGAGGCCGCGGCGGCCACCAGCGCCGCCGCGATCGCGGCGCACACCGGACGCCGAAGGCTGCTCGCCGAAATCCAAACCCGCACAGCGACTGTGGCCGCCACCGAGGCGGAGGCGCAGGAGGCCGCCGACGCGCAGGCGGGGGCGCGGGCCGCCGCCGAGGCGTCCGCCGCGGCGGTCGAGGAGGCCGCGCGGGCCCTGGCGGACCTGCACCGCCGCGTCGAATCCGCCCGGCGCACGGTAGACCGGTTGGCCGACCGCGAGGAGGCCGATCGGTTGAGCGCCCGGCTCGGCAGGATCGACGCGACCCAGAGCGACCGCGACGCGGTCTGCGAAGAGCTCTCCGCGGTCGTGCTGACCGACGAACTGCTGCAGCGCGTCGAGGACGCCGCGGCGGCGGTCGATCGCACCGCCGACCAGCTCGCGTCGATGTCGGCGGCGGTCGAGTTCACCGCCGCAACCGACATCGAGCTCGTCGCCGGCGACCAGCGGGTGACGTTGTCGGCAGGGCAAATCTGGTCCACGACCGCCACCGGCCCGACCGAGGTCGACGTGCCCGGGATACTGACCGCCCGGATCACCCCCGGCGCGACCGCGCTCGATGTTCAGGCCAAACACGCTGCGGCACGACAAGAGCTGGCGGCAGCGCTGGCCGCGGCCGGTGTCGCCGACCTCGACGCGGCACGCCGCGCCGACCAGCGGCGTCGCGAACTGCAGAGCCGCCGCGACCAGTTGAGCGCCACGCTGTCCGGCCTGTGCGGCGACGAGTCACAAGACCAACTGCGCGCGCGACTGGCGGCGTTGCAGGCGGGCCAGGCGGAACCCGAGCTCGTCGCAACGGACATCACCGCGGCCCGCGCCGAGCTCGACGCGGCGGAGGCCGCTCGGCTGGCCGCGGAAGCCGACTGCGAGACCCGCCGTCAAACGGCGGCCGAAGCCGCGTCCCGGCTCGCCGAAACAACCACCCGGACAACGCTTTTACTCGACAAGCTGGCGACCCAACGCGCCGAGCTGGAAACGGTCACCGACCAGCTGGCCCGCGAGCGCGCGTCGGTCGCCGACGCGGACCTGTCGGCCGCGGCGGAGTCGAGCGAGCGGGCCGCGACCGCCGCGCAGCAACGGGCCGCCGAGCTGGCCGACGAACTGGCCGCCGCCGCGCCGGACGCGGTGGCCGCCGAGCTGGCCGAGGCCGCCGCGGCGGCCGATTCGCTGCGCGACCGCTACGAGGATCGCGCGGGCGCCCTGCGCCAGATCAGCATCGAGCTCTCGGTCATCGGCGGCGAGGGCCGTCAGGGCAAGCTCGACGCGGCGGAGACCGAACGCGAGCACGCCGCCGGCGAGCACACCCGCGTCGGCCAGCGGGCCCGCGCGGCGCAGCTGCTGCGGTCGGTGATGTCCCGCCACCGCGACACCACCCGGCTGCGCTACGTCGAGCCCTACCGCGCGGAGCTGCAGCGGCTGGGGCGTCCGGTGTTCGGGCCCACGTTCGAGGTCGACATCGACAGCGACCTGTGCATCCGCAGCCGCACTCTGGACGGCGTCACGGTGCCGTACGAATCGCTTTCCGGTGGAGCCAAGGAGCAACTCGGCATCCTGGCGCGGCTGGCCGGCGCGGCGCTGGTGGCCAAGGAGGACTCCGTTCCGGTCGTCGTCGACGACGCGCTGGGTTTCACCGATCCGGATCGGCTGGCCAAGATGGGTGAGGTGTTCGACACCGTGGGCGCGGACGGTCAGGTGATCGTGCTGACATGCAGCCCCGACCGCTACGACGGCGTCAAGGGCGCGCTGCGCATCGATCTGAACGTTTAGCGCCGTCGGCGGTCCCGACCGTCTTACACTCACCCCGAAACGGGAGTGCACCATGGACATTCAGTGCGACTACCTAGTGGTCGGCACCGGCTCGGCCGGGGCGGTCGTGGCGAATCGGCTCAGCAGCGATCCGGCCACCGCGGTCGTCGCGCTCGAGGCGGGCCCGCCGGACAAGAACCGATTCATTCCGATCCCGGCGGCCTTCTCCAAGCTCTTCCGCAGCGAGATCGACTGGGACTACCTGACCGAACCGCAGGCCGAGCTCGGCGGCCGCGAGATCTATTGGCCCCGAGGCAAGGTGCTCGGCGGGTCGTCGTCGATGAACGCGATGATGTGGGTGCGCGGATTCGCCGCCGACTACGACGAGTGGGCGGCGCGAGCCGGACAGCAGTGGTCCTACTCCGACGTGCTCGGGTACTTCCGCCGCATCGAGGATGTCACCGCGGCGTGGCACTTCGTCAGCGGCGACGACAGCGGGGTCACCGGGCCGCTGCAGATCTCGCGGCAACGCAGCCCGCGTCCCTCGACGGCGGCCTGGCTGGCCGCGACCCGAGAGTGTGGTTTTCCTCCGGCACAACCGAATTCGCCTCGGCCGGAGGGCTTTTGCGAAACGGTGGTCACCCAGCGGCGGGGCGCTCGATTCAGCGCCGCAGACGCATACCTGAAGCCGGCCAGGCACCGCAAGAACCTCACCGTGCTCACCGGGGCCACCGTCACCCGGGTGGTCTTCGACGGGCCCCGCGCCGTCGGCGTCGAACTCGAGCGGCGCGGCGGGCGGCGCGCCAAACGGCACGGCGAACGCTGCGTCGCGCATGCCCGCCGCGAGGTGATCCTCTGCGGAGGCGCCGTCAACAGCCCCCAGCTGCTGATGCTTTCCGGCATCGGCAATCGCGACCACCTCACCGATCTCGGTATCGACACCGTCCACCATTCGCCCGAGGTGGGGCAGAACCTGCTTGACCACCTGGTCACGCCGCTGGGCTTCGACGTCGACGGCGACAGCCTGGCCGCCGCCCAAAAGCCCGTGGAGATGCTCAAATACCTGCTGCGGCGCCGCGGGATGCTCACCTCCAACGTCGGCGAGGCCTACGGATTCGTGCGCAGCCGACCCGAGCTGGACCTTCCCGACCTCGAGCTGATCTTCGCCCCGGCACCGTTCTACGACGAGGGCCTGCTGGCCAAGCCGCCGGGCCACGGGGTGGTCTTCGGGCCGATCCTCGTCGCACCGGAAAGCCGCGGCCAGATCACGCTGCGGTCCGCCGACCCGCACGACAAGCCGGTCATCGAACCGCGCTACCTGTCGGACCCCGGCGGCGTCGACCGCGCCGCGATGATGGAGGGGCTGCGGATATGCGCGCGGATCGCGGCGGCCCCCGCCCTCAAAAACCTGCTCGGCCCCATCGCCCGGCCGCGCGGCTGCACCGAGCTGAACGAGGCCACCCTGGAGCTGGCGCTCAGCGCCAACTCGCACACCCTGTATCACCCGCTGGGCACCTGCCGGATGGGCAACGACGAAGCGAGCGTGGTGGATCCGCAGCTGCGCGTCCGCGGGGTCTACGGGCTCCGGGTGGCCGACGCCTCGGTGATGCCCAGCACCGTCCGCGGGCACACCCACGCGCCGTCGGTGCTCATCGGCGAGGTGGCGGCCGACCTGATCCGCGGCTGACCCTGCGTGTCGGCAGAATGGGTCCATGGCGGGCCGACACCGATGACCATGGACGCGAAGCGGCGCCGGATGCAGGAAAAGCTGGCGGGGTTGCCCGGCGTGCGCCCGGTGCGGCGGCCGGTGTCGCCGGGCAGCAGCGACGAGTTCGACCTGTTCTACGTGCGTGCCGGGCGCCAGTCCGCCCACCCGCTGGTGATCATCCCCGGCGGCCCGGGGGTGACGTCGGTGCAGATGTACAAGGGGCTGCGACGGCGGGCGGTCGCCGCCGGCCTCGACGTGATCATGATCGAGCACCGCGGGGTGGGGATGTCACGCCACGACGACTCCGGCGCGGACCTGCCGCCGCGCGCGCTCACCGTGAACCAGGTCGTCGACGACGTGGCCGCCGTGCTCGACGACGCCCGCGCGGACACCGCCGTCCTCTACGGCACGTCGTACGGCACCTACATCGCGGCCGGCGTCGGCGTGCGCCATCCGGGCCGGGTGCGGGCGATGGTCCTCGACTCACCGCTGCTGTCGCGGCACGACATCGTGATCGTGCGCCGCGCGATTCGTCGGCTCCTACTGCGAGGCGACAGCCCCGAAACCGCGCCGTTGGCGCCGAAGGTGCGCAAGCTCGTCGATGCCGGCGTGATGACCGCGTCGGCGACGCAGATCGTCGCGACGATCTACGGGCACGGCGGCCCCACCCTGCTGGACCGTCAACTGGATCTGCTGCTGGACGGGCGAAAGCTGTTGTGGTGGGCCATATCCCGGTTCACCACCCTGTCCAACCTCCCATACCGTTACGAGGAAGACCTGGTGAGCCGCATCGCGTTCCGCGAGCTGGACTACGCCGCCGAACCCGACGGCCTCCCGCTCGACCCGGCCGTGGCCGAACGCGAAATCCGCACGCAGCGAGTCAGTTTCGAAGACGAGCCGTACGACCTGGTGGCCGAGATGCCGAACTTCGGGTGGCCTACCGTCGTGGTTTCCGGCGGCCGCGACCTGATCACCCCGCCTGCGGTGGCCGAGCGGGTGGCGTCGCTGGTGCCAGACGCCGTGCTGCTGAAGCTGCCCACCATGGCGCACAGCGCACTGGACTTCCGCGAGCCCGCCGCGCTGGCCATTGCCGGCGCCGCGTTCCGTGGCGAGCTCGACGGGCTGGCCGCTCAGGCGCCGGCGCTGGACGAGATGCCCCCGCGCGCCACGGTGCGCTTGCTGTGGAAGGCGATCGAGGTGGCCGCCATCGCCGAGGGCGCCCTGCCGCCGCTGCCGGCGGTGGCTCCGTTGCGGCGGCTCAGGTCCGCATGAACCCGATCGCGGTGTAGTCCAGGTCGGCCAGCCCCGGCGCGCCGAAATTCGCCAGCGTGCTGCGCACGGCGACGTCGCCCGGGGACTGGGTCAGCGGCAGGCTGAACCCCTCGGCCCAGATGAGCTTGTCGAGGTCGTTGGCCAGCGCCCGAGCCTTGACGGGATCGAGTTCCTCCAGCGTGCGCTCGATCGCGGCGTCGATCTCCGGGCTGCCGATCTTGCCGAAGTTGCTCGCCCCGTCGGACTGGTAGATCTGGGTCAGCCCCGACAGGGGAAACGCGTCGCCTTGCCAGCCGAACGCCGCGATGTCGAAGGCGCCGACGTTGATGTAGTTGGTGAAGAAGCCGCTGCCGGACCTGGCCACCAGCTCGAGCTTGACCCCGATCTGGGCCAGGCTGTGCTGGGCGATCTGGGCGAACACCTTGCTGCCCTGCGCGTCGTAGAACAAGTCCCGGACGACCAGCTGGCGGCCGTCCTTCTCCCGGAACTGGCCGTTGCGCTTCCAGCCCAGGGCATCGAGCTCGCGGTTGGCCGCCGCGGGGTCGTACGGGACGACGGCGCTGTTGTCCTGGTAGCCCTCCTGACCGGCGACGTAGATGTGGTTGCCGAGGGCCACCGGGTTGCTGGTGAGGCCGTACTGGACCACCTTGGCGATGGTCTGCCGGTCGATGCCCTTGGACACCGCGACGCGCAGCCTCTCGTCGGCGAGGATGGAACCCGGGGCCCCGTTGAACGTGAAATGCGACCAACTCGGGGCCGGCGCGCGCCGGATCGAGATGCCCTTGGTCCGCTGCGCGATGGTCAGCTGGTCCAGCGTGCCGACGCCCGTCGCGTCGATCGTGTTGTTCTGCAGGGCCGGCAGCCGCGCGGCGTCGTCGAGCACCAGGAAGGTGATGGAGTCCAGGCGCGGCCGCGGCCCCCACCATTTCGGGTTGCGGGTCAACGTGATCCGCTGCGTGGTCCGGTCCAGAGACGACACGATGAACGGGCCGGCCGACGGGCCGGGACCGTCGAGCTGGCCCTTGTTGAACACCTCGGGCGTGGCGGTCATGCTCTCCGGCAGCAGCATCCCGTTGCCGGCGAACATGCCACGCCACTCGGCATACGGCTTGGCGAAGGTCATGACGGCCTGCCGGTCGTCGACACCCCGGGTCACCGCCGCCACCCGGTCGGCGCCGGACAGGCCCGCGATCTCGAAGGCCTTGTCGGCGCCGCTGAGGGCGTGGATCTGGCTGGCGATGTCGCGCCACGTGATCGGTGTGCCGTCCGACCACACGGCCTTGGGATTGATGGTGTAGGTCACCACCTGCGGGTTGGTCCCGGTGAGCTCGACGCTGGTGAAATAGTCGGTATCGACGGTCGTCGAGCCGTCCGGCCCGATGACGAACGCCCGCGGCAGCGTGGCCTTCATCATCGCGGCGACCTCGGCCGAGTTGCCGTCGATGCTCAGGATGTTGAAGTTCGGCGGAAAGTCGCTGAGCGCCAGCCGCAGGTCGCCGCCGTCCCGCAGCGTGGCGGGATCCCGCGGATTGACATCGCTGGTGGTGCCGATCGACGCGGCGTTGCCGGTCAACGGCGCGAGGTCTATGGCCGGCGAGCACCCGGTGAGCGCCAAGCCGGCGACCACCAACAGAACCGCCGCCCTAGACATACTTCCCCGGGTGCGGCACCGCGCCCAGCAGCCGCCGCGTGTAGTCGTGTTGCGGATTGCCGAAGAGTTGGTCACTGTCGCCCTGCTCCACGATGGTACCGGCATACATCACCGCCACCCGGTGGGCCAGGTGCTTGACCACCGAAAGGTCATGAGAGACAAACAGATACGACAGGCCGAACCGCTCCTGCAGGTCGAGCAGCAGGTTGATGATCCCGGCCTGGATGGAGACGTCGAGGGCCGACACCGGCTCGTCGAGGGCCAATATCTTGGGCCGCAGCGCCAGCGCCCGCGCGATGCCGATGCGCTGCTTCTGCCCACCGGAGAACTCCGCCGGGTAGCGGGCCGCGTCCGCGCGGCGCAATCCGACGGTCTCGAGCAGCTCGGCGACCCGCGCGTTGGTGTCGGCCTTGCCGAACCCGTTGGCCCGCAACGGCTCGGCGAGCAGCTCGAAGACCGGCAGCCGCGGGTCCAGCGACGCGACCGGGTCCTGGAACACCACCTGGATGTCGCGCCGCAGCGCGCGCCGGCTCGCCGGGCTCAACGCGGCGACGTCGTTGCCCAGCACCTCGATCGACCCCGATTGTGGCGCAACGAGTTCCAGGATCTCGTGCAGGGTGGTCGACTTGCCCGAGCCGGACTCACCGACGATGCCCAGGGTGCGGCCCCGCCGCAGCTCGAAACTGACGCCGTCGACGGCGCGGACCTCGCCGACGGCGCGGCGCAGCACCACGCCCTTGGTCAGCCGGTAGGTCTTGACCAGATCGCGCACCCGCACCACCACCGACGAATCGCCCGCCGGCGCCGCACGCGCGGCGGTGTTGACCCCGTAGATGTCCGCGGCGCTGCGTTCGCCGACCTGGTCGGTGCGGATGCAGGCCGCCCGATGGTTCACGCCGACCTCGATCAGATCCGGTTCCGCGCTGCGACATTCGTCGATCACCAGCGGGCAGCGCGGCGCGAACGGGCAGCCGGGGTCGAGCCCGGCCAGCGACGGGGGCGCACCGGGTATGGGCACCAGCCGGGTGCCCTGCGCGGCGTCCAGCCGGGGAACCGATCCCAACAGTCCCACGGTGTAGGGCATCTGGCGGTTGCGGTAGAGGTCGGTCACGCCGGCGGACTCGACGACCCGGCCGGCATACATCACCAGCGCCCGGTCGGCGAACTCGGCGACCACGCCGAGGTCGTGGGTGATGATGAGCACCCCGGCGCCGGTGACGTCGCGCGCGGTCCTGAGCACCTCGAGGATCTGCGCCTGCACGGTGACGTCCAGGGCGGTGGTCGGCTCGTCGCAGATCAACAGGTCCGGGTCGTTGGCGATCGCGATCGCGATGACAACCCGTTGCCGTTCGCCGCCGGACAGCTCGTGCGGAAAGGCGCGGGCCCGTCGCTCCGGCTGCGAGATGCCAACCAGCTCAAGCAGTTCCACGGCGCGCCGACGGGCCGCCTTGCGGCTCACGTCGGGCTGGTGGACCTCGATCGCCTCGGCGATCTGGTCGCCGACGGTGTAGACCGGTGTCAGGGCGGACATCGGATCCTGGAACACCATGCCGACCGCCTTGCCGCGGAAGCGCGACATCGCGTCGTCACCGAGCCCCAGCAGCTCCGTGCCGTGCAACCGCACCGAGCCGCGCACCCTGGCGTAGTCCGGCAGCAGGCCCACCACCGCCATCGCGGAAACGGACTTGCCCGACCCCGATTCGCCGACCATGGCCACCACTTCGCCGGGCTCGATGTGGTAGCCGATGCCGCGCACCGCGGTCACCGGTGCGCCGTCGGTGGGAAAGGTGACGGCCAGGTCGGCCACTTCCAGCAGCGGGCTCACCGGGCGCCACCCCGCAGCGTCGCGCTGCCCGGGTCCAGCGCGTCGCGCAGCGCGTCGCCGGTCAGGTTGGCGCACAACAGGATCAGCACCAGGACGCCGGCCGGAAACAGGAACACCCAGGGGAAGGTGGTCGCGGACTGGGTGCCGTTCGCGATCAGGGTCCCCAGCGACACGTCGGGCGGCTGGATGCCGAAACCGAGGAAGCTCAGGCCGGTTTCGGCCAGGATGGCCGAGGCGACGTTGAGCGTGGCGTCGATGATCAGGATGGACGCCACGTTGGGCACCACGTGGCCGAGGATGATACGGCGGCTGGTGACCCCCATGTACCGTGCGGCGCTGATGAATTCGCGATCGCGCAGGCTCATGGTCATGCCGCGGACCATGCGCGAGCTGATCATCCAGCCGAAGCCGGCCAGCAGCAGCACCAGCAGCAGGATGCTGGACGACTTCTTGACCCGCGGCGTGAGGATGGCGATGAGGATGAAGGCGGGCACCACCAGCAGCAGGTCCACCACCCACATCAGCACCCGGTCCCGCCATCCGCCGAAATAGCCGGCGATGGACCCGACGGTGGCCGCGATGCCGGTGGAGATGAACGCGACGCAGACACCGATCAGCATCGACTTCTGCATGCCCCGCAGGATCTGCGCCAGCAGGTCTTGCCCCAGCGCGTTGGTGCCCAGCCAGTGCCGGGCGTTCGGCGGCTGCAGCAGCGCGTTGAAGTCGAGGTCGTCGTAGGAGTAGGGCAGCAGCGACGGCAGCAGGTAGCAGCCCGCGAACAGCAGCACCAGCAGCGTCAGCGACGCCACCGCGAGCCGGTTGCGGGCAAACCTGCGCAGCACCAGGGTGCGGCGCGAGGCGAACTCCGGGCCGGAAATCCCTTGGGCGGCAGTGGTTTCGGTACCAGACGTCATGACACCCGCACCCTCGGGTCGAGCGCCGCGTAGATGACGTCGGACAGCAGGCCGGCCAGCAACACCACGGCGCCGGAGAACAGGGTGATCGCGGCGATGATGTTGGTGTCCTGCGTCGAAATGCCCTGCACCAGCCATTCGCCCATGCCGTGCCAGCCGAAGATCTTCTCGACGAACACCGCCCCGACGACCAGCCCGGCCACCCCGTAGGCGAACAGGGTGGCCAGCGGGATCAGCGCGGTGCGCAGCCCGTGCTTCAGCAGCGCGCGCCGGCGGGTCAGCCCCTTGGCGCGGGCGGTGCGGATGAAATCCTGGCCCAGGACGTCGAGCATCGCGTTGCGCTGATATCGGCTGTAGCCGGCCGCGCCGATCAGCGCCAGCGTCAGCGTCGGCAGGATCAAATGCCGCAACCGGTCCAGTAGCTCGTGCGCCGCGCCCACCACGCCGGGTGACGTCTCCCCGGTGTAGTCGAACAGCTGGATGCCGACGGCCCAATTGACCCGCAGGGCACCGAGTATCAGCAGGTTCGCGATGACGAACGACGGGGTGCTCAGCACCAGCAGCGCCAGCGTGGTGACGACGCGGTCACTGATCCGGTACTGACGGATCGCGCCCCACGCCCCGGCGGCGATGCCCAGCACGGTGCCGGCCACGGAGCCAATGATCAGCAGCCGCAGGCTGACTCCGATGCGGCGCCACAGCGTGGTCGCGACGGGCTGGCCGGTGATGGTCGTGCCGAAGTCGCCCCGGACGGCGTGCGAGGCCCAGTGCGCGTAGCGGATCGGTATCGGTTGGTCCAGGCCGAGCGCGTGGGCCTTGGCGTCGATGACGGCCTGCGGTGGGCGCGGATTGCGCTGCAACAGATTGTCCAGCGGCGAGAACGCGAGCGAAGTCAGGCAGTAGGTCAGAAACGACGCCAGCGCGAGCAGCACCAGGTAGTTGAGCAGCCGGCGCGCCAGGAAGCGAATCATGCCCGACCGAGCCGCCCGTGCCGCATTGGGACAGGTTAAAGCGTCTCGGGGCGGTCCTTGTGATCCGGCTGATTTTCATGGGTGAATTGGGGATGGCCCGCAATTAGGATCCACGCGATACCCCAGGAGGCTGGTGTGACGGTTACCGACGACTACTTGGCCAACAACGCACAGTATGCGAGCACTTTCAACGGACCGCTGCCCATGCCGCCGAGCAAGCATGTCGCGGTCCTCGCGTGCATGGATGCCCGGCTCGACGTGTATCGCATGCTGGGCCTCAACGAGGGTGAGGCCCACGTCATCCGGAACGCCGGCGGGGTGGCCACCGACGACGCCATCCGCTCGCTGGCCATCAGCCAGCGATTGCTGGGCACGCGGGAGATCATCCTGATTCACCACACCGACTGCGGGATGCTCACTTTCACCGACGACGACTTCAGGCGCAGCATTCAGGACGAGACCGGGATCCGGCCGCCGTGGGCCGCCGAGGCGTTCCCGGATCCCGCGGAGGATGTCCGGCAGTCGTTGCGGCGCATCGAAAGCAGCCCGTTCGTGACCAAGCACGTTTCGGCGCGCGGGTTCGTCTTCGACGTCGCCACCGGCAAGCTCAACGAGGTCACCCTCTAGAACGTTTCGCCGAGAGTGAAGCCGTCGCGAAAGATTTCGCAGCAGCTTCACTTTCGGCGACGATTCAGCCCACCTTGTACGTCGCCAGGGCCTTGGCGACCAGCGTGCCGGAAGCGTCGAGGATCTCGGCCTCGCAGTTGGTCAGCGACCGGCCGCGGCGCAGCACCCGGCCCACGCCGATCACGTCGGTGGCGCGGGCCGGCGCCATGAAGTCCAGCGTCATCGACACCGTCACGCCCCGCAGATCCGGGGGCGCCTCCGCGCCGCACCAGGCCGCCGCCATGACGGTGACATCGGCGAGGGTGGCGATGGCGCCGCCGTGGACCATGTCGCCGATGGTGATGTTGGACGGATCCCACGGCAGCAGCAGCCGCACCTCGTCGTCGCCCAAGTGCTCGGCGACGATGCCCAGCTTGGCGACGAACGGGGATTGCGGGATGAACTGTGCGATGACGTCGCGGCCGGTTGCCATGCGTCCAGGTTAGGGGTACCGGCCGAACGCGATCGCGACGTTGTGCCCGCCGAAGCCGAACGAGTTGTTGATGGCATAGCGGTAGTTGCCGGGCCGCGGCTTGCCGGCCACCACGTCCAGGTCGATCTCGGGATCCAGGTTGACCAGGTTCAGCGTCGGCGGGATCACCTGGTCCCGCAACGCCAGCAGGGTCAGGATCGACTCCACCGCGCCCACCGCGCCGACCGAGTGGCCCAGCGCGGCCTTGGGCGCGTACACCGCGGCCTTGTTGCTGCCCAGCGCGTTGTTGATGGCCTTGCCCTCGGCGAGGTCGCCGACGGAGGTGCCGGTGGCGTGGGCGTTGACGTGGTCGATTTCCTCGGGCGTGATGCCGGCGAGCTGAATCGCCCGCGTCATCGCGTGCCCGGCGCGCTCGCCGTTGGGGTCCGGCGCCACCATGTGGTAGCCGTCGGAGGTGATGGCGGCGCCCATGATCCGGGCCAGGATTTTGGCGCCACGCGCCTTGGCGTGCTCCTCGGTCTCGATCACCATCAGGGCACCGCCCTCGCCGAACACGAACCCGGTGCGGTCCCTGTCGAACGGGCGACAAGCCCCCGCGGGGTCGTCGTTCTTCGTGGACATCACGATGCGCATCTGGGCGAACGCCGCGATCGCGACCGCCTCGATCCTGACCTCGACGCCGCCGCAAATGGCGATGTCCGCCTCACCGAGCACGATGTTGCGCCATGCCTGGGCGATGCCTTCCGAACCCGACGCGCACGCCGACACCGGCGCGATCACCCCGGCCCGGGCGTGCCGCTCCAGTCCCACCGCCGCGGCGGCGCCGTTGGGCATGTACTTCTGCACCGCGAGCGGCGAGACCGCGTTCTTCCCGCGAGCGCGCAGGTCTTCGTAGCTGAACACGATCTGTTCGGCGGAGCCCAGGCCGGTGCCGATGGACACCATCAGCCGGTTGCCGTCGACCTCGGGCGAGCCGGCGTTGTCCCACACCCGGCGGCTCAGGACGGTGGACATCTGCTGCAGATAGCCCATCCGATGCCGCTCGGCGCGCGTCCATCCGTCGTCGAAGTCCTCGAGCAGGTGCCCGCCGATGCGCACCGGCAGGTCGTAGTGCTCGACGAACGAGTCGTTCAGGGTCCGAATGCCGCTTTGGCCGTCCAGCAACAACTTCCAGGTGTTCTCGGCGTCCGTTGCCAGTGCGGTCGACATGGCAATGCCGGTGACGACCACATTCGGCAGACCGTTCCCCGTAGCCAACGGTGCCATCAGGTCCGCGAAACCTCCCTGTCGTTGTCCGGCTAAGACCAGCCCCAAGTTACACGCGGCCGCGCCATTGACACTGGCGGGGGAGCCTGGTTCCATATACGACAATAAGCATAAATCTGGTAAACTCTACCAAGTTTATCGGGATTTCACAGGGATTTTGCAGAGGGGGCCCATGACCAGCGCGGTGACGGCTGCGCCGACGCCCGGACAGTACGAATTGAGCCATCTGCGCTCGCTGGAGGCCGAGGCGATCCACATCATCCGGGAGGTGGCCGCGGAGTTCGAGCGGCCGGTGCTGTTGTTCTCGGGCGGCAAGGACTCCATCGTCATGCTGCACCTGGCGCTCAAGGCCTTCCGGCCGGGACGGCTGCCGTTCCCGGTGATGCACGTGGACACCGGCCACAACTTCGACGAGGTGATCGCCACCCGCGACGAACTGGTCGCCGAATCGGGGGTGCGCCTCGTGGTCGCGTCCGTGCAGGAGGACATCGACGCCGGCCGCGTCGTCGAGACCATCCCGTCGCGCAACCCGATCCAGACGGTGACGCTGCTGCGCGCCATCCGGGAGAACAAGTTCGACGCGGCGTTCGGGGGAGCGCGGCGCGACGAGGAGAAGGCGCGCGCCAAGGAGCGAGTGTTCAGCTTCCGCGACGAGTTCGGCCAGTGGGACCCGAAGGCCCAGCGCCCCGAGCTGTGGAACCTGTACAACGGGCGGCACCACAAGGGCGAGCACATTCGGGTGTTCCCGCTGTCCAACTGGACCGAGTTCGACGTCTGGTCCTACATCGGCGCCGAGAAGATCAAGCTGCCGTCGATCTATTTCGCGCACCGGCGCAAGGTGTTTCAGCGCGACGGGATGTTGCTGGCGGTGCACCGGCACATGCAGCCGCGCCCCGACGAGCCGGTGTTCGAGGCGACGGTGCGTTTCCGCACCGTCGGCGACGTCACCTGTACCGGCTGTGTGGAATCGACGGCCGCCACCGTGTCGGAGGTGATCGCCGAGACGGCGGTGTCCCGGCTGACCGAGCGGGGCGCGACCCGGGCCGACGATCGGATCTCGGAGGCCGGGATGGAAGACCGCAAGCGGCAGGGTTACTTCTGATGGCCGCGCCCGCCACGCTGCTGCGCATCGCGACCGCCGGCTCCGTCGACGACGGCAAGTCCACGCTGATCGGGCGCCTGCTGTATGACTCCAAGGCCGTGATGGAAGACCAGTGGGCGTCGGTGGAGCGCACGTCCAAGGAGCGCGGCCACGAGTACACCGACCTGGCGCTGGTCACCGACGGCCTGCGCGCCGAACGCGAGCAGGGCATCACCATCGACGTGGCGTACCGGTACTTTGCCACTCCCAAGCGGAAATTCATCATCGCCGACACCCCGGGCCACATCCAGTACACCCGCAACATGGTGACCGGCGCGTCGACCGCTCAACTGGTGATCGTGCTCGTCGACGCCCGCCAGGGCCTGCTCGAGCAGTCGCGCCGGCACGCCTTCCTGGCCTCGCTGCTGGGCATCCAGCACATCGTGCTCGCGGTCAACAAGATGGACCTGATCGACTGGGACAAGGAGAGATTCGACTGGATCCGAGACGAGTTTCACGCCTTCGCGGCCCGCCTGGACGTGCAGGACGTGGCGACCATCCCGATATCCGCGCTGCACGGCGACAACGTGGTGACCAAGTCGGACAAGGCGCCGTGGTACGAGGGACCGGCGCTGCTGTCGCACCTCGAGGAGGTCTACATCGCCGGTGACCGCAACCTGGTCGACGTGCGCTTCCCGGTGCAATACGTCATTCGGCCACACACCCGCGAGCACCAGGACCACCGCAGCTATGCGGGCACGGTGGCCAGCGGCGTGATGCGCCCGGGCGACGAGGTGGTGGTGCTGCCGACCGGCAAGAACACCCGGATCGCCTCCATCGACGGGCCGAACGGCCCTGTGGCAGAGGCGTTTCCGCCGATGGCCGTCTCGGTGACCCTCACCGACGAGCTGGACATCTCACGCGGCGACATGATCGCTCGCACCAACAACCACCCAAGGGTCGCACAGGAATTCGACGCGACCGTCTGCTGGATGGCGGACGGCTCGGCGCTGGAGCCGGGCCGCGAGTACGTCATCAAGCACACCACCCGCACCACCCACGCGCGGATAACCGCGCTGGAGTACCGGCTCGACGTCAACACCCTGCACCGCGACAAGTCCGCAACGGCATTGAAGCTCAACGAACTCGGCCGCGTCTCGCTGCGCACGCGGGTGCCGCTGCTGCTCGACGAGTACACCCGCAACGCCAGCACCGGCTCCTTCATCCTCATCGACCCGGACACCAACGGCACGGTGGCCGCGGGCATGGTGCTGCGCGACGTCGCGGTGCAGACGGCCAGCCCCAACACCGTGCGGCACGCGTCACTGGTGACCGCCGCCGACCGGGCGGTGCGGGGCAGGACGGTCTGGCTCACCGGCCTGTCGGGCGCCGGCAAGTCGTCGGTGGCCATGCTCGTCGAGCGAAAGCTGATCGAAAAGGGAATCCCCGCATACGTTCTCGACGGCGACAACCTGCGGCACGGCCTGAACGCGGACCTCGGCTTCTCCATGGCCGACCGCGCCGAGAACCTGCGCCGGCTGGCGCATGTGGCGACGCTGCTCGCCGACTCCGGCCAGATCGTGCTGGTGCCGGCCATCAGCCCGCTGGCCGAGCACCGGGAGATGGCGCGAAAGGTCCACACCGACGCGGGCTTCGACTTCATCGAGGTGTTCTGCGACACCCCGCTCGCGGAGTGCGAGAAGCGTGATCCCAAGGGGCTGTACGCCAAAGCCCGCGCCGGTGAGATCACGCATTTCACCGGCATCGACAGCCCGTATCAGCGGCCGAAGAATCCCGACCTGCGGCTGTCCTCGGACCGTCCGCTCGAGGAGTTGGCGCAGAGCGTCATCGACCTGCTGGAGTCCCGGGAGTCCCAGCCCTAGCGCGGACCGCGTCCCTCCGCGGGTGGGTGGCACAATCCTCAGGGTGCGCATGTCAGCCAAGGCCGAGTACGCGGTGCGGGCGATGGTCCAGCTCGCCACGGCCAGCAGCGGCTCGCTGGTCAAGACCGACGACCTGGCGCAGGCGCAGGGCATCCCGCCGCAGTTTCTCGTCGACATCCTGACCAACCTGCGCACCGACCGGCTGGTGCGAAGCCACCGCGGCCGCGACGGCGGCTACGAGCTGGCCCGCCCGGGAAACGAGATCAGCATTGCCGACGTGCTGCGCTGCATCGACGGGCCACTGGCCAGCGTCCGCGACATCGGGCTCGGCGACCTGCCGTACTCGGGGCCGACGACGTCGCTGACCGATGTGTGGCGGGCACTGCGCGCCAGCATGCGTTCGGTGCTGGAGGAGACGACGCTGGCGGACGTCGCGGCCGGCGCGCTGCCCAAGCACGTCGCGCAGCTCGCCAACGACTACCGGGCGCAGGAGAGCGTGCGCCACGGCGTCGACTAGCCGGCTACCCGCCCGAGCCGTAGGGACGGGTGAGGATCTCCATGGCGTGCCCGGAGGGGTCCATGAAGTACACCCCTCGCCCGCCGTCCCGGGTGTTGATCTCGCCGGGCCGCTTGGCGCCGGGGTCGGCCCAGTGCTCCATGCCGCGCGATCGGATCTTGCCGTAGATCGCGTCGAACTCCGGCTCGGAGACCAGGAAGGCGTAATGCTGCCGGCGGATGTCCTGGCCCTCGGGGGCGTCCGCGTAGTCGAGGCTGGCGCCGTGGTCGAGCTCGACAACCAGGAAGTGGCCGAACGGCTTCGGGCTCGGCAGGTCGAACAGCTCGGCGAGAAACTCCGCGGACTCCCGCTTGTCCCGCGACGCGACGATGGTGTGGTTGAAACTGATGCTCATAGTTCTTCCCAGTATCCCCTTTTCTCGCGAGCGTGCGTGTTGGTACGGCGCCACGCCGTAAACGCCGTCATTCTGCGCACGGTCGGGCCATGGCCAGGAAGTCGAGACGCCACAGTGCCCGAAAGAGCTCGCGAGCCAACTCGGCGGGCTGCGCCACGGATGCCGCGATCTCACGGATGCTGCGGCGGCCGTCGACGAGTTGCATGAAGGGCAGCTGAACGGGGCTGAGCGTGAGCCTGGTGGCGCCGGGCCAGACGATGTCGGTTCCGGACACGACGCACGCGGTGCGCAACACGGGAACGTAATCGAGGGACTCGGGCATCGAAAAATCAATCGTGTATTGCTCTTTCGGGCGGTCCGGGCGGCACGCCATGAAGAAATGCGTCGCGTTGAGGGTTTGTATCCGCTCCATCACCGACCAGAGTTTGACGTCGGGCAGTTTCGCCAGCGCCGCGTGAAATCCGCCCACCGGCCCCAGGATGTCGTGCGGATAGTACGGCGTCTTGTGAAACCAGCCCTGGAACGCGAGCCCGGCCGACGCGACAAGATCCAGGCACTCCTCGACGGTGTAGCTGCGCTGGCGACCGTGCAGGAACGTGTCGACGACGGCGCCGTCGTCGACCAGGTCGCGGGCCACCTTCAGGTAGCTGCGGACGGGATGCTCCGCGGGAAGCATCGCGATCGCGTCCTTGACCAGCCGCAGCGACGTGTCGTCCTGGGAGAGCCCCAGGTCGCGGAAGACCGACTCGAGCAGTTCCACGCCGATTCGGCCGTATTTGGCGTAGAGCATGACCCCGATGACGCCGTCGCGCCGCAGGCAGCCCGCGAGCGCCTTCATGCCGGCCAGCGGATCCGCCAGGTGATGCAGCACCCCGGTGGACACCACCAGGTCGAAGTCTCGTCGCAGCGCCGGCAATTCTTCGATCGGCAGCAGGTGCAATTCCAGGTTGTGCAGCCCGTGCTTGTCCTTCAGATACTGCTGATGATCGAGCGCCGATTGACTGACGTCGACCCCGACGACTCGGGCGGCCCGGTTGGTGAAGGCGAACACCGCCGCCTGATTCGCGCCGCACCCCGCGATCAGGATGTCGAGGTCCGGCCGGTATTCGCGGTCGGGCCACAGGATTCGATGGGATCGGAACGGGTCGAACCACTCCCAGTTGGTTTTCGAGTAGACCTCGAGATCCTGGATCGGGGGCGGATAGCGCCAGCGATCGTATTGCCGAGCGACAACGTCGCTGCGCGGTGAGTCGTTCACTGCTCGAGGCTACTTCGGCGCCGTCAGCTCCAGGGCGATGTTGTCGGGGTCGCGGAACTCGAGGATGTACGACGGCCCGATGTCCTTGACCGGCTCGTGGTGGACCCCGATTTCATCGAGATGTGCTGCCGCGGAATCCAATTCGGCCTTGCTGCCCAGCCGGAACGCGAGGTGGTCCAGGCCGGCGCGGTCCTCGTGGAACCGGTCCTTGGCGACCGGGCGCAACCCGAGCAGCGTGCCGCCCAGGTCGTAGATCACGCCGCCGAACAGGAAGCTCAACTGCTTGCGGGTCGCTTCGCTCGCATTCTCGGGAACCTCCAGCAACACGGGCCAATCGAAGACGCTCTCGTAGAACTGCCGAGATCGCTCGATGTCGGTGACTGTGAGGCGGACATGCGCGATCGAGGTGCTGGTTATGCCCACCCGCCCCATGCTGCCACTCGGGGGTCCGCGGGTTGAAGGCATGCCAGAATCGCCGTCGTGCGGATAGCGATGACGATGCCGGTGATGGAGCCGGACCTGGACGCCGGAATCCTGGAGAACTGGGCGCGCGCCGTCGACGAGGGCCCGTTCTCGTCGCTGTGCTGGGGCGAGCGCATCGCGTTCGACAACCCGGACAACCTGACGCTGCTCGGCGCACTGGCCGCGTGGACCAGCCGGGTACGGCTGGTGACCACGGTGATCGTGCCGCAGCTGCACGACCCCGTCATGCTGGCCAAGGGGTTGGCGACGGGCGATCTGCTGTGCGGCGGGCGGCTGACCGTGGGCCTCGGCGTGGGCGGCAGGCACGAGGACTACCACGCCGTCGGCGCCGACCCGGCCACCCAGACGATGCGGGCCATGGCCGACCGCGTGGCGGTGATGAAGCGGGTGTGGGCCGGCGAAAGGATCGCCGAGTCGGCGCGGCCGGTGGGGCCGCCGCCCGTCCAGGCCGGCGGCCCGCCGCTGTTCGTCGGCACCATCGGACCCAAGACCGTCCGCAGCGCCGCGGCCTGGGCCGACGGCCTGGCCGGCACCACCCTGGACCTGGACGAGGCCAAGCAGAACGAGCTGTTCGACGTGGCGCGCGCGGCCTGGGCCGAGGCCGGCAAGCCGAGGCCCCACCTGATGACGTCGTTTTGGTTCGCGTTCGGCCCGCCGGAGGAGGCCCGCGCCCAGGTGCACCGCCATCTGCGCCGCTACATGAACTGGATACCGCCCGAGTACGTCGACGCGATGGCGCCGATGACCGGGTGGGCCGGCAGCGAGGACGAGCTGGCGGCGGTGCTGCGAAAGTTCGAGGCGATCGGCAGCGACGAGGTCCAGCTGATCCCGACCAGCTCGGATCTCGACCAGCTGCGGCGCGCCGCGGAGGTGGCGGGGCGGCTTTAGGCCGACGCGCGCTCGTTCCCCGTATCGGGGCCGGCCGCGGGTTCCTGCGGCGGCTGCCCCTTGCGCAGGGTGGCCAGCAGCTCGCGGTACGGGCCGACGAGGTAGACGGTGTCGCCGCCGCGAAGCCAGGCGTCGCGGCGCGGGTGCAGCGCGACGGGTGCGTCCTCGCGGGTGATCGCGACGACGCGGGTCTGCGTGGACAGCTCGAACATCTTCAGCCCGTCGAGTTCGCTGCCGGGCGCCACGTGCATGCCGCCCACCATGAACGAACGCTGCCCCACCGAAAACGTCCCCAGCACCTGCAGGCCCATGGCGGCGCCGATGAACCACGGCGCGGACAGTTCGACCGTCGACCGCACGTTCTCGAAACCGAACCGCTGCCCCACCGCGGCCCCCAGCGCGCGGTCGTACACGCGCAGCACCAGCGGGACGTCGGTCCGGATGACGTCGGGCATCACCCTGGGCCCCAGCATCTCGCGCAGCACGATTCCCGTCTCGATGTTCACCATGTCGTCCTGGGTCAGCACCGCCACAGCCCGCGCCCGGGTGACCCCGGCCGCCTCCAGCGTCTGGCGCAGCGTCGCGTCCCCGAAAATCACCGGCACGTCGCGCTCGGCCGCCGACGACAGGAATCGGTTGTTCTCGTCGCGCTCGATGACCGCGACGTCGTACCCGGCGGCGGTCAGGTCCTCGACGACGCGGCTGCCGAACGAACCCAGCCCGACGACGATGACGTGGTTGCGCAGGTGCCGTGCCCGGCGCCGGCCGGCCGAATGGACGAAACGCCGGGAGAGCAGCAGGTCCGCGATGAACGCGACCAGCAGCGCGGTGGTGGTCACGCCGGCGAACATCAACATGATGCTGAACAGCCGCAGCCAGGTGGGCTGTGACAGGAAACTGAAGTCGCCGTAGCCCACCGTCGCCATCGTCTCGGTGCTGAAGTACAACGCGTCGAGCCACGTCATCTTCGGGTTCGGCTGATAGAACAGGCGCAATATGATCGTCGACCCGATCAGCAGGCAGGCCGCGGCCATCAGCGCCCGCGAGAACATCGGGTTGAGGTCGTCACGCAGGCCGCGCAGGGCGTCGAGCATTCGCCGCGGCAGGGGCCGGCGCGAGCGGCTCGCGGTCGGCCGCGGGACCCTGATGCCGCGGGCGGCCAACTCGTCGGCGGTGCCGATCATCGCCGTCCAGTCTCCGGCGTGCACCGGCAGATCCCGGCCCGGACACGCTTCCACCTTGCCCGGCGTGGGGGAGTTCTCGCCGTGGATCACCGCCACCGGTGCCAGGCCGCCATAGATCTCGCGCAGCGTCGCGTCCCGCGGTGCCTCGGCTCCCGAGACGACGAATTCGATGCCCGCCGCCTCGAACGGGTGCGTGGTGTGCGCCAGGCACGCCTCGACGACCGACGGCGCCGCGAGCTCCGCGACGTCCAGGATCGCGCCGGGGCGTTTGTCGGCCGTCAGTGCCGTCCGCAGCACGTCGTTGGCCAGCCGCGCCACCACGCGCACGTTCGGGTTGGCTTTCCTTGCCAGCAGGGCGATTTCGAGGTTGGTCGCGTCGTTGTCGCCGGCGCAGACGACGGCGCGAGCGCGGGCCACCCCGGCGCCGGCGAGCTCGGCGGCGGTGGCCACCTTGACGATGTGCACCCCGGCGCTGTTGAGCTCCTCGACGATGGTCGTCGCCAGCGCGTCGTCGCCGCTGACGATGATGTGGTGGCGCATGATCACCCACGCTTCGGCCGTTGTTACGACTATTGGTGTTACGACTATTGGACAACGTACCGATCAAGCGGGCCGCCGAAACGCCCGCCTGACTGGTCCCGCTATCGCGCCGGCCGTGATACTGGCGGCGTGTCTTTCATCGAATGCGTCGCATCGCGCGAGGTCTATCGCAACCGGTGGCTGACGGTTCGGGAGGACGACATCCGCCGCCCGGACGGCAGCCCGGGCATCTACGCCGTGGTGGACAAGCCGACCTATGCGCTGGTGCTGCCCTACGACGGGCAGCGTTTCCGGTTGGTCGAGCAGTTCCGCTATCCCGTCGGCGCGCGGCGCTGGGAGTTTCCCCAGGGCAGCGCCCCCGACCTGGCGGAGCTCGACCCGCGTGAGCTGGCCGAGCGGGAGTTGCGCGAGGAAACGGGGCTGCGCGCGACGTCGTTGGAGCCGCTCGGCCTGGTGGACGTCGCCCCCGGAATGAGCAGCCAGCGCGGGTGGGCGTTCCTCGCCACCGGCATTGTCGACGGCGAAGCCGACCGCGAGCACGAGGAACAGGACATGCACAGCGAGTGGTTCTCGCGCGAGGACGTCGAGCGGATGATGCGGTCCGGGGTGATCGCCGACGCGCAGTCGATCGCCGCCTATGGCCTGTTCCTGCTGCGCGAGCGATGACTTCCGGGGCCGGCGCCGGTCAATACCGGCATGACGATCACACAACGCAACCTCGACGGCTACGGTGCGCCGCCGATCGAATGGGCGCGCGTCAAGGAGGTGCTGGACGGCCCGCTGCCGCAGGCGCCGGGCAGCGGCGGCCCGAACCGCCACACGGTGTGGCTCACCACGATCAATCCCGACGGCAGCCCGCACGTGACGGCGGTCGGGGTGGTCGGGTGCGGCGGCGGCTGGTACTTCACCTCCGGCCTCGCGACCCGGAAATCGCGCAACCTGGCCCGCGACTCCAGGTGCGTGGTCAGCATCGCGACCGAACCGTTCGACCTCGTGATCGAGGGCGCCGCGCGGCGGGTCACCGACGCGGGTGAATTAGCCTCCGCGGCAGATGCTTTCGTTCGCGACGGATGGCCTTGCGAGGTTGCGGGCGACGCGCTGACGGCGGAGTACAGCGCCCAATCGGCGGGCCCGGCGCCGTGGCATCTGTATCGCCTGACGCCGTCGACGGTGGTCGCGCTCGGCACGTCGGAGCCGTTCGGCGCCACGAAGTTTCAGCTGGACTGAGCCGGAAGGCCCGCCGCGGCCCGGATCTCGCGGCGCGCCGCGGCGCGGTCGGGGTCGGGAAATATGTAGTGGCTCAACGCGGTCCGCGCGATGGCGCCGGCCAGGTCTCGCGTGTTCACCGGCGTGGCGAAGGCGCCCTCGCGGGCGCAGCGCGCCAACACCGCGACCAACCCCTCGGCGAGCATGGGCAGCGCCTGCGCCATCTGTTCGTGGGCGAAGCCCGGCTCCAGGTCGAGCAGCCGACCGGGTGGCTGCGCCTCGACGAAGGTCGCGATGACGTCGACGGCGGCTTCGAGTCGCGCGACGCCGACGACGCCGGACATCGCCCGGTCCATCGCTGCGTCGAAGCGCTGGCGCTCCCGCCTCCCCAGCGCATCGATGAGTTCCTCTTTGGACGCGAAGTAGCGGTAGATGGTCGGCCGCGAAACCCCGGCCAGGGCCGCGACGTCCGACAGCGACAACCTGCGGGCACCCGTCCGGAACGCGAGCCGCTGGGCCGCGTCGAGGATGCGGTCGGCCAGATCCACCACGGCGTCCCCTACAGCTTGCCGAGCCCGCGCAGCCACGAGATCAGCAGGCGCAGCCCGTCGTCGAAGGACATGGGCGCGTAGCCGAGGCGCCGGGTGGTCAGATTGTCTTTGGATCTGGGCTTGCGACGCGTCTTGGCGGCGGCCTCCGCGATGGCCATCAGGGTGGGCCCGAATTCTTCCGTCAGCGCCTCGGGGTCCGTGCGATAGTCGAGATCATCGACGCGGTGGTCGATTCCGGCGATCTCACACGCCCGGTTGATCCCGCCGGCGGTGCTGAACGTGTCCTCGGGCCGGCCGACCAACAGGTACCGCTCGCCGGAAACCCCCTTGTCCAGCGCGGTGATCGCGCCCCTCGCCACGTCCGCTCCCGCCACCCACGTCACCGGAAAAGCCAAGTAGCGCTTGATCTTTCCGCGCATGCCCGCCAACAGCACCCGGTTGAAGCTGGTGCGGTGCAGGGCGCGTTCGACGACCAGGCCCGGCCCGAAGATCGCGCCGGGATGGCAGGTCAGCACGTCGTCGCCGGCGGCGGCACGCCGGTGCGCCTCCAGAAAGGCGGCGAGCTTGGTGACGGTGTAGGGGTCGCCCGGCGGGTTCTTCAGGACGGGCGCGTCCTCGAAGTCGGCGCCGGTGCTCAGGTCGAGGAAGGTCGCGGTGCTCAGGGCGACCACCCGGCGCATGCCGTGGGCTCTGGCCGCGTCCAGGACGTTGGTGGTGCCGACCAGGTTGACGGCCTTGAAGTCCTCCAGGTCCTGGCTCGCGCCGCCCAGCAGGGCCGCGCAGTGAATGGCGGCCTCGGCGCCCTTCGCCGCCCGCAGCACGTCGCCGGCGTCGGTGATGTCGCCCGTGACGAGTTCGACGCCGATCTCGGCGAGCGGCGCGGCGTCGTCGGGATTGCGGACCAGGGCGCGAACGCGGTCGCCCCGCGCGCCCAACTGCTCGCACACGTTGCCGCCGGTCTGCCCGGTCGCGCCGGTGACGAGGATCGTGCTGGCCATGGCGGCCTCCCGCGGTGTTACATATCAAACAGATTTAGTGAAGACTGTAAACCTTGAGCTGCAATTGTTCTATAGTTAACTGTATGACCCTCGATCCCTCGAGCATTCTCCTGACCGACCGGGTCGCGGTCGTCACCGGCGGTGGCGCCGGCATCGGCCGCGGCATCGCGGCGGGGCTGAAGGCATTCGGCGCGCGGGTCGCGATCTGGGAGCGCAACCCCGACTCGTGCGAGTCCGCCGCCGAGGAGATCGGCGCCCTTGGCATCACCGTCGACGTCCGGGACAGCGCCGCGGTGGACGCGGCGCTGGCGCAGACCCGCAAAGAACTCGGGACGGTGACGATCCTGGTGAACAACGCCGGCGGGGTCTTCTGGTCGGGAATCCTCGACACCAGCGAGAACGGTTGGGACGCGCTGTACAAATCGAACCTGCGCCACGTCTACCTGTGCACGCAGCGGGTGGCGCGCATCCTCGTCGAGCAGAAGCTGCCGGGCAGCATCATCAGCGTCACCTCGATCGAGGGGGTGCGCGCCGCGCCCGGTTACGCGACCTACGCGGCGGCCAAGGCCGGCGTCATCAACTACACCAAGACCGCGGCACTGGAACTCGCGCCGCACGGCATCCGGGTCAACGCGCTGGCGCCGGACATCACGCTGACCGAGGGCATCCGGCAGATTGCGCCGCCCGGCTCCGAGCGGCGGTTCGGCCTCACGGTCCCGATGGGCCGCGCGGGCCACGTCGACGAGATGGCCGGCGCGGCAGTCTTTCTCGCCTCCGACATGTCCAGCTACATCACCGGTCAAACCATCCACGTCGACGGCGGCACCCAGGCCGCGAGCGGTTGGTACCACCACCCGGAGACCGGCGCGTACGCGCTCGGGCCGACGAGCGGTTAGGCGCCGGTGTCCAGGCCGACGTGCGCGGACATCCCGCCGTCGATCGAGATCATCTGACCGGTGATGTAGCGGGACTGCTCGCTGGCCAGGAAAACGACGAGATCCGCGACGTCCTTCGGTTCCCCGAGGTAGGGCGTCAGGGTCGCGCGGCCCAGGCCGCCGATGATGTCCTCGGACAGGTGCGCGCGCACCGCGTCGGTGAGGATCAGCCCGGGCACGACGGTGTTGGCCCGCACGCCGCGCTTGCCCTCGCTCGTCGCGACGTACATCGTCAGGGTGTGCACCCCGGCCTTCGACACCCCGTAGGCCAGCCGGGTGCGGTCACCCGACAGCGCCGCTCCGGACGACATGTTGACGATCGAACCGCCGCCGCCCTTGCGCATTTCGGGAATCGCGTGCTTGCACATCAGCAGCTGGCTTCCGAGGTTGACGTCCAGGGACCGCCGCCAGACGTCCAACGGGATCTCGCACACCGTCGTGTCCCGGGACAAAAAGTCGCTGGCGGTCAGCGCGGCGTTGTTGTGCAGGACGTCGACCCGGCCGAATTCCGCGACCGTGGATTGCACGGCGTCCCGCGCCGCATCCTCCTCCGCAAGGTCGCCGCCCAGCGCGATCGCCCGCGCCCCCGTTCGCCGAATCTCGTCGGCGACCTCGGCGGCCCTCGCCTCGTCGACGTCGACGATCGCGACGGCGGCGCCCTCGCGGGCCAATTCGCGCGCGGTTGCCGCACCGATTCCGCCCGCGCCCCCGGTGACTATCGCGACCTTTCCGGCGAGTCGGGGCATCGGGTCCTCCCAAAATATCGGGGCTTTTCGGTGGCGCATTAGAACGTTAGCCTCATTAAATGCCGCGTATCGCGCCAATTCCGATGGAAGAACTCAGCCCGCATTCCCGCGAAATCGTGGAGGCCGGCGTCGCCGCCGGGCTCTATGCGACTCCGGTGCCCTTGCAGATCTTCGCCTACCGCAGCGCACAGCTCGATCAGGTCAACATGGCCAGAACCCACCTCGGTGCGGGGACGCTGCTCGGTGGCCGGATCCTGGAGCTGCTGCGCATCCGCAGCGCCCAGCTCGGTGAGTGCGAGCCCTGCAGCCAGTCGCGCAAGCATGATTCGATCACCGACGAGGATGTCGCGTGCCTGCTCGCGCCCGGCCACGGCGCGCTCACCCCGCAGGAGCGGATGGCCGTCGAATTCCTCGACCTGCTTGCCACCGACCACCACGCGATGGACGACGAGTTCTACCAGCGGTTGGGTGAGCATTTCACCGCGGCGCAGATCGTGGAGCTGGGATTCACCTGCGCCGGGGTGATGGGGGTGCACCGCTTCATTCACACCCTCGACGTCTACGGCGATTCACCGCCCGTCATCGGCTACGACCGGGATCAGGTCGACAGCACGAAGGTCGAGTAGCGGCGCCGGAACCGTTCGGCGCCAGCCGCTGTCGGACGGCTCGCTGCACGGCACCCCGGCGTTTGCTGCGCGGCACGGATGACGGCTGCCCACCGTATACACGGGCGACGCCCACAAATTTGCTGAAGCGGGTTGCGACACGGTCACGGAAGCATACCTATTCACAGCTCACTGGTCTCAAAAGCCCCAGGAATCACTATCGTCACATGAGCAAGCCGCAGGCGTCAATGGACGTCTCGCCCCCCGAAAGGTGTGACACTTGTCGGCGATTCTTCGAAGCACTTCGCTCTGGGTGGTGTCGACGGCCGCTGTGGCATTCATCGCTGCGTTGGGCCCCGCACCATCGGCGAATGCCACACCGTGCGGCGCGCCCGAGGCGAACGTGGATCCTCCGGCCGCGCCGCCCGCCATGCCCGCGCCGCAGCCGACCGTGGTGCCGCCGACCGGGCGCAGGCCCACTCATACGAACGACCAGGCGCCGCTGCCGAAGTTGGGTCCGCTGATCCAGTCTTTCCTCAGGCCGACCGCCCCCGGTCAGCGCTACTCCGCGCCGATGCAGCCGCAAGCGGGGGTGGTGCCGCCGCCCGGGCCCAATCCTCCGACGCCGGGCCTCCCGCAGTCGCCGAACGCCACCCAGCTGCAGCCGAACGCGGCCCCGGCGCCGCCGCCGCAGCCCGCGCCGCAGCCGGCTCCCCAGCCCGCACCGGCGCCGCCCGCCTCGATCGCGGGGGCGCCGACGTCGCTGGTCGACTGGGTGACCGGACCGAACGGTCCCAACAAAACGTTGCAGCGCTTCGGGATCTCGGGAACCGACCTCGGGATCATTTGGGACAACGGCGATCCCGTCAACCGCCAGGCCCTGATGGCCTTCGGCGACACGTTCGGCTACTGCAAGGTCCGCGGCCAGGAATGGCGGTACAACGTGCTGTTCCGCAGTAACGACCGCGACCTGTCCCACGGGATCCACATCGCCGACGGCGTGCCCAACGACCGGTACTCCGGCTCGCCGGTGTGGACCAACGGCCTTTCCAAGCAGGTCGTCAACACCATCCACAAGGCGGCGCACGAAACGGGAATCATTCCGACCTCGGGCATCGCCATCGGGCGAACCCAGTACATGAACTACATGTCCATCCAGCGGTGGGGCCGCGACGGCGAATGGTCGACGAACTACTCGGCGATCGCGAGATCGATTGACAACGGCCAAAACTGGGGAATCTACCCCGGCACGATCCGCACCGCCTCGGCCGACGCGGTGCCGGGCGTCGGGTTCACGCCGGGGAACGAGAATTTCCAGATGGGGGCGTTCATGAAGGGTAACGACGGTTACCTCTATTCGTTCGGCACCCCGTCGGGACGCGGCGGTCCGGCGTTCCTGTCGCGGGTTCCCCCGAACGCCTTGCCGGACCTGACCAAGTACCAGTACTGGAACGGCGACAACGGCGGCCGCTGGGTGCCGAACAACCCGGGGGCGGCGACACCGGTCTTCCCGGGTCCGGTGGGCGAGATGTCCGCCCAATACAACAGCTATCTCAAGCAATACCTGGTGCTCTACACCAACGGCGGCAGCAACGACGTCGTGGCCAGGACGGCGCCCGCCCCGCAGGGACCGTGGAGCCCCGAGCAGCCACTGGTGTCGTCGTTCCAGATGCCCGGCGGCATCTATGCGCCGATGATCCATCCGTGGTCGTCGGGTCGGGACCTGTACTTCAACCTGTCGCTGTGGTCGGCGTACGACGTGATGTTGATGCACACCGTGCTGCCATAGCCTTCGGCTTGAGCCTTCTGCTTGACCTGCGGTGATGCCGCGTCTGTGCGATAGTGGTTGCCTGATGAAGAGGCAAGCGACAGTAGTGTTCGCAGTCGGCGCGGTGGTCGCGGCCGCGCCGCTCGCGCATGCCGACAACGACTGGATCGCGATGGCGATGTCGGACTCCACCGGGCAGATCAAGTTCGTCGACGGCGGGAAGAGTCAGGGCGCCGCGGAGCAGAAGGCGATGGAGGCGTGCCGCAAGGCCATCAGCGACTGTCGCCTGCTGGCCAGCGGGCAGGGTGGCTGCATCGCGCTCGTCCTGAACGCCGCGAAGACCAAATACTTCGGAGGCTGGGGGCCCACCCGCGAGGACGCGGAGGCGGCGGCCCTGGCGACCGCGGGCGGCGGGACGGTGCAAACCGGCCACGGCCACTGCCAAGGAGATCAGGCGGGCGGCGGGGGCTGAGCGAATCGCTCGATCAACCGCCAACGCCTCCCGTAAACGGAGACCCGACGGCGGTCGTCGGCGCGCCGGGAAGAGCGGCGGGCGGCCCGGGAAGAACAGTCGGCGCCCCGGGCACGGCGGTCGGCGGCGCGGCGAGATCGCTCACAACGCGACCGGCCGCAAAGGTCGCGCCCGTGTCGATCATCGCCACGTTGGTCGAGTACGTGTCGTGCGCGGCGAAATTCATCCCGTCGGAACAGATCGGGTCCCCGGGAGCGCATACCTTGATGGTCTTGGCCTGATACAGCGGCCCGATGACGACGGGCGGCTCGCCGAAGAAGTTCATCGCCTTGTCGGAGGGCAGTGCGAACAGCACGACCGAGGAGATGTGGTTGGCCACCTCGGGGTCCAGCGGTTTGGGCACGGTCGCCGGATCGATCCCGTTCGGCACGGCCGCCGAGGTGACGAAGCCCATCACGGCCGCGCCCTGCGAATACCCGCCGAGCACCATCTTGGTATTGGGGCAGTCGTGTGCCATCGAAACGACGTGCGCACCCGCGTCCCTGATGCCTTCCTCGCCCGCATTCGTCCAGTCATGGGTGGCGGGGTAGTTGACCGGATATACGTCGAGCGATTTCGCGCCGATGCGCGGGCGCAGGGAGTCGACGAACGCCTGCCCGGTCGGGCCGAGCCCGGGCGGGTCGTCGGTGCCGCGGGCGAATACCACCTGCACGTCGGGACACGGATCGGCGGAGGAGGAGGGGATCGCGGACGCGAGGACGGCGGCGCTGACGCCCGACGCCGCGACGGCAGCAGAGGCAAGGAAACGAGGGATCCGACGCGCGATCATGCGCCAGTATGCCCACAAATGCGATTCGCGAACCGCGGTTTTCAGTAACCGACCGGTTCGGCCAACGCGTCATGCCGCCGCGATCGTCGACATCAGGGGGCGAAGCGTCTCGAACAGCGACTGCCGATCACGAATATAGAAGTGGCCGCCCCGAAGGATCCGCACGGAGAAGTCCCCGGTCGTCCGCGACCGCCATTCGTGCAAGTCGGATTCGCTGACCAGCGGATCCTCGCTGCCGCCGAAGACGTGAATCGGGCAGGGCAGTTCCGTCGCGGCGTCCTCGTCGTCCGTCATGCACAGCCGCAAGTCGTGGCGGGTGGCGGTGACGGCTCGTTCGTGCAGCGTGGGCCACCGGGTCAGCTGCGCCGGCAGTCCGCCCAGGTCGGACAGCAGCGTCGCGAGCTGGTGGTCGTCGAGCAGATCCACGACGTGCAGCGGCGGCCGCAGGTGCGGTGGGCCATACGCGGAGAGGAAGACCGCGCGGGGCAGCGGAGAACCCTGCGCCGCTCGCACGCACGCCAACCGGTACGCGAGCAGGGCCCCGAAGCTGTGGCCGAAGAACGAATGCGGCTGGGCCAGTTCGGATTCCAGCTGACCGTTCACCTCGTCGACGAGCTGGCGCAGCGTGGTGAAGCGCTGCCGGTCGGCGATCTCGACCGGAATCACCTCGACGGCCGGCCGCAGCGTCCTGTCCCACGCGTTGAATGCCAACCCGCCGCCCCCGGCGTGGTGAAAGCAGAACAACTTCACGATTGGCCGCCCGCGTTCAGCAGCTCCAGCTCCTCGGCCAGCGCGGCGACCATGGACCGGATCTGCTCCTCCGAGTGGCAGCTGGTGACAAAGAATCGGACGCCCGCTTTGTCCTCCGGCACGACGGGAAAAGCGATCAGGTCGGCATTGATGCCACGCCGGATCAGGGCGTCGGACAGGCGCAGCGCCTTGATCGAGCTGCCGACGATGCACCAGATCACCGGGGCGCCCGCGCCCGCGACGGTGTCGATGCCGGCTTCGCGGGCCAGGCCCAGGAAGAGCGCGGTGTTCGTCTGCAGCCGGCGGAAGTGTTCGACCAGCGCCGCGCGGCCGGTGGCCCTCCGTTTGGCGGCCGCGGGCGCGATCACGTCGAGGCTGGTGTTGGTGTTCATGCTGTGCTCCGTACCTTCGTGGGACCCGAATGGGCCGCGTTCACTGGTAGGAGCGTCGGACCCCGCTAACGCGGACAGGTTTTTCCGAAGAACTTTGGGAGCTCGGGATCACTCGTGATGCGTGTCTTCCCAACCCCACTCGTCGTCGTCCAGGACATCCACGGTGAGATCGTTGTCGGCGGGGCCCTGCGTCCCGTAGGCGAAGGTGAGCAGGGTGCGGTCGTCGTCAAGGGGTTCGGTCCGGATGACCGTGGCGTGCCCGATCTTCATGCGGATCTTGTCTCCGGGCTTCAATTCGTCGACGCGCTTAAAGGGCACGCGGACAGCCTCCTGCGAGTTCGGCGAGCACGGTGAGGCCGCTGGGGGGATACGCGTGTCATCGTAGACATGTGCGATCCGGCGCGACATCGCACACGGCTTTGCCGGTTCGGCGAAAATGGTAGTTGACCTGCGAAAATGCTGGTGCCCCCGGCAGGATTCGAACCTGCGGCCTTCTGCTCCGGAGGCAGACGCTCTATCCCCTGAGCTACGGGGGCGCTGGTACTGACATGCTGCGCCATCGGGCCCCGACAGACTAACGCATCGCGGCGGCCGTCCCGTCACCGCAATGGATTCGGGCGTAGCCAGCGCAGCCAATAGGATGGACGCTCGTGACCCCCGCTGACCTGGCTGAGCTGCTCAAGACCACCGCCTCCGCGGTGTTGGCGCAGCGCGGCCTGGACACGGCGGCGCTGCCGCCGACGGTCACCGTGGAGCGGCCGCGCAATCCCGAGCACGGCGATTACGCCAGCAACCTGGCGATGCAGCTGGGTAAGCGGGTCGGCGCAAACCCGCGTGAGCTGGCCGGATGGCTCGCCGAGGCGCTGGCCCGGGCCGACGGCATCGCCTCGGCCGAGGTGGCCGGGCCGGGCTTCATCAACCTGCGCCTGGAGGCCTCGGCGCAGGCGGTGGTGGTCAACAACGTCATCGACGCCGGCGAGAGCTACGGTCATTCGGACGCGCAGGCCACCCACAGGGTCAACCTGGAATTCGTCTCGGCCAACCCGACCGGACCCATCCACATCGGGGGCACCCGCTGGGCCGCGGTCGGCGACGCGCTGGGCCGGTTGCTGACGACACAGGGCGCCGACGTGGTGCGCGAATACTATTTCAACGACCACGGCGCCCAGATCGACCGCTTCGTCAGCTCGCTGATCGCCGCGGCCAAGGGGGAGCCGGCCCCGGCAGACGGCTACGCGGGCACCTACATCACCGACATCGCCGCCCAGGTGCTGCAGCAGGCGCCCGACGCGCTGACCCTGCCCGAGCCGCAGCTGCGCGAGACCTTCCGCGCGATCGGTGTCGACCTGATGTTCACCCACATCAAGAAGTCGTTGCACGAGTTCGGCACCGACTTCGACGTCTACACCCACGAAGAGTCGATGCACACCAGCGGGCGCGTCGACCAGGCCATCGCCCGGCTGCGCGAGACCGGCAACATCTACGAGAAGGACGGCGCAACCTGGTTGCGCACCAGCGCTTTTGGTGACGACAAGGACCGCGTCGTGATCAAGAGCGATGGCAAACCGGCCTATATCGCCGGTGACATCGCCTACTACCTGGACAAGCGGCAGCGCGGCTTCGACCTGTGCATCTACATGCTCGGTGCCGACCACCACGGATACATCGCCCGGCTCAAGGCCGTGGCCGCCGCCTTCGGCGACGACCCGGCCACCGTCGAGGTGCTCATCGGGCAGCTGGTCAACCTGGTCCGCGACGGCCAGCCGGTCCGGATGAGCAAGCGGGCCGGAACGGTGATCACGCTCGACGACCTGGTCGAGGCGATCGGGGTCGACGCCGCGCGGTACAGCCTGATCCGCTCGTCGGTGGACACCCCGATCGACATCGACCTGGCGCTGTGGTCCTCAGCGTCGAATGAAAACCCGGTCTATTACGTGCAATACGCGCACGCGCGGCTTTCCGCGCTGGCCCGCAACGCCGCCGAACTGGGGCTCATCCCCGACACCGCGCACCTGGAGCTGCTCAGCCACGACAAGGAGGGGACGCTGCTGCGCACCATCGGCGAATTCCCGCGGGTGCTGAAAACGGCGGCGTCCCTGCGTGAACCACACCGGGTGTGCCGCTACCTGGAGGACCTCGCCGGTGACTACCACCGGTTCTACGACTCGTGCCGGGTGTTGCCGCAGGGCGACGAGCAGCCCACCGACCTGCACACCGCGCGGCTGGCGTTGTGTCAGGCTGCGCGCCAGGTCATCGCGAACGGCCTGGCGATCCTCGGAGTCACCGCCCCGGAGCGAATGTGAACGTCCACCCCGCGGGTCCCCGGCACGCCGAAGAGACCCGGCACACCGAAAGCCCGCCGCGGCCGCAATCCCCCGAGGAGCTGCTGCGGCTGGCGCCGAATGTGTGGCCGCGCAACACAACTCGCGACAAAGCCGGTGTTATCGGCATCGCCGGAGTGTCGGTGACCGACCTCGCCCAGGAGTACGGCACCCCGCTGTTCGTCATCGACGAAGACGACTTTCGATCCCGCTGCCGCGAGATCGCGTCGGCCTTCGGCGGCGGACAGCATGTGCACTATGCCGCGAAGGCGTTCCTGTGCAGCGAGATCGCGCGCTGGATCGACGACGAGGGACTCTCGCTCGACGTGTGCACGGGCGGTGAGCTGGCGGTCGCCCTGCACGCCGGCTTTCCACCGGAGCGGATCACCTTTCACGGCAACAACAAATCCGTGGCAGAGTTGACGGCCGCGGTGAAAGCCGGTGTGGGCCATGTCGTTTTGGACTCGATGACCGAGATCGAGCGCCTGGACGCGATCGCGGCCGAAGCCGGCGCCGTCCAGGACGTGTTCGTTCGCCTCACCGTCGGCGTCGAGGCGCACACCCACGAGTTCATCTCCACCGCGCACGAGGACCAGAAGTTCGGCCTGTCGGTGGCGAGCGGTGCGGCGATGGCGGCGGTCGGCCGGGTGTTCGACGCCGACCACCTGCGCCTGGTCGGGCTGCACAGCCACATCGGTTCGCAGATCTTCGACGTCGCGGGCTTCGAACTGGCCGCGCACCGCGTCATCGGCCTGCTGCACCAGGTTGCCGACGAGTTCGGGCTCGACAAGACGGCACAGATCTCGACCGTCGATCTCGGTGGCGGCCTGGGCATTTCGTACCTGGCCTCCGACGACCCGCCGCCGATGGCCGAACTCGCGGCCAAGCTGAGCACCGTCGTCAGCAACGAGTCGGCCGCGGTGGGGCTGCCGACGCCCAGGCTGGTCGTCGAGCCCGGACGCGCCATCGCCGGGCCGGGCACCATCACCCTGTACGAGGTCGGCACCGTCAAGGACGTCGACGTGAGCGCCACGGCGAACCGGCGCTACGTGAGCGTCGACGGCGGCATGAGCGACAACATCCGCACCGCGCTGTACGACGCGCAATACGATGCCCGGCTGGTCTCACGCGTCAGCGATGCGCCGGCCGCGCTGGCCCGCATCGTCGGAAAGCACTGTGAGACCGGTGATATCGTCGTGCGCAACACGTGGGTGCCCGACGACCTGCGGCCGGGCGACCTGTTGGGAGTGGCGGCCACCGGCGCCTACTGCTATTCGCTCTCGAGTCGTTACAACATGATCGGCCGGCCGGCCGTGGTGGCCGTGCGCGCGGGGCGGTCCCGGCTGATCCTGCGCCGCGAGACGGTCGACGATCTGCTGAGTTTGGAGGTGAACCGTGCCCGGTGACGAAAAGCCGGTCGGCGTGGCGGTACTGGGATTGGGCAACGTGGGCAGCGAGGTTGTCCGGATCATCGAGCACAGCGCGCAAGACCTCGCCGCTCGCATCGGCGCGCCGCTGGTGCTGCGCGGCATCGGCGTGCGCCGCGTCGCCGCCGACCGCGGTGTTCCGATCGAACTGCTCACCAACGATATCGAGGAACTCGTCTCGCGCGAAGACGTCGACATCGTCGTGGAATTGATGGGCCCAGTCGAGCCGTCGCGCAAGGCGATTTTGCGCGCCCTCGAGCACGGCAAGTCCGTCGTCACGGCGAACAAGGCGTTGCTGTCCACCTCCACCGGGGCGTTGGCGCAGGCGGCCGAAAGCCGCAACGTCGACCTCTATTTCGAGGCGGCGGTCGCGGGCGCCATCCCGGTCATCCGCCCGCTCACCCAGTCACTGGCCGGCGACACGGTGCACCGGGTGGCCGGCATCGTCAACGGCACCACGAACTACATCCTTTCCGCGATGGACAGCACCGGTGCCGACTACGAGAGCGCACTGGCCGACGCGAGCGCGCTCGGCTACGCCGAGGCAGACCCCACCGCCGACGTCGAGGGCTACGACGCCGCCGCCAAGGCCGCGATCCTGGCGTCCATCGCCTTCCACACCCGGGTGACCGCCGACGACGTCTATCGCGAGGGCATCACCGACATCACCCCGGCCGACTTCGTGTCGGCGCGGGCATTGGGCTGCAACATCAAGCTGCTGTCCATCTGCGAGCGCATCACCACCGACGACGGCCAGCAACGGGTTTCGGCCCGCGTCTACCCCGCGCTGGTGCCACTGTCGCACCCGCTGGCCACGGTGAACGGGGCGTTCAACGCCGTGGTCGTCGAGGCCGAGGCCGCCGGCCGGCTGATGTTCTACGGCCAGGGGGCGGGGGGCGCTCCCACCGCATCGGCGGTGGCCGGTGACCTGGTGATGGCCGCCCGCAACCGGGTGTTGGGCAGCCGCGGCCCGAAGGAGTCCAAGTATGCCCAACTACCCATCGCACCAATGGGTTTCATCAACACTCGGTACTACGTCAGCATGAACGTCGCCGACAAGCCCGGCGTATTGTCCTCGGTGGCAGCGGAATTCGCCAAGCGCGAGGTGAGTATCGCCGAGGTACGCCAGGAGGGAGTGGTGGACGAGGGCGGGCAACGGGTGGGAGCCCGCATCGTGGTGGTCACTCACACCGCCACCGACGCCGCGCTGTCCGAAACCGTCGATGCGCTAGCCGATTTGGACTCCGTCTATCGCGTGGCCAGCGTGCTGCGGCTCGAAGGAACCACCCTATGAGTACGCCCCGGATGACCCGGACGGCGACGCACCAACCGTGGCCGGGTGTGATCGCGGCGTACCGCGACCGGTTACCGGTCGGTGACGATTGGACTCCGGTCACGCTGCTCGAGGGTGGAACCCCGCTGATCGCCGCGACCCGTCTCTCGGAAAAGACCGGCTGCACCGTCCATCTCAAGGTCGAGGGGCTCAACCCCACCGGCTCCTTCAAGGACCGCGGCATGACGATGGCCGTCACCGACGCGTTGGCCCGTGGCCAGCAGGCCGTCCTGTGCGCGTCGACGGGAAACACCTCGGCCTCGGCGGCGGCGTATGCCGCGCGTGCCGGCATCACCTGCGCGGTGCTGATCCCGCAGGGCAAGATCGCGATGGGCAAGCTGGCGCAGGCGGTCATGCACGGCGCCAAGATCATCCAGATCGACGGCAACTTCGACGACTGCCTGGAGCTCGCCCGCAAGATGGCCGCCGACTTCCCGACGATCTCGCTGGTCAACTCGGTCAACCCGGTGCGCATCGAGGGGCAGAAGACGGCGGCGTTCGAAATCGTCGACGCGCTGGGCACCGCACCGGACATACACGCTCTGCCCGTCGGCAACGCGGGCAACATCACCGCCTACTGGAAGGGCTACACCGAGTATCACCACGAGGGCGTGATCGACAAGCTGCCCCGCATGCTGGGCACCCAGGCCGCCGGCGCCGCGCCCCTGGTACTGGGCCACCCGGTCAGCCACCCCGAGACCATCGCGACCGCCATCCGCATCGGCGCGCCGGCGTCGTGGACGGCCGCGGTTGCGGCGCAGCAGCAATCCAACGGGCGCTTCCTGGCCGCCACCGACGAGGAGATCCTCGAGGCGTACCACCTGGTCGCCAGCTGCGAGGGCGTGTTCGTCGAGCCGGCCTCCGCCGCCAGCATCGCGGGTCTGCTCAAGGCCGTCGAGGACGGTTGGGTGGCCCGCGGGTCGACGGTGGTGTGTACGGTGACCGGCAATGGCCTCAAGGATCCCGACACGGCGCTGCGGGACATGCCGAGCGTGTCCCCCTTGCCCGTCGATCCTGTGCTCGTCGTAGAGAAGTTGGGGCTGGCGTAGTGGAAGTCTCCCGGTGACCCGGATGCTGCCCGCGGGGCTGGTGGCGAGCGCCGTGGTGTCGGCGTCCAGTGCCAACCTCGGCCCCGGTTTCGACAGCCTCGGCCTGGCGCTGAGCCTGTTCGACGAGATCGTCGTGGAGACAATGGATTCCGGCTTGGTCGTGGAGGTCGACGGCGAGGGCGCCGGTCAGGTGCCAATGGGTCCCGAGCATCTGGTGGTGCGTGCCGTCGAGTCAGGGCTGCGGGCCGCCGGGGTCAGGGCCGCCGGCCTGGTGGTGCGCTGCAGCAACGCCATCCCGCATTGCTGCGGCCTGGGTTCTTCCGCGGCGGCGGTGGTCGGGGGCCTGGCGGCGGTGAACGGCCTTGTGGCACAGACGGATTCGAAGACCCTGAGCGACGCGGAGCTGATCCAGCTGGCCTCGGAGTTCGAGGGCCACCCCGATAATGCGGCCGCCGCGGTGTTGGGTGGCGCGGTGGTGTCCTGGATCGACCGCACGGGTGCGCAGCCCAGGTACTCGGCGGTGCCGCTGCGGCTTCACCCCGACATCCGTCTGTACTGCGCCATCCCCGAAGAGCGCTCGTCGACCGCGGAGACCCGGGTGCTGTTGCCCGCCCAGGTCAGCCACGACGACGCGACTTTCAACATCAGCCGCGCCGCGTTGCTGGTGGTGGCGCTGACCGAACGACCGGATCTGCTGATGGCGGCCACCGAAGACGTGCTTCACCAACCGCAGCGTGCCGCCGCGATGCCCGCCTCGGCGGAATATATGCGCCAGCTCCGGCGTAATAAGGTGGTAGCGACACTTTCGGGGGCTGGTCCATCGCTCATCGCGTTCAGCACGGAGCCGGAGCTACCCTCGGAGGTGCTGGAGTACGGCGCCGCGAATGGATTTACCGTCACCCAGATGACCGCCGGCGAAGGAGTTCGCTGGAGCCCGGGAGTCACGGTTCCCAGTTGATCCACAGCGTGGCCGGAGGGTTTGCTTGCTTCCGGCAAGGATGCGGGTTATCCTCGGAGCCGTCCAGCAATCGCAGAATCTGCATCTGCAAACATACTGCCTTGCCGCTAGGACAACACCAATTCTTCTCGTGAACGAGGTTCGCCGCATACTCCGCCGATCAAGGCGATCACCGTTGCAGAGTCGATGATTGGTCGCACTCGGCAATTTGGCTGAATGCAAAACGAACCCCCGTATCACGTGATCAGCGGGGGAAGAAAGGAAATCCGTGACTGATACGGACCTGTTCACGGCGAGCGAAAGTACCGATGGCGATCGGCCGTCGGACCCCGTGAACACCGACAAACCAGACGCCAAAAGCCCAGACGCCAAAAGCGATGTCTCGGTTGGCTCCCTGTCCACCATGGTGCTGCCCGAGCTGCGCGCGCTGGCCAATCGAGCCGGCGTCAAGGGGACGTCGGGCATGCGCAAGAACGAACTGATCGCGGCGATTCAGGAAATCAGGGGACAGGCCAACGGCGCGTCGGCCCCCAGCGCCCCGCCTGACGCCGACGACAAATCCGACACGGCGACCGCCGAAGCACCTGCGGCCCAAGGGGAACAGGGCGATTCGGCCGACGAGGCCCCGCGCCGCGAACGGCGTGATGCCTCCCGCGACGCCGGATCGGTCACCCGCACCGCCGAGGAGGCGGATCGCAAAGACGCCAAGGACGCCAAAGACGGCAAAGAGGACGCCAAAGAGGGCGCCAAAGAGGGCCCCAGAGAGGGCAAAGCCTCCGGCGAGTCCCGCCAGGGCGGCCAGCAGGACACCAAGACCGAGGAACGCGGCCAGGGCGGCGGCGATCGGCAAGGCTCCGGCGGTCAGCAGGGTCGTGGCGGCTCGAACCAGCAGGACGACGACGGCGAGGGCCGTCAGGGCCGGCGGGGACGCCGCTTCCGCGACCGCGACCGCCGGCGCCGCGGTGAACGAGGCGGCGACGGCGCCGACGCCGAATTGCGCGAGGACGACGTCGTCCAGCCGGTTGCCGGCATCCTTGACGTCCTCGACAATTACGCGTTCGTGCGCACCTCCGGCTACCTGGCCGGCCCGCACGACGTCTACGTCTCGATGAACATGGTCCGCAAGAACGGCCTGCGCCGCGGCGACGCGGTGACCGGTGCCGTTCGGGTGCCCCGCGAGGGCGAGCAGCCCAACCAGCGGCAGAAGTTCAACCCGCTGGTCCGCCTCGACACCGTCAACGGCGGATCCGTCGAGGACGCCAAGAAGCGGCCCGAATTTTCCAAGCTGACGCCGCTGTACCCCAACCAGCGGCTTCGCCTGGAAACCACTCCCGACCGGCTGACCACGCGGGTCATCGACCTGATCATGCCGATCGGCAAGGGGCAGCGCGCGCTGATCGTGTCGCCGCCCAAGGCCGGCAAGACGACGATCCTGCAGGACATCGCCAACGCGATCACCAAGAACAACCCGGAATGCCACCTCATGGTCGTGCTCGTCGACGAGCGGCCGGAGGAGGTCACCGACATGCAGCGCTCGGTCAAGGGCGAGGTCATCGCCTCCACCTTCGACCGCCCGCCGTCGGACCACACCCAAGCCGCCGAATTGGCGATCGAACGCGCCAAGCGGCTCGTGGAGCAGGGCAAGGACGTCGTGGTGCTGCTCGACTCGATCACCCGCCTGGGGCGCGCCTACAACAACGCGTCGCCCGCGTCGGGCCGGATCCTGTCCGGCGGTGTCGACTCCACCGCGCTGTACCCGCCGAAGCGCTTCCTGGGCGCCGCGCGCAACATCGAGGAAGGCGGGTCGCTGACCATCATCGCCACGGCGATGGTGGAGACCGGATCCACCGGTGACACGGTCATCTTCGAGGAGTTCAAGGGCACCGGCAACGCCGAGCTCAAGCTGGACCGCAAGATCTCCGAACGCCGGGTCTTCCCCGCCGTCGACGTGAACCCGTCCGGCACCCGCAAGGACGAGCTGCTGCTGTCGCCGGACGAGTTCGGCATCGTGCACAAGCTGCGCCGCGTCCTGTCGGGCCTGGATTCCCACCAGGCCATCGACCTGCTGATGTCGCAGCTGCGCAAGACGAAGACCAACTACGAGTTCCTGGTGCAGGTGTCCAAGACGACGCCCGGATCGATGGACAACGACTAAGCCGCAACGCCCGATACGCCGCGCCCAACGTCTCGACGCGATCCGCGCGCCGGGAATGCCCGAACCCTCCCCGCTGTTTTGGGCAGGTGGCGGTTGACCTGGCATAATCGACGATCGACGACCCGAAGAGGACAGCATGAAAACCGACATCCACCCGGCCTACGAGCCGACCACCGTGCACTGCGGGTGCGGGAACACCTTCGAGACCCGCAGCACCAAGCCCGGCGGCCACATCGCCGTCGAGGTCTGCTCGCAGTGCCATCCCTTCTACACCGGCAAGCAGAAGATCCTGGACAGCGGCGGCCGCGTGGCCCGCTTCGAAAAGCGCTACGGCAAGCGCAAGGGCGGGGCCGCGGAGGCGCCCGCGCAGGAGCAGGCCGACAAATAGCCGGCTCACCGACGCCCGAACTGTGCATCCGCACGGGCCGGGCGTCGGTTTGTGTTTGCGGGAGGAGGTGACATGACGGAGCCGGTACAGGCCATCGACGTGCTGCTCGCCGAACACGCCGCGCTCGAGCAGCGGCTGGCCGACCCCGAATTGCACAGCAATCCCGCCGAGGCGCGCAAGGCCGGCCGCCGCTTCGCCCGGCTCGCCCCGATCATCGCCACCTATCACAAGCTGGAGTCCGCGCGCGGGGATCTGGAGACCGCGCGTGAACTCGCCGCCGACGACGCATCGTTCGCCGACGAGGTCACCGAACTGGAATCCCGCGTCGCAGACCTGGACACCCAGCTCACCGACATGCTGGCGCCGCGCGACCCGCATGACGCCGACGACATCGTGCTCGAGGTCAAATCCGGTGAGGGCGGCGAAGAATCGGCCCTGTTCGCCGCGGACCTGGCCCGGATGTACATCCGCTACGCCGAGCGGCATGGCTGGAGCGTGACGGTCCTGGACGAGACCACGTCGGACCTGGGCGGCTACAAGGACGCGACGCTCGCGATCGCCGGCAAGGGCGACACGGCCGACGGTGTCTGGGCGCGGATGAAGTTCGAGGGCGGTGTGCATCGGGTGCAGCGCGTCCCGGTGACGGAATCCCAAGGCCGCGTGCACACTTCGGCGGCGGGCGTGCTGGTCTATCCGGAGCCCGAGGAGGTCGCCGAGGTCCAGATCGACGAGTCGGACCTGCGCATCGACGTGTACCGCTCGTCGGGCAAGGGCGGGCAGGGTGTCAACACCACCGACTCCGCGGTGCGGATCACGCACCTGCCCACCGGGATCGTCGTCACCTGTCAAAACGAACGCTCACAGTTGCAGAACAAGACCCGGGCGCTGCAGGTGCTGGCCGCGCGCCTGCAGGCGATGGCCGAGGAGCAGGCGCTGGCCGACGCGTCGGCGGATCGGGCCAGCCAGATTCGCACCGTGGACCGCAGCGAACGGATTCGAACCTACAACTTCCCGGAGAACCGGATCACCGATCACCGAATCGGTTACAAGGCCTACAACCTGGACCAGGTTCTCGACGGTGACCTGGACGCGTTGTTCGACGCGCTGAGCGCCGCCGACAAGCAGGCGCGGTTGCAACAGGCATGACGGTCCTGCGGCGCGCAATCGACTCTGCTGCGGCGCAACTGGCCGAAGCGGGAATCGATTCCGCGCGTTTCGACGCCGAGGAGCTGGCCGCCCACCTGACGGGCACCGATCGCGGCCGGCTGAGCCTGGTCGAGTCGATCGACGACGAGTTCCTCGGCCGTTACCGCGACGCCGTCGCCGCGCGCTCGCGACGGGTGCCGTTGCAGCACCTCATCGGAACCGCGGCGTTCGGACCGGTGGTGCTGCAGGTCGGCCCCGGCGTGTTCATACCGCGCCCGGAGACCGAGGCCATGTTCGCCTGGGCGACCGCGCAGCGCCTCGACACAAGGCCCCTGATCGTCGACCTGTGCACCGGATCCGGCGCCCTGGCCGTCGCGCTGGCCTCGCACCGGCCGGCCGCCCGGATCATCGGCGTCGACGACTCCGACGCGGCGCTCGAATACGCCCGCCGCAACGTCGAAGGCACCGCGGTCGAACTCGTCCGCGCCGACGTCACCGCCCCGGGCCTGCTTCCCGAGCTGGACGGACGGGCCGACCTGGTCGTCGCCAACCCGCCGTACGTACCCGACAGCGCCGTCCTGGAACCCGAAGTGGCCCAACATGATCCGCCGCACGCGGTGTTCGGCGGGCCGGACGGCATGGCTGTGATAATTGCCGTGGTGCGCCTCGCCGGACGCTGGCTGCGTGCGGGCGGCCTCTTCGCCGTCGAGCACGACGACACCGCGTCGTCGCGTACTGTCGAATTGATCGAGAACACAGGGCTTTTCGATGACGTCCGGGCCCGGCACGACCTGACCGGCCGGCCGAGGTTCGTGACAGCCCGCAGAAGGGGGAGAGGTGGCTGAGATATTCGACTGCGCCGACCCCGACCAGCGCGCGCTGGGAATCTCCTCGGCGGTCGGCGCGCTCAAGGGCGGCCGGCTGGTCGTCATGCCGACGGACACCGTGTACGGCATCGGCGCCGACGCCTTCGACAGCACGGCGGTGGCCGCGCTGCTCGCGGCGAAGGGACGCGGCCGCGACATGCCGGTCGGCGTGCTCGTCGGTTCGTGGCACACCATCGAGGGGCTGGTCTACACGATGCCCGACGGGGCGCGCGAGCTGATTCGCGCGTTCTGGCCGGGCGCGCTGAGCCTGGTGGTGACCCAAGCGCCGTCGCTGCAATGGGATCTCGGCGATGCGCGCGGCACCGTGATGCTGCGCATGCCGCTGCACCCCGTCGCGATCGAGCTGCTGCGCGAGGTCGGGCCGATGGCGGTCTCCAGCGCCAACGTCTCGGGCCGTTCACCCGCGGTCAACGCCGACGAGGCGCGCAACCAACTCGGCGACCTCGTCGACGTCTATCTCGACGCCGGCCCGTCGGAGCAGCAGGCCGCGTCCACGATCGTCGACCTGACCGGGGCGGCCCCGCGCATCCTGCGGGCGGGACCGGTGAGCGCCGAGCGAATCGCGGAAGTGCTCGGGACGGACCCGGAAAGTTTGATCGCGTAGTAAGCGGTACGGTCTCGTGGTGTCCAGCGGCCCAGCCAGCGATCTAGCCAGTCTTGCCGGTGGTTTGCTCGCTCTGTCCGACCGCGGCACCGGTGTCCCGCTGCGGGAGCTTGCGCTCGTCGGGCTGACCGCGGCGATCGTCACCTACTTCGCCACCGGGCCGGTGCGGGTGCTGGCGACCCGATTGGGAGCGGTCGCCTATCCGCGCGAACGCGACGTGCACGTGACCCCGACGCCGCGCATGGGCGGACTGGCGATGTTTCTGGGCGTGGTGTCCGCCGTCTTTCTGGCGTCGCAGCTGCCGGCGCTCACCCGCGGGTTCGTGTACTCCACGGGAATGCCCGCGGTGCTGGTGGCCGGCGCGGTGATCATGGGCATCGGGCTGATCGACGACCGCTGGGGGCTGGACGCGCTGACCAAGTTCGCCGGTCAGATCACCGCGGCCAGCGTGCTGGTCACGATGGGTGTGGCGTGGAGCGTCATCTACATCCCGCTGGGCGGCGTCGGCACCATCGTGCTGGACCAGGCCTCGTCGATCCTGCTCACCCTGGCGCTGACGGTGTCGATCGTCAACGCAATGAACTTCGTCGACGGGCTCGACGGGCTGGCCGCCGGGCTGGGACTCATCACGGCGATGGCGATCTGCATGTTCTCGGTCGGCCTGCTTCGCGACCACGGCGGCGACGTGCTGTTCTATCCGCCCGCGGTGATCTCGGTGGTGCTCGCCGGGGCCTGTCTGGGTTTTCTGCCGCACAATTTCCACCGCGCCAAGATCTTCATGGGCGACTCCGGCTCGATGCTGATCGGGTTGATGCTGGCCGCCGCGTCCACGACCGCCGCCGGCCCCGTCTCGCAGAACGCCTACGGCGCTCGCGACGTCTTTGCTCTGCTGTCGCCGTTCTTGCTGGTGGTGGCGGTCATGTTCGTGCCGATGCTCGACCTGCTGCTGGCGATCGTGCGTCGCACCCGCGCCGGCCGCAGCGCGTTCAGCCCCGACAAGATGCACCTGCATCATCGGTTGCTGCAGATCGGCCATTCGCACCGTCGGGTGGTGCTGCTCATCTATCTATGGGTGGGGATCGTCGCCTTCGGGGCGGCGAGCACGATCTTTTTCAACCCCCGGGTCACCGCCGAGGTGATGCTGGCCGCGATCGTCATCGCGGGCGTCGCGACCGCGATCCCGCTCCTGCGCCGCCGCGACGACTACGAAGACGAGAGCTACGACAGATAGTAGTAGTGACGGCCCCTTTTGTGGTACGGTGCAGCTAGAACCCCGAAAACAACCTCGCGGGTTGCCGGCCACCCGGCCCGTCGGACCCCTGTCCGATCGCGCCGATTCACGACCGACATAGGGAGCTACCCCTTGGGTGATTCCAGCGCGACGACTGCGATACGCTCGGCGGGCCACCGATCACTCGATCGGGGCGTTCCCGTTCCACCAACCCGGGATTGAGGTGCTGCAGTGACGACACCAGCGCAGGACGCGCCGTTGGTGTTTCCCTCTGTTGCTTTCCGTCCGGTTCGGCTGTTCGTGATCAGCGTCGGCATCACCGCGCTGGCGTTGCTCGGCGCCGGATTGGCCGGTCACCTCATGGTCGGTGCATTCTTTGGCGTTGGGCTGCTGTTGGGTTTGCTCAACGCCCTCTTGGTCCGTCGTTCGGTTGCCTCGATCACCGCCAAAGATCACCCGCTGAAAAGCTCGATGGCGCTCAACTCGGCGTCGCGGCTGGCGATCATCACCGTCGTCGGGCTGATCATCGCCTACTTGTTCCGGCCCGCGGGGCTGGGCGTGGTCTTCGGCCTGGCCCTTTTCCAGGTGCTGTTGGTCGCGTCGACCGCGCTGCCGGTCTGGAAGAAGCTGCGCGCGGGCGGGGCGGGACAGGCAGTGACGGAGGAAGGGAGCACCAGCGATGACTGAGACGATCCTGGCCGGTGCCCAAATCGAGGTCGGCGAGCACACCACGGCGACGTGGCTCGGGATGACCGTCAACACCGACACCATCCTGTCGACCGCGATCGCCGCGGTGATCGTGATCGCGCTGGCCTTCTTCCTGCGCGCCAAGATCACCTCGAGCGGTGTTCCCAGCGGGGTTCAGTTGTTCTGGGAGGCGCTCACCATACAGATGCGCAACCAGATCGAGAGCGCCATCGGGATGCGCATCGCGCCGTTCGTGCTGCCGCTGGCGGTCACCATCTTCGTGTTCATCCTGATCTCCAACTGGCTCTCGGTGCTGCCGCTGCAGTACACCGACAAGTCCGGGCACACCACCGAGTTGCTCAAGTCGGCGGCGGCCGACATCAATTACGTGCTGGCGCTGGCGCTTTTCGTGTTCGTCTGCTACCACGTGGCCGGGATCTGGCGCCGCGGCATCGTCGGGCACCCGATCAAGGTGCTCAAGGGGCACGTGGCGTTCCTGGCGCCGATCAACGTGGTCGAAGAGTTGGCGAAGCCGATCTCGTTGTCGCTGCGACTCTTTGGCAACATCTTCGCCGGCGGCATCCTGGTCGCGCTGATCGCGCTGTTCCCGCCGTACATCATGTGGGCGCCCAACGCGATCTGGAAATCGTTCGACCTGTTCGTCGGGGCGATCCAGGCCTTCATCTTCTCGATCCTGACGATCCTGTACTTCAGCCAGGCCATGGAACTCGAGGAACACCACGACTGACCGCTACCAGACAAGCCACAGATAACGCGAGATAAAGGAGAAGAGAATGGACCCCACTATCGCTGCCGGTGCCCTCATCGGCGGTGGAATCATCATGGGTGGCGGCGCGATCGGAGCCGGTATCGGTGACGGTATTGCCGGTAACGCGCTGGTTTCGGGCATCGCCCGGCAACCCGAGGCGCAGGGCCGCCTGTTCACGCCGTTCTTCATCACCGTCGGTCTGGTCGAGGCGGCCTACTTCATCAACCTGGCGTTCATGGCGTTGTTCGTCTTCGCCACCCCCGTCACGTAGTTCGGTTGTGACGGGTTGCAATGGGTGACGTGAACCCTATGGTTTTGGCGGCCGGCCAGGTGATGGCAGAGGGCAAGGGGGGCAGCAACTTCCTTGTCCCCAACGGCACTTTCTTCTTCGTGCTGGCCATCTTCCTGATCGTGCTCGCCGTCATCGGCACCTTCGTGGTGCCGCCGATCCTGAAGGTGCTGCGCGAACGCGACGCCATGGTCGCCAAGACCGCCGCCGACAACAAGAAGTCGGCCGAGCAGTTCGAAGCCGCCCAGGCCGATTACGAAGCGGCCATGAAGGAAGCGCGCGTGCAGGCGTCGTCGTTTCGCGACAACGCCCGGGCCGAGGGCCGTAAGGTCGTCGAGGACGCGCGCGCCCGTGCCGAGCAAGAGGTGATGTCGACGTTGCAGGTGGCCTCCGAGCAACTGAAGCGGGAGAGGGACGCCGTGGAACTGGATCTGCGCGCAAACGTCGCAACGATGTCGGCGACGCTGGCCAGCCGAATCCTCGGCGTCGACGTGACCACCTCCGCCGCGACAAGGTAAGCGCCAATGTCGACCTTCATCGGACAGTTAATCGGGTTCGCGGTCATCGTGTTCCTGGTGGTGCGGTATGTCGTGCCGCCGGTGCGCAACTTGATGACCGCCCGGCAGGAGCTGGTGCGCCAGCAGTTGGCCGATGCCGCCGCGGCCGCCGACCGGCTGACCGAGTCGACCACCGCCCACAGCAGGGCCGTCGAGGCCGCCAAGAAAGAGGCGGAGCGGGTCGTCGAAGAAGCGAAGGCGGACGCGGAACGCATTGCCGAACAATTCCAGGCCCAGGCCGGACTGGAAGCGGAACGCATCAAAGCGCAGGGTGCCCGGCAGGCCGAACTGATGCGTACTCAGCTGACCCGTCAGCTCCGCCTGGAGCTCGGCCACGAATCCGTGCGCCAGGCAGGCGAATTGGTCCGCAACTATGTCGCCGACCCGGAGCAGCGGTCTTCGACCGTCGATCGCTTCCTCGACGAGCTCGATGAGATGGCGCCCTCGGCGTCCGAGGTCGAGTACCCCGTGCTGGCCAAAATGCGCTCGGCCAGCCGGCAGACGCTGCTCGCCCTGGTGGATCGATTCGAGGAAATTGCCGCGGACCTCGACGACGACGCGCTGTCGACGCTCGCCGACGATCTCGCGTCCGTGGTCAACCTGCTCAACCGCGAAATCGTCGTCACCCGATACCTCACGGTGCCAGCCGAGGACGCCACCGCCAGGATCACGCTGATCGAGCGGTTGGTCTCGGACAAGGTCGGCGAGCCCGCCCTGAACATTCTGCGCAGTGCGGTGTCGGCTCGCTGGTCCGCCAACGACGACCTGGCCGCCGCGATCGAACACGTGGCACGCCAGGCGTTGTTGCTCAAAGCCGAACGCGCCGGCGACATCGCCGAGGTGGAAGATCAACTGTTCCGTTTCAGCCGTGTCCTCGACGCGCAGCCCAGGCTTGCCATCCTGTTGGGCGACTATGCCACGCCCGCCGAAGATCGGGTGCGACTCGAACGGAAGATCCTCGAGCACGCGGGCACCAACGCCAACCCGATCACCGTCGCGCTGCTGCTGCAGACCGTCGAGTTGTTGCGCGACGAACGAGCCGAAGAGGCAGTGCTGGAGCTGGCGCAGGTCGCGGTGGCGCGGCGCGGCGAGGTTGTCGCGCAGGTCAAAGCCGCTGCCGAGCTCAGCCGTGACCAGCGTGCCCGTCTCACCGACGTGCTGAGCCGAATCTACAGCCAACACGTAACGGTGCAGCTGGATGTCGACCCCGAGCTGCTGGGCGGACTCGCCATCTCGATTGGCGACGAGGTGATTGACGGCACGTTGTTGTCCCGCCTCGCCACCGCCCAGGCCCAGTTGCCCGACTGAACACCAAGCGTAGTGACCACCAGAACGTGAAAGAAACCACCTAGGAAGACGAAAAGCCATGGCCGACTTGACAATCTCCGCCGATGACATCCAGAGCGCCATCGAGGAATACGTAAGCTCCTTCACCGCCGGCACCTCCCGCGAAGAGGTCGGCACGGTCGTCGACGCCGGGGACGGCATCGCGCACGTCGAGGGCTTGCCGTCCGTCATGACCCAGGAGCTGCTCGAGTTCCCGGGCGGGGTCCTCGGCGTCGCCCTCAACCTCGACGAACACAGCGTCGGCGCGGTGATCCTGGGTGACTTCGAGACCATCGAAGAGGGTCAGCAGGTCAAGCGCACCGGCGACGTCCTGTCGGTGCCCGTCGGCGACGCGTTCCTGGGGCGGGTGGTCAACCCGCTCGGCCAGCCGATCGACGGCCGCGGGGACATCGAGACCGACGAGCGGCGCGTGCTCGAGCTGCAGGCGCCCTCGGTGGTGCAGCGGCAGGGTGTCAAGGAGCCGCTGCAGACCGGGATCAAGGCCATCGACGCGATGACCCCGATCGGCCGCGGCCAGCGCCAGCTGATCATCGGCGACCGCAAGACCGGCAAGACGGCGGTGTGCGTCGACACCATCCTCAACCAGCGGCAGAACTGGGAGAGCGGCGACGAGCAGAAGCAGGTCCGCTGTGTCTACGTGGCCATCGGGCAGAAGGGCACCACCATCGCCTCCGTCCGGCGCGCGCTGGAAGAGGGCGGCGCCATGGACTACACCACCATCGTCGCGGCGCCCGCGTCGGACTCGGCCGGCTTCAAATGGCTTGCGCCGTATACCGGTTCGGCGATCGCCCAGCACTGGATGTACGACGGAAAGCATGTGCTGATCGTCTTCGACGACCTGAGCAAGCAGGCCGAAGCGTACCGCGCGATCTCGCTGCTGCTGCGCCGCCCGCCGGGCCGCGAGGCCTACCCGGGCGATGTGTTCTACCTGCACTCGCGGTTGCTGGAGCGCTGCGCGAAGCTCTCCGACGATCTCGGCGGCGGCTCGCTGACGGGTCTGCCGATCATCGAGACCAAGGCCAACGACATCTCGGCCTACATCCCCACCAACGTCATCTCGATCACCGACGGCCAGTGCTTCCTGGAGTCGGACCTGTTCAACCAGGGCGTCCGGCCGGCCATCAACGTCGGTGTCTCGGTGTCCCGCGTGGGTGGCGCGGCACAGATCAAGGCCATGAAGGAGGTGGCCGGCTCGCTGCGTCTGGACCTGTCGCAGTACCGCGAGCTGGAGGCGTTCGCGGCCTTCGCCTCCGATCTGGACCCCACCTCCAAGGCGCAGCTGGCGCGCGGCGAGCGGCTGGTCGAGCTGCTCAAGCAGCCGCAGTACCAGCCCATGCCCGTCGAGGAGCAGGTGGTCTCGATCTTCCTGGGCACCGGCGGTCACCTGGACTCGGTTCCGGTGCAGGACGTCAAGCGGTTCGAATCCGAGCTGCTGGACCACATGCGCGCCTCGGAGGAGAAGATGCTGGCCGGGATACGGGAGAGCCAAAAGCTTTCCGAAGAGGCCGAGAACCAGCTCGTCGAGATCATCAAGCACTTCAAGAAGGGGTTCGCGGCAAGCGACGGCACGTCGGTGGTGCCCGACGAGCACGTCGAGCCCATGGAGGAGGAGGAGCTGGAAAAGGAGTCGGTGAAGGTCAAGAAGCCGGCGCCGGAGAAGAAAGAAAAGAAAGAGAAGAAGTAGCAACCCATGGCTGCCACACTTCGCGAACTACGCGGGCGGATCCGCTCGGCCGGGTCGATCAAGAAGATCACCAAGGCCCAGGAGTTGATCGCGACGTCACGCATCGGCAGGGCGCAGGCTCGGCTCGAGTCGGCCAGGCCGTACGCCTTCGAGATCACGCGGATGCTCACCACGCTGTCCGAGGAGGCCGCCCTCGATCATCCCCTGCTCGTCGAGCGCGCCGAACCGAAGCGCGCGGGAGTGCTGGTGGTGTCGTCCGACCGTGGTTTGTGCGGTGCGTACAACGCGAGCGTCTTCCGCCGCGCCGAGGAGCTGTTCTCCCTGCTCCGCGAGGAGGGCAAGACGCCGGTGCTGTACGTGGTCGGCCGTAAGGCGCTGAACTACTACACGTTTCGGAACTGGGACATCACCGAGTCCTGGACGGGTTTTTCCGAACAACCGAAGTACGACAACGCCGCCGAGATCGGCTCGACACTGGTCGAGACGTTCATGCGGGGCTCCGGCGACGGTGACGAACTTCAGTCCGACACCCCCGCCGGCGTCGACGAGCTGCACATCATCTACACCGAGTTCAAGTCGATGCTGTCGCAGTCGGCGGTCGCCCGCCGGATCGCCCCGATGGTGGTGGAATACGTCGAGGAAGAACCCGAAGTGCGCACCCTGTATTCGTTCGAGCCGGATGCCACAACGCTTTTCGACGCCCTGCTGCCGCGTTACCTGACCACCCGCGTGTATGCCGCGATGCTCGAATCGGCGGCATCGGAGCTGGCGTCCCGGCAACGGGCGATGAAGTCGGCCACCGACAATGCCGACGACCTCATCAAGGCCCTGACGCTGGAGGCCAACCGCGAGCGGCAGGCCCAGATCACCCAGGAAATCAGCGAAATCGTCGGTGGCGCAAACGCGCTCGCCGACGCCGCCAAGTAGCCCCACGAGGAAGCGAAGAGATATGACTGCTACCGCCGAAAAGGCCCGAAAGTCTTCGGACTCCGACACCAACGGCCGCGTGGTGCGGGTCACCGGGCCGGTCGTCGACGTCGAATTCCCGCGCGGTTCGGTGCCCGAGCTGTTCAACGCCCTGCACGCCGAGATCACCTTCGAGTCGCTGGCCAAGAAGCTCACGCTGGAGGTGGCGCAGCACCTCGGCGACAACCTGGTGCGCACGATCTCGCTGCAGCCCACCGACGGCCTGGTGCGCGGCGTCGAGGTCATCGACACCGGCGACTCGATCTCGGTGCCGGTCGGTGAGGACGTCAAGGGCCACGTGTTCAACGCCCTCGGCGACTGCCTGGACAAGCCCGGCTACGGAGCAGACTTCGACCACTGGTCGATTCACCGCAAGCCGCCGGCCTTCGAGGAGCTCGAGCCGCGCACCGAGATGCTCGAGACCGGCCTGAAGGTCGTCGACCTGCTGACCCCGTACGTGCGTGGCGGCAAGATCGCCCTGTTCGGCGGTGCCGGGGTGGGCAAGACGGTGCTGATCCAGGAGATGATCAACCGCATCGCCCGCAACTTCGGCGGAACCTCGGTGTTCGCCGGCGTCGGTGAGCGCACCCGCGAGGGCAACGACCTGTGGGTGGAACTCCAGGAAGCCAACGTGCTCAAGGACACCGCGTTGGTGTTCGGTCAGATGGACGAGCCGCCCGGCACGCGTATGCGCGTGGCGCTGTCCGCGCTGACGATGGCGGAATGGTTCCGCGACGAGGCGGGCCAGGACGTTCTGTTGTTCATCGACAACATCTTCCGGTTCACCCAGGCCGGGTCCGAGGTGTCGACCCTGCTGGGCCGCATGCCGTCGGCGGTGGGATACCAGCCCACGCTGGCCGACGAGATGGGCGAGCTGCAGGAGCGCATCACGTCGACGCGGGGACGGTCCATCACGTCGATGCAAGCGGTCTACGTGCCCGCCGACGACTACACCGACCCGGCGCCCGCGACGACGTTCGCGCACCTGGACGCCACCACCGAGCTGTCCCGTTCGGTGTTCTCGAAGGGCATCTTCCCGGCGGTGGACCCGCTGGCGTCGAGCTCGACCATCCTGGACCCCGGTGTGGTGGGTGAGGAGCACTACCGCGTGGCGCAGGAGGTCATCCGAATCCTGCAGCGCTACAAGGACCTTCAGGACATCATCGCCATCCTCGGTATCGACGAGCTGTCCGAGGAGGACAAGCAGTTGGTGAACCGGGCACGGCGCATCGAGCGGTTCCTGTCGCAGAACATGATGGCGGCCGAACAGTTCACCGGCCAGCCGGGTTCGACCGTTCCGGTTAAGGAGACCATCGAGGCGTTCGACCGGCTGACCAAGGGCGAGTTCGACCACGTGCCCGAGCAGGCCTTCTTCTTGATCGGCGGCCTCGACGACCTGGCGAAGAAGGCCGAGAGCCTGGGCGCCAAGCTGTAACCGCGTGGAGTCGAAAGGTGGTGTGACATGGCGGAATTGAATGTCGAGATCGTCGCGGTCGACCGCAAGATCTGGTCCGGTGCGGCGACGTTTCTGTTCACCCGCACCACCGTCGGCGAGATCGGCATCCTGCCCCGCCACATCCCGTTGGTGGCCCAGTTGGTCGACGACGCCATGGTGCGCGTCGAACGCGAGGACGAAGAAGATCTGCGGATCGCGGTGGATGGCGGCTTCTTGTCGGTGACCGAGGAGAGCGTCAGTATCCTGGCCGAATCCGCGGAGTTCGCCTCGGAGATCGACGAGGCCGCCGCCAAAGAGGATTCCGAATCCGACGATCCCCGTATCGCCGCGAGGGGCCGCGCCAGACTGCGTGCCGTCGGCGCGATCGACTAACCGCCGATGAGCGCGCCCATGGTCGGCATGGTCGTGCTCGTGGTCGTGCTCGGGGCCGCGGTCCTCGCCCTGAGTTATCGGTTGTGGAAGCTGCGCCAGGGCGGAACGGCGGGGATCATGCGGGACATCCCCGCGGTCGGAGGTCATGGCTGGCGGCACGGCGTGATCCGCTACCGCGGCGGCGAGGCCGCGTTCTACCGGTTGTCCAGCCTGCGGTTGTGGCCCGATCGCCGGCTCAGCCGACGGGGTGTGGAGATCGTGACCCGACGGGCGCCGCGCGGCGACGAGTTCGACATAATGACCGACGAGATCGTGGTCCTCGAACTGCGCGACACGACGCAGGACCGCAGGTCCGGCTACGAGCTGGCGCTGGACCAGGGCGCGCTGACCGCATTCCTGTCGTGGCTGGAGTCCCGTCCCTCACCGCGCGCACGCCGCCGCAGCGTGTGACGAGCAGACGCAAAAGCCCCCAAAAGCGGTGCTTTTCAGGGGCTTTTACGTCTGCTCGCCGTGCTCTCGCCGCCGCCGGGTTTCCACAGCACATCCCCGTCGGGGTTGGCCACCCGCGACAGGATGAAAATCAGATCCGAGAGCCGGTTGAGATATTTGGCCGGCAGCACGCTCACGCCTTCCGGATGGGAATCGACGGCCGCCCAGGCCGACCGCTCGGCCCGACGCACCACCGTGCGGGCGACGTGCAACAACGCCGACAACGGCGAACCACCCGGTAGCACAAAGGAATTCAGCGCCGGCAGCGGCTCGTTGTATTTGTCGCACCACCGTTCCAGCCGGTCGACGTAGGCCTGGGGCACCCGTAGCGGAGGATATTCGGGGTTCTCCACCACCGGGGTGGACAGATCGGCGCCGGCGTCGAACAGGTCGTTCTGGATCTGCCGCAAGACGCCGGCGATTTCCTCGTCCGGCTGACCCAGGGCGATCGCCACGCCGATCGCGGAGTTGGCCTCGTCGCAGTCCGCGTATGCCACCAGCCGCGGATCGTTTTTCGAGACCCGCGAGAAGTCGCTCAGCCCCGTGGTGCCGTCGTCACCGGTTCGCGTATAGATGCGGGTCAGGTGTATCGCCATGAGCCAAACCGTACTCGTCTGACCTCCTCGGCCGACTGACAAGCCGCCACCCGCTTCACTACACTGACGCGGGTGTCCGAGCGATTCGTGGTGACCGGTGGCAACCGGTTGTCAGGCGAAGTCGCTGTTACCGGCGCCAAGAACAGCGTGCTCAAGCTGATGGCAGCGACGCTCCTGGCCGAAGGCACCAGCACCATCACCAATTGCCCCGACATCCTCGACGTGCCGCTGATGGCGGAGGTGTTGCGCGGCTTGGGCGCCACCGTCGAACTCGACGGCGACGTCGCGCGGATCACCTCACCGGACGAGCCCAAGTACGACGCCGACTTCGCGGCGGTGCGCCAGTTCCGGGCCTCGGTCTGCGTGCTCGGGCCGCTGGTCGGGCGCTGCAAGCGAGCCAGGGTGGCGCTGCCCGGCGGCGACGCGATCGGATCGCGCCCGCTGGACATGCATCAGGCGGGCCTGCGGCAACTGGGCGCGGACTGCAATATCGAGCACGGCTGCGTGGTCGCCCAGGCGGACAGGCTGCGCGGCGCGGAGATCCAGCTGGAGTTTCCCTCCGTGGGGGCCACCGAGAACATCCTGATGGCCGCCGTCGTGGCCGAGGGCGTCACCACCATTCACAATGCGGCGCGCGAACCCGATGTGGTCGATCTGTGCACGATGCTGAACCAGATGGGCGCGCAGGTCGAAGGCGCGGGTTCGCCGACGATGACCATCACCGGCGTTCCCCGGCTGCACCCCACCGAGCACCGCGTGATCGGGGACCGCATCGTCGCCGCGACGTGGGGCATCGCCGCCGCGATGACGCGGGGCGACATCTCCGTGACGGGAGTCGACCCCGCGCATCTTCAGGTCGTGCTGCACAAGTTGCACGACGCGGGCGCCACGGTCACCCAGACGGACACCAGCTTCCGTGTGACCCAGTACGAGCGTCCCAAGGCGGTCAACGTCGCGACGTTGCCCTTCCCCGGTTTCCCGACCGACCTGCAGCCGATGGCGATCGCCCTGGCGTCGATCGCCGACGGCACGTCGATGATCACGGAAAACGTGTTCGAGGCCCGCTTCCGGTTCGTCGAGGAGATGATCCGGCTCGGCGCCGACGCCCGCACCGACGGCCACCACGCCGTGGTGCGCGGCCTGCCACAACTTTCCAGTGCGCCGGTGTGGTGCTCGGACATCCGGGCCGGCGCCGGCCTGGTGCTCGCGGGGCTGGTCGCCGACGGCGACACCGAGGTCCACGACGTCTTCCACATCGACCGTGGCTACCCGCTGTTCGTGGAGAACCTGGCCGTTTTGGGAGCCGAGATCGAGCGGGTAGAGTAGCGCGAGGTAATGCCCAACGGGCGCGGTCGCGCTTCAAGCTGACCGAAACCGGGGCTTGACCCCCTGCCGGACTTATATTAAGCTGGCAGGGTTGCCCCGAAGCGGGCGAAAACAAGCGTGAGTGTTGTTTGAGAACTCAATAGTGTGTTTGGTGGTTTTCAAATTTGTTGTTGTTTTTTTGACCATACTTTGCACCCCCCGTGTGTGGGTATGGTCGTTTTTTGACGCCAGATATTGGTGTCTTGTCAGGTATCTCTGATTGTAAATTCACCTCGTTAGTCGAGGGGTTTTTGTTTGGAGAGTTTGATCCTGGCTCAGGACGAACGCTGGCGGCGTGCTTAACACATGCAAGTCGAACGGAAAGGCCCCTTCGGGGGTACTCGAGTGGCGAACGGGTGAGTAACACGTGGGTAATCTGCCCTGCACTTCGGGATAAGCCTGGGAAACTGGGTCTAATACCGGATATGACCACGAGGCGCATGCCTTGTGGTGGAAAGCTTTTGCGGTGTGGGATGGGCCCGCGGCCTATCAGCTTGTTGGTGGGGTGACGGCCTACCAAGGCGACGACGGGTAGCCGGCCTGAGAGGGTGTCCGGCCACACTGGGACTGAGATACGGCCCAGACTCCTACGGGAGGCAGCAGTGGGGAATATTGCACAATGGGCGCAAGCCTGATGCAGCGACGCCGCGTGGGGGATGACGGCCTTCGGGTTGTAAACCTCTTTCACCATCGACGAAGGTCCGGGTTTTCTCGGATTGACGGTAGGTGGAGAAGAAGCACCGGCCAACTACGTGCCAGCAGCCGCGGTAATACGTAGGGTGCGAGCGTTGTCCGGAATTACTGGGCGTAAAGAGCTCGTAGGTGGTTTGTCGCGTTGTTCGTGAAATCTCACGGCTTAACTGTGAGCGTGCGGGCGATACGGGCAGACTGGAGTACTGCAGGGGAGACTGGAATTCCTGGTGTAGCGGTGGAATGCGCAGATATCAGGAGGAACACCGGTGGCGAAGGCGGGTCTCTGGGCAGTAACTGACGCTGAGGAGCGAAAGCGTGGGGAGCGAACAGGATTAGATACCCTGGTAGTCCACGCCGTAAACGGTGGGTACTAGGTGTGGGTTTCCTTCCTTGGGATCCGTGCCGTAGCTAACGCATTAAGTACCCCGCCTGGGGAGTACGGCCGCAAGGCTAAAACTCAAAGGAATTGACGGGGGCCCGCACAAGCGGCGGAGCATGTGGATTAATTCGATGCAACGCGAAGAACCTTACCTGGGTTTGACATGCACAGGACGCGTCTAGAGATAGGCGTTCCCTTGTGGCCTGTGTGCAGGTGGTGCATGGCTGTCGTCAGCTCGTGTCGTGAGATGTTGGGTTAAGTCCCGCAACGAGCGCAACCCTTGTCTCATGTTGCCAGCGGGTAATGCCGGGGACTCGTGAGAGACTGCCGGGGTCAACTCGGAGGAAGGTGGGGATGACGTCAAGTCATCATGCCCCTTATGTCCAGGGCTTCACACATGCTACAATGGCCGGTACAAAGGGCTGCGATGCCGTAAGGTTAAGCGAATCCTTTTAAAGCCGGTCTCAGTTCGGATTGGGGTCTGCAACTCGACCCCATGAAGTCGGAGTCGCTAGTAATCGCAGATCAGCAACGCTGCGGTGAATACGTTCCCGGGCCTTGTACACACCGCCCGTCACGTCATGAAAGTCGGTAACACCCGAAGCCAGTGGCCTAACCCTCGGGAGGGAGCTGTCGAAGGTGGGATCGGCGATTGGGACGAAGTCGTAACAAGGTAGCCGTACCGGAAGGTGCGGCTGGATCACCTCCTTTCTAAGGAGCACCACGAAAAACACCCCAATTGGTGGGGTGTGAGCCGTGAGGGGTTCTCGCCTGTAGTGGGCGAGGGCCGGGTGCGCAACAGCAAACGACTGCCAGACACACTATTGGGCCCTGAGACAACACTCGGCCAGACCGTGTGGAGTCTCCCCATCTTGGTGGTGGGGTGTGGTGTTTGAGTATTGGATAGTGGTTGCGAGCATCTAAATGGATGCGCTGCTCTTCGAAAGTCGGGTGGCGGATCCATTAAATGTGTAATTTTTATCTTTGGTTTTTGTGTTAGTAAGTGTCTAAGGGCGCATGGTGAATGCCTTGGCATCGAGAGCCGATGAAGGACGTGGGAGGCTGCGATATGCCTCGGGGAGCTGTCAACCGAGCGTTGATCCGAGGATTTCCGAATGGGGAAACCCAACACGAGTCATGTCGTGTTACCCGTATCTGAATATATAGGGTGCGGGAGGGAACGCGGGGAAGTGAAACATCTCAGTACCCGTAGGAGAAGAAAACAATTGTGATTCCGCTAGTAGTGGCGAGCGAACGCGGAACATGGCTAAACCGCACGCATGGGTAACCGGGTAGGGGTTGTGTGTGCGGGGTTGTGGGATTGATACGTCTCAGCTCTACCCGGCTGAGGGGCAGTCAGAAAGTGTCGTGGTTAGCGGAAGTGGCCTGGGATGGTCCGCCGTAGACGGTGAGAGCCCGGTACGCGAAAACCCGGCGCCTGCCTTGTATCGACTCCCGAGTAGCAGCGGGCCCGTGGAATCTGCTGTGAATCTGCCGGGACCACCCGGTAAGCCTAAATACTTCTCGATGACCGATAGCGGATTTAGTACCGTGAGGGAATGGTGAAAAGTACCCCGGGAGGGGAGTGAAAGAGTACCTGAAACCGTGTGCCTACAATCCGTCAGAGCCTCCTTGTGGGGTGATGGCGTGCCTTTTGAAGAATGAGCCTGCGAGTCAGGGACATGTCGCGAGGTTAACCCGTGTGGGGTAGCCGCAGCGAAAGCGAGTCTGAATAGGGCGTATCCCCGTAAGGGGTGTAGTGGCGTGTTCTGGACCCGAAGCGGAGTGATCTACCCATGGCCAGGGTGAAGCGCGGGTAAGACCGCGTGGAGGCCCGAACCCACTTAGGTTGAAGACTGAGGGGATGAGTTGTGGGTAGGGGTGAAAGGCCAATCAAACTCCGTGATAGCTGGTTCTCCCCGAAATGCATTTAGGTGCAGCGTTACGTGTTTCACCACGGAGGTAGAGCTACTGGATGGCCAATGGGCCCTACTAGGTTACTGACGTCAGCCAAACTCCGAATGCCGTGGTGTATAGCGTGGCAGTGAGACGGCGGGGGATAAGCTCCGTACGTCGAAAGGGAAACAGCCCAGATCGCCGGCTAAGGCCCCTAAGCGTGTGCTAAGTGGAAAAGGATGTGCAGTCGCAAAGACAACCAGGAGGTTGGCTTAGAAGCAGCCACCCTTGAAAGAGTGCGTAATAGCTCACTGGTCAAGTGATTGTGCGCCGATAATGTAGCGGGGCTCAAGCACACCGCCGAAGCCGCGGCAACCGCAAGGTTGGGTAGGGGAGCGTCCCCCATTCCGCGAAGCCACCGGGTGACCGGTGGTGGAGGGTGGGGGAGTGAGAATGCAGGCATGAGTAGCGATAAGGCAAGTGAGAACCTTGCCCGCCGTAAGACCAAGGGTTCCTGGGCCAGGCCAGTCCGCCCAGGGTGAGTCGGGACCTAAGGCGAGGCCGACAGGCGTAGTCGATGGACAACGGGTTGATATTCCCGTACCCGTGTGTGAGCGTCCCTGACGAATCAGCGGTACTAACCACCCAAAACCGGATCGACCATTCCCCTTCGGGGGCGTGGAGGTTCGGGGCTGCGTGGGACCTTCGCTGGTAGTAGTCAAGCGATGGGGTGACGCAGGAAGGTAGCCGTACCAGTCAGTGGTAACACTGGGGCAAGCCCGTAGGGAGAGCGATAGGTAAATCCGTCGCTCACTAATCCTGAGAGGTGATGCATAGCCGGTTGAGGTGAATTCGGTGATCCTCTGCTGCCAAGAAAAGCCTCTAGCGAGCGCACACACGGCCCGTACCCCAAACCAACACAGGTGGTCAGGTAGAGCATACCGAGGCGTACGAGATAACTATGGTTAAGGAACTCGGCAAAATGCCCCCGTAACTTCGGGAGAAGGGGGACCGGCATACCGTGAACAGCCTTGCGCTGGGAGCGGGAACCGGTCGCAGAAACCAGCGAGAAGCGACTGTTTACTAAAAACACAGGTCCGTGCGAAGTCGCAAGACGATGTATACGGACTGACGCCTGCCCGGTGCTGGAAGGTTAAGAGGACCCGTTAACCCGCAAGGGTGAAGCGGAGAATTTAAGCCCCAGTAAACGGCGGTGGTAACTATAACCATCCTAAGGTAGCGAAATTCCTTGTCGGGTAAGTTCCGACCTGCACGAATGGCGTAACGACTTCTCGACTGTCTCAACCATAGACTCGGCGAAATTGCACTACGAGTAAAGATGCTCGTTACGCGCGGCAGGACGAAAAGACCCCGGGACCTTCACTACAACTTGGTATTGGTGTTCGGTACGGTTTGTGTAGGATAGGTGGGAGACTGTGAAACCTCAACGCCAGTTGGGGCGGAGTCGTTGTTGAAATACCACTCTGATCGTATTGGACACCTAACGTCGAACCGTATATCCGGTTCACGGACAGTGCCTGGCGGGTAGTTTAACTGGGGCGGTTGCCTCCTAAAATGTAACGGAGGCGCCCAAAGGTTCCCTCAACCTGGACGGCAATCAGGTGTTGAGTGTAAATGCACAAGGGAGCTTGACTGCGAGACTGACACGTCAAGCAGGGACGAAAGTCGGGATTAGTGATCCGGCACCCCCGAGTGGAAGGGGTGTCGCTCAACGGATAAAAGGTACCCCGGGGATAACAGGCTGATCTTCCCCAAGAGTCCATATCGACGGGATGGTTTGGCACCTCGATGTCGGCTCGTCGCATCCTGGGGCTGGAGCAGGTCCCAAGGGTTGGGCTGTTCGCCCATTAAAGCGGCACGCGAGCTGGGTTTAGAACGTCGTGAGACAGTTCGGTCTCTATCCGCCGCGCGCGTCAGAAACTTGAGGAAACCTGTCCCTAGTACGAGAGGACCGGGACGGACGAACCTCTGGTACACCAGTTGTCCCACCAGGGGCACCGCTGGATAGCCACGTTCGGACAGGATAACCGCTGAAAGCATCTAAGCGGGAAACCTTCTCCAAGATCAGGTTTCTCACCCTTTTAGAGGGATAAGGCCCCCCGCAGAACACGGGATCGATAGGCCAGACCTGGAAGCCCAGCAATGGGTGCAGGGAACTGGCACTAACCGGCCGAAAACTTACCAACACAAATCGCAACCACAATCCATGCCCACGGCAATTGTCGTGGCACCACACCCCCCACCAGAACAAATTACATAGAGTTACGGCGGCCACAGCGACAGGGAAACGCCCGGTCCCATCCCGAACCCGGAAGCTAAGCCTGTCAGCGCCGATGATACTGCCCCGTTAGGGTGGAAAAGTAGGACACCGCCGAACATACAAAAACGCCCCCGGGAAACCGGGGGCGTTTTTACATTCTAATTGCCCGCGAGGGTGCGCGTTTGTACGGTGACTCGCCGTTATGAGCGTACAACTGCGCACGCTCGAACAGGGACCTCAGTCGAATAGCGTCGGATGCGCGGGCGAGTAGGTTTTCTCCAAGGCCAGCAGGGCTCGTTTCCGGTCCAGCCCGCCGCCGTATCCAGTCAGGCTGCCGCCGGCGCCGATGACGCGATGGCAGGGAACGACGATCGCGATCGGATTGTGGCCGTTGGCCAGCCCGACGGCGCGCGCGGCGCCGCGGGCGCCGATCTGTTCGGCGATTTCGCCGTACGACCTGGTTTCCCCGTAGGGGATCGTCAGTAGCGCCTGCCAGACCCGCCGCTGGAATTCGGTGCCGCGCAGGTCGAGCTCGATGTCGAAGTCGGTGAGCTCGCCGGCGAAGTAGGCGCCGAGTTGCTCGACGGCGTCACCGAATGCCCCGGGATCGGCCGACCAGCCGGCGCGGCTGGGCTCGTAGGTCTGATCGACCATCCGCAGGTTCGTCAGCGCCGAGCCGTGCCCGGCCAAGGTCAACGGCCCGATCGGGCTGTCGATGGTGCGGTAGCGGATCATGCCGTCTCCTTTGCTGGCTCCCGTGGTGGCCAGTGGTTCACCGGATGCTCGAGCGTGGTCCACAGATGCTGGACGGCATAGGAGCGCCAGGGACGCCAGCGCGCACCGTGATCCAGCAGGCTCCGTCCGTCCGCGGGTAGGCCCAGCCGCTCGGCGGCCAGGCGAAGGCCCAGGTCGCCGACCGGAAACGCGTCGGGGTCGCCGAGGCCGCGCATCGCGATCACCTCGGCGGTCCAGGGACCGACGCCCGGCAGGGCGAGCAGTTGCTTTCGCGCGCCCTCCCAGTCACTCCCGCTGTCCAGGACCACGGTTCCGTCGGCCAGGCCAGCCAGCAGGGCGCTCAGCGTCCGTCGCCGCGCCTCGGGCACGGCCAGGTGCGCGGGATCGATCTCGGCGAGCTCTTCGACGGACGGGAAGGTATGGGTCAGCGCGCCCGCGGGATCGTCGACGGGCCGGCCGTACGCGGTGACGAGGCGGGCGGCGTGGGTGCGTGCGGCCTTGGTCGATACCTGTTGACCGAGTACGGCGCGCACGGCGAGTTCGGCCTCGTTGACGGTGCGCGGAATCCGTTGTCCCGGCGCCTTTTCCACCACCGGGCGCAGGTCCGGGTCGCGGCCGAGCGCATCGACGACCGCTTCGGGATCGGCGTCGAGGTCCAGCAGCCGGCGGCAGCGGGCGATCGCGGTCGTGAGGTCGCGGAAGTCGTCGAGCGCGAGCAGGCAGCGGACGTGGTCGACGGCCGGTGTCAGGCTGACCACCGCGTTCCCGGCGGACAGCCGCAGGCTGCGCCGGTACGCTCCGTCGCGCACCTCCTCGCAGCCGGGCACGGCGCCGGCGGCCAGGTGACCGAAAGCGCCTTCGTACGCGAACGGCGTGCGGACCGGGAGGCGAAGGCTGAGCGTCCCCGGGGACGGCGCTCCGGAGTTCAGGGATCCGGGCCGCGCCGCCGCGTGCTTGCGCAGCGCCGTCGGCGTGCCGTCGAACACCAGCCGGACGGTGTCGTTGAACTGGCGGATGCTGGAAAATCCGGCGGCGAAGGCGACGTCGCCGAACGGCAGTCGGGTGGTCTCGATCAACAGCCGGGCCGTCTGCGCCCGCTGCGCGCGGGCCAGCGCGAGCGGACCCGCGCCGACCTCGGCCTGCAGCAGTCGCTCCAGCTGGCGGGTGGTGTAGCCGAGGTGGGCGGCCAGGCCGGCAACGCCCTCGCGGTCCACGGTGCCGTCGGCGATCAGCCGCATCGTCCGCGCGACGACGTCGCCGCGCACGTTCCACTCGGGCGAGCCCGGGGATGCGTCGGGGCGGCACCGCTTGCAGGCCCGGAACCCCGCGCGTTGCGCGGCCGCCGCGGTCGGATAGAACCTGACGTTACGAGCGAAGGGAGGCCGCACCGGGCAGCTGGGCCGGCAGTAGATCCGTGTCGTCAGCACCGCGGTGACGAACCAGCCGTCGAACCGGGCGTCCTTGGACTGGACCGCCCGGTAGCAGCGCTCGAAATCTTCGTGCACGCTTCAACAGTTACACCCGCCCGCCGACAACACTGGCGGAAAACCGACATCGTCGTAACCCCAAACACAAGGAGCCTCATGACCCAGCCGCAGCCCGTCGCCGTGGAGAACTTCTCCCACGTCTGCATCGGCGTCTCCGACATGGACAGGTCGTTGGGGTTCTACACCGCGGTGTTGGGCATGGACGTCGTTTTCGACGTCGAACTCGAGGGCGCCGGGCTCGATGCCGTGACGGGCGGCGCCGCGCAAAACGGCCGCATGGTCGGAGGGTTGATCGGCGGTGCGATGGTCGAGCTGCTCTTCCTCGGCGGCCTGCCCGCCGGCCCGCGCGGGCCGCACCTTGGCTACACCAATGTGTCGTTCCGCGTCGCCGACCTGGACGACGCCTACGAAGCCCTCCGGCGTGACCATCCCGGGGTGCGCGCCGATGCGGCGGTCGACATCGGCGGTGTGCGAATGTTCTTCGTCTACGACCCCGATGACACGCCCATCGAGATGCTCGAGCTGCCCGCGGGCGCGCGCACCACCCTGGAGCTTTGGCGACCCTAGGCCTCGGCCGGCACGGCCAGCCGGATCGGGCTGTCGTGCCCGCGCAGCGTCACGGTGTCGCCCAAAGACCAACGGGCGCTTTCCGTTTCGCTCGCGCCCTGCACGGCGTCGGCGGTCGCCAGCAACCGGCCCGGATGCGACTTGGCCAGCTCGCACAGCCGCGCGGCCGCGTTGACCGGCTCGCCGATCACGGTGTATTCGAACCGCTCTTGGGTGCCGACGTTGCCCGCGACGACCCGGCCCGCCGCCACGCCGACGCCGGCATCGAGCTCACACATCTCGCTGGCAAGCCGCTCGCAGATGGCCCGCCCGGTGGCCAGCGCCTCGTCCTCGGGGCAGTCGAGGTGATTCGGCGCGCCGAAGATGGCCAGCGACGCGTCGCCTTCGAACTTGTTGACGAGTCCGTGGTGTCGGTCCACCTCCTCGACGACGATCGCGAAAAACCGGTTGAGCACCGCGACGACCTCGGTGGGGGGTTGACTGGTCACCAATTGCGTCGAGCCGACGATGTCGATGAAAACGACTGCGACATGGCGCTCTTCGCCGCCGAGTTTCGGGCGGTCGCGTTCCGCGGCCAGGGCGACCTCGCGCCCGACGTGCCGGCCGAAGAGATCGCGGACCCGTTCGCGCTCGCGCAACCCGTCGACCATCGCGTTGAAACCGCGCTGCAGCTCACCGAGTTCGGTGCCGTCGAACACCACGAGGTTGCCCCGAAGGTTGCCCTCCTCGACGCGCCGGAGCGCCGCGCGCACCACGCGGACCGGTGTCGCCGTGAGCCAGGCCAGGATCCACATCAGCAGGCATCCGAAGACCAGCGTGGCGAACGACACGATCAGCACGCCGACCGCGAACTGGGTCTCGGTCAGGTTGCGCATCAAAATCTGGAACATCGCCAGCAGGCCGATGCCGATGACCGGCACGCCCGAGCCCAGGAACCAGACCATCATGGTCCGGCCCATGATCCCCGACGTCAGCCGCCGCGGCGGCGGTCCGGCCTCGAGGGCCTGGGCGGCCACCGGGCGCAGCGCGAACTCGGCGAGAAGATAGCTGCCGGTCGCCACCAGCACCCCGCAAAAGGTCACACACACCAGGAACCGCGGGATGAACACCGTGTTGACCAGGCCGTAGAGGATCGTCGACACAACCGCCCCGATGCCCCACAGGATGAGGTCGAAGGCGGCGATGCGCCACGGCACCAGGAAGGTGTTTCGCTCGTCGATCCGGCCGGGTTTGCGCTCCTCGATCGCCCAGCGCAGCGCGAGCACCGTCCGCCGGGTGATCCAGTACGCGCCCACCGCCAAAGCGCTTGCGACATAGGCCGGAACGACCCCGAACGTGAGCCACGCGGGTGCGTCGTCGAACACGCTCGGTTCGGGAATCGCGACCGTCACCAACAGCAGCACGACGCCGATGCCGAGGAGGTTCGCCCCCAGCACCAGCACGGTCATGATGACCTGGATGCGTACTCGCCGGCGGCTCTGGGTCTCCGACACCCGCCCCAACAGCAAGGAACCGTACGCCGGGGTCTCCGGCAGCCGGCCGCTCTGACGGGTCACCGCCTCGAGCACCCGGCCGATCCGTTTTGCCAGAGTCATGTTGGCCGACATGGTGGCGCCAGCCTATTTGTCGGTCACGCTCTAAGGTGAATCGGGTGCGTCTAGTGATCGCCCAGTGCACCGTCGACTACCTCGGCCGACTCACCGCGCATCTGCCGTCCGCGCGCCGATTGCTGCTGTTCAAGGCCGACGGGTCGGTCAGCGTGCATGCCGACGACCGCGCCTACAAGCCGTTGAACTGGATGAGTCCGCCGTGCTGGCTGAGCGAGGAGCAGGGCGGCTCCGGCGATCAGGTGCCGGTGTGGGTGGTGGAGAACAAGGCCGGCGAACAGCTGCGCATCACCGTCGAGCGGATCGAGCACGATTCCAGCCACGACCTGGGGGTGGACCCCGGCCTGGTCAAGGACGGCGTCGAGGCTCACCTGCAGGCGCTGCTCGCCGAGCACGTTCAACTGCTGGGCGAGGGGTACACGTTGGTCCGCCGCGAGTACATGACCGCGATCGGGCCGGTCGACCTGCTGTGCCGCGACGAACTCGGCGGCTCGGTCGCGGTGGAGATCAAGCGGCGCGGCGAGATCGACGGCGTGGAGCAGCTCACCCGCTATCTCGAGCTGCTCAACCGGGACAGCCTGCTGGCGCCGGTGAAGGGGGTGCTCGCCGCGCAGCAGATCAAACCGCAGGCGCGCACGCTGGCCAGTGATCGCGGGATTCGTTGCGTGACACTGGATTACGACAAGATGCGCGGGATGGACAACGACGAGTACCGGCTGTTCTGATGCCCAGGCGTCGCGAACCGCGGCGTCGGCAGCCTCCGCTGCCGCGCCGAGTGGAAACGGGACCCGACGGCCACGACTACGAGGTGCGCCCGGTCGCGGGGTCCCGGGCCGTCAAGACCTACCGCTGCCCCGGTTGCGACCACGAAATACGTTCCGGCACGGCACATCTGGTGGTGTGGCCGACCGATTCGGCCGGCGGTGTCGAGGACCGACGGCATTGGCACACGTCGTGCTGGGCCAACCGCGCGACCCGCGGTCCCACCCGACGGTGGTCTTGATTTCCAGGCTCAGGAAGCCTGGTCGACCAACTCGATCAGCACCCCACCGGCGTCCTTGGGGTGGATGAAATTGATCCGCGTGTTCGCTGTGCCACGCCTGGGTGTTTCGTAGACCAGCCGCACGCCCTGTGAGCGGAGTCGTTCGCTGAGGCTGTCGAGATCGCGCACGCGGACGGCCATCTGCTGGATGCCCGGGCCGCGCTTGTCCAAGAACTTCGCGATCGTGGAGGAGTCGTCGATCGGGGCCATCAACTGGATCTGTGCGCCGCCGTTCGGGGCGCCGGGCACCGAGAGCATCGCCTCGCGGATTCCCTGGTCGTCGTTGACTTCCTCGTGCACCAGGATCATGCCGAGGTGGTCGTGGTACCAGGTGATCGCGGCGTCCAGGTCGGCGACCGCGATGCCGACGTGATCGACCGCCGTCACCAGCGCGGTGGACAGGACCTGACGGGCGTCGACTTGATCGGTCGTCATCACACAACGGTAACCTGACGGCAAAGATTGCGCATATCCGGGGAGGCCGAACCGGCCGTCCGCGCAGGTACAGGAGGTAGTTGTGACGACGTCGGTGATAGTTGCTGGAGCGCGGACACCCATCGGCAAGCTGATGGGTTCGCTGAAGGATTTCTCGGCCACCGAGCTGGGCGGCATCGCGATCGCCGGAGCGCTGGAGAAGGCCAAGGTGCCCGCCTCGGCGGTCGACTACGTGATCATGGGCCAGGTGCTGACGGCCGGGGCCGGCCAGATGCCCGCGCGGCAGGCGGCGGTGGCCGCCGGCATCGGCTGGGACGTTCCCGCGCTGACCATCAACAAGATGTGCCTGTCCGGGATCGACGCCATCGCGCTGGCCGACCAGCTCATCCGCGCCGGCGAGTTCGACGTGGTGGTGGCCGGCGGCCAGGAGTCCATGACCAAGGCCCCGCACCTGCTGATGGACAGCCGCTCGGGCTACAAGTACGGCGATGTGACGGTCTTGGACCACATGGCCTACGACGGCTTGCACGACGTGTTCACCGACCAGCCGATGGGCGCGCTCACCGAGCAGCGCAACGACGTCGACAAGTTCACCCGCCAGGAACAGGACGAGTTCGCCGCCCGGTCGCACCAGAAGGCGGCCGCGGCGTGGAAGGACGGCGTCTTCGCCGACGAGGTGGTGCCGGTGAACATCCCGCAGCGCAAGGGCGATCCGCTGCAGTTCACCGAGGACGAGGGGATCCGCGCCAACACCACCGCCGAGTCGCTGGCCGGGCTGAAACCGGCGTTCCGCCGCGACGGCACCATCACCGCCGGTTCGGCGTCGCAGATCTCCGACGGCGCGGCCGCGGTCGTGGTGATGAACAAGGACAAGGCGCAGCAGCTGGGGCTCACCTGGCTGGTCGAGATCGGCGCGCACGGCGTTGTGGCCGGGCCCGACTCGACGCTACAGTCGCAGCCGGCCAACGCGATCAAGAAGGCGCTCGCCCGCGAGGGCATCACCGTCGACCAGCTCGACGTGGTGGAGATCAACGAGGCGTTCTCGGCGGTGGCGCTGGCCTCGACCCGGGAGCTGGGCGTGAACCCCGAGATCGTCAACGTCAACGGCGGCGCCATCGCCGTCGGGCACCCGATCGGCATGTCGGGTGCCCGGATCACGCTGCATGCGGCACTGGAATTGGCGCGCCGCGGCTCGGGTTACGGGGTCGCCGCGCTCTGTGGGGCCGGCGGACAGGGCGACGCGCTGATTCTGCGGGCCGGTTAGCCGGCTCGACGGCGTTGCTGGGGCGGCACCGGACGCGGGTGTTTGTGATCTTCGTCATACGGGCCGATCAGGGCCATTTTGAGCGGCTGAGCGCGGGAACCACCGGGTGGATCGGTAACCGCGGCGCATGACAGACTTGACGTCGTGACTCGTCCGCGACCCTCGATCGGACCCGCCTTGACCGGCGCAGTCGACCTGTCCGGCCTCAAGCAGCGAGCTCAACAGAACGCAGCGGCCGGCGGACCCGGCGGGCAGGCCGCTGCGGCGCCGCCGGGCGCCACGGAGGTCACCGAGGCCAACTTCGAGAACGAAGTCCTGATGCGATCCGACGAAGTTCCGGTGGTCGTGCTGCTGTGGTCACCGCGCAGCGACGCCTGCGTCCAGCTGGTCGAGACGCTGGCCGGCCTGGCCTCCCAGGACGGCGGCAAGTGGTCGCTGGCGACGGTGAACGTCGACGTGGCGCCCAGGGTGGCGCAGATATTCGGCGTCGAGGCGGTTCCCACCGTGGTGGCTTTGGCGGCCGGGCAGCCGATCTCGAGCTTCCAGGGCGTGCAGCCGCCCGACCAACTGCGTCGCTGGCTGGACTCGCTGCTTTCGGCGACGGCCGGCAAGCTGAAGGGCGCGGCCGGTTCCGAGGAGGCCGAGCAAGTCGATCCGGAGTTGGCGCAGGCCCGCCAGCAGCTCGAGGTTGGCGACTTCGAGGCCGCCAGGGCGTCGTATCAGGCGCTGCTGGACGCGAATCCCGGCAGCGCGGAGGCGAAGGCGGCGATCCGGCAGATCGACTTCCTCACTCGCGCAACGGCGCAACCCCCGGACGCCGTCGCGGTCGCCGACGCCGCGCCGGGCGACATCGAGGCCGCGTTCGCGGCCGCCGACGTGCAAATCCTCAACCAGGATGTCAGTGGCGCGTTCGAGCGGCTGATCGCGTTGGTGCGCAACACATCTGGAGACGAGCGCACGGCGGTGCGCACCCGGCTGATCGAGCTGTTCGAGCTGTTCGACCCGGCCGATCCCGAGGTTGTCGTCGGTCGACGCAACCTCGCCAACGCGCTCTACTGACCTTCCGCGAGCAGACGTAAAAGCTCCCGAAACCTATGGTTTTCGGGGGCTTTTACGTCTGCTCGCGCCAACAACCGCGCTACTCGGGCTCCAGCCACAGCGCCGACGTGGGCGGCAACACCAGCACCGCCGAGGCGGGGCGACCGTGCCACGGGTCCTCGGTGGCGTCGACACCGCCCAGGTTGCCGATCCCGGAGCCGTTGTAGACCGTCGCGTCGGTGTTCAGCACCTCGCGCCAGCGGCCCGCGCTCGGCAACCCCAGCCGGTAGCCGCTGTGCTCGGAGCCCGCGAAGTTGAACACGCAGGCCATCACCGAGCCGTCAGTGCCGTACCGCAGGAAGCTCAGAACGTTGTTGGCCGAATCGTTCGCGTCGATCCAGGAATAGCCCTCCGGCGTGGTGTCCTGGCTCCACAGCGCTGGGCGGCTGCGGTAGATGTCGTTGATGTCGCGCACCAGGCGCAGGACGCCGTTGGAGAAACCCAACTCGTCCAGCTGCCACCAATCCAGGCCGCGCTGCTCGGACCACTCGGCGCGCTGCCCGAACTCCTGGCCCATGAACAGCAGCTGCTTGCCGGGGTGCGCCCACTGGTAGGCCAGCAGGCTGCGCAGCCCGGCGGCCTTGACGTGGTTGTTGCCCGGCATCCGCCCCCACAACGTGCCCTTGCCGTGCACCACCTCGTCGTGGCTGAGCGGCAGCACGTAGTTCTCGCTGAACGCGTAGAGCATCGAGAAGGTCATCTCGTGGTGGTGGTAGCTGCGGTAGATGGGATCGCGGCTGATGTAGTCCAGCGTGTCGTGCATCCAGCCCATGTTCCACTTCATCGAAAAGCCCAGCCCGCCAAGGCTGGTGGGGCGCGTCACCCCGGGCCACGATGTGGATTCCTCCGCGATCGTGACGATGCCCGGCGCGACCTTGTGCGCCGTGGCGTTCATCTCCTGCAGGAACTGAACCGCTTCCAGGTTTTCCCGCCCGCCGTAGATGTTGGGGGTCCAGCCGCCCTCCGGGCGCGAGTAGTCCAGGTACAGCATCGACGCGACCGCGTCCACGCGCATGCCGTCGATGTGGAACTCTTCGAGCCAATACAGGGCGTTGGCCACCAGGAAGTTGCGCACCTCGCGGCGGCCGAAGTCGAAGACGTAAGTGCCCCAGTCGAGTTGCTCGCCACGCTTGGGGTCGGAATGCTCGTACAGTGGGGTGCCGTCGAATCGCCCCAGCGCCCATGCGTCCTTGGGGAAGTGCGCCGGCACCCAGTCCACGATCACGCCGATGCCGGCCTGGTGCAGGGCGTCGACCAGCGCCCGGAAATCGTCGGGCGTGCCGAACCGCGATGTGGGCGCGTAGTACGAGGTGACCTGGTATCCCCACGACCCGGCGAACGGATGCTCGGCCACCGGGAGCAGTTCGACATGGGTAAAGCCGTGCTCCACAACGTAATCCGTCAGCTCGCGGGCGAGCTGGCGGTAGCTGAGCCCGGGGCGCCAGGACCCGAGATGCACCTCGTAGGTGCTCATCGGCTCGAACACCGGGTTGCGCTGCGCGCGCCGGGTCAGCCAGTCGTCGTCGGCCCACCGGTAGGTACTCGTCGTCACCCGCGACGCGGTGTGCGGCGGCACCTCGGTGGCGAAGGCGAACGGGTCGGCCCGCTCGGTGACGACGCCGTCGGCGCCGTGCACGCGGAACTTGTACAACCCGCCCACGCCGAACCCCGGCCAGAACAGCTCCCACACCCCGGAGGAGCCGAGCACCCGCATCGGGGCGTCGGTGCCGGTCCAGCCGTTGAACTCGCCGATCAGGCTGACGCCCTTGGCGTTGGGCGCCCACACGGCGAACGACACCCCGTTGACGACGCCGTCGGCCGTGGTGAACGAGCGGGGGTGGGCGCCAAGCACTTCCCAGAGCCGCTCGTGGCGGCCCTCGGCGAACAGGTGCAGGTCGACCTCGCCCAACGTGGGCAGGAACCGGTAGGCGTCGGCGACGGTGCACGGGTCGGAACCGGCGTAGCTGATCTGCAGCCGGTAGTCGATCAGGTCCACGAACGGCAGCGCGACGGCGAACAGGCCCGAATCGATGTGCCGCATCGGGTATCGCTCGCCGCCGACGATCGCGACGACTTCGGTCGCGTGCGGACGGAATGCCCTGATGACGGTGTGGTCTCCGTACTCGTGGGCGCCCAGGATGCCGTGCGGGTTGTGGTGCGCGCCGGCCACCAGGCGCGTCAGGTCGGACGGGTCGGGCGCCAGGTGCGCCCCGGCGAGCTGGTCAGCTCGGCTCACATCCGCTCACCTCCTGCGTAGCAACGTGATTCGCGATTCGTACGGTATGAGCGGCATGTTGACAATGTGCGCGACCGCTTGCGCGGGGTCCAGGCGGACGTAGTTCGCCTGCCCCCATTGGAACTCCTGACCGGTTAGCTCGTCGCGTACCCAGAACCGTTCATAGGGCTCCATACCCAATGCCGCCATGTCTAACCACAGCGTCGCCTCCTCGGGCCCGAACGCGTTGAGCGTCACCACCACCAAAACGCAGTCCCCGGTCGCCGGGTCGAACTTGCTGTAGGCCAACAGCGCGTCGTTGTCCACACCGTGGAAATGAATGGTGCGCAACTGCTGCAGCGCGGGATGCAGTCGGCGAATTGCGTTGAGCTTCTTGATGAACGGCTCCAGCGACCTGCCCTCGGCGAGCGCGCCCGCGTAGTCACGGGGACGCAACTCGTACTTCTCCGAATCCAGGTACTCCTCGCTGCCCTCCCGCACCGCGCGATGTTCGAACAGCTCGTAACCGGAGTACATGCCCCAGGCCGGGCTCATGGTCGCGGCCAGCACCGCGCGGATGGCGAACATCCCGGGCCCGTGGTGCTGCAGCACGGCGTGCAGGATGTCGGGGGTGTTGACGAACAGGTTCGGCCGGCGGAAGTCGGCGAGCGCGGCGATGTCGTTGCCGAATTCGGTGAGCTCCCACTTGGCCGTGCGCCAGGTGAAGTAGCTGTAGGACTGCGTGAAGCCGAGCTTGGCCAGCCCGTACTGGCGGGCCGGCGGCGTGAAGGCCTCCGACAGAAACAGCACGTCGGTGTCGGTGTCCTTGACCTGACCGATCAGCCAGGCCCAGAAGTCGGGCGGCTTGGTGTGCGGGTTGTCGACGCGAAAGAACTTGACGCCGTGGTCGATCCAGTGCCGCACCACGCGCAGCACCTCGTCGTAGAGGCCCGCGGGATCGTTGTCGAAGTTGAGCGGATAGATGTCCTGGTACTTCTTCGGGGGGTTCTCCGCGTAGGCGATGGTGCCGTCCGGCAACTCGGTGAACCACTGCCGATGCTCGCGGGCCCACGGGTGGTCCGGCGCGCACTGCAGCGCCAGGTCCAGGGCCACCTCCATGCCCAGATCCCTTGCCGCGGCGACGAAATCGTCGAAGTCGTCGATGGTGCCCAAAAGCGGGTGGATGGCGTCGTGACCGCCCTCGTCACTTCCGATCGCCCACGGCGATCCCACGTCCCCGGGCGCGGCGGTGGGGGAGTTGTTGCGGCCCTTGCGGTGTACCTTGCCGATCGGGTGGATCGGCGGCAGGTACACGACGTCGAAACCCATCTGCGCGATGCGCGGCAGCGCCGCGGCCGCCGTCGCGAACGTGCCGTGTACCGGTTTGCCGTCGGCGTCCCACCCACCGGTCGAGCGCGGAAACATCTCGTACCACGCGCCGAAGCGGGCCGCCGGCCTATCCACCCAGATCCCGAACTGCTCGCCGCGGGTGACGATGTCGCGCAACGGATAGTCGGTCAGCAGCTCGTCGATCTCGGGCGAAAGCGCCAGCGCGGTGCGCGTCACCGGATCCCCCGGCGTCCGCAGCGCCCTGGCGGCCGTCAGCAGCGGCTCGCGGCTCGCGCGCGGCACCCCGGCGGCGGCGCGCTCGAACAGCGCGGCACCGATCAGCAGGTCGTTGGACAGCTCGGTCTCGCCCTGGCCGGCGTCGAGCTTGGCGACCAGCCCGTGCCGCCAGGTGTGGATCGGGTCGCCCCACCCGTCGACCCGGAAGCTCCACAGGCCGACCCGGTCGGGGGTGAAGTGGCCGTGGAAGACGTAGGGCTCCTGGCCCATCGTCATGGGCAGGAGCAGCGGCTTGACCCGCTCGGTCGCCTTGGCGGTCGTCGACACCGGCCGTTCCGGGGCCTGCACGGCCTTGATCCGGCGGGCCTCCGTTATCTGTGGATAGCGCGGCCCCAGGTAGCGCACCACCAGGGTCGCCGCGACGGCCTCGTGGCCCTCACGCCATACCGTCGCACTGACCGGGACCATCTCACCGACCACGGCCTTGGCGGGGTATGCGCCGCATGAAACGACGGGCTGGACGTTATCGATCTCGACACGACCGGGCACCACCACTCCGTTCCGATTGTGTGCGGCCAAACCGCGGGGTGCTGCGTCGCGGAATGCCTATCGTCGAAAACTCCCTGCTGTGCGGAACGTTCTCGCTGGGGAAGCGCCTCTGCCGCCCCAACAACTACCCGATACCCACCCTAGTGTCCGGCCACACACATGGGCGAAAAGCGGTGTCTGACCTCGCCGTGCGCGAGGTGGAATCCTCAGTAAGGTAGAGACGCGTGAAAGCCCTCCGCCGGTTTACCGTCCGTGCCCACCTACCCGAACGTCTCGCCGCGCTGGACCAGCTGTCGAACAATCTGCGTTGGTCGTGGGACAAGCCGACCCAGGAGCTTTTCGCCACCATCGATCCGACGCTGTGGGACCGCTGCGGTTGCGATCCGGTCGCGCTGCTGGGCGCGGTCACACCGGCACGCCTGGACGAGCTGGCGATCGACGAGGAGTTCCTGGGCCGGCTCGACGCGCTCGCGGCCGACCTGAACGACTACCTCAGCCGTCCCCTGTGGTACCAGCAACAGCAGCAGGCCGGCGCGGAAAACGGGCGAGCGATGCCGGCCGCCATCGCTTACTTCTCGATGGAGTTCGGCGTCGCCGAGGTGCTGCCCAACTACTCGGGCGGCCTGGGCATCCTCGCCGGCGACCACCTGAAGTCGGCCTCGGATCTCGGCGTGCCGCTGATCGCGGTCGGCCTCTACTACCGCTCCGGCTACTTCCGGCAGTCGCTGACCGCGGACGGCTGGCAGCACGAGACGTACCCGTCGCTGGACCCGCAGGGGCTGCCGCTGCGACTGCTGACCGATGCCACCGGCGATCCCGTGCTGGTCGAGCTGAGCCTGCCCGACTCCGCGCAGCTGCGGGCCCGGGTGTGGGTCGCCCAGGTGGGCCGGGTTCCGCTGCTGTTGCTGGATTCCGACGTCCCCGAGAACGAGCACGAGCTGCGCAGCGTCACCGACCGGCTCTACGGCGGCGACCAGGAGCACCGGATGCGCCAGGAGATCCTGGCCGGCATCGGCGGGGTGCGGGCGATCCGCGCGTTCACCGCCATCGAGGGGCTGCCCGCGCCCGAGGTGTTTCATATGAACGAGGGCCACGCCGGGTTCCTCGGGGCCGAACGCATCCGCGAGCTGATCACCGATTCGCGGCTGGATTTCGACACCGCGCTGGCGGTCGTGCGGTCCAGCACGGTGTTCACCACGCACACCCCGGTGGCCGCCGGCATCGACCGCTTCCCGGTCGAGATGGTGCGGCTCTACTTCGACGACCACCTCGACGACGATCCCGACGAAAAGCCCGACGAGAATGCCGGCGCCGCGGCGCCCATGTTGCTGCCCGGCGTGCCGACCGCCCGGATACTCGCGCTGGGCGCCGAGGACGATCCGGAGAAGTTCAACATGGCCCACATGGGCCTGCGGCTGGCCCAACGCGCCAACGGTGTGTCGTTGCTGCACGGTCGGGTGAGCCGGGCGATGTTCAACGAGCTGTGGCCCGGGTTCGACCCCGGCGAGGTGCCGATCGGGTCGATCACCAACGGCGTTCACGCCCGCACCTGGGCGGCGCCGCAGTGGCTGCAGCTGGGCCGCGAGCTGGTCGGGCCGGACGACGCGGCGTTCAGGGAACCCGGTGTGTGGCTGCGAGTTCAGCAGGTCGACGCGGGTCGCCTGTGGGGGATCCGTTCGCAACTGCGCTCGCTGCTCGTCGACGACGTTCGCAAGCGGCTGCGCCGGTCGTGGCTGGAGCGCGGCTCCTCGGATGCCGAATTGGGTTGGATCAGTTCGGCTTTCGATCCCGACGTGCTCACGGTCGGGTTCGCCCGCCGGGTGCCGACTTACAAGCGGCTGACGCTGATGCTGAGCGACCCGGATCGGCTGGAAAAGCTGCTGCTGAACGAGAAGCGGCCGATCCAGCTGATCGTCGCGGGCAAGTCGCATCCCGCCGACGACGGAGGCAAGGCGCTGATCCAGCAGGTGGTGCGGTTCGCCGACCGGCCCGAGGTGCGCCACCGCATCGCGTTTTTGCCCGACTACGACATGTCGATGGCCCGGCTGTTGTACTGGGGCTGCGACGTCTGGCTGAACAACCCGTTGCGGCCCCTGGAGGCCTGCGGCACCTCGGGGATGAAGAGCGCGCTCAACGGCGGGCTGAACCTGTCCATCCGGGACGGCTGGTGGGACGAATGGTACGACGGCGAAAATGGTTGGGAGATACCGTCTGCCGATGGCGTGGCCGACGAGGCCCGGCGCGACGACCTGGAGTCCAGTGCGCTCTACAAGCTGCTGGAACAAACGGTGGCACCGAAGTTCTACGAACGCGACGAGCATGGGGTGCCGCCCCGATGGATCGAAATGGTGCGCCACACCCTGCAGACGCTGGGCCCCAAGGTGCTGGCGTCCCGGATGGTGCGCGACTACGTCGAGAACTACTACGTGCCGGCGGCGCAGTCGTTGCGCCGGACGAGTGCACCCGCCGAGGGCGAGGCGAGCGGCGCCGAGTTCGGTGCCGCTCGCGAGCTGGCCGCCTACCGCAGCCGCGTCGAGGAAGCCTGGCCCAGGATCGACATCACCGACGTCGACAGCACCGGCCTGCCGGACACCCCGGTGCTGGGCTCGAAGCTGACCCTGACCGCGACCGTGCAACTGGCCGGACTGGCGCCCGACGAGGTCACGGTCCAGGCGCTGGTGGGCAGGGTCGACGCCAGCGACGCGCTGCTGGACCCGGTGACCGTCGACATGTCGTACACCGGCACCGCCGAGGGCGGCAACCAGGTCTTCTCGACCACGCTGCCGCTGCCACTGGCCGGAGCGGTCGGATACACGGTGCGCGTGCTGCCCCACCACCCGCTGCTCGCCGCCTCCAACGAGCTCGGCCTGGTCACCCTGGCTGGTTAGCCGGCTGGGCGTCGCGGAGCCGCTGCAGCGCCGCGCGGACCTGCGCCGCGTCGGTCGTCGGCCAAAACGGCGGCAGCGACGCGCGCAGGTAACCGCCGTAGCGGGCGGTGGCCATCCGCGAGTCGAGCACCGCGACCACCCCGCGGTCGTTGACCCGGCGCAACAGCCGCCCCGACCCCTGTGCCAGCAGCAGCGCCGCGTGGCTGGCGGCGACGGCCATGAAGCCGTTGCCGCCGCGCGCGGCCACCGCGCGCTGGCGGGCGCCCAGCAGCGGGTCGTCGGGCCGCGGGAACGGGATGCGGTCGATCAGCACCAGCGACAGCGACGGCCCCGGCACGTCGACGCCCTGCCACAGCGACAGGGTGCCGAACAGCGAGGTCTCCGGATCGGCGCTGAACTGCTCGACCAGCGCGGAGGTGCTGTCATCGCCCTGGCACAACACCGGCGTCGACAACCGTTCGCGCATCGCCTCGGCGGCGGCCCGGGCGGCCCGCATCGACGAGAACAACCCCAGCGTGCGCCCGCCCGCGGCGCCGATCAGCTCGGCGATCTCGGTCAGCTGCTCGGCCGAACCGGTGCCGTCGCGGCCCGGCGGTGGCAGGTGGGCCGCGACGTAGAGGATGCCGGCCTTGGCGTGCTGGAACGGCGATCCGACGTCGAGCCCGCGCCAGGGCGGGTACTCCCCGGGGCCCGGCCCGGTCAGCCCCCACGCGGTGGCCATCGCGTCGAAGGACCCGCCGACCGTCAGGGTCGCCGACGTCAGCACGGTCGTCGAGCGCGCGAAGACGTCGTCGCGCAGCAACGCGGCGACCGACAGCGGCGCCACCCGCAGCACCGAACGCGGCGAGCCCCGGTTGTCCTCGTGCTCGAGCCAGACGACGTCGGTGCGGTCGGGGATCGCGGGGCCGAACGACGCCAGGATCCGCGAGGAGGTGTCGGAGATCTCGCTCAGCGCCGCGACCGCCTCGGCCCGCGCCGCCGCCGCCTTGGCGTCGCTGGTGGTGTCGATCGCCGAGCGTGCCGCATTGGCGCCGTCACGCAGCGCGGCCAGATACGTCGCCATCTCGTCGTCGAGGCGGTCGACGCGGCCCGGTGTTGCTTCGTGGATCGCGGCCGCGAAGTTGGCCGACGCGGCCTCCAGCCGCTGGATCAGCTCCGGCTCCACCAGGCGGGCGATCCGCCGGGACGCGACACCCAGCGCGGCGGGCGTCAGCTCCGCGGTGGCCACCGACGTCACCCGGTCCACCAGCTCGTGCGCCTCGTCGACCACCAGCAGCGCGTGTTCGGGCAGCACCGCCGATTCCGACACGGCATCGATGGCCAGCAACGCGTGGTTGGTGACGACGACGTCGGCCCGGCCGGCGACCGCCCTGGCCCGTTCGGAGAAGCACTCCGTGCCGAACGGGCAGCGGGCCACGCCGAGGCATTCCCGCGCGGAAACGCTGACCTGGGACCAGGAACGTTCCGGCACGCCGGGCTTGAGGTCGTCGCGGTCACCGGAGTCTGTCTCCGACGCCCACGCGGTGAGCCGCTGCACGTCACGCCCCAGCGCGGTCACCGCCATCGCGTCGAACAGCTCGTCCTGCGGCCGCTCGCCCTCCGAATCGGCGTCGGCCCCACCATTGTGAATCTTGTTGAGGCACAAGTAGTTCCGTCGTCCCTTGAGCAGCGCGAACGTCGGCCGGCGGGGCAGCGAGTCCGCGAGCGAATCGGCCAGCCGGGGCAGGTCGCGATCCACGAGTTGACGCTGCAGGGCGATGGTCGCCGTCGACACCACGACCGGCGCCTCGTCGCCGACCGCGCGGACGATCGCGGGAACCAGGTAGGCCAGCGACTTGCCGGTGCCGGTGCCGGCCTGGACCACGAGGTGCTCACCGGTTTCGAAGGCCCGCGCGACCGCGGCGGCCATCTCCTGCTGGCCGCTGCGCTCGCTGCCGCCGAGCGCGGCCACGGCGGTGGCAAGCAGCTCGGGCACGGATACCTCTGACACCTCTGACACTTCTGGCACGGTATAGCTCAGGCGCGGATGTGCACCGTCGAAATCGCCGGGTCGCCGTGCGCCAATTTCAGTCCCTCCCACGGCAGGCTGCGCAACCCGGACGCGACCAGGTCCCGGGCGGCGGTCAGCGCGCCTCGACCCGTCTCGGCCACCACCTCCCCGTCGCGCACCAGCGGGACGGTCAGCACCCGGAAGGGATCGGTGGTGGGCGGCGGGCGGCCCGCCGGATACACGACCTCCTCGGTGATGGTGCCGGTCGGGCGCGACAAGCGGAGCGCCTCCTTGCGGCCGCCCTCGGATTCCTTGTGGGTGCTGCGCTTGCGCACCGGCATGCCGTCCACTTCGACCAGCTTGTAGACCATGTTCGCGGTGGGCGCGCCCGAGCCGGTGACCAGCGAGGTGCCGACGCCGTAGCTGTCCACCGGCTCGGCGCGCAACGCGGCGATGGAGAACTCGTCGAGGTCGCCGGAGACCACTATGCGGGTCTGGGTCGCGCCCAGCCGGTCGAGCTGCTCGCGCACCTGGCGGGCCAGCACGCCCAGTTCGCCGGAGTCGATGCGCACCGCACCGAGCGTCGGCCCGGCCGCGGTCACGGCGTTGGCCACCCCGGTCGTCACGTCGTAGGTGTCCACCAGCAGCGTGGTGTGTACGCCCAGCGCCTCCACCTGGCACCGGAATGCGCCCAGCTCGTCGGGCCCGTCCTCGCCGGTGTGCACCATGGTGAACGCGTGGGCGGCGGTGCCCTCCGTGGGTATCCCGTAGAGCCGCTCGGCCTCCAGGTTGGACGTCGCGGCGAACCCGGCGATGTAGGCAGCGCGGGCCGCGGCGACCGCGGCGCGTTCGTGGGTTCGTCGCGATCCCATCTCGATCAGCGGCCGCTCTTCGGCGGCGCTGACCATTCGCGCCGCCGCGGACGCGATCGCGGTGTCGTGGTTGAAGATCGACAACGCCAGCGTTTCGAGCACCACGCATTCGGCGAAGCTGCCGGTCACCGACAGCACCGGGGAACCGGCGAAATACAGCTCGCCCTCGGCGTATCCGTCGATCTCGCCGCCGAACCGGAAATCGCGGAGGTAGCGCAGCGTGTCGTCGTCGAGGAACTGCGCCAGCAGCCGGCATGCGTCGTCGTCAAACCTGAACTGCGGCAACGTTTCCAGCAGCCGGCCGGTCCCGGCGACCACGCCATACCGGCGACCCGCGGGGAGGCGGCGGGCGAACAGCTCGAACGTGGTCCGGCGATGGGCGGTGCCGTCGCGCAGCGCCGCCGCCAGCATGGTCAGCTCGTATTTGTCCGTCAGCAGCCCAGCCAAGACCGGGTCGTTCATCAGCTTTGCGGCGTGGGAACCCTCGGCTTTAGCCGGGGGAGGAAACGCCGCCCTCCTCCTTTCGTCAGGTTGTCGGTGGGTCGGGCTTATGTTGTTGCAGTGTGCAGGTTTCGGTTGCTTCCCAGCGTCGAGCAGGCGGCAGCATTGGCTGAGCATTGTCGCCATGCCCGATTTGTGTGGAATCTTGCCGTGGAGCAGCTGCAGCACTGGCAAGCGGGCCGCCGGGCGCCTGGTTACAACGAGCAGTGTGCTCAGCTGACGGCGGCCCGCGCCGAATATGACTGGTTGGCAGCGGGGTCGCAGACCGTTCAGCAGCAGGCATTGCGCGACTTCGCCCAAGCGATGCGCAACTTTTTCACCGGCACCCACCGGCCCCCGACGTGGCGTAAGGCGGGCAAGCATGAAGGATTTCGCCAGGTTGGGCTCAAACTGCGCCATATCAAGAGGGTCAGCCGCCGCTCTGGGCAGGTTTGGATCCCCAAGGTCGGTTGGGTGCGGTTCCGCTGGACCCGCGCCATCGCCGCCACTGTGAAGTCGTACCGAGTCACGCTGGATCGCTCGGGGCGGTGGCACATCGCTTTTGCTGCCGTCCCCGAACCTGTTCCAGGCCCCGGGGACGGCAGCGTTGTTGGTGTGGATCGCGGCGTGGCGGAATCGGTGGCGCTGTCCAGTGGGGCGCTGCTGTGTGTTCCTGGGTTGCGTGCTGGTGAATCTGAGCGGTTGCGCCGATTGCAGCAACGCCTGGCCCGGGCCCAACGCGGATCTAGACGGCGAGCCCGCACAAAGCTGGCCATTGCCAGGGTGCGCGCCCGCGAAACCGATCGCCGCCGCGACTGGGTGGAGAAAACCACCACCGATGTGGCGCGACGCTTCGACACCGTCCGTGTCGAGGACTTGAATGTGCGTGCCATGACCCGCTCGGCGCGCGGCACTCGTGGGTGCCCGGGCACCAACGTCGCGCAGAAACGGGGCCTCAACCGCCACATCAGCCGCCAAGGGTGGGGACTGCTGATAGCCCGCCTGAAGCACAAGGCCCTGGGACGGCTCGAATTCGTCCCAGCAGCGTACACGTCGCAACGATGCTCTCACTGTGGGCATGTCGCGCCGGAAAACCGCAAGAGCCAAGCGGTTTTTCAGTGCGTCGCCTGCGGTGCGGGCCCGTGCAATGCCGACGTGAATGCCGCACGAAACATCGCCGCCGGACGGGCGGTGACAGCACGGGGAGACCTCGGCACTAGCCGGTCGGCGAACCGTGAACCTCAACTCTGTTCTCCTGCTGCCTAGGTGCCACGGGGTTGGAATCCACCGGCTTAAACCGGTGGAGGACGTCAATCCGTAACGGTAACGGCTGGCGGGCGGCGGCACGGGACCTATCTCTCGGTATCGTGGAGAACATGGTTGTTGCGTCAGCACCCACCAAACCGGGCACCACCGGACAACGCGAATCCGCTCCGGCACACGTCACGGCCAGTCCCTGGGTCACCATCGTGTGGGACGACCCGGTCAACCTGATGACCTACGTGACGTATGTGTTTCAGAAGCTGTTCGGCTACAGCGAACCGCACGCCACCAAGCTGATGCTGCAGGTGCACAACGAGGGCAAGGCGGTGGTGTCCGCGGGCAGCCGGGAGTCCATGGAAGTCGACGTGTCCAAGCTGCACGCCGCCGGTTTGTGGGCGACGATGCAGCAGGACCGGTGAGATTCGAGGGCACCCGGGATTCCGCGTGCGCAAATGGAAGCGCGTCGAGACCGCGAACGGTCCCCGTTTTCGGTCCGCCTTGGATCCGCATGAGGCGGAACTGCTCAAGAACCTCGTCAGCGCGATGATCGGCCTGCTCGACGAGCGCGAATCGTCCTCGCCGCCAGACGAACTCGAGGAGATCACCGGTATCAAGACCGGGAACTCCGAACCGCCGCGCGAGTCGACGCTGCGTCGGCTGCTGCCGGATTTCTACAGATCCGACGAGGACGACGACCCGCTGGGCGATGCTTCGCAAAGCCTCAACGCCGCGCTGCGCAGCCTGCACGAGCCGGAGATCATCAACGCCAAACGTGTTGCCGCACAGGAGTTGTTGGACACGTTGCCGGACGACGGTGGCCGGTTCGAACTGACCGAGGACAGCGCCAACGCGTGGGTCGCGGCGGTCAACGACATTCGGCTGACGCTGGGGGTGCTGCTCGAAATCGGGCCCGAGGGACCGGATCGCCTGCCGGCCGATCATCCGCTGGCCGCGCATTACGACGTCTACCAGTGGCTGACCGTCCTGCAGGAGTATCTGGTCCTGGTGCTGATGGGGGCCCGGGGATCTTGATGGCGGCCGGATGACTCACATCACTGATATAGGGGGGATCACCGACGTCGGGGGTATCCGCGTCGGCCACTACCAGAAACTGGATCCCGACGCGTCCCTGGGCGCCGGGTGGGCCTGCGGGGTGAGCGTCGTGCTGACCCCGCCGGGGACCGTCGGCGCGGTCGATTGCCGCGGCGGTGCGCCCGGCACCCGCGAGACCGAGCTGCTGGATCCGTCCAACACCGTGCGATTCGTCGACGCGGTGCTGCTGGCCGGCGGCAGCGCCTACGGCCTGGCCGCCGCCGACGGTGTCATGCGCTGGCTGGAGGAGCACGAGCGGGGCGTGGCGATGGACGGCGGCGTGGTGCCGATCGTGCCGGCCGCGGTGATCTTCGACCTGCCGGTGGGCGGCTGGGACTGCCGGCCGACCGCCGAGTTCGGCTATCGGGCGGCCGGCGCCGCGAGCGGCGAAGACGTGCCCGTCGGGACCGTCGGCGCCGGGGTGGGGGCGCGCGCCGGCGTGCTCAAGGGCGGCATTGGGACCGCCTCGACGACGCTGCCGTCGGGCGTGACCGTCGGCGCGCTGGTCGCGGCGAACTGCGCCGGCGACGTCGTCGACCGGGCCACCGGCCTGCCCTGGATGGCCGCGCTGATCGATGAGTTCGGGCTGCGGCCACCGCCGGCCGAGCAGGTCGAGGCGTTCGCCCGGCTGCCGTCGGCTTTGAGCCCGCTGAACACCACGATCGCGGTGGTCGCCACCGACGCCGCGCTGAGCCCGGCCGGGTGCCGGCGCGTCGCGATCGCCGCCCACGACGGCCTGGCCCGCACCATCCGGCCGGCGCACACGCCGCTGGACGGCGACGCCGTGTTCGCGCTGGCCACCGGGGCCGTCGAGGTGACGCCGGCGGTCGCTTCGAAACCACCGCCCGCCGCGTTCTCCCCGGAGACGGCGCTGGTCGCCGAGGTGGGCGCGGCCGCGGCCGACTGCCTGGCCCGCGCGGTGCTGGCCGGTGTCCTGGCCGCCGAGCCGGTGGCCGGAATACCCACCTACCGCGGCATGTTGCCCGGAGCGTTCGGCCCCTGAAATGTCGACGAGAGGGAACGGCTGACGTGCTGGTGATCCGTGCCGACCTGGTGCAGGCCATGGTCGCCCACGCCCGCCGCGACCACCCCGACGAGGCGTGTGGGGTGCTGGCCGGCCCCGACGGCTCCGACCGTCCCGAGCGGCACATCCCGATGGTCAACGCCGAGCGCTCGCCGACGTTCTATCGCTTCGACGCCCAGGAGCAGCTCAAGGTGTGGCGGGAGATGGACGACGCCGACGAGGTCCCGGTCGTCATCTACCACTCGCACACCGCGACCGAGGCCTACCCGAGCCGCACCGACGTCAACCTGGCCGCCGAGCCGGACGCGCACTACGTGCTGGTGTCCACCCGCGACCCGGAGCGACACGAGCTGCGCAGCTACCGCATCGTCGACGGCGCCGTCACCGAGGAACCTGTCGATATCGTCGAGCAGTACTGAACCCGTCCTAGAAAGGCCCGCATGAGCATCACCGTGTCCATCCCGACCATCCTGCGGCCGCACACCGGCGGCGAGAAGCGCGTCTCGGCGAGCGGCGACACGCTGGGCGCCGTCATCGACGACCTGGAGGCCAACTACGCCGGCATCTCCGAGCGCCTGATCGACCCGTCCACCCCGGGCAAGCTGCACCGCTTCGTGAACATCTACGTCAACGACGAGGACGTGCGATTCTCCGGCGGCCTGGACACCGCGATCGCCGACGGCGACTCGGTGACGATCCTGCCCGCGGTGGCGGGTGGCTGAGCGGGGCGCATGACGCGTTACGACTCGCTGCTACAGGCCCTGGGCAACACCCCGCTGGTCGGGCTGCCGCGGCTGTCGCCGCGCTGGGTTGACGGGCCGGACGGGCCGCACGTGCGGCTGTGGGCCAAGCTCGAGGACCGCAACCCGACCGGGTCCATCAAGGACCGGCCGGCGCTGCGGATGATCGAGCAGGCCGAGGAGGACGGGCTGCTGGCGCCGGGCGCGACGATCCTCGAGCCCACCAGCGGGAACACCGGCATCTCGCTGGCGATGGCGGCCCGGTTGAAGGGCTACCGGCTGGTCTGCGTGATGCCGGAGAACACGTCCGTCGAGCGGCGTCAGCTGCTGGAGCTCTACGGCGCGCGGATCATCTTCTCGCCGCCCGAGGGCGGGTCGAACACCGCGGTGGCGACCGCCAAGGAGCTGGCCGAGGCCAACCCGTCGTGGGTGATGCTGTATCAGTACGGCAACCCGGCCAACACCGACTCGCACTACCGCGGCACCGGGCCCGAGCTGCTGGCCGACCTACCCGAGATCACCCACTTTGTCGCCGGCCTGGGCACCACGGGCACCCTGATGGGCACCGGGCGATTCCTTCGCGAGCACGTTCCCGGCGTCAAGATCGTGGCCGCCGAACCCCGCTACGGCGAGGGCGTCTACGCGCTGCGCAACATCGACGAGGGATTCGTGCCCGAGCTGTACGACCCCGAGGTGTTGACCACCCGCTACTCTGTGGGCTCCGCCGACGCGGTGCGGCGCACCCGAGAACTGATCGATGCCGAGGGGATCTTTGCGGGCATCTCGACGGGCGCGGTGCTGCACGCGGCGCTGGGCATCGGCGCGAAGGCCCTCAAGGCCGGCGAGCGCGCCGACATCGCGTTCGTGGTCGCGGACGCGGGTTGGAAGTACCTGTCCACCGGCGCCTATGCCGGTAGCCTGGACGATGCCGAGAACGCTCTGGAAGGGCAGCTATGGGCATGACCGGGCCGGTCGGACGGCAGAAATCACCGGCGCCACGGAACAAGAAGCGACCCGACTGGATGGTCGGCGCGGCCACGATCGTCACGTTCGTGGCTCTGCTGTATCTCATCGAGCTGATCGATCAGCTGATGCACCACTCGCTGGACCGCAACGGCATCCGGCCGCTGGAGGCCGACGGGCTGTGGGGGATCATCTGGGCGCCCTTCCTGCACGGAAACTGGACGCACCTGTTCGCCAACACCGTCCCCGCGTTGGTGCTCGGGTTCCTGATGACGCTGGCCGGCATGTCCCGGTTCGTGTGGGCCACCGCGATCGTCTGGATCGTCGGCGGCTTCGGCACCTGGCTCATCGGGAACTGGGGCGGCTGCCGCTTCGAGTCCGACCACATCGGGGCCTCCGGCCTGATCTTCGGCTGGCTGACGTTCCTGCTGGTGTTCGGCATATTCGTGCGCAAATTCTGGGACATCGTCACCGGCCTGGTGGTGCTGTTCGCGTACGGCGGCATCCTGGTCAGCGCGGTGCCGGTGCTCGACAAATGCGGCGGCGTGTCCTGGCAGGGGCATTTGTGCGGTGCCCTGGCGGGAGTCCTGGCGGCGTACCTCTTGTCCGGCCCCGAGCGCAAGGCCCGCGCGTCGAGGAAAGCCGGTTCGCGGCGCCGCGCGACATGAGCTCCCCGCTGGCGCCCGTCGGGGTCTTCGACTCCGGCGTCGGGGGCCTGACCGTCGCGCGGGCCATCATCGACCAGCTGCCCGACGAGGACATCATCTACGTCGGCGACACCGCCAACGGTCCCTACGGTCCGCTCGGCATCTCCGAGGTTCGCGCGCACGCGCTGGCCATCGGTGACGACCTCGTGGCTCGCGGCGTCAAGGCACTGGTGATCGCGTGCAACACGGCGTCGGCGGCATGCCTGCGAGACGCGCGCGAGCGCTACGACGTGCCCGTCGTCGAGGTGATCCTGCCCGCCGTGCGCCGCGCGGTCGCCACCACCCGCAACGGGCGGATCGGGGTGATCGGAACGCGGGCGACCATCGCCTCGCACGCCTACCAGGACGCGTTCGCCGCCGCCCGCGACACCGAGATCACCGCGGTGGCCTGCCCGCGGTTCGTCGACTTCGTCGAGCGCGGCGTCACGAGCGGGCGTCAGGTGCTCGGGCTGGCCGAGGGTTACCTGGAGCCGCTGCAGCGCGCCCGGGTCGACACCCTGGTGCTGGGATGCACGCACTACCCGCTGCTGTCCGGGCTGATTCAGCTGGCGATGGGCGAGAACGTGACGCTGGTTTCCAGCGCCGAGGAAACCGCGAAGGAAGTGCTTCGGGTGCTCACCGAGGCCGAGCTGTTGCGGCCGCACGACGCGCCGCCGGCCACCCGGGTGTTCGAGGCGACCGGCGACCCGGAGGCGTTCACCAGGCTCGCGGCGCGATTCCTGGGTCCCGCGATGACCGGCGTGCAACCCGTTCGCCAGGTGCGGATCGACTAGCGTGCCGACGAGATTCTGGTCACATGAATGCGGCCATGTTTTCTCCACGGGGGTATCGGGCATGGCACAGTAGTGTCCGTGCGAATAACCGTGCTCGGCTGCTCGGGCAGCGTGGTCGGTCCGGATTCGCCTGCATCGGGTTATCTGCTTCGGGCTCCGGATACCCCGCCGTTGGTCCTCGACTTCGGCGGGGGCGTGCTCGGCGCGCTGCAGCGCTACATGGACCCCGGCTCGGTGCACGTGCTGCTGTCGCATCTGCACGCCGACCACTGTCTGGACATGCCGGGCCTGTTCGTATGGCGCCGCTACCACCCGCTGCGCCCGCTCGGCAAAGCCTTGTTGTACGGCCCGAGCGACACGTGGTCACGGTTGGGGGCCGCGTCGTCGCCCTACGGCGGCGAGATCGACGACTGCTCCGACATCTTCGACGTTCGTCACTGGGTCGACGGTGAGCCGGTCGCGTTCGGCGCGCTGACGGTGATGCCGCGGGTGGTGGCCCACCCGACCGAGTCCTATGGCTTGCGGGTCACCGATCCCAGCGGCGCGTCGTTCGTCTACAGCGGTGACACCGGCAGCTGCGATCAGCTGGTCGAGCTGGCTCGCGACGCCGACGTTTTCCTGTGCGAGGCCTCCTGGACGCACGCGCCGGATCGCCCGCCCGCCCTGCACCTTTCGGGCACCGAGGCCGGCCGGGCCGCGGCGCAGGCCGGCGTTCGCGAGCTGCTGCTGACACACATCCCGCCGTGGACTTCGCGCGAGGACGTGATCACCGAGGCCAAGGCCGAGTTCGACGGCCCGGTGCACGCGGTGGTGTGCGGCGAGACGTTCGATGTCCGCCGCTCCGAGAGGGTCTGAGCCTGCCGGTTCGAGGTTTGGCTAGGGTTGCTGGGTGTCCAAACGAGAAGACGGTCGCCTCGACGACGAGCTTCGCCCCGTGGTCATCACCCGCGGGTTCACCGAACATCCGGCGGGTTCGGTACTGATCGAATTCGGCCACACCAAGGTGATGTGCACCGCCAGCGTCACCGAGGGCGTGCCGCGCTGGCGCAAGGGCTCGGGCCTGGGGTGGCTCACCGCCGAGTACGCGATGCTGCCGTCGGCCACCCACACCCGCTCCGACCGCGAGGCGGTGAAGGGCCGCCTGTCCGGGCGGACGCAGGAGATCAGCCGGCTGGTCGGCCGGTCGCTGCGGGCGTGCATCGACCTGGCGGCGTTGGGGGAGAACACAATTGCCGTCGACTGCGATGTGTTGCAGGCCGACGGCGGCACCCGCACCGCCGCCATCACGGGCGCCTACGTGGCGCTGGCCGACGCGGTGACCTACCTGTCCGCGGCGGGCAAGCTCTCGGATCCCCGGCCGTTGTCGTGCGCCATCGCGGCGGTTTCCGTCGGCGTGGTCGACGGCAGGATTCGGGTGGACCTGCCCTACGAGGAAGATGCGCGCGCCGAAGTCGACATGAACGTCGTGGCCACCGACACCGGGACCCTGGTGGAGGTTCAGGGGACCGGTGAGGGCGCGACCTTCCCGCGTTCGACGCTGGACAAGCTGCTCGACATGGCGCTGGGCGCCTGCGACACGTTGTTCGCCGCGCAGCGTGAGGCGTTGAAGCGGCCGTACCCCGGCGTGTTGCCGGAAGGACCCCCGCCGCCGAAGGCGTTCGGAAGCTGACCCGGCTGCTGGTCGCCAGCCGCAACCCCAAGAAGCTGGCCGAGCTGCGCCGCGTGCTGGACGGCGCCGGGCTGTCGGGGTTGACGCTGCTGTCGCTGAATGACGTGGCACCGTTCGCCGAGGCGCCCGAAACCGGTGCGACGTTTGAGGACAACGCCTTGGCCAAGGCGCGGGACGCGTTCACCGCGACCGGTGTGGCGAGTGTGGCCGACGACTCCGGTTTAGAGGTGGCCGCGCTGAACGGGATGCCCGGCGTGCTGTCGGCGCGCTGGTCGGGTCGGCACGGTGACGACGCCGGCAACACAGCGCTGCTGCTGGCGCAGTTGTGCGACGTGCCCGACGCACGGCGCGGCGCGGCGTTCGTGTCGGCCTGCGCGCTGGTGTCGGCGTCCGGGGAGGTCGTCGTCCGCGGCGAGTGGCCGGGCACGATCGCGCGGGAGCCGCGCGGCGACGGCGGGTTTGGCTACGACCCGGTCTTCATTCCCGCCGGAAGCGACCGCACCGCAGCGCAACTCAGCCCGGCGGAGAAGGATGCGGTATCGCATCGCGGCCGCGCGCTTGCGCTGTTGGTGCCGCCGCTGCGGACGCTGACTTGAGCGTCGGCCTTCCCTTTCGCCGAGCGTGGGCCGTAGGTACGGCAACTGCCTCAGATTCGTGCATAGGCCACACGCTCGGTGAGCACAGGTGGTGGCCCCTAAAGCCCGAAGCGCGCCTTGACGTCCTTGGTTTGGAAGTGCTCGACAATGATGCCCAGCAACGGGATGGTGCCGGACAACAGCACGCCGATGGTCTTGGCGATCGGCCAGCGGACCTTGACCGCCAGATTGAACGCCGCCAGCACGTAGACGAAATACACCCAGCCGTGCACCACCTCGATCCACCGAATCTCGTGGTGGAAGGCCAGATGCGAGACGATCTCGTAGCACAGCGCGATCAGCCAGATACCCGTCGTCCACGCCATGACCCGATATCCGAGCAGCGCTGTGCGGATCTTCTCGACGGGAAAGGCGGGCGCGGGCGTCTCGGGTGTGCTCATGCGGTTGTCCTGTTCTGCTTCTCGGCATCTTCCTTGGCGAGCTCGGCCAGGTAGGCGTTGTACTCCCGCAGCGCGGGATCGTCGGTCGGCGGTGGCGCCGGCTTAGGCCGTTCGGGGAGCAGCCCGGTGGGTAGCTCGGTCATTTCGCTGCTGTTGTGCGGCTCCGGCGGCTCTTCCTCGTAGCGAACGAACTTGCGGTAGGCGTAGACGCAGAACCAGGCGAACAGTGGCCACTGCAGCGCGTAGCCCAGGTTCTGGAACGTGCCCGAGGCCGACTGAAACCTCGTCCACTGCCACCAGCCCAGGGCCAGGCAGCCACAGGCCGCGACGATCACCAGGATGATCAGCGCTGGTCTGCGACGACGGGTAGTGGACACCATTTGACCGTACCGCTCACAACTTCGGCCGGGCCACGGAGCGCCGAGCGGTACGATCGGCACCGCCGCGGGCGTGATGAAATTGGCAAACATGCCGGCTTTAGGTGCCGGTGCTCGTAAGAGCTTGAGGGTTCGAGTCCCTCCGCCCGCACCTCCGCCCGCACTGTCTGCTGAGTCGGGTCATGGGTTACAGCAGAGTCGCTTCATTGGTTACACATCACCCCGGACGTCGGCCGGCCTGTTCTGTTAGTCGCCTGTGGTGCTGGTGGTCAGGGTATGTACCGGCTGTGTGACGTGCCTCCTCCTTGAGGAAGCAGTACATCCGGTAAGAGTTCTCTCCGTTTTGCAATCCGTTGCGAAACGCCGCGATCAACCGATCGACCAAGAAGGCTGGAAGAACAGGAAACGTCTCCCTCAAACGTACATTTTTCTCCAGCCCGCGATCAACCTGCTCACTGATGTCTCTTTCTGACATGAGCCGCATGGGGGCGTCGCCCAACTCCTTCTCCCACTTGGCGATCTGGCCTTGGCGACTGCGGACATCGGTGTACAGAAAATGGCCTCCCGGGCGCAGCACGCGGGCCACTTCGGTGAGGAAACGGGGCAACGACGGGTAGAAGGACGAGGCTTCGACGTTGATTACCGCGTCGAAGGATTGATCGGCGAAGGGTAGGTTCTCTGCGCTGCCGTACACGAAATCCAGGCCGGGCAGGTTGTACCTTTCTCGGCAGAAGTCGACGCCGGCGCGATTTAAGTCCAGCCCGGTGTACGAGGCCGGGCCCAGGGTGCGCAGCAGGTAGGAGGCTCCGCCGCCGTGCCCGCAACTGACTTCCAGCACCCGTTTGCCGGTGAGATCGACTTGGGTCGCCGTGCGGTGATAGAGCTGAATTGCGTATCGGTCGGGCTCGTCGGATTCCGTCAACGGCAGGGCCATCGGCGGATCCTCCTCGTAGCCCCAGCAGAGGAACAGCAGATGATCACCGCCGTGGCGGGTGGCGAGGCGATACCAGTACTCCGCAGTGAATTTTTGGGCAACGCGGCTGATGAGGCTCATCAGTAGAGCATGTCGGAATGCGCAATGCGGCTATGCATTGGGGTCCAATCGTGGCGCTCGTCCCGTCAGCACACGTCGAGGATGGCCGTTCTACCGCCCGCCCGGACGTTGAGCCTCTCGGCGGTCTGGGCGAAGGTCGGTTGGCCGGTCATAGTTCTCCTGCGGTGCGACACACCGGGGACACGATCCATGCCGAGTTGCAGTTTTCCGGGGCGGCACAGGTATGCCTTTCCCGAGACGGATCCACCTTCGTCGCGGTGCTCGAGGTAGTTGAACAGGGTTCGAGTCCCTCCGCCCGCACTCCACGTTTTGCTGGCCATCCTGCGGGTAAACGCCAAGCACCGAAGTGAAGGAAGGCGCCATGGTCACCGCGCAGGACCCAGACGAAGAAGCCGTCACCGCAGAGGATGTCGCCCTCGCAGAACGCAGGGCCGCAGAGGCGCGGGAGCGCGCCGCGCACGCGGACTCTCGGCCGCCCGCAGCTTTGAGGAGTCGGCACGCTGTCACGAGCACGTGGCGCAGGTGCAAGACGAAACCGTCCAACAAGGCGTATCCCAAACTGACGTACACCGCAGGTCGGCCACCCGCCACCGCCAAGCGGCAGCCGAGGACCGTGATCTGGCCGAGCGAAAGCGCAAAGAGTTCGAATCCGACCTATCTCCCGGCGCCAACCCGTAGCGATCCCGGCCGCGCGCCGGCAATCGCAGGGGGGCGATTTGCCGCGAAAAGCGATCGCGCTTGCGGCCCCGGCGTGCCATCCCACCCAAGTTGACCTTTGGTAAGGCAACCCTTAGTTTGTGGGTAACTTGAGGTCGCGGCGGAGTCCATTGCCGCGGGAGAGGACCGTTGATGGCACGCGGGTTCCAGGGTGCGATGCTGCGGAGCTTCGGCGCCCGCGACCACACCGCGACGGTCGTCGAAACGCTCCGGATCGCACCACATTTCGTGCGGGTGCGCATGCAATCGCCGACGTTGTTCGACGACGCCGACGCCGAGCCGGCGGCGTGGCTGCGGTTCTGGTTTCCCGACCCGGCGGGGTCGAACACCGAGTTCCAGCGCGCCTACACGATCTCCGAGGCGGACGTGCCCAGCGGCCGGTTCGCCGTCGACGTCGTGCTGCACGAGCCGGCCGGCCCGGCGTCGTTGTGGGCGCGCACCGTCGAACCCGGCGCGACGATCGCGGTCATATCGCTGATGGGTTCGTCGCGTTTCGACCCGCCCGACGAGCAGCCGGCCGGTTACCTGCTGCTCGGTGACTCGGCGTCGATTCCCGGGATCAACGGGATCATCGAAACGGTCCCGGCCGATGTCCCGATCGAGTTGTACCTCGAGCAGCACGACGACAACGACACGCTGATTCCCCTCGCGCAGCACCCTCGGTTGCGGCTGCATTGGGTGGCGCGCCGCGACGAGAGGTCGTTGGCCGACGCGATCGAGAACCGGGATTGGTCCGACTGGTACGCCTGGGCGACACCCGAGGCCACCACCCTCAAGCATGTCCGCAAGCGGCTGCGCGACGACTTCGGGTTTCCCAAGTCCGAGATACACGCCCAGGCCTATTGGAGCGCTGGGCGGGCGATGGGCACCAGCCGCGGCGACGAGCTGGAAAGCGTTGTGCCACAACCCGAAGCGCCGAAGCCGGCGGCGCCAAAGGCCCCCGCTCCGCCGTCGCGTGGCAGTTGGCGCGCCCGGGCGGCCGGCCGGTTGCTTGCGCCATTGCGCCCGGCGCTGATCCTCTCCGGCGTGCTGCAGGCGGTGATAACGCTGTTGCAGCTGGCGCCGTTCGTTCTGTTGGTCGAGCTGGCGCGGCTGTTGGTGTCGGGCGCCGAGGCGTCGCGACTGTGGACGGTCGGAATCGCCGCCGTGTCGCTGCTGGGCGCGGGCACCGTGCTCGGTGCGGGCGTCACGCTGTGGCTGCACGTCGTCGACGCGAGGTTTGCCCGCGGGCTGCGTTCGCGGCTGTTGGGCAAGCTGTCTCGGCTGCCGCTGGGCTGGTTCACCGCGCGCGGCTCGGGGTCGATCAAGCAGCTGGTGACCGACGACACGCTGTCGCTGCATTATCTGATCACGCACGCCATCCCGGATGCGGTCGCCGCGGTCGTCGCACCCGTGGCGGTGATGGTCTATCTGTTCGTCGTCGACTGGCGGGTGGCGCTGGTGTTGTTCCTGCCCGTCCTGGTCTACCTGGTGCTCACGTCGTCCATCACCATTCAATCCGGCCCGCGCATCCCACAATCGCAGCGTTGGGCCGAGAGGATGAACGGCGAGGCCGGCGCCTACCTCGAGGGCCAGCCGGTGATTCGGGTCTTCGGCGGTGCCGCCGCGTCCAGCTTCCGGCGCCGCCTCGACGAGTACGTCGGGTTCCTGGTCGCCTGGCAGCGTCCGCTGGCGGGCAAGAAGACTCTGATGGACTTGGCGACGCGTCCCTCGACTTTCCTGTGGCTCATCGCGGCCACCGGGACGCTGCTGGTCGTCACCAACCGGATGGATCCGGTCGACCTGTTGCCGTTCTTGTTGTTGGGCACCACATTCGGCGCGCGACTGCTTGGCATAGCGTACGGGCTCGGTGGCATCCGCGCCGGGATGTTGGCCGCCCGGCGCCTGCAGATCACGCTCGACGAGCCGGAACTCGCCGTGGGCGAACGGAACAAAGCGCCCGGCGACGCGCCCGCGACCGTGGTTTTCGACCGTGTCAGCTTCGGCTACCGCCCCGGCGCCCCGGTGATCCGGGACGTGTCGCTGACGCTGCGGCCGGGCACGGTGACCGCGCTCGTCGGCCCGTCGGGATCGGGAAAGTCGACGCTCGCCGCCCTGCTCGCCCGGTTCCACGATGTGGATCAGGGAGCGATATACGTTGGCGGACAGGATATCCGGTCGATGACGGCCGACGAGCTCTACATGCGGGTCGGCTTCGTCCTGCAGGAGACCCAGCTCGTGCACGGCACGGTCGCCGAGAACATCGCGCTGGCCGTCCCCGATGCCACCGCCGCCCAAATCCGGGCCGCGGCCCGCGACGCGCAAATCCACGACCGCATAATGCGGCTGCCCGACGGCTACGACACCGTGCTGGGCGCGGGCACCGGGCTTTCGGGCGGGGAACGACAGCGGCTCACCATCGCCCGCGCGATCCTTGCGGACACACCGGTGCTCATCCTCGACGAGGCCACCGCGTTCGCCGACCCCGAATCGGAATACCTTGTGCAGCAGGCACTCAACCGGTTGACCCGGGAGCGCACCGTGCTGGTGATCGCGCATCGACTGCACACCGTCACCGGCGCCGATCAGATCGTCGTGCTCGATGAAGGCCGCATCGCCGAACGCGGCACCCACGACGAGTTGCTCGCCGCGGACGGGCGCTACCGGCGGCTGTGGGAGAGCGGTCATCGCGAGCCGTTGACCGCGGCTCAGGAGGTCGCGCGATGATCCGCACCTGGATACGCCTGGTTCCGGCGGGCCGGCGACGCGCGGTGATCGCCTACACCGCGCTGGCATTGGTCTCGGTGGTGGTGCGTGCGGCGGCGGCGGTGCTGCTGGTTCCCTTGGTAGGGGCGCTGTTCGGCGACGCGCCGCAGCGCGCGTTGGTCTGGCTGGGCTGGCTCACCGCCGCGACCGTGACCGGTTGGGCGATCGACACCGCAACCGCGAGAATCGGTTTCGACCTGGGGTTCGCCGTGCTCGACCACACCCAGCACGACATGGCGGACCGGCTGCCGGAGGTGCGGCTGGATTGGTTCACCGCCGACAACACCGCGACGGCGCGGCAGGCGATCGCCGCCACGGGACCGGAGCTGGTCGGTCTGGCCGTCAACCTGCTGACCCCGCTCGTGACCGCGGTGCTGCTGCCGGCGGCCATCGCGCTGGCCCTGCTGCCGGTCTCGTGGCAGCTCGGCGTGGCCGCCATGGGAGGCGTGCCGCTGCTGCTGGGGGCGTTGTGGGCCTCCGCACGGCTGGCCCGTCGTGCCGATCACGCGGCCGGCGACGCCAACACCGCGCTCACCGAGCGGATCATCGAATTCGCCCGCACCCAGCAGGCGCTGCGGGCCGCGCGGCGTGTCGAGCCGGCCAGGAGCATGGTCGGCGACGCGCTGAGGACACAGCACGGCGCCACGATGCGGTTGCTGGCCATGCAGGTCCCGGGCCAGCTGTTGTTCAGCCTGGCCAGCCAGCTGGCCCTCATCCTGCTCGCGGGTGCGACCACGGCGCTGACCGTGGCCGGCACGCTCGCGGTGCCGCAGGCCGTCGCGCTGATCGTGGTGATCGCGCGCTACCTGGAGCCGTTCACCACCGTCGCCGAGCTGGCGCCGGCCCTCGAGAGCACCCGCGCCACGCTGGACCGCATCCGCGCGGTGCTCGCGGCACCGGTCGCCCGCGCGGGCGGCGAGACGCTGCGCGACACGGCCGCCGCCCCGCGCATCGAGTTCGACGACGTCGCATTCGGCTACGACGGCGCCCATGTGCTTGACGGGCTGAGTTTCGCGTTGCAGCCGGGGAACACAACCGCGATCGTCGGACCATCCGGGTCGGGCAAGAGCACCGTGCTGGCGCTGATCGCCGGCCTGCACCAGCCGGGCCGCGGCCGTGTCCTCATCGACGGGGTCGACGCCGCGGCGCTCGACACCGAGGCCCGTCGCGCGGCAACCAGCGTGGTGTTCCAGCATCCCTACCTGTTCCACGGCACGATTCGCGACAACGTCCTCGCCGGCGATCCCGGCGCCGACGACGAACGGTTCGCGCGGGCCGTCGCCCTGGCGCGCGTCGACGAGCTGACCGGCCGGCTGCCCGACGGCGTCGAGACGATCGTCGGCGAGGCCGGTTCCGCGCTGTCGGGCGGCGAACGGCAGCGGGTCAGTATCGCGCGCGCCCTGCTCAAACCGGCGCCGATACTGCTGGTCGACGAGGCGACGAGTGCGCTGGACACCGAGAACGAGGCCGCGGTGGTCGACGCCCTCACCGCCGACCCGCGACCACGCACGCGGGTGATCGTCGCCCACCGGCTGGCGAGCATCCGGCATGCCGACCGCGTCCTCTTCCTCGACAACGGCCGGGCCGTCGAGGACGGCCCCGTGGACGAACTCCTGGCCGCCGGCGGCCGGTTCAGCGAATTCTGGCGCCAGCAGCACGATGCGGCCGATTGGCACATCGTCGCCCGCTAGGCACGGCGGTTCACCGCGGGTCTTGCGGTATGCCTTACAGTTGATCGGTCAATCGGCTGTCCGAGTGCGGAGGCGTGCTGTTCATGAGCGCTGTGGTGTCCATTCCGCGGTATCCCGGCGACGTGACGCCCGAGTGGCTGTCGGCGGCGCTGAGCGAGCGCCACCCGTCGGTCGAGGTGTCGCAGGTCGACGTGGTCGCCATCGGCACCGGCCAGACCGGCGCGACCTACCGGGTGACGGCCGCATACGCGACGGACCCCGGTGACCTGCCGCAGACTTTCGTGATCAAGCTGCCGGCTCAGGACGACACCGTGCGCGACCGCGTCGTCGTCGGTTACCGCAGCGAGTGCGCGTTCTACTCATCGGTGGCCAACCGGGTTCGGGTGCCGACGCCGCGCTGCTACTACTGCGAGATCACCGAGGACGCAATGGATTTCGCATTGCTGCTCGCCGACCAGGCGCCGGCGGTTCAGGGCGATCAGCTCGCCGGCTGCGGTGAATCCGAAGCGCGCCTCGCGGTTCGGGCGCTGGCCGGCCTGCACGCACCCAGCTGGTGCGACCCGGTCTGGTTGGATTTTCCGGGCATCGCGTTCGGGCGACCGGATGCGGCCGGGGCCAGTGGCATGGGCGAGGTGGCGCGGATGAGCGCCGACATCACGCTCGAGAAGCTTGGCGATCGAATGAGCGCCGACGACCGCGAAACATTCCGCAGCGCAATGGGTTTGGTGGAGCCGTGGCTGATGGCCGAGTATGACCGGTTCGCCCTGTTGCACGGGGACTATCGCCTGGACAACATGCTGTTCGATCCGGACCTGACGCGGGTCAGCGTCGTCGACTGGCAGACGCTCGGCGTGGGCCTGCCGGCCAGGGACCTCGCTTACTTCACCGCGACCAGCCTGAATTCGCAACTGCGCGCAAGTATCGAGGAAGAACTCGTGGCCGACTACCACCGCGCGCTGTCGGATTGCGGGGTGGCCGGCTACGACCGCGAAACATGTTGGCGCGATTACCGGCTCGGGGTGCTACAGGCGCCGCTGATCTCGGCGCTGGGGTTCGCCTTCGCCGCGGCTACCGAGCGTGGCGACGACATGGTGCTGGCCATGCTCAGCCGCGGCTGCCGGGCGATCCGCGAGCTGGGAACGCTGGAACTGCTGCGCTGACCCGCTCAGGCGCGGCGAGAAATCAGTACTGCGTGGAGCCCTGGTCGACCCGGATCTGCGCCGCGGTGACCTTGCGCGACTCGTCGCTGGCCAGCCAGCACACCGCGTCGGCGATCTCCTCCGGCTCGGCGACCCAGTCGGGCAGGAACGGCGTGAGGACGTGGTTCAGCTGCGGGTTGGTTTCCATGGCCTTGCCGATCGCCTCGACCATTTCGATGGATCCCATCGGGGTATTCACCGGCCCCGGGTGAACGCTGTTGACCCGGATCGAGTGTTTGCCCAACTCGGCGGCGAAGGCGCGGGCCAGGCCGGTGACGGCGTGCTTGCTGGCGGTGTAGTGCACCATGAACGGCTGCATCTTCGCCCCGGCCGCCGAACTGATCAGGATGATCGAGCCGCCGCGGCCGCCCTCGATGATCTTGTCCGCGCCGGCCATCACGGTGTTCCAGGTGCCCACCACGTTGACGTCCATCACGTCGCGGAAGGATTCGGGCGTGATGTCATTCCAGGCCTGCGGCGCGGCGATCCCGGCGTTGGCCACGATGATGTCCAGGCGCCCCAGCGCGGCGACCCCGTCGTCGACGGCCGCGCGGAGTCCGTCGAAGTCGCGGGTGTCGACCACCGCGGTGACGATCCGCCGGCCCGTTTGTTCAACCAGGCGAACGGTTTCCGCGAGATCCTCCTCGGTCGCCGGCGGGTAGGGCACGCAGGACGGCAGTTTGCCGGCGACGTCGACGGCGATGACGTCGGCGCCCTCCTGGGCCATCCGGACCGCGTGCGCCCGCCCCTGCCCGCGCGCCGCCCCGGTGATGAACGCAACCTTGCCCGCAAGCCTGCCGGTCATCGCTGCGCCGCCTTGACGAGGTTCGACCCGATGATCAGGCGCTGAATCTCGCTGGTGCCCTCGTAGAGCCGCAACAGGCGCACGTCGCGATAAATCCGTTCGACGGGCACCCCATGCATGTAGCCGCTGCCGCCGTGCACCTGCACCGCGAGATCGGCCACCCTGCCGGCCATTTCGGTGCAGAACAACTTCGCCGCCGACGGCGCGACCCGGCGATCCCGGTTGGTGACCCACAACCGGGCGGCGTCGCGGACCAGCGCGCGACCGGCCAGCACGTCGGTCTGCTGGTCGGCGAGCATCGCCTGAACCAACTGGAAACTCCCGATCGGGGTCCCGCCCTGAGTCGCGGTGGCGGCGTAGGACACGGACTCGTCGAGCGCGCGTTGGGCCGCGCCGACCGCCAGCGCGGCGATGTGCACCCGGCCGCGCGCCAACGACGTCATCGCCGCCCGATAACCGATGTCCTCGCTCCCGCCGATCAGCGCGTCGGCCCCCACTCGGACGTCGTCGAAGCTGACGTCGGCGGTCCACGCGCCTTCCTGGCCCATCTTGGCGTCCTTCGCGCCGACGGTCACGCCCGCGGCATCCGCGGGGACCAGAAAGACCGCGATCCCCGGACCCTGGTCGTCGGCGGGACGGGTGCGCGCGAACACCACGAACAGGTCGGCGACGGGCGCGTTGGTGATGAAGCGCTTCTGCCCGGAGATCACCCAGTCCTGTTCGGAGCGAACGGCTTTGGTTCGCAGGCCGGCCGGGTTCGATCCGGCCCCGGGCTCGGTCAGCGCGAAGGAGGCGACGACGTCGCCCGACGCCATCGGCTCCAGCCAGCGCTGCTTCTGCTCGTCGGTGCCGAAGCCGACGAGGACCTGTCCGGCGATGCCGTTGTTGGTGCCGAACATCGACCGCACCGCCAGCGAGGTGTAGCCCAATTCCATTGCCAGCTCGACGTCTTGGACGAGGTTGAGGCCGAGCCCGCCCCACTGCTGCGGAATGGCGTATCCGAACAAGCCCATCTTCTTGGCCTGCTCGCGGAGGTCGTCGGGTACCCGGTCGTCGGTCAGGATCTCCTGCTCGCGCGGCATCACGGCGTTGCGGACGAACTGACGGGTCTGCTCGAGGATCGGCCGGAAGTCGTCGTCGCCGACCTCGGCGCGTTCGTGGACGTCAGCGGTAGTCATGTAGCTCCTCGTTGGCGGGCCCCGGCTCCGGGCGCGATCCTATATGAAATACGATATTCGGACGACGGCGCCCCCAGGGCGGATGCAAACAACGGATGAGGGGTCTTCGATGTCGTTGCTCAGCGGTCAGTCCGCGGTGGTCACGGGTGGTGCACAGGGTCTGGGTTTGGCGATCGCGGAGCGCTTCGTCGCCGAGGGCGCGCGCGTCGTGCTCGGTGACGTCAACCTCGAGGCGACCCAAGCCGCCGCCAAGCAGCTGGGCGGCGACGAGGTCGCCCTCGCGGTCCGCTGCGACGTGACTCGAGCGGCCGACGTCGAGACCCTGATCCAGACCGCGGTCGAGCGTTTTGGCGGCCTGGACGTCATGGTCAACAACGCCGGGATCACCCGCGACGCGACGATGCGCAAGATGACCGAGGAGCAATTCGATCAGGTCATCGACGTGCACCTGAAGGGGACCTGGAACGGCACCCGGCTGGCGGCGGGGATCATGCGGGAAAACAAGCGCGGCGCGATCATCAACATGTCGTCCGTGTCCGGCAAGGTCGGCATGATCGGCCAGACCAACTACTCGGCGGCCAAGGCCGGCATCATCGGGATGACCAAGGCCGCCGCAAAGGAGCTCGCCTATTTGGGCGTGCGGGTCAACGCGATCGCTCCCGGCCTGATCCGCTCGGCGATGACGGAGGCTATGCCGCAACGCATTTGGGACCAGAAGGAGGCCGAGGTTCCGATGGGCCGGGCGGGCGAGCCCAGCGAGGTCGCCAGCGTCGCCCTGTTCCTGGCCTCCGATCTTTCCTCGTATATGACCGGCACGGTCATGGAAGTCACCGGCGGCCGACACATATGACAGGTAGCGCGAGCAGACGCAAAAGCACCCAATTCGAGCCGAATTGGGGTGCTTTTGCGTCTGCTCGGCATAGAAACGGGAGTCGCCATGCGTGAAGCCGTCATCTGTGAGCCCGTGCGGACACCGATCGGCCGCTACGGCGGAATGTTCAAGTCGCAGACCGCCGTCGACTTGGGTGTCGCGGCGCTGACGGGGCTGCTCGAGCGAACCGGGCTGGCGCCCGACGCGGTGCAGGACGTCATCCTCGGGCACTGCTATCCGAGCAGCGAGGCGCCCGCAATCGGACGGGTGGTGGCACTGGATTCCGGCCTGCCCGTGACGGTTCCCGGCATGCAGGTCGACCGTCGCTGCGGGTCGGGCCTGCAGGCGGTGATCCAGGCGTGCCTGCAGGTGGGCAACGGCGACCACGACCTCGTCATCGCCGGCGGATGCGAAAGCATGAGCAACGTCGCCTTCTATTCCACCGATATGCGCTGGGGCGGTGCCCGCGGTGGCATTCGGGTGCACGACGGGCTGGCCCGCGGACGCACCACCGCCGGCGGCCGGCACTACCCGGTACCGGGCGGAATGCTCGAGACCGCCGAGAATCTGCGTCGCCAGTATGGCATTTCGCGCCGGGAGCAGGACGAGCTAGCGGTGCGGTCACACCAGCGGGCGGTAGCCGCGCAGAAGGACGGCGTCTTCGCCGAGGAGATCATCCCGGTCGCGGTGCCGACCCGGCACGGCGAGGAACTCATCGACACCGATGAGCATCCCCGCGCCGACACATCGGTCGAGTCATTGGGCAAGCTCAAACCCGTTCTGCTGGCCCAAGATCCAGACGCCACCGTCACCGCCGGCAACGCCAGCGGGCAGAACGACGCCGCATCCATGTGCGTGGTGACCACGCGCGAGAAGGCGGCCGAACACGGGCTGCGGCCGCTGGTCCGCATGGTGTCGTGGGGCCTGGCCGGCGTGGCGCCCAACATCATGGGCATCGGTCCCGTGCCGGCGGCCCAGGCCGCGCTCGCCAAGGCCGGCCTGAAGCTGTCCGACATCGACGTCATCGAGCTCAACGAAGCCTTTGCCGCGCAGGCGCTTGCGGTGATGCGGGAGTGGAACTTCGGCGCCGCCGACCACGACCGCACCAACGTGCACGGGTCGGGGATTTCGCTGGGCCATCCGGTCGGCGCGACCGGGGGCAGGATGCTGGCCTGCCTGGCGCGGGAGCTCGACCGCCGCGGGGCGCGCTACGGGCTGGAAACCATGTGCATCGGCGGCGGCCAGGGGCTGGCCGCCGTCTTCGAACGGGTCGCGGCGGCGTGAACGAGTTGCCGCTGAGCGGCCTCACCGTCGTGGAGGTGTCGAGTTTCGTCGCCGCACCGCTGTGCGGCATGACGCTGGGTCAGCTGGGCGCGCAGGTGATCCGCGTCGACCCCATCGGTGGCGCCTCCGACGTCCAGCGATGGCCGCTGGCCGCGGACGGCACGTCGATCTATTGGACCGGGCTGAACAAGGGAAAGCGTTCGGCCACCATCGATCTGCGCTCGACCGAGGGCCAAGAGCTGGTCCAGCGGCTGATCGTCGAGGGCGACGGCATCGTAGTCACCAACGCCGCGGGGCTGTCGTGGTTGAGCCATGACCTGTTGGCCGCCAAGCGTTCCGACGTGATCCACGTCCAGCTGCTCGGGCGCGGCGACGGGTCGACCGCGGTGGACTACACCGTGAACGCCGGGCTCGGATATCCGCTCGTAACCGGGCCCGCCGAGCACGCGGGCCCGATCAACCACGTGCTGCCGGCCTGGGACGTGTGCTGCGGCTTGTACGCCGCGCTGGCCGTCGTCACCGCCGTCCGCCACCGCGACCGGTCGGGGGCGGGTGCGCGCATCAGCCTGGCCCTCGAGGACGTCGCACTGGCGACGGCGGGCAATTTGGGGCTGCTTACCGAGCCGCAGGTGAACGGCACCCAACGCCAGCGCCTGGGCAACGCCATCTACGGGCAGTACGGCCAGGACTTCACCAGCCGCGACGGCATCGCATTCATGGTTGTGACGTTGACCGGCAGGCACTTTCGCGATCTGGTCGAGGTGACGGGCACCGGGACAGCGGTGTCGGCACTCGCGGAGGCCCTGGGCGTGGACTTCGCCGACGAAGGGGATCGCTACCGGTACCGCGACGCGCTCTCCGGCCTGTTCGCCACCTGGTTCGCCGATCACACGGCCGACGAGATCACGGCTGCCCTGGCGGGCACCACCGTGCTGTTCGAGCGTTACCGCACCTTCGCGGAGGCGGCGGAAAGCCCCGCGGTGACCTCCAATCCGCTCTTCGCGCGGCTGCATCAGCCCGGCGTCGGAGACTATCTCGCGCCCGGCATGCCGGCCGCTTTCGACGGCGCCCACCCCGCCAGCGCACCGGCCCCCGCCCTAGGACAGGACACCGCCGACGTGCTCACGCAGCGCCTGGGGCTGACGACCGCCGAAATCGAGCGCCTGGTGAGCGCGAAGACCATCGCCTAGCAGGGCGCAACGGAAGGACAGCGCATGACCAAACTCGCGCAAACCCTCGGCCTGACCGAGTTTCAGACCGAGATCATCGCCACGGTAAGGCAATTCGTCGACAAGGAAGTCATCCCCAACGCGCCGGAACTCGAACGCGGCGACACCTACCCGCAGGAGATCGTCGACCAGATGCGCGAGATGGGCCTGTTCGGGCTGATGATTCCGCAGGAGTACGGCGGCCTGGGGGAGTCGCTGCTCACCTATGCGCTGTGCGTCGAGGAGCTGGCACGCGGCTGGATGAGCGTCTCCGGTGTGCTCAACACCCACTTCATCGTGGCGTACATGCTGCGCCAGCACGGCACCGACGAGCAGAAGCGGCGGTTTCTGCCGCGCATGGCGATCGGCGAAACCCGCGGCGCGTTCTCGATGTCGGAGCCCGAGCTGGGCTCCGACGTGGCCGCGATCCGCACCCGGGCCAAACGGAATTCCGACGGCAGCTACGCGATCGACGGCCAGAAGATGTGGCTGACCAACGGCGCCACGTCGACGCTGGTGGCCGTGCTGGTGCGCACCGACGAGGGCTCGGACAAGCCGCACCGCAACCTGACCGCGTTCCTCGTCGAGAAACCGGTCGGTTTCGGCGAAGTCGCGCCGGGCCTGACGATTCCCGGCAAGATCGACAAGCTGGGCTACAAGGGCATCGAGACCACCGAGCTCATCTTCGACGGCTACCGGGCGAGCGCCGACGACATCCTCGGTGGCACCCCGGGGCAGGGATTTTTCCAGATGATGGACGGCATCGAGGTCGGCCGGGTCAACGTGTCGGCGCGGGCCTGCGGCATCGGAATCCGTGCCTTCGAGCTCGCGGTGCGCTACGCGCAGCAGCGCCACACCTTCGGCAAACCCATCGCCGAGCATCAGGCCATCGCGTTCCAGCTGGCCGAGATGGCGACCAAAGTCGAAGCCGCGCACCTGATGATGGTCAACGCGGCGCGGCTGAAGGACTCCGGGGAACGAAACGACGTGGCCGCCGGGATGGCCAAATACCTTGCCAGCGAATACTGTTCGGAGGTCACCCAGCAGAGCTTCCGGATCCACGGCGGTTACGGCTACTCCAAGGAATACGAGATCGAGCGGCTGATGCGCGACGCGCCGTTCCTGCTCATCGGCGAGGGCACCAGCGAGATCCAGAAGTCCATCATCAGCAAGCGACTGCTCGCCGAGTATCAGGTGTGAGGCGATGAGCGTTCCGGATTTCGCCGCGCGGCCCCAGCTTTCGGAGGACGTCGCGCGCTTCGTCCGCACTCGGATCTTCGACGGCACCTACACCGCGGGGTCCTATGTTCGTCTGGACCAATTGGCCGCGGAATTGGGGATCAGCGTCACGCCGGTGCGTGAGGCGTTGTTTGCCCTGCGCGCCGAGGGGCTGATCGCCCAGCAGCCCCGCCGGGGATTCGTGGTGTTGCCGGTGACCGGGCGCGACGTCGCCGACGTCGCCAACGTGCAGGCTCACGTCGGCGGCGAGCTGGCCGCGCGGGCCGCGATCAACATCACCGACGAGCAGTTGCGCGAACTCAAGGAGATCCAGGCGCAACTCGAGGATGCCTACGCCGGCGACGACCACGAGCGCACCGTCCGTCTCAACCACGAATTCCACCGCGCCATCAACGTGGCCGCGGATTCGCCGAAGCTCGCCCAGCTGATGTCCCAGATCACCCGTTACGCACCCGAATCGGTGTTTCCGGCGATCAAGGGGTGGCCGGAACAGTCGATGAAGGACCATCGCCGGATCTTGTCCGCGCTCAAAAAGCACGACGACACGCTCGCGCGCGCCGCGATGTCGGAACACCTCGCCGCCGGCGCCGTTCCGCTGATCGACCACCTCACCGCCCACGGGGTGGTGGTGGACATGAACCGTTCGCGCGATTAGCTGTTGGTGTGCGGGCGCGCGGGGGCATACCCTGCCATGGGGGGCGACTATACGGAGAGAAGAAATGCCCCCAATGCTTCGCACATCGGCCGCGCTGGCCGCCTGCGTGGTGACGCTCGCGTTTGCGCCGCCGGCCGTTGCCGACCCGCTCGACCCGATTCCCGGCAATGGCGTCTTTCTCGTCGGCCCCGACATCGCGCCCGGCCTCTACCACACGGGCGGGTCGGGGTCGGCGTTCGGGGTTTGGATCAACAATGTGCCGACCCAGGAGTCGATGTGCTCGTGGTTCACCTACAGCACGCCCGATGCGAGCAAGGACCATGTGCTGCAGACGAATACCTCTATCGGTCCGATGTACGCGAACATCAATTCAACGGTCAAGGCCTTCGAGTCGCAGAACTGTCAGCCCTGGACGCGCGTGCCTTAGGGACGGCCCGATTCGTTCAACATCTCCCGCAGGCGATGGGCGTCGACCTTGCCGGTGCCGCCGCGCGGGACGTCGTCGTCGGATTCCAGTAACAGCCACAGCGTCGGCACCTTGAACGAGCTCAGCAGCTTTCGGGCCGATGCGCTCAGTTGCTCGGCCGTCAGCGTCCCCGCTCCCACCACCGCCGCGCCGACCCGTTCGCCCGACGGCCCGGACACGTTGGTGACATAGGCGTTGACGACCCCGCCGATGGTGCGCAGCGCCCGCTCGACCTCGCCGGGGTACACCGTCGCGCCGCTGACCTTGAACATGTCGTCGGATCGGCCTTGATAGAACAGGAACCCGTCGCCGTCGAGGCGGCCGAGGTCGCCGGTGGGGTAGAAGCCGTCGGCGGTGAACAGCTCTTCGCGGCTGCGACGGCAGATGCCGCGCAGGGTGTGCGGTCCCCGGATCTGGATCACGCCGACGATTCCCGCCGGGACCGGCTCGCCGCTGCCCGGTTCGACGATGCGAACCTCCGTGCCGCTGAACGGCTTTCCGCAACTTCCCCATGCCGCGGCCGGCATGTCGGTGTCGGCGGGATAGCCGCAATACGGCCCGAACGCCTCCGTCATACCGAACAGCGCGGCCCGCGCTCCCGGTGCGGGCCGCAATTCGGGCGGCAGCAACGCGTCCAGGCTGCCCGGCCGCAACGCCGACAGGTCGGCGCCGACCGTTTCGGCGTGCCGGGCCAGCGCCTCGGCCTGGTCGGGCCAGCCGCGAAACAGCGTGACCCGCTCGGCTTCCAGCAGCCGCAGGGTGGTCTCGGGCCGCGGTATCTCCTCGGTCACCAGGGTGGCGCCGGCCAGCAGCGCCGACAGTATCCCGCTACCGAAGCCGCCGACCCAGAAGAACGGCATCGGCAGGTACAGGCGAGTGTCGGGGGTGATGCAGCGCGCCGCCAGGCCCGAGCGCACCGCGCCCAACGCGTTGCCGTGGGAGTGGATGACGCCCTTGGGTGCTCCGCTGCTGCCCGAGGTGAACATGATGACCAGCGGGTCGGCGGGGGTGACCGTTCCGGTTATGGCGTCGACGATCCCGCGGGCCGCATCACTGGGTGCCGCGAGCCGGTCGGCCGGCCAAACCTGGCGCAGCGCGGGGAGTTCGAGTCGCGGCACGGGCCGCAGGTCGTCCAGGTAGCGGTGGCCGCGGAATTCCTCGACGCTCACCAGGAATTGCACCGAGGCGGCGCGCAGCTGGGCGACGAGTTCGCCGGCCGTCAGCAGGGTGCTCAGCGGCACCAGCACGGCGCCGATGCGGGTCAGGGCGATGGCGATCTGCACCCAGCGGACGCAGTTGGGCATGATCAGCCCGACCCGGGTGCCCTTGCCGACACCGGCGTCGACGAACGTGGCCGCCAAATCCCTTGTGGTCGTGTCTAGTTCGTGATAACTCAGCCGGGACGCCGAGTCGATCACCGCCGGCTTCGCACCATGCTGCACCGCTCGTGACCGCACCAGCTGGTCGATGGTGTCAGGCATCGAACAGCTCCCTCAGCCGCCGGGCGTCGACCTTCCCGCTGGACAGCAGCGGCAGCTCGGCAGGGGACAGGGTGATGAACCGCCGGGGAATCTTGTAGGCCGACAACTCCGACCTCAGCCCGTCCCGCAGTGCGCTTTCGTCGAGACCGGGCTGGACGACGACGGCGGCAACCAACTCGCCCCGCTCGGCGTCCGGAATGCCCACGACGTGAGCCTCGGCCCCGGTGACCCTGGCGATCGCCCTCTCCACCTCCGCCGCCGAGACGTTGGCGCCCGCCGTCTTGATCATCGCGCCGCGCCGGCCGACGAAATAGAAGAAGCCCTCGGCGTCGACACGCACCAAATCGCCCGTGTGGAACCAGCCGTCGGCGTCGAAGCACTCCTCGCGGCTGCGCCGGTAATAGCCCTGCATGACAAACGGCCCCCGGATGCACAGCTCGCCGACGCCCGCGGGATCGGGGTCAATGATCTTGGTCTGGAATCCCGGTGCCGGCTTGCCGAACGAGCCGCGCCGCGCTTCGGGTTGATCTGATTCGTCGTCGCTGAGCAGCACGACGCTGCCGGCCTCGGTCATGCCGAGCATGTTGTGTCGCAGCTCCGGGTCAGCTGGGCGCGCGTCGGGCGGCATGATCGGGTAGAGGTTGCCGCGCCGCATCGACGACAGATCACGTCCGGCGAAGCTCGGGTGGTGGGCCAGGTGTGCGATCGCGGCGGCGAAACCGTTGGTCATTGTCGGCCTTTCGGCCTCCAGCAAGTCGAGCGTCGCGGCGGCGTCGGTGGCGTTGGAACACACCAGCGTCGACCCGGCGACCAAAGTGGCGAGCAGGCCGAACGCGAACCCGCCGATCCAGAAGAACGGCGAATTGCAGAACAGCCTGTCGGCGGCCGTCAAACCGCGGATCTCGTTGAGGTTTCGCTGATGCCCGAGCAACCCGGCGTGGGTGTGCACCACCCCCTTGGGGGCGCCCGCCGAGCCCGACGTGTAGACGATGGTCAGCGGATCGCAGCCCTCGACGTCGTCTTGCATCGCCGCCAGCAGCGCGGGCTCGACGGCGGGGGCAGGCCGGCAGAACCGTTGGTGGGTGATCGCGACGTGGCGCGCCTGCGGCGTGTCGGCGACAAGCAGTCGCTCGCGGGAATCGAAGTCGGGGTCCGACAGCACCTCGGCGATCCGCTCCGCGTAATCGTGGGAGCGAAACGACCGGGCGCTCAACAGTATTTCGACATCGGCGTCGACCAGCTGCTCGCGCAGCTCGCGAGCCGTGACGAAAGTGGAAAACGGGATCACCACCGCGCCGATTCGTGCGGCCGCGAGCATTCCGACGACGAACTCGGCGCCGTTGGGGTAGAGCAGGCCGACGTGCGTTCCCTTGCCGGCGCCGTGGGCGATCAGGCCGCGGGCGAGCTCCGCCGACCGCTGATCGGCTTCGGCGTAGCTGATGCGCTCGGCATCGCAGACAAGCAGCGGGTGGTCACCGCGCGCTTGGGCCTGGTGCCGCAGGACGCCGCCGACCGTCAGCTCACCGGGCATGGTCGTGCTGCGCGGCGGATTCGTCGAAGAAGCGCCGGACGGCGCCCAGATCGGCCTTACCGGACGGCGTCCGGGGGATCGCGTCGACCAGCGCGATTTCGGTGGGAATCTCGTAGCGCGCCAGCCGCGTTCGCAGGTATTCGACCAGCGCGTCGGTCGATGCGGGCTCGCGCAGTTCCACCATGGCGACCGGCGTCTCGCCGAGCCGTTCGTCGGATCGCCCAATCACCGCGGCGCCCGCCACCGCGGGGTGGTCCTCCAGCGCGATGCGCACGTCGTCGGGCATGACCTTGAACCCGCCGCGGATGATCGCCTGGTCGGCCCGCCCGACGATCCAGATGAAGCCGTCCGCGTCGATTCGCGCCATGTCGGTGGTCCGCATCCAGGTGGACGACGGCTCCAGCTGTCCCGGCTTGACCTCCAGCAGGCCCACCCGATCGGGCCCGAGCGTCCTGCCGTCGTCGTCGACCACCCGCAGTTGTGCGCCCGGGTTGGCCCGGCCGACGCTGCCGCGCTTCGCACTCCAGTGCTTCCGGTAGTCGTCGAGGGTCCAGCCGGCCACACCACCGCCGAATTCGGTTGCGGCATAGGAGGTCAACACCGGAATGCCGTACTTCTCGGTGAAGGCGTCGGCGTCGTCGGCCGACAGCGGCGCCGTGCCGCAGGTGACCGCGCGAATGCTGTCCAGGTCTGCTCGCGGCAAATCGGAGTGCAACACCGTCCGCAATGCCGCTGGGACCAGCGATACCGCGCGGGGCCGGTGCCTGCGCACCGCGTCGGCCCACGCGTTCAGCTCGAAGCGCTCCAGCAGCACGAAGGGTCTCGCCTCGGTGACGCATTGCAGCACCCGGAACACGCCGCCGATGTGCACCAGCGGCGAGTTGACGATCGCGACGCCGCGCCGCGGCTCGGTGGGCGCCGGCTTCGGCTCGAGACCCATCACGCTGCGCGCCAGTATGTCGTAGCCGAGGTCAATTCGCTTGGGGGGGCCGGTGGTTCCGCTGGTCAACATCCGCACCGCCACGCCCGGCCGGGGAGCGGGGCCGCCCGCGGGTCGCGGAGGACCGAGGGCGTCGTCCAAGAGACCCGAGATCGCGACCGTCGGGGTCTCCGCAGTGACCAGCCTCGCCAGGTCGTCGGGCTCGCCGAGGACCAGCGGCAGCCGCAGGGCGGCGATGTCGTCCCGGGTGCGTTCGTCGCCGCGTGACGGGTTGATGGTGACCACCGTCCCGCCGCTGAGCAGCACACCGAGGAACGCCGCCACGTGGCCGGGCCGGTTGCGCAGCAGCATCCCGACAGCGCTGTGTGCGGCCGAAATTGACGCGGTGCGCCTTGCCGCCTCGCCGACCCGCCCCCATGAGAGCCATCGGCCGTCGTACTCGATGGCGCGCGCGTGCGGCTGCAGGCCCAGCACATCGGCAATGCGTTGACTCAGCGGGTGATCGGCCATCAGCGGATCTTCGGTTCGCCCCTGTCAACGGGCTGGGCCCCCAGCTCGGCGGTGCCGAGCGGGTTGCCCAGCCGGGTATAGATCAGCCCCTGCTCCAGGGCTGCCCGGTAGGGCTTGTCGAGCGATTCCCAGATCGCCTTCACGGTGCCCTGGGTGGCCGACGGCGGCTTGGCGGCGATCGCCGCGGCGATCTCGTGGGCGCGGGCCCACAGCTGGTCGCCGGGCACCACCTCCGACACCAAGCCGATCCGCAGCGCGGTGTCGGCGCTCACCCGTTCGTCGTTGCCCATGAGCGCGATGCGCAGCGTCTCGCCCAGGCCGATGCGCCGCATCAGGCCGATCGGTTCCAGCGCGCAGACCAGCCCGGCCGATACGTGCGAATCGAAAAACGTTGCGTCCGTCGAGCAGATGACGACGTCGGATTCGTTGACGAAGTAGAACGCGCCCGCGGTACAGATGCCCTGGACGGCGCACACCACCGGTTTCCACATCTTCTGCCACTTGGGGCTCAGCGCTTCACCGGGATCCTCGTGGTTCCAGACGTTTTCGGGCTGGCCATACGGCGTCTTCACGTCCAGGCCGGCGCTGAACGCCCGGTCGCCCGCCGCGCGCAGCACGACCGCGTGCACCGACTCGTCGAGTTTGACGATGCGCCAGGCCCGGGCCATCTCCTCACACATGGCCCGATTGAACGCGTTGAGTTGCTCGGGCCGATTCAGCGTGATGGTGGCGACGTGGTCGGAGGCGTCGACGTCGAGCAGGATGGTTTCGAAGGCCGCCGGCTCGTTCATCGGCACTGCCAATCCGGGGGCCGCTTTTCCACGAACGCCTTGGGACCCTCCTGCGCGTCCTCGGTGCGCAGGACGCGCTCGCGGAACGTCTCGGCCAGGATCTCCGCCTCGTGCAGCGGCAGGTCGAGTCCCTTGAGGATGGCCAGCCGCGTCCCCCGAACCGCCAGCGGCGCATTGGAGTTGACGATGCCGGCGATCTCATGGGCCCGCTCGAGAAGCCGTTCGTGCTCGACGATTTCGCTGATCAACCCCAGGTCGAACGCGCGCTCCGCGCTCATTCGCTCGTGCTTGCCCATCAGCGCCATCCGCAGCGCCACCGACCGGGGCAGCACCCGGGCCAGGCGCACCAGCTCGCGCCCGGCCACCAGGCCGATGCTGACGTGGGGATCGAAGAACGTCGCGCGGTCGGACGCGATGACGATGTCGGACGTGGTGACCCAGTCGAGCCCGGCCCCGCAGCACAGACCGTTGACGGCGGTCAGCACCGGCTTGGCCATCCGGCGAAACGGCGGCGTGCCCTCCTGCGGCGCCTCCCACTGTTCGTAGGTCGAAAGGTACGGCTGCTCGTAGATCACCTTGCCGTCGGCGGGAATGGCCTTGACGTCGGCGCCGGTGCAGAAGGCGCGGCCGGTGCCGGTCACGACGAGCAGCCACACCTTGTCGTCGTTTTCCGCCTCGTCGTAGGCGGCCCGGAGCTCGGTGATCATGTGCGGGCTGAGCGCGTTGAGGGCGTCCGGGCGGTTCAGCGTGATGGTGGCCGTGTGCCCGACGACGTCGTAGTCGATGGTGTCGAACGAGTCAGTGGGCATCCCTGCTCCTCCCGTTTGACGCCCGGGGCGATCGACGAGCGTGGGGCATATGAACGGGTTCAGGGCAGTTCCCGTACTTAGCGCCCACACTCGGCGCCCCGGGATTGCAGCGTATCCGGTCAGCGACCACGAAAATCCGGATCCCGTCGTTGCCGGAAGGCTTCCAGGCCCTCCTTGAAATCGCTTGTCCGACAGGATAGTTCCAAATTGAACAGCTCCTGCGTCAGGGACTGGCTCAGCGTCGCGTGCTGACCGAAACCCAGCGCCTGCTTGGCCAGCCCGATCGCGACCGTCGGCCCGCAGGCCAGCCGCTTCACGAGTCCTCCGGCGGCGTCGTCGAGTTCGGACGGGTTGACCGCCTGGTGAATCAATCCCCAGTCGGCGGCGTCCGTCCCGCCGACTTTCTCGCCGAGCAGCAGCATTCGCCTCGCCCGGGCCACGCCGACCAACCGGGGCAACAGCCACGTCGAACCCGAGTCCGGGCTGAAGCCACGCTCCACGAACGGCTCCCAGAACACCGCGTCGGTCGCGGCCACCGTGAAATCCGCCGCCAGCGCCAGGTTGCAACCGAACCCGACGGCCCATCCCCGCACGCTGCACACGACCGGCAGTTGAATGGTCCCGACGAGCTCGATCACGCGGTGGGCCGCATGCGGAATCCGCCGCACCAGATCACCGGCCCGGGGTCGCTGCCGATCGTTGGTGGCCACCCAGTCGACGCCGGCGCAGAAGTCGTCCCCGGCGCCGCGGATGTGAATCGCCCGCAACGAGTCGTCGTCGGCGGCGTCGGTCAGCGTGTCGACCAGGGTTCCGATCATCAACTGGGTCAACGAATTACGACGAGATGGGCGGTCGAGCGTGACTCGCAAAACCGCGCCGTCCCGGCACACGGTTACCGAACCCTCGGCCCCGGCCGTTTCGGCCCCTTGACTCACCGTCGAATCCGGCCTTTCTCCGCCGATACGGTTACCCATACAGTAGGCAATACGATTGATACGCTGTATAAGTTAGCAAGGAAACGCTCCCGACGGAAATATCCTGGCGGAACGGCCGGGCGAAAGAGGGTTGCATGGCCGAGGGCACACCCGCTTCGACGAGCACTCACGACGCCAAATTCGGCGAGGAGCCACTCGCGCAGACCATCGCCGCGGCCGGCGCCATGCGGCGCCTCAGCTCGCTGCTGCTCAGCCTCGAGCACGATCACCCCGCGGTCGACGAGATGCTGGCGAAGTTCGCCGACTGGGAGCGCGAGCTGTCCGCGGCCGCTCCGACAGACAACGCGCCCCGAATCGGTGTGATGGACGATGACCCGCGGCGGGTCTATCTCAATCACGCCACCGACATCGGCGCCTACAACCCGTGCTTTCCCGAGTACCGGTTCGAGCATTTCGATGCCGAGAAGGCCGGCGGCACGGTGTGCTTTCCGCTCGTCTACGAGGGGCCGCCGGGACTGGTGCACGGCGGCTTCCTCGGCGTCTTCTTCGACTGCGTCATACAGCACCACAATTGCGTGACCGGCCTTTCCGGCAAGACGCGATCACTGCTCGTGACGTTCCGCCGGCCGACGCCGGTGCTGACCGAGCTGCGCTTCGACATCGTTCGCTCGGAGGTCGAACGGGGGATCACGTCGACGGCCCGGCTGCTGCTGGACGATGAAGTGCTGTGCACCGGCGAGGTCAACACGTTGGCCTCACCGCCGGAGAAACTGACCGGATTCAAATTCGGCAGGCGGCGAAAGGAATCCGACAGATGACAGCCTCGAGCAACCCGGACGATCGCGTGCTTTTCGAGGTCGACCCGGCCCGCCGGATCGCGACGATCACGCTGAACAACTCCAAGCAGCGCAACTCGTATGACGCCGCCATGCGCGACGCCGTCGCCCGCTGTCTGGACCGCGTCGCCGACGACGACGACCTCACCGTGGTGCTGCTGCGCGGGGCCGGCGGGGTCTTCAGCACCGGCGCCGACATGAACAACGCATACGGCTGGTATGGCAACCGCGATCCGGCCGGCCAAGATGATCCCGCGGCCAAGCGCCGCCCCAGCCAGCGCAGGCGACTAACTGTGGACCGCAAGTCATTTGGCTTCTACCACAACTTCATGGGCTTCCCCAAGGTGACGGTGGGGGAGATCGCCGGCTACGCCCTGGGCGGCGGCTTCGAGATGGCATTGATGACGGACATCTCCGTCATCGCGCGCGACACCAAGATCGGCATGCCGGCAACCCGCTTTCTTGGGCCCGCGCTGGGCAGCCTGCACATGTTCTTCCATCGGTTGGGACCGGTCCTGGCCCGCCGCCTGCTGCTCACCGGCGACGTCATCGAAGCGAGCGAGGTCGAGCAGCTCGGAATCTTCACCGACACATGCGATCCCGGCGCCGTCACCGCCCGCGCCCGGTACTGGGCCGAGAAGGCGGCCAAGATGCCCGCCGACGGCGTCGTCATCGCCAAGGAGGCGTTCCGCCTCGTCGAGCAGACCCAGGCGTACAACGGTGAGGAGGTCGCCAGCTATCTCTTCCACGCCTTCGGCACCAACCTGCAATTCGGGCCGGACGAGTTCAACTTCGTCAAGACCCGCGCCCAGCACGGCACCAAGGAGGCGTTCCGGCTACGCGACGAACACTTCCACGTGCCGGAACCCGAAGCGTGATAACGCGATTCGCGACCCGAGAGGCTAACGCGCCCCGGCGGCCTTGGCGCGCCCCCGCTGAGCGGGGGCCTTGGCGCCCTTGCGCTGCCGGGACGGCGCCGACTTGCCGCCCTTCGATGCCTTGCCCTCCTCGATCAACCGGCTGGCGTGATCGAGGATGCAGGTGAGGCCGTACTCGAAATTGGTTTCATCGGGCGCGGCGATCCGGTGACCTATCCGGGTCACCTGGGCGAGGAGCGGAGTTTTCTCGGGATCGATCGCGACGGCGTCCTCGATGGCGCGCGGTCCGACGTCGCTCGATTGGTTCTTTTCGTAGAGCCGCTGCAGCACCACCGACCCGCGCACGTGCATCGACACCGCGGAGTAGGTGTCGAAGGCATCCTCGGGGGATAGGCCTGCCTCGACCAGGTTGGCGATCGCCTTCTCCATCTCCTGGGCACCCAGGCGCGCCGCCTTGGGGCTCAGCGCGGCACGAATCAGGATCAGGTCGCACAGAATTGGGTTACCCATGAACGCTTTACGCATCGAGCGCGCATGGTTGCGCAACGTCTCGCGCCAGTCGCTCGCTTCGACGTACGGGGTGGCGAACACATACTTACTGAGGGCGCGATCCGTCATCGCATTCAGCAGATCGTCCTTCTTACGGAAGTACCAGTAGATACTGGTGACGCCGACGCCGAGGTGTTTGCCGAGCAGCGGCATGCTCAGGTTGTCTATGGAAACCTGCTCCGCGAGTTCGAAGGCGCCGCTGATGATGTCGTCCGGATTGATGGATCCGCGTTCGCGTCGCTGACGCTTATCAGCGGTTGCCTGCTTTGCCACTACGGGCACCTCCATCAAAATTCTGCGTCCGGGCCGTGAGAATCGTGCCACCCGTGGAGATCAATCTACCGGCAGATCCTCTCCCACCTGCGCATACGTACGCGTGTCGGCGCTCGGTTGTGGCCGTCAACCTCGGCTCTCGTGCGTTTTTCCACCTGCTACTGTAATACCTATCGTAGGCTTTTTGGTAAATAAGGCTGGACAAGCGACGATGACCGCACGCGACCCATTGGGTGAATTTCCCGCTGAGCCACGGATTACACCGTTGCATCGCCGAGGAAGGGGCCCGGGTGGTCGGGGCCAATATCAACGTCGACGGCGGCTCGGACTTCACCTGCATGCTGACCTAAGGAGTGGACTATGGCGACGGCCGGTGAGGCGCGTGCCTGGGCACGCGGCGCTTTGCGCGGAATCGGCAACTCCCTCTACACGCCGTTCTGCGGCACCGACGGCGACGACATCGACTGGGACGCCTACCGGACGCTGGTCCGCTACTGCGTCGGCGACCTCGGTCACCCGATGTTGTGGTGCACCAGCGGCATCGCCGAGTTCTGGTCGTTGACCCTCGACGAGCGAAAGCGCTTGCTGGAGGTCGCAATCGAGGAGGCGCGCAGGGCCAACCCCGGCGTCGTCGTGCAGGCCTGTACCGCGGCGATGACGGCCAAGGACTGCCTGGAGTTGACGCTGCACGCTCAGCACGCCGGCGCCGACATCGCCTACATCCAGACGCCGATGATGGAGGTTCACGGCGGGGAAGGCGTGCTGAGATTCTTCTCCTACATCGCTGCGCGCACCGACATCGCGCTGGGCATGTTCAATTCGCCGTCGTCGGGCTATGTGCTGAGCCCGGCCGAAAGCGCGCGGATCTATGACGAGGTGCCCGCGGTGTGCGCCACCAAGGAGGGCGCCTTCCGCCCGGCGAGCAGCCGGATGTTGCACGAATTGGCGCCCGATCTGGTGCTCTGGGAATGTGACAAGACGGTGTACCGCGCCGGTTGGTTGCGCGCCGGGATCGTCTGCCCGGCACAGCTTGGCACCGCGGGCTATCTCTACGAAACCCCGCAGCGGCGGTTGTTCTCCGAATACTGGGACCTGATCGAAAGCGACAAGCTCATCGAGGCGATGGACTACGCGCGCGACTGCGGCCTGGACCAATTCGAGGTCGATGTCGGATCCTGGTGGACCTGCTACCCGGGCCGACCGGATTACTTCACCCACTGGGGCGGCGCGTTCAAGTACGCCGCATCGCTGCTGGGGCTGCCGATAGGTGACTATCCGCATTCCCGGCCGCCGCAGGTCGAGCTGCCGGCGGAGGCCAAGGCCCAGATCGAGAAGGCCTATCGCCGCCTGGGGCTCATCGAGGCATAGCGAACCCGCCGAAAACAACTGCGGCGCCGTGGTTCTGGACGGCAAAAGGCCCGGCCCTCGATGGTGGGCCGGGCCCGTGCCGTGCGGTCGCGACCTATTGTTGTTCGGCCTGCTGGCGCTTCTCGGCGACCTTGGCGGCCGCACGGGCCGATTCGGCCTCGGCCTCCTTCTTCGCCGCGTCGCGCTGCGCCCGGGCCTTGTCCTGCTGGGCCTTGCCCTCGCTGAACAAGTCGTCACGGCCGATCAGCGCACCGACGATGATCTTGGCCTTGCCCTTCACGTCCTCCACGACGCCCTTGACGGCTTCGGTCACGCCGCTGTTGATGTCAACCATTGCGTTCCCTCCCCTCACTAATCGATGCCTCGATTTCGGTTTCCCGGGCGCCGGGCGGGGCAAAACGTGGTCGCGACGTGTCACGCACCACACCCGACGGCTCACCCGGCTACATCGACTCGCCGCGCCCGAAATTCGCTGTTTGGCCGGGGTTTCCCGGGCCCGCAACGGCAGTTGTGGAATGCGGTACCGATAGGTATACAGTATGGGTACAAAAAATCCACCGAGATCCGGTAGCCGCGCGCGAGGAGGTGCCGCTGAAGATGCCCGGCAGCGACGGTGCGTCCGAACCCGAAGACGCGGTGCTGTACGAGACCACGGACGCCGGTGTCGCGATCCTCACGTTCAACCGCCCCGAGCGCCTCAACGCCTGGGGTCCCGACATCGCCGCCGGCTTCTACGCCGCCGTCGACCGCGCCGAGCAGGACCCGGACGTCCGGGTGATCGTGCTGACCGGCCGGGGCAGGGGCTTCTGCGCCGGCGCCTATCTCGGCGCGCCGAGCGCGGCGGCCAACATGGGCGAAACGATGGAGAGAGCGGGCCGGACGAATCTCGCCGACCTGGTCGGCGAACGCCCGCCGCATTTCGTGACGACGCTGCGCAAGCCCGTCGTCGCGGCCATCAACGGTTCCTGCGTCGGCATCGGCCTCACCCAGGCGCTGATGTGCGACGTCCGGTTCGCCGCCGCCGGAGCGAAGTTCGCCGCCGTGTTCGCGCGCCGCGGGCTGATCGCCGAGTTCGGGATCTCCTGGATACTGCCGCGGTTGACCAGTTGGGGTGTCGCCCTGGACCTGTTGTTGAGCGGGCGCACCTTCCTCGCCGAGGAGGCGGCGCAGCTGGGCCTCGTCAAGGAAGTCGTCGCGCCCGAAGAGCTGATGAAGCGGGCGCTCGAGTACGCCGAGGACATCGCGCGCAACTGCTCGCCGGCGTCGATGGCGGTGATCAAGAGGCAGGTCTACGGCGACGCCACCCGCGACGTCGTGGACGCCACGGCGCGTGCCGAGGTGCTGTTGCACGAGGCGATGCCGCGGCCGGACGTCATCGAGGGGATCACCAGCTTTCTCGAGAAGCGGCCGCCGCAGTTTCCTTCGCTCGCGGGTACCGGAAAGGACTCATGATGACTGACTTGCCGTACAAGCCGATCGACGTCGACAACCACTACTACGAGCCGCTGGATGCCTTCACCCGGCATCTGGACAAGAAGTTCCGCAGGCGCGGCGTCCAGATGTTCAGCGACGGCAAGCACACCCAGGCGGTCATCGGCGACCGCGTCAACCGGTTCATTCCGAACCCGACGTTCGACCCCATCATCGTGCCCGGCTGCCTCGACTTGCTGTTCCGTGGCGAGATTCCCGAGGGCGTCGATCCGGCCTCCCTGATGAAGGTCGAGCGATTGGCGGAGCACCCGGAGTATCAGAACCGGGACGCGCGCGTCCGGGTGATGGACACCCAGGGCATCGAGACGGTGTTCATGCTGCCGACGTTCGGCTGCGGTGTCGAGGAGGCGCTCAAGCACGACGTCGACGCGACGATGGCCTCGGTGCACGCGTTCAACCTGTGGCTGGACGAGGACTGGGGGTTCGACCGCCCGGACCATCGGATCATCGCCGCGCCGATCATCTCGCTGGCCGATCCGGCCAGGGCCGTCGACGAGATCGACTACGTGCTGGCGCATTCCGCCAAACTCGTGCTCGTGCGCCCGGCGCCGGTACCCGGCGTGGTCAAGCCGCGCTCGCTGGGCGATCCCAGCCATGATCCGGTCTGGGCCCGGTTGGCCGAGGCCGGCGTCCCGGTCGGATTCCACCTCAGCGACAGCGGCTACCTACAGCTGGCGGGGATGTGGGGCGGCAAGTCGACGTTCGAGGCGTTCGGCGGATCGGATCCGCTGGAGCAAATACTGGTCGACGACCGCGCGATCCACGACACGATGGCCTCGATGATCGCGCATGGCGTGTTCACGCGTCACCCGAAACTGAAGGCGGTCAGCATCGAGAACGGCTCGTACTTCGTCTACCGGCTGATCAAGCGGTTGAAGAAGGCGGCCAACAACCACCCGCGGCTGTTCCCCGAGGACCCGGTGGAGCAGTTACGCAACAACGTGTGGATCGCCCCCTACTACGAGGACGATTTGCGGGCGCTGGCCGACGTCATCGGCGTCGACAAGATCTTGTTCGGTTCCGACTGGCCGCACGGCGAGGGCCTCGAGTCGCCGGTGTCGTTCACCGAGGAACTCACCGGATTCAGCGAAACCGACATTCGAAAAATCATGCGCGACAACGCCTTGGACCTCCTCGGCGTCAAAGCCGCGGTGCCGGCCTAGGCGGCCCAGACCGTGAGTGAATGGACCGTCGGCGCAGTCCTCGACGCCATCGCCGATGTCGTTCCCGACCGCTTGATGACCGCCTGCGGAAACCGGCGCAGCACCTTCGCCGAATCGGCGATACGGACCAACCGGCTGGCAAACTTCCTCATCGACAAGGGATTCGGCGTTTACGCGTCGCGTGAGGAACTCGAGCGCTGGGAATGCGGGCAGGACCGGGTCGCACTCATCATGTACAACGACCTGTATCCCGACATGCTGATCGGATGCCTCAAGGCGCGCGTGGTGCCGGTCAACGTCAACCACCACTACTCGGTCCGCGAGATCCGCGACCTGCTCGACTACATCCGCCCCCGAGGAATCATCTATCACCGCTCGCTGGGTGCCCGGTTCGCGGAGGTGTTGCCGCCCAACGGGACCGAGTTGCTGGTGTCCGTCGACGACGAAAGCGGCGCCCCCGAGTTACCGGGGGCCATCTGTATCGATGACGCCCTGGCGGCCGGCGCCGCCGACCTCGACCTGGCGGGCTCGCCCGACGACCTGATCATGATGTGCACCGGCGGAACGACGGGACGCCCCAAGGGCGTGCTGTGGCGCCAAAGCGACATGTACGTGTCGTCGATGGTGGGCGCCGATCACGACAGCGTCACCGAGATCCACGACAAGGTCCGCGGCGGCGGCCCACCCTGGTTCGCGGTTTCGCCGCTGATGCATGCGGCCGGGATGTGGACCGCGTTCGCTGCGCTCTGCGCCGGCCTGCCGGTCGTGCTCTACGACGACCGCCACAAGCTGGACGTCCGGTCGGTGTGGGAAACCGCCGAGCGGGAAAGGGTGGGCATGATGACGATGGTTGGCGACGCCTACGCCGGCCCGCTGGTCGCAGAACTGCGGGCGCACACCTACGACCTGTCGGCGCTGAACGCCATCGGCACCGGCGGCGCGGCGACCAACGCGAAATACAAACGGGCACTAATGGAATGCCTGCCGCACATCACGATCATCGAAGGCTACGGTTCGTCGGAATCCGGGAACATGGCGTTCGGGCACAGCCGCGGCGGACATGCCAGCGAGACCTTTGAGCCCAGGACCGGCGCCACCGTCGTCTCCGCCGACCGCAGCCGGTTCCTGCGACCCGGCGAGCAGGAGATCGGCTGGGCCGCAAGGACCGGCCGGATTCCGCTCGGATACTTCAGCGACCCCGAGGGCACGCAACGGACCTTCCCGGAGATCGACGGCCGGCGGGTGGTGATCCCGGGCGACCGGGCGTCGCTCGAAAAGGACGGCACCATCCGGCTTTTCGGCCGCGATTCGCTGGTGGTGAACACCGGTGGCGAAAAGGTGTTCGTCGAGGAGGTCGAGGAGGTGCTGCGCGCGCATCCGGGTGTCGCCGACGCCCTCGTGGTGGGGCGGCCGAGCGAACGGTGGGGCCAGGAGGTCGTCGCGCTGATCGCGGCGCACCCGGGCGCCGAGCCCACCACAGAGGCCCTGTACAGCTTCTGCACCTCCCGGCTTGCGCACTTCAAGGCGCCCAAGGCGTTCATCTTCGTCGAGCAGATTCAGCGGCTCGGCAACGGCAAGCCCAACTACCGCTGGGCCCGGGAACAAGCCGAAGAGAAGGTGTCATGAGCACCGGAGCCATCGACTGCCTGGTCAACGTACACTTCGGGGAGGCCGAGTCCCAGCCCTCCTGGATGCTCAAGGTCCGCGACGACTACTTCAAGGGGCCGGAGTCGATGTTCGCGCCGGTCGACCTGTCCGAGCTGCTCGACGAGATGGACGAACAAGGCGTGCGCAAGGCGATTCTGATGGACTCGCTGACCAACCCGTCGACCACCGCGCGCAAGTTCGTCGAAGCCAAGCCGGATCGGTTCGCGCTGGCCATGGGCGGGGTCAACCTGCTGCGCCCGGTGCGGCCGCTGCGCGAGCTGAGCGCGATCGTCGGCGACCTGCCGGTCGCGTATGCCGTAGTGGGACCGAGTTTTTGGGGCGATGGCCAGTATCCGCCCAGCGACGCCGTCTACTATCCGCTGTACGCCAAGTGCGCGGAGATCGACCTGCCACTGTGCATCAACACCGGCATCCCCGGGCCACCGATCCCCGGGGAGGTCCAGCACCCCATGCATCTCGACCGGGTGTGCGTGCGGTTTCCCGAACTCAAGCTGTGCATGATCCACGGCGCCGACCCGTGGTGGGACGTCGCGATCCGGCTGCTGCTCAAGTACGCCAACCTGCGGTTGATGACGTCGGCGTGGTCGCCGAAGCGGCTGCCGGAAAGCCTGCTGCACTACATGCGCACGCGCGGGCCCGACAAGGTGATCTACGCGTCCGACTGGCCGGTGCTGCGGATGCGCCGCGTGATACCCGAGGCCCGCGCGCTGGACCTGCCGGCCGACATCCTGGACAACTACCTGCACAACAACGCGCGGGACTTCTTCTTCGGACGGGAGCACTGACCATGGACCGCTTCGAATTGCGCAGGCTGGACTACAGCCTGTCCGACGACCACGTGGACCTGCAGAACGCCTACCGGCAATTCTTCAAGACCCACTGCCCGATCGAAACCGTCCGTGCCGCAGAGCCTTCCGGCTTCGACAAGAGCCTGTGGGAGCGGCTGTGCGCGATGGGTGCGACCACGATGGCGCTGCCGGAGTCGTGCGGCGGTGACGGGGCGACGCTGGTGGACCTCACCCTGGTGGCCGAGGAGGTCGGCCGGTCGCTGGCGCCGGTGCCGTGGATCGACCACGTGTGCGCGGCGCGGCTGCTCGGCCGGCTGGGGGCGCTGGGCGCCGAGACCACCGGGGTGGCCAACGGCGAACAGCTCGCCGCGCTCGACGCGCGGCTCGACGATGCACCCGGTGCCCGGCTGATACCGACCGGGTCGATCGCCGACCACATCATCGTCCGGGACGGCGACCAGGTGGTGCGCTTGACGTTCGGAACCCGCCCGGCCAAGGTCGACAACATCGGCCGGCTGCCGATGGCCTGGGTGGACCCCGCCGCCGCCGACGGCCGGACCGTCATCGCCGAAGGCCCCGACGCGACGGCGAATTATCAACGCGCGCTGGACGAATGGCGGCTGCTGACCGCGGCGGCGCTGGTCGGCCTGGTCGAGGAAACCATGACCATCGCCGCGGAGTTCGCCAAGACGCGCTACACACTGGGCGTACCCATCTCGACGTTGCAGGCGATATCGCACCCGCTGGCGAACATGGCCATCACCGTCCAGGGCGGGCGCAACCTCGCCCGGCGCGCCGCCTGGTTCCTGGACAACGAGTCCGACGAACGACCCGAGCTGGCGCCGTCGGCGTTCGTGTTCATGGCCGAGGAGGCCGCCAAGGCCGCGACCATGGCGGTGCACATCCAAGGCGGGCTTGGGGTTTCGTCGGAGGCCGCCGCGACGGCCTATCTGGTGCGGGCCAGGGGATGGCCGCTGGCGGCCGGCGACCCGGGCGCGACCGCCCAACGGGTCGCCGAACTCGTGACCGCCCGCGAAAGCGCCGAGTAGACAGGGACCACACATGGATTTCTCCCGGGTCGAGCTGTCCGACGCGGATCGGGCCTTCCGCGACGAGGCGCGGAGCTTTCTGGATACCCACATGACCGAGGAGGTCAGGCGACGAGACCGCGAGACCGGCGACAACTTCGACGAGGGTCTGCACCTGAAGTTCGGCGCCGCGGGCTATCTGGAAAAGGAGTGGAAGCCCGAATCCGAGGGCGGGTTCAGCCGGGTGCGGCGCCGCATCTGGGAGCTGGAGAAGCGCCGGGCGCATGTGCCGTGGGTGACGTGGGGGACCACCGCGATGGTGGCGCGTTCGGTGGCGAAGTTCGGGTCACCGGAGGTCCGCGACGAGGTGCTGCCGAAGGTGTTCAGCGGCGAGGTCCGGCTCTGTCTGGGCTACACCGAACCCGAGGGCGGCTCCGACGTCGCCACCTGCAAGACCCGCGCGGTGCGCGACGGATCCGGCTGGGTTATCAACGGCTCCAAGATGTTCACCACCGGCGCGCACAACTGCCAGTACGTCTTCCTGATCACCAACACCGCCCCGGGCGCGCCGAAACACAAGAGCCTGACCATGTTTCTGGTGCCGCTGGACAGCCCGGGCATCGAAATCCAGGGCATCCGCACCGTGGACGGCGACCGGACGAACATCGTCTACTACAGCGACGTCCGCGTCGACGACAAGTACCGGCTCGGCGACGTGAACGCGGGCTGGACCGTGCTGCGCGAGCCGCTCAACACCGAGCACGGCGCCGTCGCCGCCGCGCCCGACGGCCTGCAGGACGCGTCGATCATGATGCACCAGGCCGGTTCCCTGGCCGAGGCGGTGGACAACGCCGTGGCGCGGGTGACGCGGCCCGACGCCGCCGGCCGCCGGCCCGTCGACGACAGATCGGTCGCCTACCGGCTGGGCCGCAGCGTCGCCCGACTGGAGGCGGCACTTTCCTCCCCGAACATCTACGGCCGCGTCGCCATCGCGCAGACGATGCGGGACATCTCGCCCGACCTGATGGACATACTCGGGGCCGCGTCGGCCCTGCCGTTCGGCGCCGAGGGGGCCGCCGACGACGGCAGCGCCGAATACGCCTACCGGTTCGCTCCCCTGGTGGGAATCTACGGCGGCACGCTGGAGGTGTTCCGAAACATGATCGCCCAGTACGCGCTTGGGCTGGGCAAGCCGGCCTACGCGAAAACCTCCTGACGCCGAAAGTGAAGCTGTTGCGACGGAATCGGCTTGTCGTCGCAACAGTTTCACGCTCGGCGACGTCAGGTGGTTAACACCGTCGCCGCGGCGGTGCCGGGCGCCCCGTACAGCTGGGTGAACCCCACCGTCGGATTGCCGGGAACCTGGCGGTCGCCCGCCTCGCCGCGGAGTTGGCGGACGATTTCGTGGATCTGGCGCAGCCCGGAGGCGCCGATCGGCTCGCCGTTGGCGATCAGCCCGCCGTCGGTGTTGACGGGCATCGCGCCGCCGATCTCGGTGGCGCCGTCGGCCAGCAGCTTCTGCTGATCGCCGTGGGCGCAGAATCCGCACTCGGCCATGTGGATGACCTCGGCGCCCGCGTCGGTGTCCTGCAGCTGGATGACGTCGACGTCTTCCGGTGCCACGCCGGCCTTTTCGAACGCGGCCTGTGCGGCGTACACGGTCGGCGCAACGTCCTCGTCGACCGGGGCGAAGGTGGTGTTGACCTCGTAGGCGCCGTAGCGGCGCGTGCGCACCTCCACCGCCCGCAGGTATACCGGCTTGGAGGTGTAGCGGTGCGCGATATCGGCCCTGCACATCACCGCGGCGGCGGCGCCCTCGTCGGGCGCGCAGAACATGTACTGGGTCAGCGGGTAGTTGAGCATCGGCGAGTTCAGGATCTGATCCTCGGGGATCGGCTTGCGGCGGAAGGCATTCGGGTTCAGCGAACCGTTGCGGAAGTTCTTGGCGGCGACCTTGGCCAGCGTCTCGGCGGAGATGTTGTGCTCGTGCAGGTAGCGGTTGGCCTTCATGCCGAAGAACTTGGTGGTCAGATACTGCCCGTTCTCGGCGTACCAGCGCGGCATCCCCACCAGCGCCGGATCCTCGGTGAACGCGCCGCGCGGGTGCTTGTCCAGCCCGATGGCGATGCCGATGTCGTAGTCGCCCAACCGGATCCCGTCGGCGCAGGCCTTCACCGCGCTGGCGGCAGTCGCGCACGCGTTGAACACGTTGGTGAACGGGATGCCGGTGAGCCCGACCATGCCGACGATCGCGTCGGGGTTGGCCACCGTCCAGCTGCCGCCGGTGGCGAACTGAATGTCCCGCCACGCGACGCCGGCGTCGGCGACCGCGGCGAGGATCGCGTCGACGCCCATCTGCATCGCGGACTTGCCCTCGAAGCGGCCGAACGGGTGCAGTCCCACGCCGATGATGGCGACGTCATTCACGCTATGGCTCCCGATTCCTTGAGTTCGGCGATGCGATCCCAGTCCATGCCCAGCTCCATCAGGACGACCTCGGTGTGCTCGGAGGCCTGCGGCGCCCTGGTGGTCACCAGCGGCTCGTGGTTGAACTGCACCGGACCGCGCACGACCTTGAACGGTGCGCCGCCGCTGGCGAGCTCGACCTCGCTGATCATGTCGTTGGCGATGGCCTGCTCGTCGTCGGCCAGGTCGAGCAGGCTCTGGAACGGCGCCCACTGGCCCTTCATCGATTTCAGGTGCTGGCGCCAGTACTCAAAGGGCTTGGCGGCGAAGGCCTTCGCGATCAGTTCGGCGGCAGCTGCTGCGTTCTGGATCAACGGCAGCACCTCCGAAAAACGGGGATCGTCGGCGGCCTCGGGGATGCCGAGGTGCTCGAAGGTGTCGCGGATCAACCCGGTCGGGCTGATGATGCACAGGTTGATCGTGCCGCCGTCGGAGGTCTCGTAGTTGCCCATGAAGGGGTTCACCGACATCGCGGCAGCGGAGCCCGGCATGAACGTGCGCATGACCTCGCCGGTCTCCATGCCCTGCGTCACGCTGGCGCCCGCCGCCCACCAGGCCGTGCTCAGCAGCGACACATCCAGCTCGAGGGCCTCGCCGGTGCGCTCGCGGTGCAGCAATGCGGCCGAGATGCCGCCGGCGATGAACATGCCGCCGATGGAATCGCCGAACGCGGGAATGCCTTGTCCCAGTGCGCCGCCCAGCTCCTCTGGTGTCAGCGCGTACCCGATGCCGCTGCGCGTCCAAAACGCGGTCCCGTCGTAGCCGCCGACGTCGCGCTCGGCGCCCTTGTCGCCGTACGCCGAACCCCGCGCATACACGATGTCGGGGTTCACCGCGCGGATGTGTTCGACGTCGAACTTGTGCTTCTGCCGTTGCGCCGGCATGTAATTGGTGAGGAACACATCCGAGGCCTTGGCCAGTTCGTAGATCACCTCCTGGCCGCCCGGCGTCGACACGTCGATGCCGACGCTGCGCTTGCCCCGGTTGGGATGCTCCATCAGCGGATGCCGGTCCGGGTCGACTTGGATGCCACCCATGTTGAGGAAGCCGCGCTGGGTGTCGCCGCGCAGCGGGTGCTCCACCTTGATGACGTCGGCGCCCCAGTCGGCGAGGATGGCCCCCGCCGCCGGGACGAACGTGAACTGCGCCAGCTCGAGGACCCGAAAGCCCTCCATTACCTTGACCATTCCCGGACCCTACTTCGCGTCGAACGTCACCGGAAGCGCGGTCGGCGAACGGAAGGGCTGCCCGTGGATGTGTGGATCGTCATCGGTGAGCAGGTTGACGTTGGTCAACCGATTCAGCAGGCATTCCAGTGCCACGCGGGTTTCCAGCCGCGCCAGGTGCAGGCCCAGGCACGTGTGCTCGCCGGCCGCGAAGGAGATGTGCGGCATGTGCTTGCGGAAGATGTCGAATTCCTCCGAACGCTCCCAACGCTGTTCGTCGCGATTCGCCGAGCCGATGCACACGCCGATCACCGAGCGCGCCGGAATCTCAACACCTTCCACCTCGATGTCCTCGGTGGTGAACCGCTGCACGGTGGTCAGCGGCGTCTCGAAGCGCAGCCCCTCCTCGATGGCCTGGGGGATCAGTCCGCGGTCGGCCTGCACCGCGGCGAACTGGTCGGGATGGGTGAGGAGCAGATACAGCAGGTTTCCCGAGGACCGGTAGGTGGTCTCCAACCCGGCCGGCAGCAGCAGGCGCAAGAAGGAGTAGATGGCCTCGTCGCTGAGCTTTTCGCCGTCGATCTCGGCGGTGACGAGGTCGCCGATGATGTCCTCGGTGGGTTTGGATTTGCGTTGCTCGATCTGCTCGACGAAGTAGTCCTTGAGCACCGCCGACGCCTCGAAGGCCCGTTCATAGTTGACGTGATAGCTGATCAGCTCCACGGCGCGGGTGTGGAACATCCCCAGGTCCTCGTCGGGCAGACCCAGCAGTCGCGCGATGACCCGGGTCGGGAACTCGAACGTGAAATTGCGGACCAGGTCGGCGTGGCCGGCGTCGATGAATTCGTCGATCAACGCGTTGCAGACCGGCCGCACGATGGCGGGCTCCCACCGGGCCAGCGCCTTCGACTTGAACGCCGCGGACACCAGGTTGCGATGATCGCGATGCTTCTTGCCCTCCATCGCCAGGATGGTGGGACCCATGAACAGCCCGATCGTCTTGTCGTAGGGCTCCGAGCTGAACACCCGGCCGTCGCGGAACACCGTGTTGACCGCGTTGAACGACATCGCGGAGTACTCCCGTTTGGGCATCAGGGACTCGGGTGTCTTCGAGTAGTCCATGAGGGTGCCCCGGAAGACGCCGCCCTGCCTGCGCTTGTGGGCGAAGAACGGGTAGGGGTCGCGCAGGCTGACGGTTTCGTCGCCGGCGGGGGCGGCAGTGTGCGCGTTGGTCGTCACCATGCGTAAGATCGTACTGTAATTCTTACAGTAGACAATATGGGTCGGTGACGACGGCGACGCGGCCTTGGTACTTCACCCGGTCACGGCCTGCTCGCGCGCCCACCGGTAGTCGGCCTTGCCCGACGGGCTGCGCTCGATGACCGGGCGGAACACGATCGCCTTGGGGAGTTTGTAGCGCGCCAGCGACTGGGCGGCGTGCGCGACCAACTCGTCGGCGCTGGCGTCGGCGCCCTCGGCCAGCGCGACGACGGCGACGACCTCCTGCCCCCACCGCTCGCTCGGCCGCCCGGCGACCACCACGTCGGCCACCGCGGGATGCGACGCGATCGCCGTTTCTACCTCCTCGACGAAGATCTTCTCGCCGCCGGAATTGATCGTCACCGAGTCACGGCCCAGCAACTCGATGCTGCCGTCGGCGCGGTGGCGGGCCCGGTCGCCGGGGACCGCGTAGCGCACGCCGTCGATCAGCGGGAACGTCGCGGCGGTCTTGGCCGCATCGCCCTTGTAGCCCAACGGAACAAAGCCGCGCTGCGCCAGCCAGCCCATGCCGTCGTGACCCGGCCGCAGGATCGCGGACAGGTCTTCGGCCGCGACAAAGGTGTCCGGTCCGGCGTTGAAGGTTCCGGTCGACACGGCCCCCGATGCGGACAGGTGATGCATCTGGGCTCCGGTCTCCGAGGATCCGACTCCGTCGACGACGACCGCGTTGGGCAGCGCCTCGATCAGGCGCTGTTTCACATACGGGGTCAGCAACGCGCCGCCGTTGGCGACCACGCCCACCGACGACACGTCCGCGGTGCCCTTCTCGATGGCGTCCACCAAAGGTCGCGCCATCGCGTCACCCACGACGGTCACCACGGACACCCGCTCGCGCTCGATCGTGCGGACCGCGTCGTCCGCGTCCAAATGATCGACGACGGAGCCGAAGACGACGGACTGTCCTGTCGTGATCGCCATCATCACGCTCCACTGAGCAGCACCGTGGATCAGCGGCGGCAGGATCATCAGCTTGGCGCCGGGGCCCGCGACGACCCCCGCGGTGATCTCGTCAACGGAGCCGAATGGCTCGCCGGTCATCAGGTTGCGACCGCCGAACGACGTCATGAAGATGTCGTGCTGGCGCCACAGCACACCCTTCGGCATCCCCGTGGTGCCACCGGTGTACAGGACGTACAGGTCGTCGGGCGAATGCTGCACCGGCGGCGGCGAGGGCGGGCTGGATGCGATGACGGTCTCGTAATCCACTGCGCCGTAAACCAAGTCGTTGCCGGAGTCGTCGGCGATCTGAATCAGCACGCGCAGCTGCGGCAGGTCGGGAAGCACCTCGGCCACGCGGGGCGCGAAGGCGGAGTGGTAGATCAGCGCGGTCGCCCCCGAGTCCGCCAGCAGATACTGCAGCTCGCTCTTCACGTACCGGAAGTTGACGTTGAAGGGCGCGACCCGGGCCTCGAAGGCGCCGAGCAACGCCTCGACGAATTCGTTTCCGTTGTAGGCGTAGATGCCGAGCAGGTCTTGGCCGACCTCGTGGCCGGCGAGCGCGGAGCGCTCCGTGTGACATCCCAGTCCCCGCGAGTGCAGGTATGCGGCGAGCCGGCTCGATCGCTCGATCAGCTGGGCGTAGCTGTAGCGCCGCTCGCCCTGGATCACCAGCTCGCGATCGGGAATCGCGGTCGCGACGGCTTTCGCGACGGCGGGCACCGTGAATTGTGTCGCGGTGTCGGTCATTGCCATACTCCCAGCAGGTCGTCGGTCGTGGTGATGGTCGCCAGCAGCGACAGGGTGTTGGCGATGACGGCCTCGCCGTACTCGGTCGGTATGCCGGCGACGGCATCGCGGGGCACGACCACGCGGTAGGCGGCGTTGACCGCGTCCATGACCACGTTCGGTATCGCGATGTTCAGCGAAACACCGACGACCACGATGGTGGACACCCCGAGGTTGCGCAGCACCGCGTCGAGGTCGGTGCCGCCCATCGGCCCGACGCCGTGCCACCGGCTCAACACCAGATCGTTTGGCTCGGGACCCAATTCGGGAAGCACGGCCGCTCCCGGCGTGCCGGGGACGATGTCCACTTCACCGCATCCGAGCGCGAAAATCTTGGCGTTGTGGTTGGAGCCGAGCCCGTCGGGGCGCCGCTGCACCAGGCAGTGCACGACGTGCACGCCGGCCGCCCGCGCCGCCGGCAGCAGCCGCACGATGTTGGGGAGGGCGACGCGGCGCGCCTCCTCGGCGAGTTGCGCCAGCCCGGCGTGCGGGCCGACGACCGCGCCCTGGCATTCCTGGGTGACGATCGCGGTGTGCCCGGGCGCCACCAAGTCCTCGAGTGCCGTCATGCCGGCACTTCGTAGAACTGGGTGGCCCACTTACGCAGTGCCATATAGCCTTTCGCGTCGACCTTAGAAAGCGGCGGATGCTCGACGTACCGCTGGTAGCGCCAGATCTGCAGATCGTCGAACACGGTGGACAGGAACTGTTTTTCGATGAGCTCGCGCAGCCTGCCGTCGGGCACCTCGGCGGTGTCGCCGGGAGTCCGGGGCCACCAGATCGAGTAGAACAGGTCCGAACACTCGTCGTCGACGGGCGTGCAGGTGAAGATCAGCCGATGATTCTGCGCACCCTCGAAGGCGCTGATCGCCCCGCCCAGCCCGAACAGGTGGCTGTGGAACCGCAACGCGAGATCCTCGGGGTTGTCGCTGCGCGCGTCCGGCCAGCCCGCGACGAATTGCCATTCGTGGTCGACGATCCGCCAGTCGAGCACCCTGGGCGTCACGGTGGCGTGGTGCACGTACTCGAAATGCGCGCTGTCGGGGGCGTTCTCGGCGACGATCTGCGGGTGCACCGGTTCGCGCTCCGCGCGCCGGGAGAACTCCGGATATGCCCGGTAATAGGCGGCCGGGTCGGTCTCGAACTGGGGGAACTTTCGGAAGATGTCCGGCATTTCCCACTGCGGCTCCTTGCCGTCGGGCTGATGCCAGACGAACACGCAGTCGTACTGCTCGCGGACGGGAAACACCCGCAGCCGCAGCCCGCGGTTGGGCCGGTCCGGCTGGTAGGGGATGTATCGGTTCGTTCCGTCGGGGCCCCAGCGCCACCCGTGGAACGGGCACTCGACGCAGTCGCCGACCACCTTGCCGCCGTGGCCGATGTGGGCGCCGAGGTGCTTGCAGTGCGCCTCGAGGACGTGCAGTTCGCCGTGCTCGTCCCGATAGGCCACCAGGTCCTCGCCGAAGTAGTGCAGCGGGCGCACCTCGCCGACCGGGAATTCGGGCGACCACCCGACCATGAACCACCCGGTCACCTTCCAGGTGAAAGGCACTTTCACGCCGGCGCCTCCCGTGGTCGTTGATACTAAGGCCGTTACAGTATAGATTTCAGCAGTTCGGTCGGTGCGCGGCAAGGAGAGAGATGACGACAGCGGCTGACGAGCTGGAAGCGATCCGGGCGCTCAAGGCTCGCTACTGCCGGTTTCTGGACACCAAAGACATCGAGGGCTGGCGCTCCGTCTTCGCCGCCGACGTGGTGGTCTACCTCGACATGGCGGTCTCCACGGGCGGGGCCGACCCGCAGACGGCGCCGCCGCTCGAGGGTGTCGACAACTTCGTCCCGATGGTGCTGGGCGGCCTCGAGGGCGCGGCCACCATGCACCACTGCCACACCCCGGAGATCACCCTGACCTCGGCCACCACCGCAACCGGCGTCTGGGCGATGGAGGACTGGATCGTCTTCGGCGACGGCCACGAGTTGCACGGCGCCGGCCACTATCACGAGACCTACGAGAAGCGCGACGGCGACTGGCGGATCAAGACCCTGCACCTGACCCGAACCATCCTCAAGCTCAGTGGTGATGGCGGCTGAGGCATTGAACGGTTTGGGTCTCGTAGCCCGCGAATTGGGCATGCTGCTGCCGCGCACGGTGGCCGGCCTCCGGGAATCGACCGGCTGGGCCCCGGCGTCGCCGCGCGGGCTGCGCCAGTTCGGTGAGGTCATGCTGGACGAACTTGTCCTGAGCGGCTTTTCGCTGCTGGGCGGAGCCCCCGCTGCGCTGCGACCGGTTGATGCATGCACCGCGGCGGCGCAGGAGCTGTCGGAGCTGGGCATCGATCGCGCGCATGCCGAGCCGAAACCGTTGCGGGTGACGTCGTTACGGCGGCGGCGCATCGCGGGGCTCGCCTACGAGCGGATGAAATTCGAACACGACCCGCAGCTGCCGACGACGCTGGAGGCCGACGGGCTCGGTGGCCCGGCGCGGGCGGTGGTGCACGTGTGTCGGCACCGCGACGGCCCGAGGCCCTGGCTCGTCTGGGTGCACGGCGCCGGTCAGGGCGGCACGGAAGACCTGGTGCTGTCCCGGATCGGCCGGATACATCACCAGCTGGGCTTCAACGTCGCGATGCCGGTGCAGCCCGGTCACGGTTGCCGGCGCCGCGAATGGCCCGCCTACCCCGACGTGGACCCGCTGGGCAACGTCGCCGGCATGATGCGCGCGGTGTCAGAGGTGCGCGCCGTGGTGCGATGGGCGCAGCCGCAGGCCAGCGCCGTTGTGGTGGCCGGGATTTCGATGGGCACGCCCGTCGCCGCGCTGGTTTCCCATCTGGAGAGGGAGATCGACGCGGTTGCGTTGTACACCCCGATCCTCGGGCTCAACGCGATGATCGCGCGGCACCTGGGGCGGTGGGGGCCGTCCCGCAACGGGTTCCGGGAGCTGTTGGGGTCCCCGGAGGTCTCGAAGCTGACTTCCGTGATCGACCCGCTCGCCGTCGACCCGGCCCCACCACCGCAGCGCAGGCTCATCGTCGGGGCGTGGCACGACCGCATGGCGATGCGCGAGCCCGCGATCGCGCTGCAGGAACGCTGGGACGGCCAGCTGTACTGGTACGACGGCGGCCACGTCGGTCATGTGTTCTCCCGGCGGGTGCAGCGGGTCACCGAGCGATTCCTGCGCGAGGTGGCACGGTGAGCGCGGCCGCGCGCACCGCCCGCGAGGTGGTCGAGCTGTACAACCTGGTGGTCTGGAACGAACGCGATCTCGCCCTGGCCGGGGAGTTGTTCGCCGACACCGTGATTCGGCACGAGGTGGGGGAGGCGCACACGCTGACCCGCGAGCAGGCGGTCGACCGGGTCAGGGACCTCTGGGAGATGTTCGACGCGCTGCGCTTCGACCTGAACGTCGTGATCGCCGGCGACGACGGCGAGCACGTCGGGATCGTCTACGACTCGGCGATGACCACCAAGGACGGGACCGAGACCAACGTCGGAAGCATCGAGGTGTTCCGCGTCGTCGACGGCAGGATCACCGAGGTCTGGAATTGCGGCTACCGGCAAGGGGTTTGGAATTGAGCGATCGCGCGCTCGACGAATTGGGCTACTACCTGCTGGCCGGGGCCGGGGGCGAGGGGCCGGCGACCCTGATGGACGAGGCGCGCCGGGGCGAGGAGCTGGGCTTCGGCACCGCGTTCATCTCCGAGCGCTGGAACGTCAAGGAGGCCTCGTCGCTCGTCGGCGCCGCCTGCGCGGTGACCACCCGGATGCAGATCGCCACCGCCGCAACCAATCACAACACCCGTCATCCGCTGATCACCGGGTCGTGGGCCACCACCATGCACCGACTTTCCGGCGGCCGCTTCACCCTGGGCATCGGGCGCGGCATCGCCGCGATCTACGGGGCGTTCGGCATCCCCGCGGTGACGACCGCGCAGATGGAGGATTGGGCGCAGGTCATGCGCCGGCTCTGGCGCGGCGAGGTGATCTTCAACCATGACGGCCCGATGGGCAAGTACCCAATCCTGTTTCTGGACCCGGACTTCGACGAGGACATTCGCCTGGCGTTGGTGGCCTTCGGGCCGCGCACGCTCGCGCTCGGGGGCCGCGTTTTCGACGACGTCATCCTGCACACCTACTTCACGCCGGAGACGTTGCAGCGCTGCGTCAAAACGGTGAAGGCCGCCGCGGAAAAGGCGGGCCGCGATCCCGCTAGCGTGCGGGTCTGGTCCTGCTTCGCCACGGTCGGCGATCACCTTCCCGAGCCGTTGCGGCTGAAGAAGACCGTGGCGCGCCTGGCCACCTACCTACAGGGGTACGGCGACCTGATGGTGCGCACCAACAACTGGGATCCCGCTGTGCTGCAACGCTTCCGCGAAGACCCGGTGGTGACGTCGATCGCGGGCGGGATCGATCACAAGGCCACACCCGAGCAGATTGAGCACATCGCGACGCTGATACCCGACGAATGGCTGGAACCCTCGGCCACCGGGTCCGCCCGGCAGTGCGTGGATCGCATCCGCAAGGAATTCGACTACGGCGCCGACGCGGTGATCCTGCACGGGGCGACACCCGACGAGCTCGAGCCGGTGGTCGCGGCATATAGGGCGAGCAGACGCAAAAGCACCTAAAAACGCCGTATTTCGGGAGCTTTTGCGTCTGCTCGCCGCAGAACCTACGGCATGATGACGGTTCGGCTCACCGGCTCGGCGGCGGCCTGCCGGCTGGACAGGCCGCGAAGCAGGGACGCCAGCAACGCGTCCCGGGTCTCGCGGGGGTCGATGAGCTCGTCGAAGCCCATGTGCTCGGCCGACCGATACGACGCCTGCAGCTCCGCGTTGCGCAGCTTGGCGGACAGGTCCTCGCCGGCGTGCGACGCCCGGCTCAGCGCCGCCGCGCTCATGGCGCCCATCGTCGCGCCGGGGTAGGCGAACGTCGCGACCTGGTGGTCGAATCCCAGCAGCGACATGACCATCGAGCCGAACCCGTACGCCTTGCGCAGCGTGAGGTGCAGCTTCAGGGTCGTCGCCGCAGTCTGGGCGGCGAACATGCGCGCGCCGGCCCGCAGCACGCCGCTGCGCTCCGACCGGCTGCCGGGCAGCATGCCGGGGTTGTCGGCGAGGAAGACGATCGGCAGGTGAAACGAGTCGGCCACCATGATGAAGTGCGCCGCCTTGTCCGCGGCGTCGGCGTCGATCGACCCGGCGAGCACCTGGGGCTGGTTGGCCACCACCGCGACCGGGTGGCCGCCGAGATGGGCCAGCGCGCAGATGATCGACTTGCCGAACCGCGGCTGGACCTCGAACCAGTCCGGGCTGTCGAAGATCACGTCGAGCACCGCGCGCATGTCGTAGACGCGGCGGTTGTCGCGGGAGACGATGTCGAGCAGCTCCGGCGTGCCCCGCAGCCCGGCGGCCTCGGAGGCGGGCAGCGACGGCGGGTACGACCAGGCGCTGGGCGGGAAGTACGACAGGTAGCGGCGGATGTCGTCGAGCACGGCCTCGTCGTCCTCGGCGACGTTGTGGATCACCCCGCTGGGCAGGGCGACGTCCGGCCCGCCCAGGTCCTCCTTCGAAATGTCTTCTCCCGTCGACTCTTTGACGACGGGCGGCCCGGCGGTGAAGATCGCGCCCTGGGCGCTCATGATCCGGAAGTCGCACACCGGGGCCACCAGCGCGCCGTGCCCGGCCGACGGGCCGAGCACGGCGGCCACGGTCGGGACCCGGCCCGAGCACTGCGCCTGGGCGAGCAGGTCGGTCGGGGTGCGGCCGTAGTGCCCGCCGGTGGGGCGAAAGCCCGCGCCCTCGAGCAGCATCACCAGCGGAATCTTGTCGCGCAGTGCCAGTTCGGCGATGCGGTAGCGCTTGGAGTTGCCGCCTGGCCCGATGCTGCCGGCCATCGTGGTGAAGTCCTCGGCGCCCAGCATCACCGGCGAGCCGTTGATCAACCCGGAGCCCACCACGAGCGCGTCGGCCGCGATCTCACCGCCGACCAGGATGCCGAGCTCGCGAAACGTGCCGGGGTCCAGCAGCCGCTCGATTCGCGCGCGGGCGTCGAGCTTGCCCTTGCCGCGGTGCTTGTCGAGCCGCTCCGGCCCGCCCATGGCCAACGCATGCTGACGGCGGCGATCGAGATCCTCGAGCGTCTCCGCCCAGTCCGGCGGTTTTGTCATGCTTCCGTCCTACCCTCGTGCGGCTTCGGTCGCGCAGCTAGATCAGCAGGGTCACATACTGGATTGCTTACTGTAAAGTTACCCGCATGGCCGACGCCGCCCGCCTCAAGATCGACGGGGGCATCCCCAACCGGCTTGCCGATGTGGCCGACGCGGCCGCCGCCCTGGAACAGCGCGGGTATGACGGCGGCTGGACCGCCGAAACCAGCCACGACCCGTTTCTGCCGCTGCTGCTCGCCGCGGAGCACACGTCGCGCCTCGAGCTCGGCACCAACATCGCGGTGGCGTTCGCGCGCAACCCGATGATCGTCGCCAACATCGGCTGGGACCTGCAGGCGTACTCGAAGGGCCGTTTCATCCTCGGGCTGGGCACCCAGATCCAGCCGCACATCGAGAAGCGGTTCAGCATGCCGTGGAGCCACCCGGCCCGCCGGATGCGCGAATTCGTCTCCGCGCTGCACGCGATCTGGTCCGCCTGGCGGGACGGCACCAAGCTGCGCTTCGAGGGCGACTTCTACACCCACAAGATCATGACCCCGATGTTCACCCCCGAGCCGCAGCCCCATCCGCCGCCGAAGGTCTTCCTCGCGGCCGTCGGCGAAACGATGACCGAGATGTGCGGCGAGGTCGCCGACGGCCACCTCGGTCACCCGATGGTTTCCAAGCGCTACCTGGACGAGGTGACGCTGCCCGCGCTGCGGCGCGGCATGCAGCGCGCCGGCCGCGACGGCGCCGACTTCGAGGTGTCGGCCGAGGTGCTGATAGCCACCGGCGGCGACGACGCCGCGCTGGCGGCCGCCACCGCCGCGGTGCGCAAGCAGATCGCCTTCTACGGATCGACGCCGGCGTACCGGAGGGTGCTGGAGCTGCACGGCTGGGGCGAGCTGCAACCCGAGCTGCACCGCCTGTCCCTGGCGGGGGAGTGGGACGCGATGGGCTCGCTCATCGACGACGACATGCTGGCGGCCTTCGCCGTCGTCGGCCCGGTCGACACCATCGCAACCGCCCTCAGGGACCGTTGCGAGGGCGCCGTCGACCGGGTCCTGCCGATCTTTCTAACCGCGTCGCAGTCCTGTATCACCGCCGCACTGAAAGGGTTTCGCGAGTGAGCACAACGACGATGGACGAGGCCGCCAGGCTGCTGGCGGACCCGCTGGCCTACACCGACGAGCCGCGGCTGCACGCCGCGCTGGCGCACCTGCGCGCCAGCGCGCCGGTGTCGTGGGTCGACGTGCCGAACTACCGGCCGTTCTGGGCGATCACCAAGCACGCCGACATCATGGACATCGAACGCGAGAACATGCTGTTCACCAACTGGCCGCGCCCGGTCCTGACCACCGCCGAGGGCGACGAGATGCAGGCCGCCGCGGGGGTGCGCACGCTGATCCACATGGACGACCCGCAGCACCGGGTGGTGCGCGCGATCGGCTCCGACTGGTTTCGCCCGAAGGCGATGCGGGCGTTGAAGGTTCGCGTCGACGAACTGGCAAAGGTCTACGTCGACAAGATGATGGCCGCGAGCCCCGAGTGCGACTTCGTTCAGCAGGTCGCCGTCAATTACCCGCTCTACGTGATCATGTCGCTGCTGGGGCTGCCGGAGGCCGACTTTCCCCGCATGCTCAAGCTGACCCAGGAGCTGTTCGGCAGCGACGACTCCGAATTCAAGCGCGGCAGCACCAACGAGGATCAGCTGCCCGCGTTGCTGGACATGTTCCAGTACTTCAACGGTGTCACCGCGTCGCGCCGCGAGCACCCGACCGAGGACCTCGCCTCGGCGATCGCCAACGCCCGCGTCGACGGCGAACCGCTGTCGGACATCGACACCGTCTCTTACTATCTCATCGTCGCCACCGCCGGCCACGACACCACCAGCGCCACCATCTCCGGGGGCCTGCAGGCGCTCATCGAGAACCCGGACCAGCTGCAGCGGCTGCGCGACAACCCGGAGTTGATGCCCCTGGCCACCGAGGAGATGATCCGCTGGGTCACCCCGGTCAAGGAGTTCATGCGCACCGCCGCCAAGGACACCGTCGTGCGCGGAGTGCCCATCGCCGCGGGCGACTCGGTGCTGCTGTCCTACGTGTCGGGCAATCGCGACGAGGACGTGTTCGACGATCCGTTCCGCTTCGACGTCGGGCGCGACCCCAACAAGCACCTGGCCTTCGGCTACGGCGTGCACTTCTGCATGGGCGCGGCCCTGGCCCGCATGGAGGTCAGCAGCTTCTTCTCTGAGCTGTTGCCCAGGCTCAAATCCATTGAGCTGACCGGTGATCCGGAGCTGGTCGCCACAACGTTCGTCGGCGGCCTCAAGCACCTGCCGGTCCGCTACTCGCTGGCCTGACCCGACGGCAGTGACGCGCAGGACGATCGTCATCACGGGCGCCAGCGACGGCATCGGCGCCGCGGCGGCTCGCCGTCTCAGCCGCACCGGCGGCCAGGTCGTCGTGGTGGGGCGGTCGGAAACCAAGACCGCCGCGGTGGCCGCCGAACTGGGCGCGGACCGCTTCGTGGCCGACTTCGCCGACTTGTCCCAGGTGCGGACCCTCGCGGACAAGATTCGCGCGCAGTACCCGCGCATCGACGTGCTGGCCAACAATGCCGGCGGCATGTTCACCAAGATGCACGACACCGTAGACGGTCACGAGATCACCTTCCAGGTCAACTATCTGGCGCCGTTCCTGCTCACCACGCAGTTGATGGAGGTGCTCGTCGCGTCGCGCGCCACCGTCGTCAACACGACCAGCTCGTCGCAGAAACTGCTTCGCCGGGTGCGGATCTCCGACCTGGAGAGAACGGCCGAACGCCACCCCAGCGTCGCCTATGCCCTCACCAAACTGGCCGTCGTCATGTTCACCAGAGAATTGCACCGGCGCTATCAGGCCGACGGTCTGTCGGCCGCAACGTTTCACCCGGGCAACGTCAACACCAACTTCGGTGATGCGTCGGGTTCACGATTCCTGCGGTTCATGCGGCACACCCCGGTCGCACGGCTCACCCTGAGCGCCGACCAGGGCGCCGATCAGCTGGTCTGGCTGGCGTCGAGCACCCCGGGCGTCGACTGGACGTCCGGCGAGTACTACTCGAAGCACAAGATCGCGAAAGCCAACCGCGCGGCCTACGATCCGCGGCTCGCGCGCGAGCTCTGGGATCGCACCCTGGCCAAGCTGGGCCAGGGAGGAAGGGAGGACTCGTGCTCGTCGAGCTGATCGGGCCCGCGCGATGACGGCCCTGGTGACCGGGGGCGCCTCCGGGATCGGGCGCGAGGTCACCGCACGGCTGCGCGAGGTGGGACACGACGTCGTGGTGTGGGACATCTCCGGCGGCGACATCGCTTGCGACGTCAGCGATCCCGACGCGGTGGCGGCGGCGATGCAACGAACGGTGCGCGAGCACGGTGCGCCGACCCGAATCGTCACCTGCGCCGGAATCGGCGCGTCGGGCATGCTGCTCGAACAGTCGCCGGCCGAATGGGACCGGGTGCTGGCGGTGAACCTCACCGGCACCTGGCTGACCATCCGGGCCGCCGCCCGGGCCATGATCGACGCCAGGGTGAGCGGCTCGATCGTCGCGGTGTCCAGCATCAGCGGCACCCTCGCCGACCGCGACATGGGCGCCTACTGCGTGTCGAAGGCCGGGGTGGACATGCTGGTGAGGGTGGCCGCCGCGGAGTGGGGCGGTCACGGAATACGGGTCAACGCGGTGGGCCCCGGCGTCACCCGGACCCCGATGCTGACCGACGCCGAACGGCTCCCCGGCTGGGTGGACGCCCTGTCCGAACGGACGGCGTTGGGCGGCGTGGGTGACGCCGCCGACGTGGCCGGGGCCATCGTGGGTGTCCTCGAATTGCCTTGGGTGACAGGACAAATCGTGCACGCCGACGGCGGCCTGGCGCTGCACAGCCCGATCGACGCCTACGGCCAGCTGCAGCGGATTCAGCGGTAACCCCCCGGCGAGCAGACGCAAAAGCCCCCATTTCGCACCGAAATTGGGGGCTTTTGCGTCTGCTCGCCGGGGAAGTAGCGTCAGCCGATCCCGAAATCGATGATGCCCCTGATGATCTTGCCGTTGAGCAGGTCGTCGTAGGCGTCGTTGATCTCGTCGAGCCGGTAACGCCTGGTGATCATCTCGTCGAGCTGCAGCTGCCCGGTGTGGTAGAGCCTGGCCAGCCGGGAGATGTCCGACTTCGGGTTGCAGGAGCCGAATATGGTGCCGGCGAGCGTCTTGTTCATCAGGATGAACTCCTGCAGGTCGATGTTGACCGACCGGGTCAACTGCGAGGTCATGCCGGTGAGCACGCAGGTTCCGCCCTTGCGGGTGAGCTTCACCGCATCGCGCACGTCGTCGGCGGTGATCAGTGACGGCGAGACCACGACGGCGTCGGCCATGACCCCGTAGGTCAGGTCCCGGACCAGGTCCAGCGCCTCGGCGACCGTTGCGGCGCTGTGCGTCGCGCCGAACTGCAGGGCCGATTTCTGTTTGAAGTCAACCGGATCGACGGCGACGATCTGCGCGGCACCGCCGACCCGGGCGCCCTGGATCGCGCCCGTTCCGATGCCGCCGACGCCGATCACGACGACGGTGTCGCCCGGTCGCATGTTGGAGCGGTTCATCACCGAGCCGAAGCCGGTGGGAATCGCGCACGACAGCAGCGCGCTGGGTGCCAGCGCCAGGTGCGGTTCGATCTTGACCAGCGAACTCTGCGCTACCACAGTGTGTTCGGCGAAGGCTCCCACCTTCGCCAGATGCCCGAGCGGCCGGCCATCGCTGGTGTGATGGCGGAACGTGCCGTCGGTGGGCATGCCCGGGATCATGGTGCCCATGCCGACGTCGCAGATGTATTCCATGCCGCTCGCGCACCAGCGGCACTTCCCGCACACGGCGACGAAGGACATCACCACGTGGTCGCCGACGGCGAAGTCGGTGACTCCGTCCCCGACTTCCCGAACCGTCCCGGAGCCTTCGTGGCCGCCGACCGTCGGGAACATCGTTGGCAGCCCGAGCGATCGCATCACCTCGTTGGGCGCCGACATGTCGCCCTTGAGGATGTGGTCGTCGGAGTGGCACAGCCCGGCGGCGGCCATCTCCACCAGAACCTCGCCGGCCCTCGGCGGATCGAGCTCGAATTCCTCGACGGACCAAGGCCCTCCGACGTCGTGGAGGATGGCACCTCGGGTTTTCATGCGGCCGGGCGGAAGGTGACGGGAAGTTTGTTGGGCGACCGGAAGGTGAGCCCGACGATCTTGGACTCCACACCGGTTCCGTCGTCGGGCACCAGCGCCAAGTCCTCGACCCGGTCGAACAGGCTGTTGAGCATGACCCGCGTTTCCAGCCGCGCCAGGTGCATCCCGAGGCACATGTGGATCCCACCGGCGAACGCGATGTGGGCCTGCCGCGGCCGGCGAATGTCGAACGTGTTCGGGTCGGTCCAGCGGCTCTCGTCGCGGTTGGCCGAGCCCATGCACATGTCGATCTGCGCGTCGGCCGGGATTGCCTTGCCGCCGATTTCGATTTCTTCGGTCGTCGTCCGCATCACCATGGTCAGCGGGGTTTCGTAGCGCAGGCCCTCTTCGATCGCGCTGGGGATCAGTGATCGGTCCCGGGCGACCATCGCCAGCTGCTCGGGGTGGGTGAGCAGCAGGTACAGCAGGTTGCCCGACGACCGATAGGTGGTCTCGAGCCCGGCGGGCAGCAGCAGGCGCAGGAACGCGATGATCGCCTCGTCGGACAGCTTCTCGCCGTCGATCTCGGCCGCGACGAGGTCGCCGATGATGTCGTCGGTGAGTTTGCGGCGCCGCTGCTCGACCTGGTTGAGGAAGTAGCCGTGCAACTCGTTCGCCGCGTTCAGCCCCGCCTCGATGTCGGTCGGAATCGAGATGAGGTCCAGCGACAGTCGCCGGAAGAGGTCGAGATCCTCGCGGGGCAGTCCGAGCAGCGTGGCGATGATCCGGGTGGGGAACTCGAACGTCACCGCCCTGACCAGGTCGGCCTGACCGTCGTGCTTGATCTCGTCGACCAGCCGATCGCAGACCGGTCCGATGACCGACGGCTCCCAGCGCTCCAGCGCGGTGGCGCGAAAGGCCTTGGCCACCAGGTTGCGGTGGTCGTGATGTTCCTTGCCGCCCATCGCGAGGATGGTGTGGCCCATGACTAAACCGATGGTCTCGTCGTATTTGTGCGAGCTGAAGATGCGGTCGTCGCGGAACGCCTGGAACAGGTCGTCGTAACCGAACAGCACCCACTCGTCGGCCGGCCGGAGTTCCTCGGGCATCTGTGAGTGGTCGGCCAGGGCGCCGTGCCACACCGGGTCGGTGCGCCTCATGTACTCGAAGAACGGGTACGGGCTGGTTTCGCCGGTGAAGTCGAGGGTGACGGCCTGGCCGCCGGGGTCGGTGCTGAGCGTCATCAGCGCTCCTCCTGAACAGCCGATATGGCGGGTTTGGATCGAGGGGAATATCGCTATCATAGTATAAATAGCAACGAAGCCCAACGGCTTGTGGTGGTTACCGTAACGGGCACAGTATTGACCCTGGCAGGTCGAGGAGGCGGTGATTCGGCAGTGCCCACGCGGCGATTCGTGTGCTCCCTCGACGAGCTGCCGCCCGGCGCGATGAAGCTGGTCGACGCCGGGAAGTTCGGCGTGGGCGTGTACAACGTGCGCGGCGTGCTGTATGCGATCGCCAACTACTGCTCGCACGAGGGCGCGCCGCTGTGCCTGGGCCTGATCGGCGGCACCAACGAGCCGGCCCCCGAGTCTCCCGACGGGTTGCGCCGGGTGCGGGACGGGCAGATCGTCCGATGTCCTTGGCACAATTGGGAATTCGACGTCACCACCGGTCAAAACGTGGCCGATCCGCGGCGCCGCGTCCGGACCTACCGGGTCGATGTCGCCGACGGGGAGGTGTATCTCACTGCATGATCATCGATGCCAACGTGCAACCGCACTTCCGCAACAACGCCGAGATCCGGCGCTACCTCCCCGACGCCCACAAGCTGCGGTCGATCCCCGACGTCGAGCAGCAGTGGTACCAGGCGCCGGGCGGCGATTACCGGCAGGACCTGTACGGAGAGCGCTACCCGGGATCGGACCCCGAGACCGTCGGCCGGCATCTGTTCGATGACATGGGCGTCGACTACGCCATCCTGAACCCGCTGACCCGCGGAAACATCGCCGATTACCTGCTCAACAGCAGGATCTGCGCCGCGGTCAACGACTGGCTGCTCGAGCGGTGGCTGGAACCCGACGCCACCGACCGTTTTCTGGGCACCATCCGCGTCAACCCCGAGGACCCCAAGGGCGCCGTCGCCGAGATCGAGCGCCTCGCCGCGCACCCCAAGCTGGTGCAGGTCGGCGTCCCGATGCAGTCGCGCGAGCCGTACGGCAAGCCAATGTTCGAGCCCATCTGGGAGGCCGCCGCCGCGCACGCGCTGCCCGTCGCGGTGCACATCAACGGAGGCAACGGCGTCGACTATCCGCCCACCTTCGCCGGGCACGCGCACACCTACCCCGGATACGCGGCGTTCATGCCGCTGAACTACTTCGTGCACCTGGCCACGCTCATCGTCGAGGGCGTGTTCGGCCGGCACCCGGGCCTGAAGTTCGTGTTCGCCGACGGCGGCTACGACATCCTCACCCCGCTGATGTGGCGGCTGGACACCTTCTGGCTGTCGATGCGCGACCAGACGCCGTGGGTGGACCGCTATCCCAGCGAGTACCTGCCCGGCCACGTCCGGTTCTGCTCGTCGGCGTTCGACGGTCCGGTCGACACCGGGTCGATGCGGCGGTGGATGGATTTCAGCAACAAGTCCGACCTCCTGATGTACGGATCGAGTTACCCGCACTGGTCGACCACGTCCCCGGACGTGATGGCTTCTGAGCTAGCGGGGCTCGACGCCGTCCAGCGCGACAAGGTGCTGTGGCGAAATGCCAGTGAGCTCTACGGGATCGAGGAGCGTGTGCCATGACGACGATCGAGCGAGTCGACTCGTCGACCGGTCAAACGGACGAAATCGCCGTCACCATCGTCGACACCGATGTCCACCCGCTGCCCGTCTCGGCCGACGTGCTCAAGTCCTACGCGCCGGCCGAATGGGTGGACAAGATCTGGCCGACCGGCAACGCGGTCACCCCGGTGCCGCATTTCTACGACACCCCGGACTCGTACAAGACCATGTCGCTGCGCCTCGACGCGGCCCCGCCGAACGGTGGATTCGCCGGCAGCGACCCGGATTTCGCCGCCAAGCAGTTGCTGCTCGACGCCGGCGTCAGCATCGCGACGCTGGAGCCGATGTGCGACGCGCAGCTGCCGCAGGCCGAGCACGTGCTGAAGTCGGCCTACAACGACTGGCTCGCCGACGTCTGGCTCGACAAGCACAACTGGCACGGCCGGTGGCGCGGTTCGATCAGCGTCAGCGCGCAAACGCCCGAGCAGGCGGCCCGCGAGGTCGAGCGGTGGGCGGGACATCCCTACATGGCGCAGGTGCTGATGACGCCGCAGACCCGCGGAATCCCTTTCGGCAATCCGCATTTCGACCCGCTCTACGAGGCCGCGTCGCGCAACGGGTTGCCGGTGGCCACGCACCTGATGGGGCAGACGCCCTTCGAGTTGATCCCGATCTATCCGGTCGGCAACCCCGCGCACTGGCATGACTTCTTCGCGTCCTGGCCGCTGCTGTACGTCTCGCACCTGATGAGCCTGGTGTTCGACGGCGCGTTCGATCGCCACCCCGACCTGCGGGTGGTGTTCGTCGAGGGCGGCTTCACCTGGGCGATGCCGGTGATGTCGCGGATGGACCGCATCTGGGAGGCCCGCCGCGGTGACCTCCCGCACGTGCGTCGCCGCCCGTCGGACTATGTGCGCGAACACGTTCGGTTCACCACCCAGCCGCTCGAGGACACCGACGTCGTGCAGTTCCGCGAGTACCTGGAGATGATGGACCTGGGCGACAACCTGATGTTCTCCACGGACTATCCCCACTGGAGCTACGACGCCCCGACGTACGCGATCAACCGATTTCCCGCCGACCAGCGCGAGCGGATCATGCGTGGCAACGCCACCGCGCTGTACGGGCTGCCCGCGACCGTCAGGGCCCTTCCCGGGGAACGGTGAGTCGGTGGCCGGACCGGCCGCCGTAGGTCTACCTTGAAGGGCGGCCCTGTGCCGGGCCCGGAGGATGAGCGCGGAAGTCGAGAGGGTATGACGCAAACGGATCTGACGCGGCCGCAAGGCCTTAACCGCATCGACCCGGTGCTGCGCGAGGCGGCGATCGAGTCGGGCATCGTCGAATTCCAGGCCGAGACGCTGCCCGCCGAGCGGGAACGCGCCGACCGGTTGGCCGCCGAGCGCGCCGCGGCGGTCGACACCGCCGGCGTGGCCGTCGAGTCGCGATCGATCGCCGGTCCGGGCGGCGCGCGGCTCAACGTCCGTTTGTACCGCGGTCCCTCGGACGGCGCTTCGGGGGCGCCCCTTGTGGTGTACGCCCACGGGGGCGGGTTCGTGACCGGAAACCTCGACACCGACCACGCGCGATGCGTGGAGCTGGCCAGGGACGCGGGATGCCTGCTGGTATCGGTCGACTACCGGCTGGCGCCGGAAAACCCTTGCCCGGCGGCGTTGGACGACGTCGAGGCGGGCTTCTACTACGCGATCCGCAACTGCGCCGAGCTGAACGTCGACGTCGGCCGCATCGCGGTGATGGGCCGCGACGCCGGCGCGGCGCTGGTCGCGGGCCTGACCCAGCGCATGTTCGATGACGAAGGCCCACAGATCCTGGTGCAGATCCTGCACCAGCCGATGCTCGACTCCGACGCCACCCAGTCGCGGCGCGAATTCCAGCGCACGCCGGGGCTGAACGGTCCCGCGGTGAGCCGGGCATGGAACCACTACCTCGGTCACGCCTCCGCCAACGGCCAACACGTCCCGGCGCATCGGGCGAACCTGGAGGGCCTGCCGCCCACCTTCATCAGCTGCTCCGAGATCGACCCGTGCCGCGACGAGGCGATCGACTACGCCAACCGGCTGTTACACGCCTATGTTCACACCGAGTTGCACGTCATCGCGGCGACCTTCAACGGCTTCGACTCGCTGGTCCCGGATTGGATTGTCTCCCAAGAGAACCGGGCCCTGCACGCGCAGACGCTGCGCCGCGTGTTCGCCATGTAGGGGCGGTCGTTAGATCGGTTCGAATTTGCTTATCAGCCAGTGGTTGTTGACCCGCGTCATGCTCACCCGCACGTTGCTGGCATCCAGCGACGGGTCGGGCCTGTCCTTGCTCGTGGTGCTCTGGTCGACGAAGACCAGAACCACCGCCGAATCCGGATGCAGCTCCTGCAGCGCGGCCCCCATGACGTGAGCCGTGGTTTTCAGCGACTTCTGCTTGGCCGCCGGAGCCACGATGTCCTGAGTGAACTGGTTGTAATAGTTCAGGAAGTCCCCGGACAGGTGTGACTTGGCGGTGGCGAAGTCCTTGTCGAGCGACTCGGGTGAATAGGACAGCATCGCGACCGTTCCGTCCGATGCCGCGCTGACCACCGCCCGGGCCACATCGGGGCTGGTCTGCTGGTCGTGCTTGTACTGCATGAAGTACAGCCATGCCGCCGAGCCGCCGGAGATCAGCAGCAGCACGATCAGAATCGCCGGAAAGAGTTTCGCCTTGCGCAGCAGGCGTGCCGGGCCGGCGCCGCGCGCGGAAGATTCTCGCTCGGCGGGCCTTTCGGCCTCGACGGTTTCGGTGTCGTCGCGCTCTGTCATAGCACGAAGTCGACTTTCGACATCTTGTACTGCCCGCCGTCTTCGGTCACGGTCACCCGGAACCGCCACACGCGCTGTTCATCCTTGGCGCCTGCGGAATTGGTGATCTTCGAGGTCGCGGCCACCAGCACCTGCGCGGAGTGGTCGTCCATGTTTTCCAGGGCCGCGGCGTTGACCGTTCCCTCGGTGACCACCTTGGACTGCTCGACGACCGTCGCGAAATCCTTTGCGCGCTGCTGGAAATCGTCCCGGAACTGCCCGGTGGAGCTGTCGATCACCCGCTGGACATCGTCCTTGGCCTTCTTGAAGTCCAACGAGGTCATGTTGACGATGCCCTGCCTGGCCCCGGCGATGAACCTCGCGGCGCGCTGCTCGCGCTGGGTGGCGTCATTGTGTTTCCAGGCCATGTATCCGCTGGCCCCGGCGAAGCAGACGATCAGGATGATCGCGGCCGCCTTCCAGGTCACGGACAGCGACGGCAGCCGGCGCCGCCACCTGGCCAGCCTGGACTCCGGCGCCGGGGCCTCGGCGGTCTCGTCGGAAACTTCCTCCGTTTCTTCGACCGCCGCGTCGGCGTCCGGGGTTTCCTCCTCGCCGGCCGCGGCAGTCGTCTCGGCCTCCGCCGGGGCCTCGGTCTCGGACTCCGCCTCCGCCTCGGCCAGCGCCTCGCGGCGCAGCCGGGCGGCGCGGGCGCGGGCGCGCGCGGCGGCCGCCAGCGCTTCGGCCTCGGCGGCCTCGGCCTCGGCCTCCTCGAGCAGCGCCATCGCGTCGGCTTTCGACGTGGCCGATTCCTCCGGCGGTTTCCTCGCCTTAGGCATCGCGCTCACCGCTGGTCAGCATCATTATCGACTGGACTCCGGTATCTCTTACTGTATTGCTCATTGATAGCATCAGAGTCTCCAGCGAACTCCGACGAGGACCGATTAGGCGGATGATCATCCACCCACACTTTCCACCGTGCATCCCTGGCAGCGGCGACCGAATGCCCAGGAAGGCCCCGTCGGCACCATGACCGCCGTCGACTCTCCCGAAAAGATACTCTTCGCCTCGACAACCCAATCCTTTCTGCAGAAAGAAGCGCCGCTGCGGCACGTCCGGGAGCTGCACGCGGCGGGTGCGTCCTTTGATCCTGCATGGTGGCGGCGGGCCGCCGAACTCGGGTGGACGGGTCTGCTGGTTCCCGAGGAGCTCGGCGGCGGCAGCGTGTCCGGCAGCGGCGTCGCGGATCTGGCCATGGTCGCCGAACAACTCGGCAAGACGGTCGCGCCCGGCCCGCTGTACCCGGTCAGCGTCGTGCTCGCGGCGCTCGCCGACTGCGCCGACCGGCAAAGCCACGCCGCCACCATCGAGTCGTTGATGTCGGGCGACACGGTGGCCTCCTGGGCGGTTTCCGAGCCCGGCCGGGGCTGGGCGCCGCTGGAGTCGGCGGTGATGGCCACCCCAACCGAGTCCGGCTATCGCATCGAGGGAACCAAGGACCGTGTCGAGGCCGGCGCGCAGAGCGGGTTGCTGCTGGTGGTCGCGCGATGCGGCTCAAACAGTGACGAGATCCGCCAGTTCCTGGTCCCGACGGACGCACCGGGCGTCACCGTGGTGCCGCAGCAGTCCGTCGACCTGGTCAAGCAATACGCGCGGGTGCAGTTCGACGGTGTGGTCGTCGAGCCGTCGGCGGCGGTGGGCAGCGCCGCCGAAACCCCGGCACTGATCAGGCGGCAGAGCCAGATCGCCCAGGTGCTGCAGTGCGCCGAGGTGGTCGGCATCCTGCAGACGGTGTTCGACTTCACCGTCAAGTGGGCCCTCGACCGGCACACCTTCGGGCGTCCGCTGGCGTCATACCAGGCGCTCAAACACGGGTTCGCCGACATGAAGCTGTGGCTGGAAGCGTGCCGCGCCACCACGGCCGCGGCGGTCGCCGACGTGGGCGCGCGCTCAGCCACGGCCGGCCTGTCGGCCAGCATCGCCAAGTCCTACGTCGGGGAGATGGCCGGGCGCATCGTTCAGGGCTGCGTGCAGATGCACGGCGGCATCGGCGTCACCTGGGAGCACGACCTGCACCTGTACCTGAGGCGAGTCGCGTTGTACCGCTCCATGTTCGGCACTCCGGAGGAACACAACCTCAGCGTGTACCACGCCGAGAGCGCGGGTCGTTCGGCGAGATGACCGCGCAACGCAGGGCATCCGCGGAATCCGTCGCGGAGTTCGCCACCCGGGCCCGGGCGTGGTTGGCGGACAACATGCCCGCCATCGACCCCGACTCCCCGCCGGCCGCCCCGCGCGACGACGAACGCTCCTGGCTGCGGGCCCGCGAACTCCAAAAGCGGCTCTACGAAGGCGGATTCGCCGGCATCTGCTTTCCCCGCGAGTACGGCGGTCTGGGTTTGGATTACGAATACCAGAAGGCGTTCGACGAGGAATCGGTCAACTACGAGATGCCGTTGATCCTCAACACGCCGACGTTCACCATCTGCTGCGCCACGCTGCTCGACATGGGCAGCGAAGAGCAGAAGCGCCGGCACATCGCCGCCGCGCTGCGTGGCGACGAGGTTCTGGTGCAGCTGTTGTCCGAGCCCAGCGGCGGGTCGGACCTCGCCGGTGTCCTCACCCGGGCCGAACGGCAGGGCGACCGCTGGGTGCTCAACGGCGCCAAGACCTGGAGCACCAGCGCGTTCGCCGCCGACTACGGGCTGTGCCTGGCCCGCACCGACTGGGATGTGCCCAAGCACGAGGGCCTGACGATGTTCCTGGTGCCGATCGCCCACCCGGGAATCACGTTGCGGCGCATCACCATGCTGAGCGGCTCCACCGAATTCTGTGAGGAGTTCCTCGACGGGGTCGACGTCGGCGACGACGCCGTCGTCGGGGAGGTCAACGGCGGCTGGGCGGTGGCGTCGCGGCAGCTCTATCACGAACGTCGGGCGGTCGGGCAGGGCTCGGAGTTCGCCAGCGGCGCCGGCCACGAGGGAGGCCACACGACCCCGGTCGACTATGCCGAGCTCGCCGAGAAGACGGGCCAGGCCGACAGCGAACGCGTGCACGAGATGGCCGGCCGGGCACTGGTGCACCGCGCGGTGGCCGAACAGCTGATCGATCACGTGTACCGCAACGTCCGCGACGGGGTGCTGCCCCCGGCCGCCGGCACGCTCATCCGGCTGTTCCACGCCGAGACCGTGACCCTGGAAATGGACACCGCGCTGGCGATCGCGGGGGCCGCCGGCGTGGTGGGCGAAATCGGCGAAGGGCTACAGGCCGGGCTGCGCTATCTGTCGCGGCAGAACGTCGCGATCGGCGGCGGCACAACGGAAATGGCCCGCAACGTCATCGGCGAACGGGTGCTGGGCTTTCCGCGAGAGTACGCCGCCGACCGCGGGGTGCCGTTCAACCAGGTGCGCCACGGCGGGGCGCGCTGAGTCAGTCCTCGGCGAACACGTTCTCGGCGTCGCCGCTCACGACGGGCATCTGGACCAGCGACAGGACGTGGTGCGCCGGGCTTCCGGGTGGGGCCACCAGCACACAGTCGCCACCCTGGCGGCGCGCACGCTCTCGCGCGGCGGCCAGCGCGCTGATGCCCGCCGAACCCAAGTGGGTGACCGCGCTCAGATCGATCGTCAAAGACGCTACGCCGGAACGGCTTTCGACCGCAATCTGGCGGTCCAGAATGGACGCGGTGTGGGCATCGACGTCTCCGCTGACGACGATGTGGCCCGGCTCGTCGACCATGGAGACGAATTCGGAGTCGGCCGACCGCTGGTGGTTCGCGCGGCCGACAATCGCGTCGGTGACGACGTTCGCCGGTCGTGACAATAGGTGCGTCAGGCTCGCGGTCGTGCCGTCGGGGCCATGCGTGACGGTCGCCTGGGACACCAGGCCTTCGGCCATCGCGAGTCCGCGCCCGCGGCCCTGTTCGCCTTCGCGGTGGTCCTTCCAATTTCCGCGGTCGCTGACCGAGGCATGCAGGTTGCCGTCCCCGGCCAGGTACGCCTCGACGACAACGCCGTCGGAAACCTCGGTGGCATAGCCGTGTTCGACGGCGTTCTCGACGAACTCCGACATCGCGTGCACCACGTCGGAGACGTCGTCGGCGTCGGCGCCGACCTCCAACAGCCACTCGCGAAGCCGGGAGCGGACGGCGCGTGCGGCGTGCACCGTCGCATCCACGGTCATCTGCAGCGGTGGCGGCGGCGTACGGCGTTGCGCCGCAAGGAGCGTGACGTCGTCGCTGTAACCCGATGACCGGAGCAGCAATTCGAGTGTCTCCGAACAGATTCGGTCGATCGGCCGCATTCCGGCATCGATGACGAAGCCGCCGCTGCCGCCGGCGATGTTGGCGGCCAGTTCGGCGAATTCCGCGGTGCTGGCGACCAGCGGGCGGCCGGGACGTTCGATGAGGCCGTCGGAATACAGCAGGACCGAGTCGCCGACGTCGAGGATCTCGGTGCGCACCGGAAATCCCGTTCCGCTGCCCAGCGGGCCGCCGCCCGACGGTTCCGCGTATCGGGCGTCCGCGTCGGCGCTCACCAGCAGCGGCGGCGGGTGCCCCGCGGTGCAGTACTGAAAGTTCCCGGTGGCGTGGTCGAGCGAACCGACGCAGATGGTGGCCGAATTCGATCCCGGCACGTGCTCGTGAAAGCGGTCCACGGCGTCGAGCGCCTCGGCGATGGTGCGGCCCGCCAGGATCTGCATCCGGAGCGCGGTGCGCAATTGCGACATCACCGCCGCGGCCTCGACGCCGTGGCCGACGACGTCGCCCACGATGAGAACCAGCCGATCCCCGAGGGCCACCGCGTCGAACCAGTCGCCGCCGGCCGCGGTGTCCTCGGCGGCGACGAGGTACTGCGCGGTGATGTCGGCGCCGGGGACGACGGGCACGGACGGGGCCAGCAACGCCTCCTGCATGACGATGGCGGAGTCGCGGACGTTGCGGAACCGCTCGGACAGCTCGGCCATGCGCGTCTCGGCGGCCAGCCGCGCCCGCACCCGGCCGGTGACATCCTCGAAGACGAGCTGCACGCCCTCGATCGAACCGTCCTCGCCGCGGCGGGGAGTGACGACGAAGTCGAAGAACCGCTCCTGGATTCCCGAGCCGTCGTAGTCGGTCTGCAGTCGCCACTCGCTGCCGGATTGCGGCTCACCCGTCTGGTACACCCGGTCGAACATCTGGTAGACCTGCTGGCCCTCCAGCTCCGGGAAGACTTCCCGCGCAAGCTTTCCCACCGGGTTGCCGGTCGGATTGAAGGCGCGGTAGGCGGCGTTGACGGCCACGAAGCGATGGTCGGGGCCCTGTAGGCCGACGAGCAGCGCGGGCACGTTTTCGAAAACCCGGCGCACGTCTTCGGCGGCCCCGACCGTTGTGTCCCAATCCTTTTCGGCGACCATGTGGCCGTTCCTCCTCTACGGACCGGGCCAAAATCGGGCAAGCGAACGCTGCATCGGTTTGCTAACGAACCGTGGTGGACAGCGCGGCGTCCGTGCTGGGGTGCAGCGGCAAAACGTCGCCGAGATGGCACGCTTCGACCACCCGGGCGACGCTCGGGTCGCCGCTCACCAGGCGAAGCTCGACGCCGCGACGACGGCACCGCTCCGATTCGGCGGCCAAAACGGCGAACGCGCAGCAAGCCATGAAGCCGAGGCCGTTGACGTCGACGACGAACGGACCGGGGCGGCCGGCCACCGCCGCCGCCTCGCCGACCAGCCGCTGCCAGATGTGCTCGTTGGAGGCGTCGACCTCACCGCCCGCGCGGACGATCACGACCGGCCCGCTGCGCTGCGTCGTCGCCCGCAACGTGCTGTGCGGATCGCCGAGCTCCGACAGCAGACGGGGGCTCAACATGACCTGGGTGGGGGAGGACTCCGCGGGAGCCAGGTTCATCGTGCACTCCTAGTCGGCCGCCTGGTGAGGCCGCGATGGATGCCCGTCAATGTTCGAAACCGTGGTGATGCGTGGATTCTTTTCTATAGCAACGCGGGCGGGCCCGTCTATAGCCGGGCCCGCTGACCAGGGCATACGAAAATGCGCCCGCCTCCGCGTGTGGGAGGCGGTCACCCTATGGGCGAGCAGACGCAAAAGCCCCTCATTTCGGGGCGAAATGGGGACTTTTGCGTCTGCTCAGCAGGTTTAGGCGGACACGGGCTTCTTGGCCGGCTTGGAGACCTTCATCAGCTTCATCAGGTTGCCGCCCATGATCTTGGCGACGTCGTCCTGCTCGAAGTCGGTGAGCTCGTCGACGAAGGAGATGGGGTCCTTCAGGCCCTCGGGGTGCGGCCAGTCGGATCCGAACAGCACCCGGTCGGTGCCCACCATCTTGACGATCTCGGTGAACCGGTCCTCCCAGAACGGGGTGATGTACACGCATCGCTTGAACGCCTCGATGGGGTCCTCGCTGAACGACTGCGGCATCTTCTTGTAGACGCCCTTGAGGCCCTTGAACAGGTCCGGCACCCAGTCGGCGCCGTTCTCGATCGACAGGATTCGCAGCTCCGGGTTGCGGGACAGCGCGCCGTGGCAGACCAGCGCGCCCATCGCGTCGATGATCGGCCGGTGGCCCATCACCAGGCTGCGGAAGGCGGTCGGCTTGAACGGCAGGAACTCGTCGCCGGGCTCCCACACGTTGGCGAACTCGGAGTAACCGCTGTCCGAGGCGTGCATCGAGACCGGCAGCTCGGCCTTGATGCAGGCCTGCCAGAACGGGTCGAACTCCTCGAGACCGAACGACCGGCTGCCCTTGTAGCCCGGCACCGGCGCCGGACGCACCAGCACGGTGCGTGCGCCGCGCTCCAAGACCCATTCCAGCTCTTCGAGCGCGCGCTCGACGATGGGCAGGGTGATCACCGGCGTGGCGAAGATCCGGTCCTGGTAGTTGAACGACCACGTCTCGTACATCCACTGGTTGAGCGCGTGGATGACGTCGTGGGTCATCTCCGGGTCGTCCTTCATGCGCTCCTCGACCAGGCTGGCCAGGGTGGGGAACATCAGCGCGTAGTCGATGCCGAGCTCGTCCATGACCTCGAGCCGCGGGCCCGGTTCGCGGAAGGCCGGGATGGCCTTCATCGGCTCGCCCAGGATCTCGCGGTAGGACTTGCCCTGCGCGCCGTGGCGGAAGTAGTCCTCCTGGGCGCCCGGGCGGGCCACCTTCTCGAACGTCGGGTTGGGGATGTACTCGCTGATGTGGCCGCGCACCACGATCTTGGTGCGGCCGCGGACCTGCACGTAGTCGATGACGTTCTTGCGGTTGTCCGGGAGGTGCTTGGTCAGCGCCTCCTGCGGCTCGTACATGTGGTTGTCGGCGTCGAACACGGGGAACGGAAGTTCGCGAGAAGGCACGGCGATCTCCTTGCAGAAGTCTTGATTCTCAACTTGTGGTAATGACGTTACCACCATTGCGCAACAACGTGTACCCGGCAGCTCGGCCTAGGCGTCGGGCCAGGCGGGAAGCTTCGGTGTCGCTCCCTCGATCACGGCGAAGTTCACCGTCGCCGTGGCGAGGAGTTCATCGCCGTCGCCGTAAATGTCGACCTGCATGACCATCGACCGGCGCCCGGACCGCAGCATCCGGGGCACCGCGAACGCCGAGCCCTGCCGGATCGGCCGCAGGTAGCGGACGAACAGGTCCGCGGTCGTCATCGTGGTGCCCGGTTGCAGGTATTCCAGCCCGAACTGTCCTCCGGCCACGTCCACGAGCGTCGCAATCAAGCCGCCCTGCAGCGCGCCGGAGGTGTTGACCACCTGCGGGCTGACCGGCATCGTCATGGCGAATTCGCCCTCGCGCGAGCCCGGCCGCATGCCGATCTGCGCGAACAGCTCCGACAGCGACGGCGCGCCCGACTCCTCGTCGGTCTCCCGGATGCCCAGGGCGCGGCTGCAGAAGTCATACAGCTGGCCGGCGTCGATCGGTGTTCCGTTCAATTCGCTGCCCAGCCAATGCAATCGCTGCGCACCCACGATCGTCTGCATGACGATCGCGGCGGCGGCGCCGACGTCGAGCCCCGGGTTGAACACGCCCTCGGTGATGCCCTGCCCGACGATGTCGCGGATCAGTTGATGCAACGGGGACAGCACGCGGGCGTATTCGCGGGGTCGGGTCTCGGCCAGGTGCTGGTTGTAGAGGCTCAGCGCCCGGTTCAGGCTGTCCTGGGTGCTCGATTCGGGCTGTTGGCTGACGCGGTCGATCACCAGCTTGAGCGCGGCGGTGCTGTCCAGGCCGGTGGTCTCGGCGCGCCACGCCTCGGCCGATTGCGCGATGGTCCTGTCGAAGAGCGCCAGCAGCAGCTCGTCCTTGCTGCTGAAATGCTGGTAGAAGGCCCGCAACGAGGTCTTGGAGCGCGCGACGACCTCCTGCACGGTGAAGTCGGTGCGCCCGGTTTCGCCCAGTATCGCGACGGCGGTCTTGATGAAGCGGTCGCCGCGCGTCACCTCGGTTTCAACGCTGGGGTCGGTCATGAGAATGAGGTTACCGCGCGTTGTGACATATCCGCGAAGGTGGAATGCGAATATCCTTCCGCCATGGCGGCGACGGTGTCCGGGAAAATCGCATTCGTTACCGGCGGCGCGTCCGGCATCGGCGCCGCGTTGACCACCGAGCTGTTCAACGGGGGCGCCGAGGTCTGGATCGCCGATCGTCAGATCGCACTGGCGCAGGAGCTGGCACGACGCCTCGACCGCGGCGGCGCAAGGGTGCATGCGATCGAGCTCGACGTGCGCCACTACCCGTCGTTCGAACGCGCGGTGGCCGAGGCGGTACAGCAATCCGGGCGGATCGACTACCTGTTCAACAATGCCGGCATCGGCGTCGGAGGCGAGGCTGATTCGTACACGCTCGACGACTGGAACGACGTCTTCGACGTGAACCTGCGCGGTGTGGCCCACGGCATTCAAGCGGCCTACCCGATCATGATCCGGCAGCACTCCGGGCACATCGTGAACACGGCGTCGATGGCCGGTCTCATTGCCTCTCCCGGCACGGTCAGCTACACCGCCACCAAACACGCGGTCGTCGGAATCTCGAAGGCGTTGCGGGTGGAGGCCGAGGGCCACGGGGTCCAAGTGTCGGTGCTGTGTCCGGGCGCGATCCGGACCCCGATCCTCACGGGCGGCAAGTACGGACGAGTCGGTATGGCCGACGTCAACGACGAGGACATCCTCAAGTCTTGGGAGCGGTTGCGCCCCATGGCACCGGAAAAATTCGCCGAGCGCGCCCTGCGCGCCGTGCTGCGGGGAGACGCGATCATTGTGGTGCCGGCATGGTGGAAGGTGTTTTGGTACCTGGAGCGGCTCTCCCCGACGTTGTCGCTGCGATTGGCGAAGTTGGCGCTCAAGCGCATGCGTGAAATCGAGTCCGGCGTCTCGTGATTCGCTGGGGTAGTCCATATCCGCCCCGCGCCGCGATCAGTGAACTCTCAGGAAAGCAGTACCGACGGTACGAATAACCCGCCACTCGGGCGGGTACGCCCTTGGGTGAACAGTTGTTCCGCGGCGCAGCGCCGTTCGCTTCGCTGGTGGCTTGATTGTTCGTTTCGAGGCAACGAAGGAACCGGCGGAGGCGCTTCGTCGGCGGGAGGAGCTTCTCATGCCAGAGGTCCAACTTCACCAGGAAGGACACCCGAAGTATCGGCGGATGGTCCGTTTCGATTGGTCGGACACACCGCTGCACTGGGTGCCCGGCGACCCGTTCTCGACCCACATGATCAACGTCCTGCATCTGCTGCTTCCCGAGGGTGAGCGGCACTTCATCAAGGCCGTCCTCGAGGCGTCGTCGCTGGTCGATGACCCCGAGTTGGAGGCGGCCATCAAGCCGTTCATCCAGCAGGAGTCCTGGCACGCCTGGGCGCACCAGGTCGTGTTGGACCACCTGGCCGAGCAGGGCATCGATACCAAGCCGTACACAGACCGGCTCGGGAGAGTGTTGTCGATGACGCTGGGTGATGCCCCGAAGTGGTTTCCGCCCGCGATGAAACGGTGGTGGCTGTATCGACGGCTGGCCGATGTGGCCGCGCTGGAGCATTACACCGCGATGTTGGGCCAGTGGGTGCTTTCGAACCGAGGCCTGGACTACGCGAAGGCCGACCCGATGATGCTCGACCTGCTGCGCTGGCACGGCGCCGAAGAGGTCGAGCACCGCTCGCTGGTGTACGACGTCTTCCAACACGTCAGCGGCAACTACTGGATCAGGGCGTTCTCGATGTTCTTCACCACGCCGTTGTTCGTCGCCTGGTGGGTCGCGGGTGCCCGCAACCTGATGGCTCACGACCCGACCATCGACCAAAAGTGGCGCTGGCGGGACTGGCTGTGGGCCGCGCGCGAGTACCGGTTGCCGGGCCCATGGAAGCTCATGGTGACGACGCCGGTTCGGTATCTGCGGCCCAGCCACCATCCCAACGACGAGGCGTCCACCCAGATGGCGGTCGACTACCTGAACTACTCGCCGGTGGCGAAGGCGGCACGGGAGCGGGCGCGTTCCCAGGCGAAGTCGGGCGGACCCGATGGTTCCCGCGGGGTTTCCGGCGTAGCGGCGGAAAGGGCTGAGGTTCGATGAAGGTTTCGGTGGATCTGGACACCTGCGACGGCAACGGCGTCTGCATGAGCATTTGCCATGAGGTGTTCGACGTGCGAGAAGACGGGCTCCACTTGCTCCAGGACGAGCCGCCCGCGGAGTTGCGCCAGCAGCTGATAGGTGCGGAGGTGTCTTGCCCGACGCAGGCGATCAAGGTGGAGGAGTGAGCCAATGCCGAGTCGTCAGCTGAATGACGTGGTCGTGGTCGGTGCGGGCGTGGCAGGCACGCGGGCGGCAGAGACCTTGCGGCAAGAGGGCTACGACGGTGCGCTGACCATCGTGGGATCCGAGCGGCAAGCCCCCTACCATCGCCCGCCGCTGTCGAAGAAGTTGCTTACCGGCGAGGTGCACCGCGCCGGTGTCGACCTGGCGCCGCAGTTCGACTTCGAGGCGCGTGTGGTGCGAGGGGCATCGGCGCTCAAGTTGGACATGGCCGCGCGTGTGGTCCACGTGCGCGACGAAAACCAGGATCTGGCAGTGCGATTCGACGGGCTGGTGATTGCCAGCGGGGCGGTCCCGCGCCAATGGCCGGGCCCGGTTCCCGACGGTGTGTTCGTGCTGCGCACGGTCGAGGATTGCCTGGCGATCCGCCAGCGGTTGGGCTCGCGGCCCCGGGTCGTGGTGGTCGGCGGCGGATTCATCGGTGCCGAGGTCGCCGCGAGTTGCCGCTCGTTGGGCCTGGACGTGGTGCTCATCGAGAAGGCCACCAGTCCACTACTGGCCGCCTTGGGCGGCGAGTTGGCACCTCGCTGGGCGGACCTGCACCGCGACCATGGAGTGGACTTACGGGTCGGCGTGGGCGTCGACGCGTTCGTCGGCAACGGCCGCGTGGAGGCGGTTCGGCTCACCGATGGATCACAGGTTCCGGCTGATCTCGTCGTCATCGGACTGGGCGTGACTCCTGCCACCGATTGGCTCGAGGGCTCGGGATTGCCTGTGGACGACGGCGTGGTCTGTGATGCCACCGGAGCGGTCGAGGGCGGCACCGACGTCGTCGCCGCCGGCGATGTCGCGCGCTGGTTTCATCCGCTGTACGAACGGCACCTGCGGACCGAGCACTGGGACGATGCCGGACGTCAGGGCGCATTCGCCGCCCGGACGCTATTGACGGGGCCGGACGACGCGGAGGCGTACGTCGGCGTGCCATATTTCTGGTCCGATCAATATCACGTCAAGATGCAAATGCTCGGTGTACCTACCGATTACGATGCGCTCGAAGTTATCGAAGGCGATCCCGATACATGGGAGTTCCTCGCGGCGTACGGGCGTGGCGGCCGCACCATTGCGGTGCTAGGGACGGTCTCTAATCGGGTGTACTCCTATCGCGATGCCATTGCGCAGCGCGCCGAATTCCCGCCGAGAAGGCCGGATTAGCCGCCCCGGGCCGCGATCATCGCCGAGCGATTGACCTTGGTCGCCGCGGTGCGGGGAATCGCGTCGACGAACTCGACGGTCTTGGGGGCTTTGTAGTGGGCGAGCCGGCTTTTGGCGTACTCGATCACCTGTTGGTCGGTGAGCTTGTCATGCCCGTCGGCGAGTTGCACCACGGCGTGGACCCGACGGCCCCACTGCGGATCGGAGAGACCGATGACCACGACGTCGGCAATGCCCGGGTGGCCCGCCAGTGCCGACTCCACCTCCGCGGGAAAGACATTGGCGCCGCCCGTGACGATCATGTCGACGCGGCGGTCGACGATGTAGAGGTAGCCGTCGTCGTCCAGGTAACCCATGTCGCCCGCGGAGACGAAGCCGTCGTCGGTCGACGGCAGCGGCGGCGCCCCGCCCAGATAGCGGGATCCCGCGCTCATCGGCGCGCGCAGATAGACCTCTCCGTGCTCGCCGGAGCCGACCGGTTTCTTGTCGGCGTCCAGGATCCGGATCTCGGTGTCGCGAAAGCCGCGGCCGACGCTGCCCGGATGGGCGAGCCACTCGTCGCCGCGCAGCGCGGTGAGGCCAAGGTTCTCGGTCATGCCGTACGCCGTCACGATCCGCTCGGGGCCCAGCAGCTCGAACCAGGTCTGCATCAGCGACGGCGGCATCACGGCGGCGCCCTGCAGGATGAACACGACGCTGGACAGGTCGCGCTGCCGGACGTCGGGCCGGGACGCGATGCGCGACAGCATGGTGGGCGTGGCCGTGAAGTTGGTGATCCGGTAGCGCTCGATCACGTCGAGAACCAGTGCGGCATCGAACTTTTCGAGCACCACCAGGTGGTCGCCCGCGAGCAGGAACAGAAAGGTGGCGAAGCCGTTGGTGTGATACATCGGGGCGGGCACCATGATCGTCTGGGGCTGGGGGACCGGTGTCCAGTTCGACAGGAACGGCTCGCCGTGCTGCGGCGTCCACAGCGACGGCGCCAGGCTGAGGATCACCTTCGGCACGCCGGTCGAACCGCTGCTGCAGATCCCGTTGGCGTTGGGGGAAACGGCCTCGGGCAGCGGGCCATCGGATTCGCGGGCCGCGTGCGCATCCAACTCCCACCGGCTCCTCTCGTCGACGACGACCGCGGGTTCGATCACGTCGCGCACCCGGTCGCGCTCCCAATCGGGCAGATCCCAGTGCATGGGGACGGGAACCGCGCCGATCTTCCAGCAGCCCAGCGCGGCCAGCACCAGGTGCTGCGAGTTCGGGATGGCCAGTGCCACAAGGGAACCCGTCTCGGCGCCAGCGCCGGCCAACGCCCGTCCCCATTGGTTCGCGCGCGCGTCGAGTTCGCCGAAGGTCAGCGATTGCGCGCGGCCGTCGAGCGCGACGACGGTCACCGCCGGGTCGTCGCGCCGTTCGGCGGCCAGCTGCGCCAGCTTGGTGCCGAACGGGATGCCGTCCTCCAACGGGTTCGGCGTGGCCGAGGGCGCGACGGGTTGGGTGCTCATGCCGAGACGGGCTGGCTGAACAGTGTCTCCAGCGAGCCGTCGGGCACGCCGGGGATGAGCCGCAGCGCCAGTTCCTCGGTGCTCAGCGGCAACCGGATCAGCGGCTGGGTGTGCCGGTCGAGCACGCTGACGTCGGACTCGTCGCAAAAGCCCAGGGCGCCGAGCAACTGATGAGACGTGCGCAGCACCTGCCGCGCGGTGTCGGCCGCCTTGAGCCGAAGGACGAGCGCGTCGGCCGAACGGACTTGCGGTGCCGCCGATTCCGGGCGGGAGACGGTGAATTTGGCGAGCTCGTGCAGCCCGCGCACCGCGACGGCGGCATCCGCGACGGCGAACCTGACCGCCTGGAAGTCCGCCAGCGGCTTGCCGAACTGGACGCGGGCGCGCACGTGTTCGGTGACGATCTGCAGCGATTGCTGCACTGCTCCCAGAATCCGCCATGATCCCAGCACGAGATGAAGGTTAACGTCGGCGGCCGGGACGGTTCCATCGGGTGCGCTCAGCGTGGCCGGCACCAGGAACGGCCCCAATTTGGCGTTGGTGCGCGACCCGGACCGCGGGTGGTAGCGGTTGCCGTCCACGTCGGCGGCGATCCAGTCGCCGGGCAGGTCGCCGTGATCGATGCGCGGCGCCGCCGGGTTGACCAGGGCCAGCCGGGCGCCGTCGATCGCCAGCAGCTCCTCGACGACAGGGTAGGGCAGCGCCGTCGCGCCGGCGGACTGGCAGAGCACCGCGGCGGCCAACAGGTCGTCGGCCGACGAGCGGACCTCGAGCTCGAACGCGCCGACCTCGCTCAGGGCCGCGCGCGCCGACCGCCGAACCTGGTCGTCGGCCTCGGCGCGCAGCGCTGCCGGCGGCCCGCCCAACCGGGTGAGCCGCTTGGCGGCGACGGCCGCGAAGTCGCTGATGTCTTGTGGCAGATCGGTTTTCACCGGTGCCCTCCCAATACGTCCCGCGCCACCAGCATCTTCTGCACTTCGATCGTGCCCGACGCCACGGTGGCCGCCTGCGCGTAACGCCAATGGTCTTCGATCGCCCCGTGCAGGGGTGCGGAGCTGCCGCTGTCCAGCGCCGTCGGGCCCAGCACGTCGAACAGCAGCTCGGCGACCTGCTGGTCGCAGGTCGTGGTGGCGATCCGGGCGGCGCTGGCGGCCGCGCCCGCCGCCGGATCGTCCTGCAGCGACACCGCCCGGTAGGCCAGCATCCGGGCCACCCGCAGGTCGACGAGCGCCCGCACCCAGCGGGTGCGAATCGATTCGGGCAGCCCGTTCCAGTCGTCGCCGAGTTCGGCGCGCATCCGCTCCAGCAGCGATTCGCAGCGCGCATAGCGCGCGATGCCCACCCGCTCGAACGCCAGCGCCTCGCGCATCACCCGCCAGCCGTCGCCCACCTCGCCCAGGACGTCGCCGGGGAACGCCGGCACGTCGTCGAGGAACATCTCGTTGAGGTGGTGCGGGCCCAGCATCGAACCGATCGGCCGGACGGTGAAACCGGGCCGGTCCATCGGGATCAGAAAAAGGGTGAGCCGCTTGGGTTTTGGGGCCTCGGGGTCCGTGCACGCCGCCAGCACGCACCAGGATGCCATCTGCGCGTACGACGTCCACACCTTCTGGCCGGTGATGCGCCAGCCGTCGCCGTCGCGCACGGCGCGGGTGCGCAGCGAGGCGAGGTCGGTCCCGGCCTCGGGCTCCGAAAAGCCCTGGCACCAGATCACGTCCCCGGAGGCGATGGCCGCCAGGTGCTTGGCCTTCTGCTCCGCGGTCCCGTAGCGCATGAGTGCCGGGCCGACCCAGTTGATGCCCATGTACTGCGGGCCGCGAGGCTCGTGCTGCGCCCACATCTCCTCGCGCAGCACCGTCTGCTGCCACACCGAACCGCCGCCGCCGCCATGCTCTTTCGGCCAGGCCAGCGCCAGCAGGCCCTCGGAGGCCAGCAGCTTGCAGAACGTTTCGGTGGTTGCCAGATCCTGCGGGTTCTCGGTGCAGGCGCCCAGAAAGTCGGCGGGGATGTGGTTGGCGATCAGCTCCCGCAGGTGGTTTCGCAGTTGGCCGGCATCGTCGCCGAGGTCATAGTCCATGTTGGTCATCCCTTCGGCAGCCCGAGCAGCCGCTCGGCGATGATGTTGCGCTGAACCTCCGACGTCCCGCCGTAGATGGTCGCCGCCAGCGCATCCTGGCGTTCGAAGAGCAGGTCCGGGTCACCCGCGGAACGCGGGCCCGCCGCGGCGGCGCCGAGTTCCCAAACGCGTTGCAGGGTAACCGATCCGAGCAGTTTCAGGATGTCCGCCTCCGGGCTGGGCCGTCCCGCCAGTTCGTTGCCCAGCGCGCGGTAGCCGGTGGCGCGCAGCGCCTCGGCGTCGGCGAGCAGCGAGCCGAGCTCGGCGTAGATGTCGTCGTCACGGGTGCCGCGGACCGAGTCGAGGCCGCGCTTGATCTCGACCCAGTTCATGATCCAGATCATCTGGCGCTCGTGCTGCAGCGACCCCAGCGCGACGTTCCAGCCGCCGTTGAGCGGCCCCAGCAGGTTTTCCGCGGGCACCGCGACGTCGTCGAGGAAGACCTCGCAGAACGTCTCGTCGGAGATCGACGCCATCCGGATGGGTTCGATGCGCACCCCGGGCGAGTGCAGGTCGAGGATCAGGCAGGAGATGCCGCGGTGTTTCGGCGCGTCCGGATCGGTGCGGGCGTACAGGGTGCACCATCGCGACTCGTGCGCCTGGGTGGTCCAGATCTTGTGGCCGTTGACCCGGAACACGTCGTTGTCGCGTTCGGCGCGGGTGCGCAGGCCGGCGAAGTCCGACCCGGCCTCCGGCTCGGACATGCCCAGCGCCCACCATTCGTCGCCGCGCAGCAGGGGAACGAGCAGGCGCTCGATCTGGGCGGGCGTGCCGAACTGACGGATGCCGGGCGCGGCGACGTTGGGGCCGGCGATGTTGGGCAGCTTGGGCGCCGAGCGCATCGCCCCTTCCAGCCGCACCTCCATCGCATCGCGCAGGCCCAGCGACCGGCCGCCCTGCTCGCGCGGCCACGTCGGTTGTATCCACCCGGCCTCGAACGCGGCCCGCTGGTAGTCGCGCCGCAGCGTGAGGTCCCAGCGGTAGCGCCGGTAGTTCTCGTAGTAGTCGTCCGGCAGGAATGCCGCCAACCAGGCCGCGAACTCGGCGACCACCTCGGATCGAGTGCTCACCCCGCCCGTCACGCCGCGCCCCCCGCGAAGCGGTGGCCCACCGCGTGATACAGCGCGCGACTGTCCCCGAGCAGCGCGGCGCCCTGCCAGGCGCGCCGCACGTAGAGGTGAACGTCGTGCTCCCAGGTCTGCGCCAGCGCGCCGTGCACCTGAACCGCGGTGCGCGCGCAATTGGCCGCCGCGTCGCCGGCGGCCGCCTTGGCCAGTGCCGCGGCGGTCCAGGCATCCGCGGGTGCGGCGGTGGGGTCGCCGAGCCGGGCCGCCGCCGCGTAGGTGAGGCTGCGGGCGCGTTCCAGGGCGACGTAGTTGTCGGCGAGCGCGTGTTTGATGCCCTGGAAGGCCCCGATCGGGGTGCCGAACTGGCGGCGTGCCTTCGCGTGCTCGACGGATCGGTGCAGGGCCGCGCTCGCCACGCCGACCAGGTCGGCGGCGGCGGCCACCAGCGGCGCCGTCAACGCCGACCCGACTCCCACCCGCGCGGTCGCCACCGGCTCGACGTCGATCTCCACGTCGGCCACCGGCTGGGCGGGGTCGGTCGACTCCGCCGGAACCGGCGTCACCCCGTCGCCGCAGCGCGCCACAGCCGCCACGACGCCGTCGTCGGACCTGGCCAGCGTCACGATCAGGTCCGCCCGGGACAGGTTGGGGACCGCGATCGCCCGCCCGCGCAGCCGCCCGCGCCGCAGCGTCATCGGCGCCCCGGGCAGCCGGCGCCCGGGGGAGTGCACCGCCAGGGTGGCGACGACGCCGCCGGCGATGTCGGCGAGCACCGAGTCGAGGCCACATCCGCGCAGGGCGCCCCCGGCCAGGCCGACGCTGCTCAGCAACGGGATCGGCGCGATCGCGGCGCCGCACTCCTCGAGGACCACCGCGAGCTCGACCGGTCCGTAGTCGCCGCTCGCATCGGGCGCGGCAAGCTCCGTCCAGCCCAGGCCGACGACCGTTTTCCACAGCGTTCGCCAGCGCTCCGGGTCGGTCATCGCCTGGCGGGCTGCGTCGGGCGGGCACTCGGTGCGCAGGATGTCGCGCACAGTGTCGCGCAGCGACAGCTGCTCCGAAGTCAGACCGACATCCATAAGACCCCTAACATAATAAAAATAGTAAACTAGCGACGCTGTCGCAATCGATGCATAGGTGGCGCATGGTCGAGTGGTATCTGTTCCTGCCGCAGGTGAGGCTGTCGGCGGCCGACATCGCCGAACGGGCGCGCCACGCCGAGGCCAGTGGTTTCGACGGGATCGCGTTCATCGACCACCTCGAGGCGCCCGGGCTGCCCGACGAAAACATCTGGGAGGCAATGGGCATTGCCACCTGGGTGGCGGCCAAGACGGAGCGGCTGCGGATCGGTCACCTGGTTTTGTGCGACGCCTTCCGGCACCCGGCCTTGCTCGCCAAGCAAGCCGTCACCTTGTCGGAGGCGTCCGAGGGCCGGTTCGATCTCGGCCTGGGTGCGGGGTCCTGGCCGGCCGAGTTCGCCAGATTCGATGTCGGCCAGCAGGATCCGGTGGCCCGGGTGCAGCAGCTCGGGGCTCACCTAGACCTGCTACGGCAGTACTGGGGCGACGGCGGCGACGACGCCGGCCCGGTCCAGCTGCCGCGACGGTCCCATCCGATCCCGCTGGTGCTCGGCGGCACCGGGCCCCGGATGATGGAACTCGTTCGCAGACACGCGGATTGGTGGAACCTGCCGGCAAACCACTTGGACAGGTTGCCCAAGCTGGCCGCCGCGGCGGGCGGCGCCCGGGTCTCGATCCAGCAGATGGTGGGCTTCGTCCGGTCGGGCAGCGACCCGAACACCGTCCGTGACGTGAGCACGCGGCGATTCGGCAACCTGGGCTCGGGGCTGGTGTGCGGGGACGCCGACGAGCTGATCCGGCACTTCGCGGGTCTGGCCGCCCAGCGGGTCGAGCGCTTCTACGTGTGGTTCGCCGACTTCGCCGTGCCCGATTCGCTGCACGAGTTCGGCGAATCGGTGATCAAGTCTTTCCCTGGCGCCGCCGCCGCGCCTCGGTAGGCACCACCGGCGGCCGGGCGTAGGGGCCGCGCTGCACCGCGGAAAGCCGTATCTCCGGCAGGTCGACCGACGGGTCGACGGTGTCCAGCCACGCGACCGCCTCGGCGACGTCGGACACCCGAATCGCGTACATCTCGAACGGAACGTCCTGCAGCATCTCGGTTTCCACCGGGCCGGGCGTGACGATGTGTACGGCGATGCCGTCGCGATCGACCTCGAGCGCCAGCGCGCGGGCGAACGCGTTCATGCCGGCCTTCGACGCGGAGTAGGCGGTGCGGGCCATCATCGGCTCGTGCGCCGCCGACGACGAGATGAACACGAACCGCGAGCCCGCCCGCATCCGGGGCAGCGCGGCGGACGTCACCACGAAGCACGAATCCAGGTTGGCCGACATGATCGTGCGCCACTGCTCGAAAGTCTGCTTGCGCGCGTAGGTTCCGCCGAGCGCGCCGGCGGCGTGGACGACGAGATCGATCGTCTCCAATGTGCTTATCGCGGAAGCAAACCCGTCCGGATCCGACGCGTCGGCCACGATGTGACGGGCGCCGAGCTCCTCGGCGGCCGCGCGCAACGGAGCTTCACGTCGCGCCGCCAGCACCACGTCGTAACCCAGCTCGCACAGCTTGCGACCGCACCCCTTGCCGATTCCGCCGCTGCCGCCGGTGACCAGTGTGGTTCGCATGGAACGGCCGTCGCTCAGGATTGCCGGATGTCCCGCGGGCGCGACCCCGAACGTGACAGCGCCTGCGGCGACAGCGCATAGATCCGCTGATCGGGCCGGCCGGCCAGCACATAGGTCTGGGTGTCGGCGAGGTGGCGGCCGGCGATGCGGCGGGCCCGGTCGACGTCGCCCTCCGCGATCGTCTCGGTCAGCTTGATGTGCGTGCTGAGCACCGCGCGGCGCTGCGCCAGCGACGGGTAGGTGCCGCGCGCGGAGCTTTCATCGGCCCATCGTTGTTCGTGGCTGGTCCACAGCGTCTCCAGGCTGCCGACGACCGCGATGATGGTGTGGTTCCCGCAGCCGTGGACGATGAGATCGTGGAACTGGCGGCCGATTTCGGTGAAGAGCCGGCCGTCGTCGAGGTGCTCGGCCATCGAATCGTTGACGCGCGTGAGCTCCGGCACCAGGGTGTCCGCCCGGTCGGGCCGCTGGGCCGCCAGCGCGGCGCAGGCCGGCTCGAGTTCCCGCAACGCCATGCCCAGGTCGGCCACCTCAACCGACTCGCTCTGCAACAGCAGGCCGAGCATGTAGGCCGCGCTGGTCTTGGCCGGCGCGTGCACGACGGCGCCGCCCCGGTTGCCGCGCCGGACCGAGACCAGCCCCTCGGTTTCCAGGATCCGCAGGGCTTCCCGCAACGAGACCAGGCTGACGTTGAACTGTTCGACCAGCACCTCTTGGCGGGGTAGCAGATCGCCGTCGGCGAGCTCGCCGTCGATGATCTGGCGGCGCAACTCGTCGGCTACGATTTCGGCGATCCTCGGCGCCGACAAACGGCGGCGGGCATCGGGGCCAATACCCAGGGCGGTCATCCAATCCTCGCAAGTCAAGTGGCTTAGCTATTTTAGCAGTAATGGTATAAATAGCTGGGTGAGTCGCGGATCCGACAGCCGGCCGACACCGCTTCACGAGTTGCGCGTCGTCGAGATCAGCGACCGGATAGCCGGCGCCTACTGCGGCAAGCTGTTGGTCGACGCGGGGGCGCAGGTACGCAAAATCGAACCGCCGCAAGGGGATTCGCTGCGTCGATACTCCGCCGCCGGCTCGCCGGTGCCCGACGGCGCAACATCGCCGTTCTACAGCTACCTCAACGCGGGCAAGCGCAGCATGACCATCGGCGACGATGCCGAACGGTATGCCGCCGAGCTGGCGGGCGCCGACATCATCGTCGTCACCGCCGGCCGCACGCGGGCGGCGGCGCTCGGGATCGACCCGCGCCGGCTGCTGGCCGATTCACCGCGGGCGGTCATCGTCACCATCTCCGACTTCGGCTGGACCGGACCGTACGCCGACCGCGCGGCCAGCGAGTTCACCCTGCAGGCGTGGGCCGGCTCGCCGGGCTTCCGCGGCGACCCCGCCGGACCGCCCATTTCGATCGGCGGCGACCTCGGCGAATACATGGGCGGCGTGTTCGCCGCGTTCGGCGCGCTGGCGGTGCGCCGCCGCGTCGAGCGCCGCGGTCCCGGCGAGCACCTCGATTTGTCCATGCTCGAGGCGATCACCGCGATGCAAAGCAGCGAATGGCTGCACTCCCAGCTGCTGCGGGTGCCGCCGATCAGCCGCACCACCGAGGTGCCGTCGATAGAGCCGGCCAAGGACGGCTACGTCGGGATCACCATGGTCACCGGTCAGCAGTGGCTCGACTTCGTGGCGATGGTCGAATGCCCGCAGCTCGAGGAGATCGAGCAGCTGCGTTTTCAGATCGGCCGCTGGGAATACCGCGACCTGATCCGCGAGCAGATTCACCCGTGGCTGGCGCAGCGGACCGTCGACGAGATCGTCGAACTCGGGCAGCTGTTCCGGCTGCCCATCGCGGCGTTGGGCAACGGCTCCACCATCCGAGACCTCGAGTACGTGCGGCAGCGGGGGGTGTTCGTGCGCAACCCCGCGGGCTTTCACCAGCCGCGTCCGCCGTGGCTGATGTCGGCGTGTGCGCCCGCGCCGTCGGGCCGCACCGCTCCCGTCGGGGCGGACAACGACGAATCACCTTGGCGGAAAAGCGAACCCGAGGAGGCGACGGCGCCGCCGACGCGGCCCCTCGAGGGGGTCCGCATCGTCGACCTGACCGCGTTCTGGGCCGGGCCGGCCGCAACCCATCTGCTGGCCGCCTTCGGCGCCGACGTCGTCAAGGTGGAGTCGATACAGCGGCCCGACGGCATTCGCTACTCGGGTGGGATGCGCACCGACGTGGACGACTGGTGGGAGTACGGCTGGGTGTTCCACGCGATGAACACCAACAAGCGTTCGGTCACACTGGATTTGGGCTCCGACGACGGGCGCCGCCTTTTCAAGAAGCTGGCCGCCGGCGCCGACGTGGTGATCGAGAACTTCTCGCCGCGGGTGATGGACCATTTCGGGTTGACCGCCGATGTGCTGCTGGAGGTCAACCCCCGCCTCGTCGTCGCGCGGATGCCCGCGTTCGGGCTGACCGGCCCGTGGCGCGACCGGGTCGGATTCGCCCCCACCATGGAGCAGATCGCCGGCCTGGCCTGGGTGACCGGGCTGCCGGACGCCCCGCCGGTCACGCCGCGCGGCGCCTGCGACCCGCTGGCCGGCGTGCACGCCGCCTTCGCCGTGCTGGCCGCGCTGAACTTCGCCGAGCGCACCGGAACCGGGCAGCTGCTCGAGCTGCCGATGCTGGAAACGGTGTTGAACGCCACCGCGATACAGGCGATCGAATGCGAGGTGTTCGGGAAAACGCTGGGCCGGCGCGGCAACCGCGGTCACTGCGACGTGACCCAGAACCTTTACCGCTGCGCCGGCCCGGACGACTGGATCGCGGTCACCGTGCAGGACGACCGGCAGTGGCGCGCCCTGGTCGATCTGATGGATCGGCCCGCCTGGTGCGACGAGCACCTGTGCACGGTGGCCGGGCGGCGCGAGCGCGCCGACGAAATCGATTGCCGGCTGGCGGAGTGGTTCGCCGGGCGGCCGCTCGCATCGACGGTGGAGCGGCTGGCCGGCGCGGGCATTCCCGTCGCGCCCGTGGTGTCGCCGTCGCTGGTCACCGAGAACCCGCAGCTGCGTGACAGGGGATTCTTCGAGGCGCTGGACCATCCGAGCACCGGGCCCGGGCTCTACCCGTGCCCACCGTTCGCCGCGCTGGCCGGCCAGGAGCGGTGGCTGCGGCGTCCACCGCCGAGGCTGGGCGAACACAATGAGGAGATACTGTGCGACCTGTGCGGGCTGACCGACGCGGAGCTCGCGCGGCTGAGCGCGGCGGCAGTGATCGGGACGAGACCCAAAGGGCTGTGAGCGGGGGACAGCAAACCGCACGGCCGCCCTGAGGTTTGTTGCCCGAAACCAGCACGATCGGCCCGGCGAAGTTGCTACCGTCAGGCGATGAAACGCATGTTCATGGCGGTGGCGGCGGCCGCCCTTGTGCCCGCGACATCGCTGGTCTTCTCCGCCGGCGCAACGGCCGATCAATGCAACAGCGCGGACTGTGTTCCGTACCTGCGCTACAACGTGACCCCCCAGGCGCCGTGCAGCAGCAACGGCCGCTACCTGTTCGGCCTTGACGCCAACCGGCAAACCATGATCTGCATCCAGGGCCACTGGGCGATGGCCGCGCCGCTGCGGGGCGTGCACAGCGCGGGCGAGACATGCCCCGGCGTCGACGCCACCGCTCAATCGCCCGACGGGTTTCCGTTGATCTGCGGCCGGGATCCCAACACCGGCCAGTCGATCTGGAAGAGCAACGACTGACCCGCAGCACCGCTCCCCACGCGTACCGTCGCGGATAGCATGAACGAATGGCAACCCTGAGGAGCAGCCGATGCGAGTAACCGTCGACGAATCACTCTGTGAGGCCAACGGGTTCTGCGAATCGATCGCCCCGGACATCTTCGAGCTGGGCGACGCGGACGTGGTGCAGATCGCGGACGGCCCAGTGCCGCCGGACCGCGAGATCGACGTCCGCGCCGCGGTGGAACAGTGCCCGAAGGCGGCGCTGCGGCTGATCGACTGACTAGCGCTCGGTGAGCGATATCGACATCTCGTCGTAGATCGACATGTTGGTGGTCAGGTTCGGGTAAGTGACCTTGGCCGGGCCGATTTCGATGTCGTCGCAGCGCAGCAGCAGCTCGTCGAACACCGCGCGAAGCTCCGCGCGCGCCAGCATCGCACCCAGGCAATGGTGCGGTCCGCCGCCGCCAAAGGCCACGTGCGGGTTGGGCTGACGGCCGATGTCGAACGTGAACGGCGACTCGAAGACCTCCTCGTCGCGGTTGGCCGACCGCAGCATCGACACCACCCGGTCGCCCCGGGGGATGTGCTGGCCGTCCATCTCCACGTCGACCTTGGCCGTGCGCGTCCAGTACGCCACCGGTGACGCCCAGCGCAGCACCTCCTCGACGGCGCTGGGTCGCAGGTCTTCGTGTTCGCGATACCGCTCCATCTGCTCGGGATTGGCCACGAACGCCTGCAGCCCGATGGCCATCGCGTTCTTGGTGGTGTCGCTGCCGGCGAACGTCAGCACGAAGAAGAAGAACTCGAGTTCGTTTTCCGGCAGGCTGAATTCCTCGCCGTCGTCGCCGGTGATCACCGCCGACGCCAGCGTGCTCCAGATGTCGTCGGTGGGATTGCGCCGCTTCTCGGCGGTGAGCTCCATCGCGTAGCCGAAGACGGTGGCGTACAGATCGGTGTAGTCCTGCTGGGTCGGCCGCGCCCCCGGCGCGTTGGCCTTCAGGATGCGGTCCAGGGAATCGAAGATCCGCGGCCGGTCGGATTCCGGTATGCCGATGATGTCGCCGATGACCGTCATCGGCAGCGCGTCGGCGACGTCGGCGATCCAGTCCCCGCCGCCCCCGGCGAGCAGGCGGTTGATCATCCCGGCCGCACGCGCGCGGATGCCGTCCTCGAGTTTGGCGATCGCCCGCGGGTTGAAGGCGTTGGAGATCAGCTTGCGGCGCTTGTTCAGCGCCGGCGGGTCCATGTTGATGATCGTCGGGTACGACGAAAACATGCCGACGGGCTGGATCAACGGGCCGTCGACCGCGGTGAACGAGTCGACGTCCCGGTGCAGGCGAACGGTGTGGCGATGCTTGGTGGTCACCCAGAAATCGCGCTGGACGGTCCGGGCGACACCGGGGGTCAGGCCGTGCCGGAAAATCGGCCTGCTGCGCCGCAATTCGGCAAACAGCTCGTCGGGAAAGCCGTTGCGCCACAAGGCAAGATCGGAGAGGTCCACTGCCGCAGCCGTCATTTGCAACCCCGGTTCCTTCGACACCGCGCGACGGCCGGCCGGCGCCGCGTTGACGTTCAATGCTTAAGATAGTAAAAATAGACCCAGACGTCGAACCGCGGTGGTGTCAAGGGCGGCCCGGTTGCGCTGGGCTCACCTTGTTTGAGGCGGGATACGGAGTACTCGTGACGGATACGATTTCAGGCCCGACTTCCGAGCCGGGCGAAGACCCGTCGGAACGTGAGTTCGGGCAGGGCGGCATCGCGCTGTCGACCTACCGGTTCCCGACGGGGTGGTTCATCGTCGCTTTCGCGTCCGACCTGCAGGCCGGTCAGGTCAAGCGGGTGCACTACTTCGGCGAGGAGCTCGTGCTGTTCCGCACCGAATCCGGCCGGGTGCACGCCATGGACGCCTATTGTCAGCATCTTGGCGCCAACCTGGGCGTCGGCGGCACCGTGGAGGGCGAGAACATCGTCTGCCCGTGGCACGGCTGGCGCTGGCGCGGCGACGGCACCAACGCGCTGATCCCGTACAGCAAGATCGGCTGCAAGAACAACGTCCGCATCCGCACCTATCCGAGCATGGAGTGGTACGGCTTCGTCGTCGTCTGGCACGAACGTCATGGCCGGGCGCCGTATTGGCAGCCGCCGGTGTTGCCCGAACTGGAAACCAACGAGTACTACCCGCTGCACCCGCACACCCAGATGCTCAACCGGGTCAAGGTGCACCCGCAGATGATCATCGAGAACGCCGCCGACCCGTACCACGTGCAATACGTGCACAAGGCCGCCAACCCCGCCACCACAGCCTCGTTCGAGGTGTCGGGTTATCACCTGCACGCCACCGTGAACGCCCATTTCGGCGGCGGCCGCGCGTCGACTTGGTTGACCCCCAACGGGCCGGTCGACGCCAAGATCATCTACGACAACTACTCGCTGGGACTAGGTATCGTGCGGTTCCCCAGCGAGCTGGTCGCCACCATCCAGGTCACCGGGCAGACGCCGGTGGACGAGGACTACACCGACTACTTCTACACCCAGGCCTCCGTTCGCGAGCCCGGTGACACCGGCGACGTGCCCACCGGGCGGGCCGCCAAATTCCTGGCGCTGCAGCAAGAGGTCATCAAGCAGGACTTCTTCACCTGGGAGAACATGAAATACCTGGAGAAGCCGAACCTGGCGCCCGAGGAGGCGCACGACTACGCGGCCCTTCGCCGCTGGGCGCACCGCTTCTACCCGGGTCCCCAACCGTCGCCCGCCGACTTCGGCTACACCGCCGAGGGTGAGCCCGACCCGGCGGCGTCGAAAGCCTGACTGGACGCCTGATGCCGGGGCCGTCGGATTTCGGCGTCGATCGCTTCACCGTGCCGGCCGTGCTGGATCGCCGGGCCGAGCAGTACCCCGACCGGGTGATGATGTCGATCGGCGGCGTCGACGTGACCTTCGAGCAAATGCGGCGGCGATCCCGCGCCGCGGCGAACATGCTGACCGAATTGGGCGTCGGCCGGGGCGACAGCGTGGCGCTGTTCACCGCCACCTGCCCGGAGTGGGTCTACTTCTGGCTGGGCGCCGCGCGCATCGGGGCGATCAGCGCCGCGGTCAACGCCGCGAACCGCGGCGACTTCCTGCTGCACACCCTCCGCCTGTCGCAGGCCCGGGCGATCCTCACCGATGCCGAGCGACGTCCCCGCGTCGACGAGGTTTTGAGCCGGCTGGACACGGTGACCGACGTTGTGGTGCGGGATGATTCGCTCACCGACGCGTTGAGCCGTGGCGCCGATCCCGCGGTGGCCGATAGCCCCGCCGGGTTGGCGGACATCGGCGCGCTGTTCTACACCTCGGGCACCACCGGGCCCTCGAAAGCGGTTGCCACGACGTGGCATTACCTGTTCTCGGTGGCCGCGACGGCCGCTGCGGCGTGGGAATTTCGCGCGGGGGAGGTGCTGTGGACGGCGATGCCGCTGTTCCACCTGAGTGCCGCGCCCAGCGTGCTGGCGCCGATGCTGGTCGGCGGGACGACCGTGCTGGCGCAGGCATTTCATCCCAGCGAGGTGTGGGACGACGTCCGCGCCCAGGGCGCCATCGGCTTCGCCGGCGCCGGCGCGATGGTCTCGATGCTGCAGAACCTGCCCGCCGATCCGCGCGACGCGCAACTGCCGCTGCGGTTCATCTCGGCGGCGCCCATCGACGCCGACTCCTACCGCGACATCGAAAAGCGTTACGGCTGCCGCATTGTCACGATGTACGGGATGACCGAAGCCTTTCCGATCGCCGTCAAGAGCGTGTCCGAGGAAGGGATTCCCGGAACGTCGGGCCGGCCCAACCCCAACTTCGACGTGCGCATCGTCGATGACGACGGCGCCCCGCTGCCCGCCGGCACCGTCGGGGAGATCGCCTGCCGGGCCAGGCATCCGCATGTGATGAGCGAGGGCTACGTGAGCCACGGTCTGCGGGTCGAGCCGCACCAGGAATGGTTCCGCACCGGCGATCTCGGCCGGCTCGACCCGGACGACAACGGCGACGAGCACCTGACATACGTGGACCGCATCAAGGATTCGCTGCGCAGGCGCGGCGAGAACGTCTCCTCGGTCGAGGTGGAGACCGTCGTCACGAGCCATCCCGCGGTCGCCGAAGCCGCCGCGATCGGGGTGCCCAGCGAGTTGGGCGAGGACGACATTCTGCTGATCGTGACGATGCGCCCGGGCGCCACACTGGATTACGCCGAGTTGCTCGACTTCTGCGCCGCCCGCATGCCGTACTTCTGCGTGCCCAGATTCGTCGAGACGGTTGATGAACTGCCGAAGAACGTCATTGGGCGAATACGTAAAGACTTGTTGCGATCTCGGGGCCTGAACCCCACTGCCTGGGATCGTGAAGCACACGGTTATGTCGTTAGTCGCTGAGTTCAGTTAGTGTTTGCATAAGGCAATTTGCCGGCGATTTCGCCAGAGAGGCTGGAGAAACAAGATGACCCTGACCTATCAACAAGAACAGTTCCTCCACGCCGCGACGGCCCGCGCCGCCATCCTCGACCTGACCGCCCGGCAGAACCGGGCCTACTCCGACGGCGACCGGGAGCGCTGGGTCGCGACGTTCCGTCATTCCGGTGCCAGCTACACCCGCGACGGCGAGGTGTTCACCGATCTGCGCGCGGCCTTCGATGGCGGCGACGGGCAGCGGTTGGTGACCGTGGATCACGAGATCCGCATCGACGGGATCCACGCCGAACAGCGCTGTGTCGCCGTGCTGTACGCCACCATGTACGGCGACACGACGCTGCGGGCGACCGGGGTGCTCCACGACAAGCTGATCTACGAGCGCGGCGGCTGGTATTTCGAATCCCGGGCGCTTGCTTGGGATTCGGTGCCCAGCCGGCATCCGCTGGTCATGTAGGCGGCGCCGCTCCGTGGACTCCGACCTCAGCTACCAGCTGACCTTCGGCACCTACGAGGATGCGCTGCGAATGGTCGGCACGGCGAGCGAACCGCGAACCGCGCGGACCCCGGTCAGCGGCGCGCGCATCCAGCTGTTCGCCGCGACGGTTCACGACGGCAATCGTTCGTATTGGGACGCCGAGTTCGCCCGGCGGAGATGGGGAGGCCTGCTGGCCCCGCCGGCCCTGCTGATGGGATGGCTGATACCCCCGCCCTGGGAACCGGAGGGCCGACCGCCGGCGGCGTCGATGGTGCTTCGGGTTCCCTTGCCCGGCAACACATTCATCAACGCGGCCAACGACGTCGAATTTCCGGAGCCGATCATCGAGGGCGACCTGCTCACCGTCGTCGAGGAACTGGTGTCGGTGTCGCCGGAAAAGCGGACCCGGCTCGGTGTTGGTCATTTCGTCCAAACGCTGGAGACCTATCGTCGGCAGGACGGGACCGTCGTTGCCAGGTGCCGGAACACGCTATTCCGGTTCACCCCCGGGGAATCCGCGTGAGCGGCGATCTGGACTGGAACGACGTCAGCGTCCCCGCGGAGCTGCCCGAGGTGGTCGACCACATCAGCTACCAGCGGGTGGTGGAGAACGCCGGGGCAACATGGGACTACTTCCCGGGCCACTTCGACCCGGAATACGCTCGCGGCCAAGGAAACCCGACGATTTACGTCAACACCATGCACCTCGCGGGGTTCGCCGACCGCGTCGCAACCGATTGGGCGGGCCCGGGCAGTCGCGTGGTGCGCCGCTCGCTGCGGCTGGCCGGCTCGGTCTACGCCGGCGACACCATCACCGGCCGCGGCCGGGCGGTCGCCAAACGGCAGGACACGTCGGTGGATCCGCCGCGCCGGCTGGTCGACGTCGAGATCCAGGTGACCAATCAGCATGGCGCCCTGTGCTGTCCGGTCGAGCTCACGTTGCAGCTGCCCGGTGATTGACGCGGCCGCACTGCACCTGGCGGTCTGCCGGCGGTTCGGCGAGGGCGTCGCGTCGGCGGCTGGCCGATGGGAGCGTCGCTCCCCGTGCGACGAGTGGGACGCCCGCGCGGTGCTGGAGCACGTGATCGGTTTTCACGACGTGCTCGTGTTGCGCCCGCTGGGCTTGAAACCCGACCGGCCGCGGGAAGATCCGCAGTTGCGGTGGCAACTGACCTACGACGCGCTGAAGGAAGCCATGGATAACAACCCGGCGCCACCGGTGATGCCGAAACTGACCCGCGACGTGTTGGTGCACAGCTGGGACCTGGCCCGCGCGGTGGGGGCCGACGATCGGCTCGACCCCGGTTGGTGTGAGCTGTTCTTGGCCGACTTGCCCGCGGATTCGGAGGTCTTGCACTCGTCGGGAATGTTCAAAGGGCCGGTGGCCGTGCCCGCCGAAAGCGATGCGCAGGCAAGGCTTCTCGCGCTGCTCGGCCGCGACCCGTCGTGGTCGCACTGACGCGCCGAAAGTGAAGTGGTTGCGAAAAATCGCCCGATCTTTCGCAACCACTTCACTTTCGGCGCTACTCTAGCGGCGGCAGTTGCCCCTTGCAGACCAGCGTCTGAAGCTCGACGTACTCGTGCAGGCCCTCCGGGCCGAACTCGCGGCCGATGCCCGATTGCTTGAATCCGCCGAACGGGGCGCCGATGTCGAGCGTGTACATGTTGATGCCGTAGGTGCCGGTGCGGACACCCGCCGCGACCTCCAGGCCGTGCGCGATGTCTGCCGTCCACACCGAACCCGCCAGCCCGTAGTCGCTCTCGTTGGCGATCCGGATCGCGTCGTCCTCGTCACGGTAGCGCAGCACGGTCAACACCGGGCCGAAGATCTCCTCCCGGGCGATGCGCATGTCGTTGGTGGCGTCGGCGAACAGCGTGGGCCGCACGTACCAGCCGCGCTGGGCCGGGCTGTCTTCGCCGCCGAGGACCACGCGGGCGCCCTCGCTTTGGCCGGACCGGATGTAATCCTGGACGCGGCGCTGTTGTCGTTGGGCCACAAGCGGTCCGATGTCCGTCGACTCGTCGGCCGGGTCGCCGACGGTCAGCGACGACATCATGGCGGCCAGCGCGTCGACGATCTCGTCGTGCCGCCGATCGCTGACCAGGATCCGGGTCTGGGCGACGCAGGCCTGCCCGTTGTTCATCAGGCCGGCCGTCTTCAGCCCGGCCACCGTCTTGTCGATGTCGGCGTCGTCGAGGATGATCGCCGCCGACTTGCCGCCCAGTTCCAGGCTGTAGCGTTTCAGCTGCTCCCCGCACAGCGTGGCGATCCGGCGCCCGACGGCGCTGGAGCCGGTGAACGCGACCTTGTCCACGCCGGGGTGGCGCACCAGCGCCTCGCCGACGTCGGTGCCCCCGGGAAGCACGGAAACGACGCCCTCGGGCAGGCCGATCTGCTCGATCATCTCCGCCAACCACAAAGCGTCCAAAGGGGTTTCGGGCGCCGGCTTGACGATGACCGTGCAGCCCGCGATCAGGGCCGGGATCAGCTTGGGCATGATCAGGAATTGCGGCACGTTCCACGGCACGATCGCCGCGACCACCCCGACGGGCGCCCTGCGCAGGTGTACCTCGCCCAGCACGCCCTGGCGGCGCTCCGTCCAGGGAAAGTCGCGGGCGGTGGCCAGCGCGAGGTGGATCAGCGACGCCGCCGCGGCCGCCTGGCCGAGCCGGCTGAAGCTGCGCGGCGAGCCCATCTCGTCGGTGATCAGCTCTGCCATCTCGTCGAGGTGTCCGGCGTAGATCGCCGCGAGCTGTTCGACTTTGGCCATCCGGTCGGCGTGGCTCATCCGCGGCCAGGGGCCGTGGTCGAAAGCGTGCCGCGCCGCGGCGACGGCCGCGTCGACGTCCTCGGGCCCGGCCACCTGGACGTGGCCGACCGGCTCCTCGGAGTGGGGTGAGATCACGGCGAGCTGCTGCGGGTTGGCGGGCTTGCGCCACTGCCCCCCGATGAACAGTTCGTCGTAGTAACGATGGCCGGGATTTTCTGGCATCGGGGCACTTCCTCGGGGAATGGGACCGCGACCGCAACTTCGCTATTGACGCTAACATAGCGAAGAAAGCAGGATTGCGCCGTGGCAATGGCCCCAGGCGGAGACATGGACGACTGGCGCACCTACCCGTTTCGGTTGGTGCCCGGGGACAGCCAGCTGGATTTCCCCGCCGCCGAAGGCGAGCATCCCGACCAGGAGTCGGACACCTGGTTTCTCGCCGGGCAACTCGACGCCGCCGACAGCGGCCGCTCGTTCGCCTTCCTGACCATCTTCAACAAGAACCGGCCCGGGGGAACGATCGTCGCCGACTTCTACACGATGGCGCTGTTCGATCTGGACTCCGGCGACTACGGCACCTACACGGATTACGACATGCCGCCGGCCAACCTGGAACCGGGAGCGCAGCGCAAGCTCGCGATGGCCCAGGGTTATCTCGACCTCACCTACCACTGCGGCGCGGGAACCGCGTCGTGGATCGCCTGCCGCGACGCCGACGGGGAACTGCTGCCCTACACCTATCGGGTCAGCCTGGTCGGCGAGGACCAGCGCGGCCGGCCCATGCGACTGGATCTGGCCGTAACGCCAACGCGCGCACCGACACCGGTGGGCGCGTCGACCTACAACGGCAAGATATTCTGCTTCGGCCAGCCCGACACCTACTCGTATTTCCAGACCGGAATGGCGATGACCGGAACCCTGCGCTGGGGGGACGCGGTGGAGCAGGTGTCGGGCAGCGGCGGGCACATCGACCGGCAGTGGTTCCCGAAGTACGCCGGCGGCGGGGGAAGCGGGGGAGACCCGCGGGCCAGGTCGCACGAATGGCGCACGATCAATTTCGACAACGGCGTCGACCTGAGCATCTGGCGGCAGTTCGACCGCACGAACGGCAATGCGCTGCAGCCGTTCACCGGCGTGACGGCGAGCTACCCCGACCCGGCCATGCCGCCGACGTGCGCCGAAGACGTCGAGGTCACGGTCAGCAGCTACGTCCGATGGCCGGAATCGGTGCGGCCGCTGGTGCGTCCGCCCGCGCCGGCCCGATACCTGCCCGACCGCCACCGGATCACCTGCGCCACACTGCAACTCGACCTCGTCGGCGAGCCGCTGGTGCCGGCCCCCGCGCACGGCCTGCCGATCGAGTACATGGAGGGCCCGTACCGCTACCGCGGAACGCTGTGGGGCAAACCGGTGACCGGCTTCGCGTTCAACGAGCGTTCGCTGGCGCTGTACCGGGATTGGGAGCTGGTCGAGGTGCTGGCCACCACGGTCGCGGACGTCGCCCCAAGCCTGCAGGCGACGGTGGATGAGCTGGCGCCGTTGGTGGGTGCTGGCCGGCGCGACGAGGCCATTGAACTGTTGACCGGCGCGCGTCCCGGTGAAAATGACACGCTGGCAACCATTTTCGACGACCTTATCGCCGCACTGTCGGTCGATACTGCGCGCCGAGACTGACAATTTGCAGGTGTCTACTCGCACTTTCTCTGAAAAACTACAGTTTCGGCGTAGCTGAGCGTGCCAGCGCCTCGGCCCAGGTGACGTGGCGATGCTGCAGCCCCGGCTCGTTGCGGCCGAACCGCAATCGATCGCGGGCGCCCGACTCGAGGTTGGCCTGTAGGCCCTCGACCAGCCGGTAGTCCTCGTCGCGCACGGTGGCATGCGCGTACTCGAAGACGGCCTGCGCCCCGGCGGCCACGGATTCGTCGGACAGGTCCAGCGGCGTCGAGTTCTGGTGGACGGTGATGGACCGGCCCGGTCGGTCGCCCGGGTAGATGCGGAACAGCTCACCGTTGGCGATCGTCACCGACAGCACGATGTTGGGGAACAGCGCGTAGATCACGACCATGTTGTGGAAGGGATCCCACTGGTCTTCGGGAACGTTGTCCAATTCGAGAATCGTGTTGAGCGGGAATATCAACCGGTGATGCGGCCCGTACGCGTCGAAGACCGTGCAGTTGCTGCGCGCGATCCTGGCGAAGGTCTGCTGGTGGACAGTGGCGAAATGGTAGTTCTCGGCGAAGCTGTCGACCGCCAGCTTCCAGTTGATCGGGCAGTCAAGCACCTTCTCGCCCAGCGGAGACCATCGCCCGATGCCCCACGAGTCGAGTTCGTCGGCCAGCGGCCCCAGGTGCGCGGCGATGTCCAGGGTAGCGCCGGGATTCAGTGCCACCCAAAGGAATCCGGCGAATTCGGCGGCTGGAAGCTCGGTCAGGCCGTCGGACCTGACGGTGACGTCCGGGAAACCCTCGCGGCCCGGCAGCCCGACCAGCTTGCCGGTGTTGTCGTAGGTCCAGGCGTGATACGGGCAGGTGAATCGCTTGGCACTGCCGCAGCCCGTCACCACCCGTGACTGCCGGTGCAGGCAGACGTTGTCGAACGCCCTGACCGTCCCGTCGGACGCCCGGGTCAGCAGGACCGATCGCCCCATCACCGTCTTGGTGCAGTAGGCCCCGGCAGCGGGAAGCTCCGAGACGTAGCCGACCAGTTGGGGGGTCGCCAGCAGCAGGGCCCGGTCGCGGTCGTGTCGCTCGAGTGAGGTGTAGTCGGCCGCGTCGATCGTGTGCTCGCCCGGCGCGAGGTCGGTGGTCTTGTCGCGGGCGAGCTTCAGGGCCCGCCGGGTCAGGTCGATGAGCTGGTCGCGATCCATCTGAAAAGCCCCCTGCAATCGCGTTCGGTTCTCGGACTAGCTGTACTTCGCGCTAACTTTATTAACTTTATAGTGAAAGCAAGGCGTCGAGAACCGGCTATGCGGCGCTTGGGGCAGTCGGCACCGGCGTTGCGGCAATGTGATACACATGTGACTCCTGTGGCCAGTGTGTCTCCTGGTGTTTATGCCGTACCCTGTGGCTTGTGTCATCGGTTTCGCGACGTGACCTGCTCAAATTCGCGGCCGCCACCCCCGCCCTAGTCGGCCTGAGCGTGGCGGCGCCTACGTTGCACGCCGCGCCGGCCTCGGCGTCACTTGGCACCCTGCTGGACTATGCGGCCGGCGTCATCCCCGCCAGCCAGGTCAGGGCCGCGGGCGCCGTCGGCTCGATCAGGTACGTGTCCGACCGGCGCCCCGGCGGCAACTGGATGCTGGGCAAGCCGATCGGACTCGCCGAGGCGCATGACCTGAACAGCAACGGGCTGAAAATCGTGTCGTGCTACCAGTACGGCAAGGGCAGCACCGCCGACTGGCTGGGCGGCGCCGGCGCCGGCCTGCAGCACGCGCAGCGCGGCATGCAGTTGCACGCCGCCGCCGGTGGCCCGGCCAGCGCCCCGATCTACGCGTCGATCGACGACGATCCGTCCTATGAGCAGTACAAAAGCCAGATTGTCCCGTACCTGCGGTCTTGGGAGTCCGTCGTCGGGCATCAGCGGACGGGCGTTTACGCCAATTCGAAGACGATCGACTGGGCGCTGCACGACGGCCTGGGCTCGTATTTCTGGCAGCACAACTGGGGCTCGCCGAAGGGGTTCACCCATCCGGCCGCGCATTTGCACCAGGTCGAGATCGATAAGCGCAGCGTCGGCGGGGTCGGGGTGGACATCAACGAAATCCTCAAGCCGCAATTCGGGCAGTGGGTCTAGTCATCCCGCGCCGACCCGGAGGCGCCCCGGCCCGCTGATCGGGTCCCATCGGGCCCCGGCGTCGCCCGCTCCAGCAAACACTCGTTCGCCGTTGCTCGGGCGGCGCTGCCGCGGAAAATCGCGCGACGGCCCGCCGAACGCGCCGCCGGGCGCTCGTCGGAGCCCGAATTTTTAACATAACGATTTGATAACAAAACTGCCTTAACCAGCGCAGTTATGGCTACTCGACCGTAACCACCTGCATGCAGGACGTTTGTTTGCGGCGCTCGCGGCCTCGGGTGAACGCGGTGTTACCCACAACACGGTTACCCATGCGTAGAACTCACCAGTAACTGCTCAACATGCAAAAAGGGCACTGATCCTTATGACACTCTTAGTGCAGCCGATGCAGTCCGTCGCGCCGTTCGGCCCAGGGGGCGGCCCGCCGACACGACACCGGTCAGCCGTTTCTCGGCTGCGATTCGACGGGGAATCGAAACGACGGGTCCCGCAGGCCGGTGCGGAACCGGCCGAGCGAACCGATACGTAAAGACGCATACAGGGGAGACATAGAAGGTGACGATCCACGAGCACGACAGGGTGTCCGCTGACCGCGACGGGAACATCCCGCACAGCACCCATGCTCTGGTCGACCGCCTGACGGCCGGTGAGCCGTACGCCGTCGCCTTCGGCGGCCAGGGGAGCGCCTGGCTGGAGACCCTGGAGGAACTCGTCTCGTCGGCCGGGATCGAAACCGACCTGGCGACACTGGTCGGCGAGGTGGAGCTGCTGCTCGAGCCGGTGGCCAAGGAGCTGGTCGTGGTGCGCCCGATCGGTTTCGAGCCGCTGCAGTGGGTCCGCGCGCTGGCGGCCGGCGACCCGGTTCCCTCGGAGAAGCACCTGACGTCGGCCGCGGTGTCGATACCGGGCGTGCTGCTCACCCAGGTTGCGGCCGGGCGTGCCCTGGCGCGCCAGGGTATGGACTGGGTCGCGACACCTCCGGTGGCCGTCGCCGGGCATTCGCAGGGTGTGCTGGCCGTCGAGGCGTTCAAGGCGGCGGGCGCGCGCGACGCAGAGTTGCTGGCGATGGCCCAGCTGATCGGTGCGGCCGGGACGCTGGTGGCGCGTCGGCGCGGCATTTCCGTCCTCGGTGATCGTCCGCCGATGGTGTCGGTCACCAACGCCGACCCCGAGCGCATCCGCCTGCTACTCGACGAGTTCGCCCAGGACGTTCGCACCGTGCTGCCGCCGGTGCTGTCGATCCGCAACGGCCGGCGCTCGGTCGTGATCACCGGCACCCCGGAGCAGCTGTCCCGATTCGAGCTCTACTGCCAGCAGATCTCCGAGAAAGAGGAGGCCGACCGCAAGAACAAGGTCCGCGGCGGCGACGTCTTCGCGCCCGTCTTCGATCCCGTGCAGGTGGAGGTGGGCTTCCACACGCCGCGGCTGGCCGACGGCATCGACATCGTCGGCGGCTGGGCCGAGAAGGTCGGCCTCGACGTCGCGCTGGCCCGCGAGCTGACCGAGGCGATCCTGGTGCGCGGGGTCGACTGGGTGGACGAGATCAACCGGGTGCACGAGGCCGGCGCGCGCTGGATCATCGACCTGGGGCCTGGCGACATCCTCACCCGGCTGACCGCGCCGGTGATCCGCGGCCTGGGCATCGGCATCGTGCCGGCGGCGACCCGCGGCGGTCAGCGCAACCTGTTCACCGTCGGGGCCACCCCCGAGGTCGCCCGGGCCTGGTCGAGCTACGCCCCGACCGTGGTCCGCCTTCCCGACGGCAGGGTCAAGCTGTCGACGAAGTTCACCCGGCTGACCGGGCGGTCGCCGATCCTGCTGGCCGGCATGACCCCGACCACCGTCGACGCCAAGATCGTCGCCGCGGCGGCCAACGCGGGTCACTGGGCCGAGCTGGCCGGCGGCGGGCAGGTCACCGAGGAGATCTTCGCCAACCGGATCGAGGAGATGTCCGGCTTGCTCGAGGACGGCCGCACCTACCAGTTCAACGCGCTGTTCCTCGACCCGTACCTGTGGAAGCTGCAGGTCGGCGGCAAGCGCCTGGTGCAAAAGGCCCGCCAATCCGGCGCGGCGATCGACGGCCTGGTGATCAGCGCCGGCATCCCGGATCTCGAGGAAGCCGTCGAGCTGATCGACGAGCTCAACGACGTCGGCATCAGCCACGTCGTGTTCAAGCCGGGCACCGTCGAGCAGATCCGCGCCGTCATCCGCATCGCGACCGAGGTGCCCACCAAGCCCGTGATCGCGCACGTCGAGGGCGGGCGCGCGGGCGGCCACCACTCCTGGGAGGACCTCGACGACCTGTTGCTGGCGACCTACTCGGAGCTGCGGTCGCGCCCCAACATCACCGTCTGCGTCGGCGGCGGCATCGGCACCCCCGAACGGGCGGCCGAATACCTGTCCGGCCGCTGGGCGCAGTCCTACGGCTTCCCGCTGATGCCGATCGACGGCATCCTGGTCGGCACCGCTGCCATGGCCACGCTGGAATCCACCACGTCGCCGTCGGTCAAGCGCATGCTGGTCGAGACGCAGGGCACCGACCAGTGGATCAGCGCCGGAAAAGCCCAGGGCGGCATGGCTTCCAGCCGCAGCCAGCTCGGCGCGGACATCCACGAGATCGACAACGCCGCCTCGCGCTGCGGCCGGCTGCTCGACGAGGTCGCCGGCGACGCGGAGGCGGTCGCGGAGCGTCGCGACGAGATCATCGCGGCCATGGCCAACACGGCCAAGCCGTACTTCGGTGACGTCGCCGAGATGACCTACCTGCAGTGGCTGCGGCGCTACGTGGAGCTGACCATCGGCGAGGGCAACTCGACGGCCGACACCGCCTCGCCCGGCAGCCCCTGGCTGGCCGACACCTGGCGCGACCGCTTCCAGCAGATGCTGCAGCGCGCCGAGGCGCGTTTGCACGCAAAGGATTTCGGGCCGATCGAGACCCTGTTCAACGACGACGGGTTGCTGGAGACTCCCGACCGCGCCATCGACACGCTGCTGCAGCACTACCCCGACGCCGAATCCGTGCAACTGCATCCGGCCGATGTGCCGTTCTTCGTCACGCTGTGCAAGACGCTGGGCAAGCCGGTCAACTTCGTGCCCGTCATCGACAAGGACGTCCGGCGCTGGTGGCGCAGCGACTCGCTGTGGCAGGCACACGACGCCCGCTACGAGGCCGACCAGGTGTGCATCATCCCGGGCACCGCGTCGGTCGCCGGCATCACCCGGATGGACGAACCCGTCGGTGAGCTGCTCGACCGCTTCGAGCAGGCCGCCATCGACGAGGTGCTTGCCGGCGGGGCGGAGCCGACGGCCGTGCGGTCGCGCCGGCTGGGCCGCCCCGACGTGACCGGGCCGCTGGCCGTCGTGCTCGACGCCCCCGACGTGATGTGGGCCGGGCGCACCACCACCAACCCCGTCCATCGCATCGCCGACCCGGCCGACTGGCTGGTGCACTCAGGCTCTGAAGGAGCCGAAAGCCCGCGCGCCACACACTCATCCACCGGCGCGCGGCTGCAGGTCACGTCCGACGACGGCGCCGGCACCGAGCAGGTCGTGCTCAGCGTGCCCGTGTCCGGCGTCTGGGTCGAGATCCCATTCACGTTGCCCGCCAACACACTTGACGGCGGCATCCCGGTGGTGTCCACCGAGGCCGCCACCACCGCCATGCGCGCGGTCCTGGCGATCGCCGCCGGCGTCGACGGGCCGGAGCTGCTGCCCCGGGTCGTCGAGGGGACCGCGACCGTCACTGTCGACTGGGATCCCGAGCGCGTCGCCGACCACACCGGGGTCACGGCCACCTTCGGTGAGCCGCTGGCGCCCAGCCTCACCACCGTGCCGGACGCGCTCGTAGGCCTTTGCTGGCCCGCGGTTTTCGCGGCCATCGGCTCCGCGGTCACCGACGCCGGTGTCCCGGTGGTCGAGGGGCTGCTGAGCCTGGTGCACCTGGACCACGCCGTCCACATGGTCGGCGCGCTGCCGAGGGATCCGGCCCAATTGACGATCAGCGCAACGGCTTCTCCGGCGACCGACACGGAGATGGGCCGCGTTGTCCCGGTCTCGGTGACCATCAGGGGCGCGTCCGACGCCGACGGCGCTGTGATCGCCACCCTCGCCGAGCGGTTCGCGATCCTCGGGCGCACCGGAGCCGCGGAACTCGCCGACCCGGTCCGGGCCGGCGGCGCGGTCTCCGAGAACGCCACCGACACCCCGCGCCGTCGCCGCCGCGACGTCACGCTGACCGCGCCGGTCGACATGCGCCCGTTCGCGGTGGTGTCCGGTGACCACAACCCGATTCACACCGACCGGGCGGCCGCGCTGCTGGCCGGCCTGGAATCGCCCATCGTGCACGGCATGTGGTTGTCGGCCGCCGCGCAGCACGCGGCGACCGCAACCGACGGTCAAGCCCGCCCGCCGGCCCGGCTGATCGGCTGGACCGCCCGGTTCCTGGGCATGGTCCGTCCGGGTGACGAGGTCGACTTCCGCGTCGACCGCGTCGGGATCGACCAGGGCGCAGAGGTTTTGGAGGTGGCCGCGCGCATCGGATCGGATCTGGTGATGTCGGCCACGGCGCGGCTGGCCGCGCCCAAGACGGTCTATGCGTTCCCCGGCCAGGGCATCCAGCACAAGGGCATGGGCATGGAGGTGCGGGCCCGGTCCAAGGCCGCCCGCAAGGTATGGGACCGCGCCGACAAGTTCACCCGCGACACGCTGGGCTTCTCGGTGCTGCACGTGGTGCGCGACAACCCGACCAGCATCATCGCCAACGGCGTGCACTACAACCACCCCGAGGGCGTGCTCTACCTGACGCAGTTCACCCAGGTCGCGATGGCGACGGTGGCCGAGGCCCAGGTCGCCGAGATGCGCGAGCAGGGCGCCTTCGTCGAAGGCGCCATCGCGTGCGGCCACTCCGTCGGCGAGTACACGGCGCTGGCCTGCGTGACGGGCATCTACGAGCTGGAAGCCTTGCTGGAGATGGTGTTTCACCGCGGCTCGAAGATGCACGACATCGTGCCGCGCGACGACCTGGGCCGCTCCAACTACCGGTTGGCCGCGATCCGGCCCTCGCAGATCGACCTGCCCGACGACGAGGTTCCCGCATTCGTGGCCGGAATCGCCGAGAGCACAGGCGAATTCCTGGAGATCGTGAACTTCAACCTGCGCGGCTCGCAGTACGCGATCGCCGGCACGGTGCGCGGTTTGGAAGCGCTGGAGGCCGAGGTCGAACGCCGCCGCGAGCTCAGCGGCGGGCGGCGCTCGTTCATCCTGGTGCCCGGCATCGACGTGCCGTTCCACTCGCGGGTGCTGCGGGTCGGGGTCGCCGAGTTCCGCCGTTCGCTGGAGCGGGTCATGCCGCGCGACAAGGATCCCGACATCATCATCGGGCGCTACATCCCGAACCTGGTGCCGCGGCCGTTCACGCTGGACCGCGACTTCATCCAGGAGGTCCGGGATCTGGTGCCCGCCGAGCCGCTCGACGAGATCCTCGCCGACTACGACACCTGGCGTAACGAGAAGCCGCGTGAGCTCGCCCGCAAACTGTTGATCGAGCTGCTGGCGTGGCAGTTCGCCAGCCCGGTGCGCTGGATCGAAACCCAGGACCTGTTGTTCATCGAGGAGGCCGCGGGTGGCCTGGGCGTGGAGCGGTTCGTGGAGATCGGCGTGAAGTCGGCGCCGACCGTCGCCGGGCTGGCCACCAATACCCTCAAGCTGCCCGAATATGCCCACAGCACAGTCGAAGTGCTCAACGCCGAGCGCGACGCGGCGGTGCTGTTCGCCACCGACACCGACCCCGAGCCGGAGCCCGAAGACGAGCCCAGTACGGCCGCGCCGGAAGCCGCCGCCGTCGAGGCCGCTCCGGCGGCCCCTTCCGCTGCGCCGACGGCTCCGTCGGGCGGGGCTCGGCCCGACGACATCGCGTTCGACGCCGCCGACGCGACCCTGGCGCTGATCGCGCTGTCGGCCAAGATGCGCATCGACCAGATCGAGGAACTCGACTCCATTGAGTCCATCACCGACGGTGCGTCGTCGCGGCGCAACCAGCTGCTGGTGGACCTCGGCTCGGAATTGAACCTGGGCGCCATCGACGGCGCCGCCGAGGCCGACCTGGCCGGACTGCGGTCCCAGGTCACCAAGCTGGCGCGCACGTACAAGCCTTATGGCCCAGTGCTTTCCGACGCCATCAACGATCAGCTGCGTACGGTCCTGGGTCCGTCGGGCAAGCGACCCGCCGCCATCGCCGAGCGCGTCAAGAAGACCTGGGAGCTCGGCGACGGCTGGGCCAAGCACGTCACGGTCGAGGTCGCGCTGGGAACGCGCGAGGGAACCAGCGTTCGTGGCGGCGCGATGGGCCACCTGCACGAGGGCGCGTTGGCCGACGCCGCCTCCGTGGACAAGGTCATCGACGCCGCGGTCGCGTCGGTCGCCGCGCGCCGCGGCATTTCGGTGGCGCTGCCGTCGGCGGGCGGCGGTGGCGGTGCGACCATCGACGCGGCCGCGCTGAGCGAGTTCACCGACCAGATCACCGGTCGCGACGGGGTGCTCGCCTCGGCGGCGCGCCTGATCCTGGGCCAGCTGGGCCACGACGACCCGGTGAGCGCGTTGCCGGCGGCCACCGACGCCGAACTCATCGACCTGGTCACCCTCGAATTGGGCGCGGACTGGCCGCGCCTGGTGGCGCCGGTGTTCGACGCCAAGAAGGCCGTCCTGTTCGACGACCGCTGGGCCAGCGCCCGTGAGGACCTGGTCAAGCTGTGGCTCGCCGACGAGGGCGACATCGACGCGGACTGGGCGCGGCTCTCCGAGAGGTTCGAGGGCACCGGGCATGTCGTGGCCACCCAGGCCACCTGGTGGCAGGGCAAGGCGCTGGCCGCGGGCCGTCAGGTCCACGCATCGCTGTACGGCCGGATCGCCGCCGGCGCCGAGAACCCGGACCCCGGCCCCTACAGCAGCGAAATCGCCGTCGTGACAGGCGCTTCCAAGGGCTCGATCGCGGCATCGGTCGTCGCGCGACTGCTCGACGGCGGCGCGACCGTCATCGCAACGACCTCGAAGCTCGACGACGAGCGGCTGGCGTTCTACCGGTCGCTGTACCGCGACCACGCCCGCTACGGCGCCGCCCTGTGGGTGGTCGCCGCCAACATGGCGTCCTACTCCGACATCGATGCCCTGGTCGAATGGGTCGGCACCGAGCAGATCGAAAGCCTTGGGCCACAGTCGATTCACATCAAGGACGCGCAGACCCCGACGCTGCTGTTCCCGTTCGCGGCCCCGCGGGTGGTCGGCGACCTGTCGGAGGCCGGTTCGCGCTCCGAGATGGAGATGAAGGTGCTGCTGTGGGCGGTGCAACGGCTGATCGGCGGGCTGTCGAAGATCGGCTCCGAGCGCGACATCGCGTCGCGGCTGCACGTGGTGCTGCCCGGGTCGCCCAACCGCGGAATGTTCGGCGGTGACGGCGCCTACGGCGAGGCCAAGTCGGCACTGGACGCGCTGGTGAGCCGCTGGCACGCCGAGTCGTCGTGGGCGGCGCGAGTCAGCCTGGCGCACGCGCTGATTGGCTGGACGCGGGGCACCGGGTTGATGGGGCACAACGACGCCATCGTCGACGCCGTCGAACAGGCCGGCGTCACCACCTACTCCACCGACGAGATGGCCGCGATGCTGCTCGGCCTGTGCGACGTGGAGTCCAAGGTCGCCGCGGCGGCCAAGCCCATCGAGGCGGACCTGACCGGCGGGCTCGGCGAGGCCGACCTCGACATGGCCGAGTTGGCCGCCAAGGCCCGCGAGGAGATGTCGGCCGAGGCGGTTTCCGACGACGAGTCAACCGAGGGCACCATCGCCGCGCTGCCGTCGCCGCCGCGCGGTTACACCCCGGCGCCGCCCCCGCAATGGGACGACCTCGACGTCGACCCGGCCGACCTGGTGGTGATCGTCGGCGGCGCCGAACTCGGCCCGTACGGTTCGTCGCGCACCCGGTTCGAGATGGAGGTCGACAACGAGCTGTCGGCGGCCGGAGTGCTCGAGCTGGCGTGGACCACCGGGCTGGTGCGCTGGGAGGACGACCCCCAACCGGGTTGGTACGACACCGAATCCGGTGAGCTGGTCGACGAGTCGGAACTGGTCGAGCGCTACCACGACACGGTCGTGCAGCGCTGCGGCATTCGCGAGTTCGTCGACGACGGCGCGATCGACCCCGATCACGCGTCCCCGTTGCTGGTGTCGGTGTTCCTGGACAAGGACTTCGCCTTCGTGGTGTCGTCGGAGGCCGATGCTCGCGCGTTCGTCGAGTTCGACCCCGAGCACACCGTCATCCGGCCGGTGCCCGACTCGACCGACTGGCAGGTGATCCGCAAGGCCGGCACCGAGATCCGGGTTCCGCGCAAGACCAAGCTGTCGCGCGTCGTCGGCGCCCAGATTCCGACCGGGTTCGACCCGACGGTGTGGGGCATCAGCCCCGACATGGCGAGTTCCATTGACCGGGTGGCGTTGTGGAACATTGTCGCGACCGTCGATGCGTTCCTGTCTGCAGGATTCAGCCCGGCCGAAGTGATGCGCTACGTGCATCCGAGCCAGGTGGCAAGCACGCAGGGCACCGGGATGGGCGGCATGACGTCCATGCAGACCATGTATCACGGCAACCTGTTGGGCCGGAACAAGCCGAACGACATCCTGCAGGAAGTGCTGCCGAATGTTGTTGCCGCGCACGTGGTTCAGTCCTATGTCGGCAGCTACGGATCGATGATCCACCCGGTGGCGGCCTGCGCCACGGCGGCGGTGTCGGTCGAGGAGGGCGTCGACAAGATCCGGCTGGGCAAGGCCGAACTGGTGGTGGCCGGCGGCCTGGATGACCTGACGCTGGAGGCCATCATCGGCTTCGGTGACATGGCGGCCACCGCCGACACCGCGATGATGCGCGGCCGCGGCATCGACGACTCGAAGTTCTCCCGGCCCAACGACAGGCGCCGGTTGGGCTTCGTCGAGGCCCAGGGTGGGGGGACCATCCTGCTGGCGCGTGGCGATCTGGCGCTCAAGATGGGCCTGCCGGTGCTCGCGGTGGTGGCGTTCGCGCAGTCGTTCGGCGACGGCGTGCACACCTCGATTCCGGCGCCCGGCCTGGGCGCGCTGGCCGCGGGCCGCGGCGGCCAGGACTCCCCGCTGGCGCGCGCGCTGGCCAAGCTGGAGGTGGGCGCCGACGACGTCGCGGTGGTCTCCAAACACGACACTTCGACGTTGGCCAACGATCCCAACGAGACCGAGCTGCACGAGCGGCTGGCGGACTCGTTGGGCCGCTCCGAGGGCGCCCCGCTGTTCGTCGTGTCGCAGAAGAGCCTCACCGGCCACGCCAAGGGCGGCGCGGCGGTCTTCCAGATGATGGGCCTGTGCCAGATGCTGCGCGACGGGGTGATCCCGCCCAACCGCAGCCTGGATTGCGTCGACGACGAGCTGGCCGGCTCAGCGCACTTCGTGTGGGTGCGCGACACGCTGCGGCTCGGCGGGAGGTTCCCGCTCAAGGCCGGCTTGGTGACCAGCCTCGGGTTCGGCCACGTGTCCGGGTTGGTCGCGCTGGTCCACCCGCAGGCGTTCATCGCCGCGCTGGACCCGGATCAGCGCGAGGCCTACCAGCGGCGCGCACAGGCACGCCTGCTGGCCGGCCAGCGCCGGCTGGCCTCGGCCATCGCCGGCGGTGCGCCGATGTACGAGCGGCCGGCGGACCGTCGCTTCGACCACCACGCTCCGGAGAAGCGGCAGGAGGCGGCGATGCTGCTGAATCCGGACGCCCGGCTGGGTGATGACGAGGCCTACGAGGTCCCTGCCGGATGACCCCGGTCGTCCGTTAACCTGGCCTGCCATGGGCATCGTCGGTGTGGGGATCGACCTCGTCTCCATCCCTGATTTCGCCGAGCAGGTCGACCAGCCGGGAACCGTGTTCTCCGAGACGTTCACCCCGGGTGAGCGCCGCGACGCCTCGGACAAGAGTTCGTCGGCGGCGCGTCACCTGGCGGCGCGCTGGGCCGCGAAGGAGGCGGTGATCAAGGCTTGGTCGGGATCACGGTTCGCCCAGCGCCCGGTGTTGCCGGAGGACATCCACCGCGACATCGAGGTGGTCACCGACATGTGGGGGCGGCCGCGGGTGCGGCTGACCGGGGACATCGCCACGCATCTGGCCGACGTGACGATCCATGTGTCGCTGACGCACGAGGGCGATACCGCCGCCGCGGTCGCCATCCTGGAGACCCCCTAGCGCGAACAGACGCAAAAGCACCACGACACGCCGGAAAAGAGGGGCTTTTATGTCTGCTCGCGAGATCACCGAGCGCGTCCGCGACGTGTTGCCGTCGGTGCGCCGCGACCTCGAGGACCTGGTGCGCATCGAATCGGTGTGGGCCGACCCCGGCCGCCGCGACGAGGTACACCGCAGCGCCCAAGCGGTGGCGGACCTGTTGTCGCAGGCGGGTTTTGACGACGTGCGGATCGTCAGCGAGGGCGGCGCCCCCGCGGTCATCGCCCGGCACCCGGCGCCCGCGGGTGCGCCCACCGTGCTGTTGTATGCCCACCACGACGTCCAGCCCGAGGGTGACCGCGGCCAGTGGACGTCCCCGCCCTTCGAGCCCACCGAACGCGGCGGCCGGCTCTACGGCCGCGGCAGCGCCGACGACAAGGCCGGTATCGCAACGCATTTGGCGGCGTTCCGCGCGCATGGGGGCCAACCGCCGGTCGGTGTGACCGTCTTCGTCGAGGGCGAGGAGGAATCCGGATCGCCGTCACTGGGCCGGCTGCTGGCGGCCCATCGCGACGCGCTGGCCGCCGACGTGATCGTGATCGCCGACTCGGACAACTGGAGCGTCGCCGCCCCGGCGTTGACGGTGTCGCTGCGCGGCCTGGTCGACTGCGTGGTCGAGGTCGCCACGCTCGACCACGGGCTGCACTCCGGCCTGTGGGGCGGCGTCGTGCCCGATGCGCTGAGCGCGCTGGTACGGCTGTTGGCCAGCCTGCACGACGACGACGGCAACGTCGCCGTCGCCGGCTTGCACGAAAGTACCGCCGCGCCGGTCGATTACCCGGCCGAGCGGGTGCGCGCCGAATCCGGCTTGCTGGACGGGGTGTCCGAGATCGGCTCGGGCCCGGTGCCGCAGCGGCTGTGGGCCAAGCCGGCGATCACCGTGATCGGCATCGACACCACATCGGTTGCGGCGGCGTCGAACACGCTGATCCCGCGGGCCCGGGCCAAGGTCAGCATGCGCCTCGCGCCGGGCGGCGACGCGGAAGCGCATCTGGAAGCGTTGACCGCTCATCTGCGGCAACATGCCCCCTGGGGCGCGCAGGTGACCGTCACCCCCGGCGAGCTCGGCCAGCCCTACGCCATCGACGCCAGCGGCCCGGTCTACGACGCCGCGCGGGCGGCGTTTCGCCAGGCATGGGGCGTCGAGCCGATCGACATGGGCATGGGCGGCTCGATCCCGTTCATCGCCGAGTTCGCGGCCGCATTCCCGCAGGCGAAGATCCTCGTCACCGGCGTCGAAGACCCGGCGACCCAGGCGCACAGCATCAACGAGAGCCTGCACCTTGGCGTGCTGGAACGCGCGGCCACGGCCGAGGCGCTGCTGCTCGCCAACCTCGCCGAGCGAGGGATCTAGACCGACAGGTCGCGCCGAAGTTTCGCGACGTGGCCGGTGGCCTTCACGTTGTACTGCGCGACGGCGATCTTGCCGTTCTCGTCGACCACGAAGGTGGAACGAATCACGCCCTGGACGGTCTTGCCGTACATCTGCTTCTCGCCGTAGGCGCCCCAGGCCGTCAGCACCTTGCGGTCGGGATCCGACAGCAGCGGGAACGTCAGTTTCTCCTTGTCCCGAAACTTCGCCAGCTTCTCCGGCTTGTCGGGGGAGATGCCGATGACGTCGAGTCCGGCGTCGTTGAGTTCGTGCAGGTTGTCGCGGAAGTCGCAGGCCTGCTTGGCGCAGCCCGGGGTCATCGCCGCCGGATAGAAGTACACGACGACGCGGCGCCCCCGGTAGTCGGACAGCTTCACGGTCTTGCCGTCGGCGTCGGGCAGGCTGAAGGCGGGCGCTTTGTCGCCCGGGGCAAGCCGCTTGGTCTCGGTCAACATGGGTCCTTTCTGTTCACTCCGATCGTGGGGTCATCGTCGGCTGATCTAGGGTAGTGCGGGCAGGTGTATCAGCCGGATTGTGGGCGACTTGGAGGAAGACGTGGCGGATCGGGACCCCGAGACCATCAAGCGGGACATCGACGTCGCCCGCGACCAGCTGGCGTCCACCGTCGACTCCCTTGCAGAGCGGGCAAACCCCCGTCGCCTCGCCGACGACCTCAAGGCCCAGGTGATCGCGTTCGTGACGAAGCCCGCGGTCGCCATCTCGCTGGTGGGGATCGGGTCGGTGGTCGTGGTCGTGGTCGTCCGTCGGATCAGGAACCGCTGAGCCGCCGGTCTGCCGCTCAACTTGACTGTGCGACAACGCGATTGGCGATGCAAAAGCCCGTATGACGGCCGGTCGATTCCGGTACCGGCTGGCGTCCGGGCATGCCACACTTTCGCGCGGCCAGGGGCCAGTCCACACTGGTGGCATGAAGGTATTTGATTTCAGCGTCACCGCGCCGACCCCGGCGCTCCCGCCCCCGGCGGCAACCACATGAGCGTGCCCACCGGCGGAACCGAGCCCGGGACTCGCCTGCTCAACGGCCTCTCGGACGTACGCGCGTTCTTTCACACCAACACCGTGCCGCTGTATTTCATCTCGCCGACCCCGTTCAACCTGCTGGGCATCGACCGTTGGGTGCGAAACTTCTTCTACCTGACGTACTTTGACTCTTTCGAGGGCACTCACTCGCGCGTGTTCGTGCCCCGCCGGCGCGACCGCATCGACTTCGAGTCCATGGGGGACGTGTGCAACCACCTCCTGCGCGACCCGGAGACACTCGAGTTCATCGCGGGCCGAGGCCCCGGCGGCAAGGCCTGCTTCGTGATGCTCGACGAGGAGACCCAGGCCCTGGCGCGCCAGGCGGGTCTCGAGGTCATGCACCCGCCGGCGGAGCTGCGCCATCGGCTGGGCTCCAAGCTCGTCATGACGCGCCTGGCCGACGAGGCGGGCGTGCAAAGCGTGCCGCATGCGATCGGGCGGGTCGGCTCCTACGACGAGCTGTCGGCGCTCGCGCACAGCGCCGGGCTGGGGGACGACCTCGTCGTCGTGGCCGCCTACGGCGACGCCGGCAGCGCGGTGTTCTTCGTGCGCGGCCAGCGCGACTGGGACGAGCACGCGGCTGACCTGGCCGGGCAGGAAGTCAAGGTGATGAAGCGCATCCGCAATGTCGAGGTGTGCATCGAGGGCACCGTGACCCGCCACGGCACCGTGATCGGCCCCGCGATGACGAGTCTGGTGGGCTATCCGGAGCTGACGCCGCGCAAGGGCGGCTGGTGCGGCAACGACGTCTGGCGCGAGGTCCTGCCGCCCGCCCAGACCCACGCCGCGCGGGAGATGGTGCGCAAGCTCGGCGACATCCTGAGCCGCGAGGGCTACCGCGGCTACTTCGAGGTGGACCTGCTGCACGACCTGGACTCCGACGAGCTCTACCTGGGCGAGGTGAACCCGCGCCTGAGCGGCGCCAGCCCGATGACGAACCTGACCACCGAGGCCTACGCCGACATGCCGCTTTTCCTCTTCCACCTGCTCGAATACATGGCCGTGGAGTACCAGCTCGACATCGACGAGATCAACTCGCGCTGGGAGCGTGGCTACGGCGAGGACGAGGTCTGGGGCCAGGTGATCATCAGCGAGACCTCACCCGATGTCGAGCTGTTCACCGCGACGCCGCGCACCGGTGTGTGGCGCATCGACGACGACGGGCGCGTCACCTTCGCCCGGTCCGCCAACGACTGGGCCACGCTGCTCGACGGGTCCGAGGCCTTCTACCTGCGTGTCGCGGCGCCCGGCGACCTGCGGACCGAGGGCGCCCAACTCGGCGTGCTCGTCACCCGCGGCCACCTGCAGAACCCGGACTACCAGCTCACCGAGCGCTGCCAGCGCTGGATCAAGGGCATCAAGGCGAAGTTCGCGTCGACGCCGCTGGCGCCGGCCACGCCGATCGTCTCGCGGCTCGTCGCACGAGCGTGAGCGTCCCCGCCGGCATCTCACTGGACAACTGGCTGTCGCCGCCCTACTCGCATTGGTCGTTCCAGCACGTCGAGGACTTCGTGCCGACCGCGCTCATCTCGCGCGGGACCGGGCCGGTCGCGGCGTTGCCCGCCGCCAGCGCCCCGGTGGCCGGCATCCCGGTGACCAGCACTCACGGGAGGACCACCACCGTCGGCGCGGTGATGGCCGCCACCGCCACCGACGGATGGGCCGTCGCCCACCGCGGGTCGCTGGTGGCCGAGGAGTATCTCGACGGGTTGGCGGCCCAAACCCGGCACCTGCTGTTCTCGGTGAGCAAGTCGCTGGTGGCCGCCGTCGTCGGCGCGCTGCACGGGGCCGGGGCGATCGAGCTGGACGCGCCGGTCACGGCGTTCGTTCCGGCCCTGGCGAACAGCGGCTACGCCGGTGCGACGGTGCGTCACCTGCTGGACATGAGGTCGGGCATCGCGTTCTCGGAAGACTATGACGACCCGGCCGCGGAGATACACGTCCTCGAGCAGGCGATGGGGTGGCAGCCCAAGAGCAGTCCGGATGCCGCGTCCACGCTGCAGGACTTCCTGCTGACGCTGAGGCGGAAGTCGGCGCACGGCGGCCCGTTCGAATATCGCTCGTGTGAAACCGATGTGCTGGGCTGGATCTGCGAGGTGGCCGGCGCCCAGCGGATGCCCGAACTGATGTCGGAACTGCTGTGGAGCCGCATCGGTGCCCAATGCGACGCCTCCATCGGGGTCGACTCGGCCGGCACCGGATTGTTCGACGGCGGCGTCAACGCCTGCCTGACCGACATGATCCGGTTCGGGTCGATGCTCCTGCGCGACGGCGTCTCGCTGACCGGCGACCAAGTGATGCCCGCGGCGTGGATCGCCGACACCCTCGACGGCGGCCCCGACTCCCGTCAGGCCTTCGCCGCCAGCCCCGACGACATCGAATTGCCGGGCGGGATGTACCGCAACCAGATGTGGTTCCCCTACCCGGGCAGCAACGTCGTGTTGTGCCTGGGAATGTGCGGCCAGATGATCTACGTCAACCGCGCCGCGGAGATGGTCGCCGCCAAGTTGTCCACCCAGCCGCACTCTCACGAGCCGCACATGCTGGACACGCTGCGCGCATTCGATGCGGTTGCACACGAACTGGCGGTAGTGCGCCGTCAGGGTTTCGAACCCCGGACCCGCTGATTAAGAGTCAGCTGCTCTACCAACTGAGCTAACGGCGCGGACGGCCGAGACCGCGTACGCGACAATAACAGGCGTCCTGCCGCGTAGCGAAATCCCGACTCCATCCAGAGTAGCTGCTGAGCCGCGCGCGGTCGTATCGCGACGGTCGGCGACGCCCGGAAAGGTGTGGGGCACATACAGAGCGACGTCAGAACAGCGTCCCGCAGTACGGGGCCCGGTCGGTGCGGAAGGCGGTATCCAGCTCGCGCACCGCACCCGGCCGCAGCTCGGCGACGCGGTTCGCCCGGAGCAGCTGGGAGGCCGAATGCGCGCCCATGAAGATCGTCGCCAGGTCGCCCAGGCCGAGCCTCACGTCCGCCGGCCCGTCGTGCGGCGCACACTTCCCCGCACCATCGCGAGCCTGCAGCAGGAATCGTCCTCCGGCGAGGTCGAGCGGATCGGAGACTTCCAGTACCACCTCGGCATCGGCAAAGTACTCGCGGGCACCGAGCGCCTCGGGCACGTCGTTGATGCGTACCCACAGAAAATCGTTCACGCCGGTGGTGTGAGCGGCACGCTGGTCGCGAAGTTTGAGCGGAAGCGGATCGTCGACGGGCACATCGATCTCGACGTCGTCGAACATCTCCAAAACCAACAACGTCTGCAGCAGTTCGGTATGGGCTTCGTCTGTGATGGGGCAGAAGTCTTGCACGACGACGGTGCCCAACGGCGGCCGAAACCCGTGTTGCGTCTCGGTGATGATTCGATACGTCAGAAAGCCGTCCGGGTGAATCGTGCAATTCAGCGCGGATGCGTTGCCTCGCTGCGTCGGCCTGTCTTCCAAATGGTCTGTCCACCAGGCGTTGTCGCGCTCCACGGCCCCAGGGGTTACGGCGCACCACCGTTCGTAGATTTCCGGCAAATGCCGTCGCGCACCCGAAGCGTTGGCCTCGCGCGCCCGATATTCGCTCGGTGCCTCCCGCAGCTTCGCCGAGCGGCGGTCGATGGAGTAACTGCGGCTGTAGCTCGCCACGCCCGCGCCGAAGTTGTCGTACATCGCGGTTTGGGTCGGAACACCGCAGATGATCGGATAGCCGCGCTCCAGCAGTTTGCCCAGTCCCTCCGCGCTGAGCCGGCCCCATATTCCCTCGTCCTGGTGCGTCGACGCGACGGCGATCATCGTCAGCCACGCCGCCCGCAGGCGAGCACCGCCCGGCACGGTGAGTTGCGTGCGGTAGATGATCGACGTCCCGACCAGGAATGGCCGACGGGGATCGGAGTGATCCTCGGCGATCAGAATGTCCTCGAGCTTGACCCGGCGTTTCCACGCCTCAATGTCTTTCGCCCCCACGGGATCTCCGAAAGCGCGGGCCTGGTTCTCGTAGACCGCCTCCCAGTCGTCTTCGGTTGGATGTCTGATCCTGATGGCGTCATCCGTTATGTTCATCGCCCATCCAATCCGCTTCTCACCCAGCAAAACCGGCCGTTCGGCACACGCGCACCGAATCCGCATATCGATGGGGTGTCGTTGGGTGCGATACCCGAGTGATGCGGAGCCGAAACCTGGCCCCGGTTCGCGCCGCGACGCGTCAGCCGTCCACTTTGCGGGTATAGCGGTACGCGATGCTGCAAGGAATCACTCGGCTTGCCATCGCCGCGCCGCGGCGCGTCATCGCGCTCGAGGGGGAGTCTTCCTGATGTCCGGGGTCGCCGCCCTGCTGGCGCTGGGGTCGGCGCTTTGCATCGCTGCCGGTGACGTGCTTCAGCAGCGCGCGGCTCACTGCATCACCGACCGGTCGGTCGGCGACATCGAATTGCTGGCCGGGCTGCTCCGCAACCGGCGGTGGTGGTGGGGCGCGGTGCTGCTGGTGGCAAGCATCGCGCTGCAGGCGGCCGCGCTGGGTCGGGGTTCGGTGCTGCTGGTGCAGGCGTTGCTGATGCTTTCGCTGCTGTTTGCGCTGCCGATCAATGCCAGGCTGTACCACCGCACGGTGAGCGGCGGCGAGTGGACGTGGGCCGGCTTGCTCACCGCCGCGGTGATCGTGATCGTCGTCGTCGGCAATCCGCAGGCCGGCCGCGCCGGCGCAGCGCTGCAGACCTGGGCGGTCGTGGCGGCGGTCCTCGGGCCGCTGCTGGCCGCGTGCGTCGTGGCCGGCCGAATCCGGGGTGGTTCCGTCGCCGCGGTGCTGTTCGCCTTCGTGTCGGGCTCGCTGTGGGGCGTCTTCGCGGCGCTGACCAAGGAGGTCGTGGCTCACCTGGGCGATGGCGGATGGGCGGTCGTCCGAACCCCCGAGCTCTATGCCGCGCTGCTGGCCGCGGCGGGGGGCGTGCTGTGGAGCCAGTCGGCGTTTAGGGCCGGGCCCTTGACCGCGTCGATGCCGACCCTGCAGATGTCGCAGCCGGTGGTGGCGGCGGTGCTGGGCGTCGTCGTCCTCAGCGAGACGCTGAACACCGGTGGCGCCGGGATCGTTGCCCTGGTGGCGGCGGCGCTGGTGATGGCGGCGGCCATCGTCAAACTGGCCAGGGTCGAGGCCGTCGCGACCCGGGACAGGGTCGCCTCGAAGCGGCGAAGGCGCGTCCGCCAACCGGCATAGTCACCGTATTTGTCGCAATTGTGACACCGAATGGCATTGAGCCGTCCATGTCGGCGTGGACCGTCGTCGGAAGCCATTAGAATGCTTGCACTGTTTCCGGTCAGCGGTGACCAAACCAAGCCGATCAATTCGAAAGGCCGCTCGATGACGCCTTTGCGCAGACACCGATCATGGCTGCTCGTAGCCATGATTGTGTTTGCTATGGTCGGCGTCGGCTGCGGCAGCCACCCGGCCGCCGCGCCCGCGAAGGTCATCTTCGACAAGGGCACACCGTTTGCCGACCTGCTGGTCCCCAAGCTCACCTCTTCGGTGAGCGACGGTGCCGTCGGGGTCACCGTGGATGCGCCCGTGACGGTCAGCGTTGCCGACGGCGTGCTGGCGTCGGTCACCATGGTCAACGAGAACGGCAAGTCGATCAGCGGGCAGCTCAGCCCCGACGGCCTGCGCTGGTCGACCACCGAGCAGCTCGGCTACAACAGGCGCTACACGCTGAACGTGAAGGCGCTCGGGCTCGGTGGTGCGGCCAACCGGCAGATGAGCTTCGCGACCAGTTCCCCCGCCCACCTGACCATGCCCTACGTCTACCCCGCCGACGGCGAGGTGGTGGGCGTCGGCCAGCCGGTGGCGATCCGGTTCGACGAGAACATCGCGGACCGCGCCGCGGCGCAGAAGGCCGTCAAAATCACCACCAACCCGCCCGTCGAGGGCGCGTTCTACTGGTTGAACAACCGCGAAGTGCGTTGGCGCCCAGAGCATTTCTGGAAGCCGGGTACCACCGTCGACGTGGCGGTGAACACCTACGGCGTCGACCTGGGTGACGGGATGTTCGGCGAGGACAACGTCAAGACGCACTTCACCATCGGCGACGAGGTCATCTCGACCGCCGACGACACCACCAAGACGGTGACCGTGCGCGTCAACGGCGAAGTCGTCAGGACCATGCCGACGTCGATGGGCAAGGACAGCACCCCGACCGCCAACGGCGTGTACATCATCGGCGGGCGGTTCAGGCACATCATCATGGATTCGTCGACCTACGGCGTTCCGGTCAACTCGCCCAACGGATATCGCACCGAGGTCGACTGGGCCACGCAGATGTCCTACAGCGGCGTCTTCGTGCACTCCGCGCCGTGGTCGGTCGGCGCCCAAGGCCACACCAACACCAGTCACGGCTGCCTGAACGTCAGTCCCAGCAACGCCGAGTGGTTCTACGACCACAGCAAGAGCGGGGACATCGTCGAGGTGGTCCACACCGTGGGCCCGACGCTGCCGGGCACCGAGGGGCTGGGCGACTGGAACGTGCCCTGGCCGGTGTGGAAGGCCGGCAACGCCAACACGTGAGCGTGGCTGCCGCCGCTGAGCGGTTCGCGAAACTGCATTCCGCGACGCAACGGCCGAGAAGGACCGTCGTTAGTTGCAGTCTGGCGCGAGGGCTAACGCCCCGACTTTGGGGTGGCTGACGGGACTCGAACCCGCGACACCCAGGATCACAACCTGGTGCTCTACCAGCTGAACTACAGCCACCATCGCCGCGAGCCGGCCCGATTCGGGCCGATGAGCGGCGACGTCGATACTAGCGGGTCGGTGGCTCGGCGGCCGAATCGATTTCCTCCGGTGGGCCCCCCGCGACACCCCCGAGATCGGCGACCACCGCCTCGATTTCGCTGGTAGAAGGTCCCGGTTGGGGCACGAATGCGGTCCGCCGGTAGAACTTCAACTCGCGGATGGACTCGTGGATATCGGCCAGCGCCCGGTGCGCGAGCCCTTTGACCGGCTGACCGTAGTAGATGCGCGGGTACCAGCGCCGGCAGAGTTCCTTGATCGAGCTGACGTCGATCATCCGGTAGTGCAGAAACGTGTCCAGCTTGGGCATGTCGCGGGCGATGAACGATCGATCGGTGGCGATCGAGTTGCCCGCAAGCGGCGCCGTCTTGGGCTGCTTGACGTGCTTGCTGACGTAGTCCATCACCATCGCCTCGGCGGTCGCCAGGTCGACGGTAGATGCTCTCACTTCGTCGATCAGGCCCGAGCGCGAGTGCATTTCGGCGACCACGTCGATCATCGACGACAGCGCGGCGTCGTCGGCGTGGATCACCACGTCCACGCCGTCGCCGAGGATGTTCAGATCGGCATCGGTGACCAGCGCCGCGATCTCGATCAGCTTGTCCGAACCCAGGTCGAGCCCGGTCATCTCGCAGTCGATCCACACCAATTCGTCCCGCACAGCGCTCAGCGTAGGCGCACGTCGGGCCCTGCACCCGCATCCCCCTGGCAAGTAGGGTGAGCGTTGCCAAGAAGTACGGGGGAGAGGGGCGCGCCACGATGAGCACCGAATCAGCGGCCGGCGGGGCTGCCCAGCGGATCGCCAGCGGCTACGCCGTGCAGGGCCAGGCACTGGAATTGGGCACCGTCGTCGTCGACGGGCAGGCTGACCCGACCGCGCAGATCCGCATCCCGCTGGCCACCATCAACCGGCACGGCCTGGTCGCCGGGGCAACCGGAACCGGCAAGACCAAGACGCTGCAACTGATCGCCGAACAGCTCAGCGGCCAGGGGGTGCCCGTGCTGATGGCCGACGTGAAGGGCGACCTGTCCGGGCTGTCCAGGCCGGGGGTGGCCGACGACAAGACCGCCGCCCGCGCCAAGGACACCGGCGACGATTGGGAGCCGACGGGATTCCCGGTGGAGTTCTTGTCGCTGGGCACCAACGGAATAGGCGTGCCGGTGCGCGCGACCGTGGATAGCTTCGGCCCCGTCTTGTTGTCAAAAGTGTTGGGGCTCAACGCTACTCAAGAATCGACGCTGGGGCTGATCTTCCATTGGGCCAAGGACCAAAACCGGGAGCTGGTCACCACGAACGATCTACGCGGTGTCATCAGCTACCTGACCAGCGACGAGGGCAAGGAGGCCCTGAAATCCCTGGGCGGCGTGTCCGCGACGACGGCGGGCGTGATCCTGCGGGCACTGGTGAACCTCGACGCCGAGGGCGGGGACACGTTCTTCGGCAAGCCCAACCTCAATCCGAACGATCTGCTGCACGAAGACCAGGGCAAGGGCATCATCTCGCTGCTCGAGTTCACCGGTCAGTCGGTGCGTCCGGTAATCTTCTCCACCTTCCTGATGTGGTTGCTCGCCGACCTGTACGCGAAACTGCCCGAGGTCGGTGACGTGGACAAGCCCAAGTTGGTGTTTTTCTTCGACGAGGCCCACCTGCTGTTCGCCGACGCGTCCAAGGCCTTCCTCGAGCAGGTCGAGCAGACCGTCAAGCTGATCCGATCCAAGGGCGTCGGTGTGTTCTTCTGCACCCAGTTGCCCACGGACATCCCCAACGACGTGCTCTCCCAGCTGGGAGCGCGAATTCAGCACGCGCTGCGGGCGTTCACGCCCGACGACCAGAAGGCGCTGTCCAGGACCGTGCGCACCTACCCGAAAACCGATGTGTACGAGCTGGAGTCGGCGCTGACGTCGCTGGGGATCGGGGAGGCCGTCGTCACGGTGCTGTCCGAGAAGGGCGCCCCGACGCCGGTCGCGTGGACCCGCATGCGGGTGCCCCGGTCGCTGATGGCCTCGATCGGCACCGATGACATCACGAAAGCCGCGAAGAGCAGCAAGCTGTATCAGACGTACGGTCAGACCGCCACGCAGGAGTCAGCGCCGGTGCCGAGCCCGAAGGCCGGAGAAGCCCAACGCCCGCAAGCCCAGTCCGACTTCCCGCCGGTCCCGGCGAACGAGCCACCGCCGCCGATGCCGGAACCGGCGGAGCCCAAGGGGCCCAGCCTGTTAGAAAGGCTGTGGCACGATCCGGACGTGCAAGGCGCCGTGCACATGGGGATTCGCGAGATCATCAAAGCCAAGTTCGGCACCGGACGTCGCCGGAAATAACGACTACCCGCCGCCGAGCTTCTTGTAGAAGCTGCCCACGATGGGCGCGACGATCGCGCGGGGGGCGTACCCGCTGGCCACCGACATCGCCTTCGACGTCAGCCCCGGGACGACGCGCATCTTGTTGCGCGCCAACGCATCCAGCGACAGGCGGGCGGTGTGCTCGGTGGAGATCCACAGGAAGTCGGGCACCAGCCTCTCGACCAGGGTGGCTTCGGCGTCGTCGGGAAGGTCGGTGCGCACCGGGCCGGGCGCCAGCAGCGTGACGTGCACCCCCGAGCCGCGCAGCTCGCCGCGCAGCGATTCGCTGAAGGTGTTCACGAACGCCTTGGTGGCCGCGTAGGTGGCGTTGTAGGGGATCGGCGAATTGCCCGCCGCCGAGCCGGATATCAAGATGCCGCCGGCCCCGCGCTCGATCATGCCGGGTAGCACCGCCAACGTAAGATCATGCACCCCAAGGACATTGAGCTGCACTTGAGCCTTCTCGCCGGCCGGGTCGAGCTCCGCGAGCGGGCCGAATGTCGCGGTGCCCGCGTTGGCGCACAGGATCGAGATCGGGCGGGCGGCCAGCTCGTCGCACAGTTTCGCCCGCTCGGCCGGGTCGGCGAGGTCGGCCGGTCGCACCTCCACGGTGACGCGATACTTGTCGGCCAGGCGAGCGGCCAGGTCGGTCAGGATGTCCTCGCGTCGCGCGGTGACGATCAGGCTGTGCCCGCGCGCGGCGAGCTCGGTGGCCAACGCCTCGCCGATGTTTTGCGAAGCTCCGGTGACAACGGCGCGCGCGTCGGGGCTGGGCGCGGGTATCGGCATGCGCCAATCGTAGACACGCAGCGATCGCAAGCGCGGCGCAGCCGGGCGAGGCGGGTCGCTGCGCATCAGATGCCCAACACATAGAGTGCCGGGCATGAGTCGGCCGGATTCGGGTCCGGGCACGGTTGCCCCCTCTCGGGTGGTGGCGTGGGCGTTGTGGGACACCGGATCCACCGGCTTGAACGCGATCGTGGCGACGTTTGTGTTCTCCGTCTACCTGACCAGCAGCGTGGGGGTGGGCCTGCCCGGGCCGACCACGCCGGCGAGCTGGCTGGGCCGCGCGGGGGCCGTAGCCGGGCTGACCGTCGCGCTGCTGGCGCCCGTCGTCGGCGTGTGGGTGGAATCCCCGCATCGCAGGCGCGTGGTGCTGAGCGTGTTGACCGGCCTGGCGGTGGCGCTGACGTGTTCGATGTTCTTCATCCGCGACCGCCCGGCCTACCTGTGGGCGGGGCTGGTGCTGTTGGGGGCGACGGCGGCGTGCGGTGACCTGGCCAGCGTCCCGTACAACGCGATGCTGCGTCAGCTCTCGACGCCGTCGACGGCGGGCCGGATCTCCGGGTTCGGTTGGGCGGCAGGCTATCTCGGCAGCGTCGTGCTGTTGTTGGTGATATACACGGGCTTCATCTCCGGGTCCGGCTCCGGCCCGGGCGCGGTGCGCGGGCTGCTGCGGGTTCCCGTCGCCGACGGGCTCTACGTCCGCGAGGCGATGCTGGCCGCCGCGGCGTGGCTGGCGGTGCTGGCGCTGCCGTTGCTGGTGGTCGCCCAGCGGCTGCCCGACACGGCCGAGGCGCACCGGCCCACCAGCATGCTGGGCGGCTACCGCAAGCTGTGGCGGGAGGTCTCCGCGGAGTGGCGGCGCGACCGCAACCTGGTCTACTTCCTCGGCGCCAGCGCGCTCTTCCGCGACGGGCTGGCGGCGATTTTCGCCTTCGGCGCCGTGCTGGGTGTCAGCGTCTACGGCATCTCGCAGGCCAACGTGCTGATCTTCGGGGTGGTGGCCAGCGTGGTGGCCGCGGTGGGCGCCGTGCTCGGCGGGTTCGTCGACCACCGCATCGGGTCCAAACCGGTGATCGTGGGGTCGCTGGTGGCGATCGTCGCGATGGCGCTCACCCTGATGGTGCTGTCGGGCCCCGTGGCGTTCTGGGTGTGCGGGCTGCTGCTGTGCATGTTCATCGGGCCGTCGCAGTCGTCGGCGCGCGCCCTGCTGCTGCACATGGCGCACCACGGCAGGGAGGGGGTGGCGTTCGGCCTCTACACGATGACGGGACGCGCGGTCGCCTTCCTGGCGCCGTGGTTGTTCTCGGTCTTCGTCGACGTGTTCGGCGCCATTCGTGCCGGCCTGGGCGGCATCTCGCTGGTGCTGATCGCCGGGCTGCTGGGGATGCTGATGGTCCGCGTCCCGCCGCGCCACCGCGCCGCCTTGGAGCCCTCCTAGTAGCGCCCCGCGTCGAGCGTGGGGCACGTGCACACAGAACGACGGGCTTTTCGTCCATATGCCACACGTTCGGCGAGCCGATCTCTGCCGACGAATTAGCGACTCAGCACTAGTGTCCGGCGTCGCAGATCGTGATGCCCGCCCCGACCCGTTGGCGCACCTGGACGCCGTCGACCGTGAGCGTGCAGGTCACGTTGTGGCCGATGTTGATGATCGTGACGCTGGCCGGATGGGCGGCCGACTTCGACAGGCTGACCTGCTTGCTCCACGGCAGCGCCACATTGAACTCGGTCTGTATGACGTCGCCGGTGTCCCAGTAGGTGATGCTGATCGCGCGCCCGTCGCCGCTGACGTCGTAGACGACGCTCTGCATCACGGCGGGCCCGGTGGTCTCGGTCGGCGCGGTCGAGACGGTGGGCGGCGGCAGCGGGTAGTGTGAGCGCGGCGACGTCCGGGTGGTCGGGGTGGTGGTCTCCGGGCTCGATCCGGGCATGGCGGGCAACGGCGGCACGGCGGTCTGGTTTTTCACCGCGCCGTTGGCAAGCACCAGGGCGATCACCAGCGCCACGACCAGCAGCACCGCCACGCCGGCGCCGATCAACAACCAGCGCGGCGTTTTCGGGCCTTGCGGCGGAGGGGGACCCAGGATCTCGGTGGGTGTCTCACCCGGTGGGGTTTGGCCCTGCTGCCAGTACGCAGGCAGCTGATCGGTCGGGTTCTGCGTCCATTGCGGGCTGTACCCGCCGCCGTAGGTGGGCGCATAGGGTGCTTGCCCGGCATAGGCGGGATCGACGGGCGGCGAACTTTGCGGGCCTTGCGGCGCGGCCGGTCCGGACCCCGCAAGAGGGGGACTGAACCACTCCGGCCGACGTGGATCGTTCATGTCCACCTCATGGCTTGCAGGGTACCCGGCGGCGGCTACTGACTCCGGTCACTGGCCAGCAATGCGGCGACCGTCATCGCCCGCATCACCGCGCGGGATCGCTCCGGCCCCGCCGGCTTGCCGCGCGAATCATCGCCCGCCTTCATGCTGTACGGCGTCGAGTTCAACAGGCCGAACACCGCGTGGGCCGTCAGCCGGGCGTCGGCTTCGGCCCGTTCGGGGTTCAGCTCGCGCAGCACGCCCACCCAGATCTCGACGTACTGGCGCTGGGCCTTGCGCACCTGCTTCTCGGCGGCCTCGGGCAGGTGGGCCAGGTCGCGGTCCTGAATGCGGATCAGGTCCGGCTCGCCCAGCACAAAGTCGAGGTGAAAATCTATGAGGCCGTCCAGCGCCGCGGCGGCGTCGGCGCTACGGGCCTTGACCTCCTGCGCGCCGGCGAGCAGTCGGGCGCTGATCCCGACCAGCAACTCCACCAGCAGCGATTCTTTGTTGGGGAAGTGCCGGTAGATGGCCGGGCCGCTGACGCCGGCGGCCGCGCCGATGTCCTCCAGCCGCACCGCGAGAAAACCGCGTTCGGCGAACAGCCGTTCGGCGGCCGCCAGCAGCTGCAGGCGCCGGTCGGACTTCAACTGGCTGCGGCGATTTCGGGCGTCGGGCCGGTCGAGCCCGTCCCCGGGGGCGGACGCTGTCATGGCGGCCTCCGTCCATGATCAGTCGGTTAATCGTCACTAACATACCATGGGTTATTCGCGATTAACTGCTGCGAGTTGTATAGGCCTACAAGTGATTTCGTCTGGTCCGAAATGCCGCGCGAATCACTGTCACGGGGTGGTTGAGTAGCGTCGCAAGCTTGCCTGCCGCAGTGTTCGGGTCCCGTGCGACTCCGAGTTGGATGAACAGGGTGAGGCGGTCCCAATAGACACGTTCGCAGAGTAGATCAGGGCCGTCGAATACGAAGATCGCCACCAGTGGCATGTCGATTCGGCGTCCGGTTGGCGGCAGGCCGCGGAAGGTCCGCATATGAGTGCCTTGCAGGCGTGTTTCGCCGATCACCAAATCGCAGTGATGGCATAGAGAGCCCGGCTTGAGGTCAGGAATGCTCAGGTCGGGAAAAGCATCGAACAAGGCGCGATAGGTGTCGGCCACCTCTTCGGGACCGTCGGCGATCTCTCCTCCGGGCAGCTCCAGGCGCGCGGCGCCCGCCCTGAATGTCGCGAGCGTGGCTTCCAGGTCCCGATGTGTCTCCGCATCCAGGTGAGCGAGGACCGTCGCCTCGCGCGATTGACGCAGGCCTGCGTCCAATGTTGCGGTCATTGCGCTTCCCTTCGCCACTCTTCGGCCCGACTTGTTCGATGGCGAATCCCTCTTTAGGGGTTCCGGAACATGTGTGGGAAGCGAATCGCCAGCCACGGTCGTCGGCCCCAAGCGACAACGCGTCCCGTGACAGTCGGGCGCAGCTGACCCGTGCGGCCGTATAGGAGGAGGAGAAGTGCACCCGGCTCGCCCGAGATATAGCAGTCGGCTCGTTCGCCATTTGGTCCTGCGATCTGTAGCCGACCGTCTGCGATGCTGAAGAGCGCACGAGTTTCACTGCCACGCAGCCGCATCTCGAGCCGAGCGTGCACACCCGCCGACCTCTCCGGGAGAAAATACAACGGCACCACCTGGACCATCCCCCGGAATGTGGTGTCCGCCCATGGCGACGGGATGTGCCATCGGCGCCCGAGAGCGCGTGCAATGTCACACCCGTGAATCATCGCCTCGCCCACCATCAGAGCGAGCACGGTGGAGATCGGAATTGACAGCCCGGCGTGCCATGCGACTCGCGGATCACCGTCCCGGCTGCTCGCCGCGTCGGCCAGTTGAGTGACCGCGGCTTGTATTCGGTCAGCAAGTGCTTGGGGCCTTCGATCCTCCACCGTTTCGAGCGCAGCTTGGGTCCAGTCCGGTATGGCTTCGACGGCGGCCACTGGAACGACGCGCCCCCGTGCGAGTCCGACATTGAGTTCCAACACTGTCGCCACATGCGCGGCGACGTCCGACGCCGACCAGTGTCCGATGCCATCGACGTTGAGATCGTCGCCATGCAGGAGCAAGCCGCAAAATTGTTCCATCGCGGCTGGTAACTCCGCCAAGACGCGGGTCTTATCGGGCCCCGCCACGGGGTGGTTCGACTCGTTGGCCACACATGCCTTTTTGCTGATCATGCTTGACCCTCCGATTAATACTCCGGTACCGGAGCATTATTGCTTACTCCGGCACCGGAGTAAAGTGCTTTTACGTGAGAGCGGGCTTATCCACGACGTCGTATGCCGTCTTAGGGCTCCTGAGCTTGCGATCCTGGACCGGCTACGAGCTAGCTCAGCAAGGTCGGCGGAGCCTGCGATTCTGCTGGCCAAAGGAAGACAGCGTGTTCTACGAGGAGCCTCGCCGTCTGGTTGCACGCGGTTTGGCCTCAGCCGTCCGGGAACGAAACGGTGGCCGCTCGCGCAACCGTTACGAAATCACGGACGAAGGCCGGCAGGCGCTTACGGAATGGCTCGGGGAAACCAGCAGCCTGCCGCGGATCGAACTCGAGCCATGTTTGCGTTTTTTGTTCGCCGACCAGGGTGATCGCGAGGATGCGCTCCGGGCCGGCGCGGCCTTACGTAGCTGGGCGCAGGAGCACATCGACAGCGTGAACGAAATCCTTCGCCAATATCAGGCAGGTGAGGTTCCGTTTCCAGAGCGGCTGCACATCTCTGCGCTCGGCGCACGGTTTGTCTCGGACCTATTCCATACCATCATGGATTTCGCCGACTTCGCGGAGGAGGAAATCAAAAACTGGCCGCGAACTGACGGACTCGGCTTGACACCTCGCACCAAAGAGATCCTCGACGAGCTCGTCGAGCGCGAAAATTGCGCAACACCCCAACCGCGCACGACCGAGCGACGTGACTGACCCCTCCCACCGCTCTCAACTCACGCCTTCCGACACCAAAATACGACCGAGCAGATGCACCGTTACCAGCTAACTCGAATCGCGGTGCGGTGGTGGGCGATCGCGGCGGCGGACTACGTTGGTAGCGAACAACCCGGAGGAACGGTGGCAGCCGCAGGAGCCGATGATCTTTCATACGACCGCGGTCCGAGCGAGCCGTCGCTGCTCGAGATGACCATCGGCGCCAACCTCGCCGCCACTGCCGCCAGGCACGCGCGCACCGACGCGCTCGTCGACGTCGCGGCGGGGCGACGGTGGAGTTACGCCCAATTACTGGCGTCGGTGCGCCGATTGGCGACGGGCTTGGTGCGGGCGGGGATCGGTGCGGGCGACCGGGTTGGCATCTGGGCGCCGAACCGTTGGGAGTGGGTGCTCGTCCAGTACGCGACGGCCGAGATCGGTGCGATCCTGGTGACCATCAATCCCGCCTACCGGTCGAGCGAATTGGATTATGCGCTAAGACAATCCGAGGCCGCGATGGTGATCGCCGCCGCGAGTTTCAAGACCACCGACTACGCGGCGATGCTGGCCGAGGCGGCGCCGCGCTGCCCTGCCCTGAGGGATGTGGTGCTGCTGGACGGTGATCGCTGGGAGGAGCTCGCCGGCGCCGAGGCCGACGTCGACGCGCTGACCGCAATCGCGTCGAGGTTGGACCACCGCGACCCGATCAACATCCAATACACTTCGGGCACAACGGGATACCCGAAGGGCGCCACGCTGAGCCACCGCAACATCCTCAACAACGGCTACCTGGTTGGTGAGCTGCTGGACTACACCGCCCGCGATCGGATTTGCATCCCGGTCCCGTTCTATCACTGTTTCGGCATGGTGATGGGCAACCTGGCGGCCACGAGTCATGGTGCGTGCATGGTGATTCCGGCGCCCGGCTTCGATCCGGCCGCCACCTTGCGGGCGGTGCAGACCGAGCGGTGCACCAGCCTCTACGGCGTGCCGACGATGTTCATCGCCGAGCTGGGCCTGCCGGAATTCGCCGACTACGACCTGAGCAGCCTGCGCACCGGGATCATGGCGGGCGCGCCCTGCCCGGTCGAGGTGATGCGCCTGGTGATCGAGCGCATGCACATGGGCGGCATCTCGATCTGCTACGGCATGACGGAGACGAGCCCGGTCTCCACACAGACGCGCAAGGACGATTCGCTGGAACGGCGGGTCGGCACCGTCGGCCAGGTGGGCCCGCATCTGGAGGTCAAGGTGGTGGATCCGGTGACCGGCGAGACCGTGCCCCGCGACGTCGCCGGCGAGTTCTGCACCCGGGGCTATTCGGTGATGGCCGGCTACTGGAACGACCCGGCACGCACCGCCGAGGTCATCGACGCCGACGGCTGGATGCACACCGGAGACCTGGCCGCGATGGACACGTGCGGATACGTCCGGATCACCGGCCGGATCAAGGACATCGTCATGCGCGGCGGCGAGAACATCTCCCCGCACGAGATCGAGGAGTTCCTGCACACCCACCCCGGCATCGTCGACGCCCATGTCATCGGGGTTCCGGACGAAAAGTACGGCGAGGAGCTCATGGCCGTGGTCGTGCTGCGCGACGGGGCGCCGGAGCTGACCATCGAGGGCCTGCGGGAGTTCTGCGCGGGCCGAATCGCCAGGTTCAAGATCCCGCGGTATCTGTGGATCGTCGACGAGTTCCCGATGACCGTCACCGGCAAGGTACGCAAAACCGAGTTGCGCGAGCGGGCCATCGAGCACCTTCGCGGCATCGACTGAGCGCCCGGTGCCTCCCTGGACGCGACGGCGAGGGTAATGGTATTCTCGTCCAGTTAATGAAAATTAACTGAAATCCCGCTACCGCCCGACGACGAGGAGGCCCTGCGGCTATGGACAAAGTGGTGGCGAGCGCCGCGGAGGCGGTGGCGGACATCGCCGACGGGTCATCGCTGGCGGTTGGGGGATTCGGGGTGTGCGGCATCCCCGACGCGCTGATCGCCGCGCTGGTCGACAGCGGCGTCACCGGCCTGGAGACGGTGTCGAATAATTGCGGCATCGACGGCGTCGGGCTGGGAGTGCTGTTGCAGCACAAGCGGATTCGCCGAACCACCGCGTCCTACGTGGGCGAGAACAAGGAGTTCGCCCGCCAATTCCTGTCCGGGGAGCTCGAAGTGGAACTCAACCCCCAGGGCACCCTGGCCGAGCGGCTGCGCGCCGGCGGCATGGGGATACCGGCGTTCTACACGCCGGCCGGGGTCGGCACCCAGGTCGCCGACGGCGGGTTGCCCTGGCGCTACGACGCCTCGGGCGAGGTGGCCGTCGTGTCGCCGGCCAAGGAGACCCGCGAGTTCGACGGCACCACCTACGTTCTCGAGCGGGCGATTCGCACCGACTTCGCGCTGGTGCACGCCTGGAAGGGCGATCGGCACGGCAACCTGGTCTACCGCGAGGCGGCGGCCAACTTCAACGCCGACTGCGCGGCGGCCGGAGCGATCACGATCGCGGAGGTCGAGCACCTCGTCGAGCCCGGCGAGATCGACCCCGCCACGGTGCACACCCCGGGTGTGTTCGTGCAGCGGGTGGTGCACGTGCCCAATCCGACCAAACTGATCGAGAAGGAGACGGTGCGGCCATGAGCTGGAGCAGAGACGACATGGCCGCCCGCGTGGCGGCGGAGTTCGAGGACGGCCAATACGTCAACCTGGGCATCGGGATGCCCACCTTGATCCCCAACCACATCCCCGAGGGCGTCCACGTGATTTTGCACTCGGAGAACGGGATTTTGGGCGTCGGGCCGTACCCCCGGCGCGAGGAGCTGGACCCCGACCTGATCAACGCGGGCAAGGAAACGGTCACCACGCTTCCGGGTGCGGCGTTCTTCTGCTCCTCGACGTCGTTCGGGATCATCCGCGGCGGGCACCTCGACGTCGCGGTGCTGGGGGCCATGCAGGTTTCGGCCACCGGCGACCTGGCCAACTGGACGATCCCCGGGAAGATGGTCAAGGGCATGGGCGGCGCGATGGACCTGGTGCACGGCGCCCGCAAGGTGATCGTGATGATGGAGCACGCCGCCAAGGACGGCAGCCCCAAGATCCTCGAGCGGTGCACGTTGCCGTTGACCGGCGTCGCCTGCGTGAACCGCATCGTCACCGAGCTCGCGGTCATCGACGTCTGCGACGACGGCCTGCACCTGGTCGAGACCGCCCCCGACGTGTCGGTCGAAGAGGTCATCGCCAAAACTCAACCACCCCTTGTGATTCGAGCGGCCGCACCGTGACCTCCGTGACCGCCGCGCCTCCCTTCGCCGATGAGCATCGGCGGCTGGTCGGCGAGTTGAACGCCAGGCTTGCCGCCGCGGCGTTGGGCGGCAACGAACGCGCGCGGGAGCGGCACGTCAGCCGGGGCAAGCTGCTGCCGCGCGAACGGGTGGACCGGCTGCTCGACCCGGGCAGCCCGTTCTTGGAGCTGGCCCCGCTGGCCGCGAATGGCATGTACGACGACGAGTCGCCGGGTGCGGGCATCATCACCGGCATCGGCCGGGTGTCGGGGCGCGAGTGTGTGGTGGTGGCCAACGACGCGACCGTCAAGGGCGGCACCTACTACCCGATGACGGTCAAAAAGCACCTGCGCGCACAGGAAGTCGCGCTGCAGAACCGGCTGCCGTGCATCTACCTCGTCGACTCCGGCGGCGCCTTCCTGCCGCGCCAAGATGAGGTGTTTCCCGACCGGGAGCACTTCGGGCGGATCTTCTACAACCAGGCGACCATGAGCGCCAAGGGGATTCCGCAGGTGGCCGCGGTGCTCGGGTCGTGCACGGCGGGCGGGGCCTACGTGCCGGCGATGAGCGACGAGGCGGTCATCGTCCGCGAGCAGGGCACCATCTTTCTCGGCGGCCCGCCGCTGGTGAAGGCCGCCACCGGCGAGATCGTCTCCGCCGAGGAGCTCGGCGGCGGCGACCTGCACTCCCGGGTGTCCGGGGTGACCGACCACCTCGCGGACGACGACGAGCACGCGCTGCGGATCGTCCGCGCCATCGCGGCCACGTTCGGCCCACGCGAGCCCGCCCAGTGGGAGGTGCGGCTCGCGGTCGAGCCCAAGCACGCGCAGGCCGAGCTCTACGACGTCGTGCCCCCCGATCCGCGGGTGCCCTACGACGTGCACGAGGTCATCGTGCGGCTGGTCGACGGCAGCGAATTCAGCGAGTTCAAGGCCAACTACGGCAAGACGCTGGTGACCGCGTTCGCGCGCATCCACGGCCATCCCGTCGGGATCATCGCCAACAACGGGGTGCTGTTCAGCGAATCCGCCTTGAAGGGCGCGCATTTCATCGAGCTGTGCGACAAGCGCCGGATTCCGCTGCTGTTTCTGCAGAACATCGCCGGCTTCATGGTCGGCCGCGACTACGAGGCTGGCGGCATCGCCAAGCACGGCGCGAAGATGGTCACCGCCGTGGCCTGCGCCCGGGTGCCCAAGCTGACCGTGGTGATCGGCGGATCCTATGGGGCGGGCAACTATTCGATGTGCGGCCGGGCGTACTCGCCGCGCTTCCTGTGGATGTGGCCCAACGCGCGAATCTCGGTCATGGGCGGAGAGCAAGCCGCGTCGGTGCTGGCTACCGTGCGCGGCGAGCAGCTCGCCGCGACGGGCAAACCGTGGTCGGCCGACGACGAGGAGGCGTTCAAGGCGCCCATCCGCGCGCAGTACGAGGACCAGGGCAACCCGTACTATTCGACCGCGCGGCTGTGGGACGACGGGATCATCGATCCGGCCGACACCAGAATGTTTGTCGGGCTTGCCCTTTCGGTGTGTGCGCACGCGCCGCTGGAACCGGTATCCTACGGCGTCTTCCGGATGTGAGTGCGGTGTTCGAGACAGTATTAGTGGCCAACCGCGGCGAGATCGCCGTGCGGGTGATTCGCACCCTGCGCCGGCTGGGCATCCGGTCGGTCGCCGTCTACAGCGACCCCGACGCCGCCGCGCGGCACGTGCTGGAGGCCGACGAGGCCGTGCGGCTCGGGCCCGCCGCCGCGCGGGAGAGCTACCTCGACATCTCCCGCGTGCTGGATGCGGCGGCGCGCACCGGAGCCCAGGCCATCCACCCGGGCTACGGGTTCCTTTCCGAGAACGCCGATTTCGCAGCGGCCTGCGAACGGGCCGGGGTGGTGTTCCTCGGGCCGCCCGCGCGGGCGATTCGGGTGATGGGCGACAAGATCACCGCCAAGAACGCCGTCGCCGCCTTCGACGTGCCCGTGGTGCCCGGGGTGGCGAAGCCAGGGCTGAGCGACGACGAGCTCGTCGCGGCCGCCGACGAGATCGGCTATCCGGTGCTGATCAAGCCGTCGGCGGGCGGCGGCGGCAAGGGCATGCGGCTGGTGGACGACCCGGCCCGGCTGCGCGAGGCGCTGGTGAGCGCGCGCCGGGAGGCGGCCTCCGCGTTCGGCGACGACACGTTGTTCCTGGAGCGATTCGTGTTGCGGCCCAGGCACATCGAGGTGCAGGTACTCGCCGACGCGCACGGCAACGTCGTGCACCTCGGCGAGCGGGAGTGCAGCCTGCAGCGGCGCCACCAGAAGGTCATCGAGGAGGCGCCCTCGCCGCTGCTGGATCCCGAGACCCGCGCGCGGATCGGGGCGGCGTCCTGCAACACCGCCCGCAGCGTCGATTACGTGGGCGCGGGCACCGTGGAGTTCATTGTGTCCGCCGACCGCCCCGACGAATTCTTCTTCATGGAGATGAACACCCGTCTGCAGGTTGAACATCCGGTCACCGAGGAGGTCACCGGACTGGACCTGGTCGAATGGCAGTTGCGCGTCGCGGCGGGGGAGAAGCTGGCTTTTGCGCAGGACGACATCGAGCTGCGCGGGCATGCGATCGAGGCCCGGGTGTACGCGGAGGATCCCGCGCGGGGATTCCTGCCCACCGGCGGGCGGGCGCTGCAGGTGTTCGAACCCTCCGGCGCCGGCGTGCGGGTGGACTCGTCGCTGCTGCCCGGGACCGTGGTGGGCAGCGACTACGACCCGATGCTGAGCAAGGTGATCGCGCACGGCGCCGACCGCGACGAGGCCTTGGCTCGACTGGACCGGGCGCTGGCGCGGACCGCGGTCCTGGGCGTGCAGACCAACGTCGAGTTTCTCCGTTTCCTGCTCGCCGACGAGCGGGTGCGCGCCGGCGATTTGGACACCGCGCTGCTGGACGAGCGGCTGGCCGGCTTCGCGCCGCTGCCGGCGCCCGACGACGTGCTCGCCGCGGGCGGCATGTTCCGCCAGTGGGCGCTTGCCCGCCGCGCCCGCGGCGACCTATGGGCCGCACCGACGGGATGGCGCGTCGGCGGCGGCGCCGCGCCGGTCCGCACCGCGATGCGCACCCCGCTGCGCACCGAGACGGTGTCGGTGTGGGGGCCGCCCGAGGCCGCCGAGGTGCAGGTCGGCGACGGTGAAATACGTTTCGCGAGTGCGCAAGTCGAGAGATCGCGGCTGAGTGTGACGCTCGACGGGCTGCGCCGCGACTACCGGTGGGCCGAGGCCGACCGGCACCTGTGGATCGCCGACGAGCGGGGAACCTGGCACCTGCGGGAGGCCGAGGAGCAAAAGATCCACCGCGCGGCGGGCGCGCGACAGGCCGAGATCGTCAGCCCCATGCCCGGCAACGTGATTGCCGTCCAGGCGGACTCCGGCGCCGAGGTCTCCGAAGGCGACGTGGTGGTGGTCGTCGAGGCGATGAAGATGGAACATTCGCTGGCCGCCCCGGCTTCGGGGTGCGTCGAGGTGCTGGTCTCCGTCGGCGATCAAGTGAAAGTCGATCAGGTACTGGCTCGGATCAAGGAAGGATCATGACAGCTTCCATTACCGCGGGGACGTTACCCAAGGAATACGAGGACCTGCGCAACACGGTCGCCGACTTCGCGCGCACCGTCGTCGCGCCGGTATCGGCCAAACACGATGAGGAGCACAGCTTCCCGTACGAGGTCGTCGCCAAGATGGGCGAAATGGGCCTGTTCGGTCTGCCGTTCCCCGAGGAATACGGCGGCATGGGCGGCGACTACTTCGCGCTGGCACTGGCGCTCGAGGAGCTGGGCAAGGTCGACCAATCCGTGGCGATCACGCTGGAGGCCGGGGTCGGTCTCGGCGCGATGCCGATCTACCGCTACGGCAGTGAGGAGCAGAAGCGAAAGTGGTTGCCGGACCTGACGGCCGGCCGCGCGCTTGCCGCCTTCGGGCTCACCGAGCCGGGCGCGGGCTCCGACGCCGGCGGCACCCGCACCACGGCCCGCCTCGAGGGTGACGAGTGGGTGATCAACGGCAGCAAGCAATTCATCACGAACTCGGGCACCGACATCACCTCGCTGGTGACCGTCACCGCGGTCACCGGAACCACCGGAAGCGCCGACGGCAAGAAGGAGATCTCGACGATCATCGTGCCCAACGGCACACCGGGATTCACCGTCGAGCCGGTTTACAACAAAGTCGGCTGGAACGCGTCGGACACCCACGGGCTGACGTTCGCCGACGCGCGCGTCCCGCAGGAAAACCTGCTGGGCGCCCGCGGAACCGGCTACGCCAACTTCCTGTCCATTCTCGATGAGGGCCGCATCGCGATCGCGGCGCTGGCCACCGGGGCGGCGCAGGGCTGCGTGGACGAGAGCGTCAAGTACGCCAAGGAACGCCAGTCGTTCGGCCAGCCGATCGGCTCCTACCAGGCGATCAGCTTCAAGATCGCGCGGATGGAGGCGCGGGCACATGTCGCCCGCACGGCGTACTACGAGGCGGCGGCAAAGATGTTGGCGGGCAGGCCATTCAAGAAGGAGGCGGCGATCGCGAAGATGGTCTCCTCGGAGGCGGCGATGGACAATGCGCGCGACGCCACCCAGATTCACGGCGGCTACGGCTTCATGAACGAGTACCCGGTGGCGCGTCACTACCGCGACAGCAAGGTGCTCGAGATCGGGGAGGGCACCACCGAGGTGCAGCTGATGCTCATCGCGCGCTCGCTGGGGCTGTCATGACCCGCGCCGGCGACGATGCAGAGCGGAGCGATGAGGAGGAGCGGCGCGCATGACGGATGCCAAGTCAATTGTCCAGCGGGGCTTGTGGTTCGAGGAGTTCGAGATCGGCACGACATACCTGCATCGGCCCGGCCGCACCGCCACCGAGGCCGACAACGTGTTGTTCACCACGCTGACCATGAATACCCAGTCCCTGCATCTCGATGCGGCCTGGGCGGCCGGGCAGCCGGGCTTCCGGGGTGAGCGGCTGGTGAACTCCATGTTCACCCTCTCGACCCTGGTCGGGCTGTCGGTCGCGCAGCTGACGCTCGGCACCATCGTGGCCAACCTCGGCTTCTCCGAGGTGTCGTTCCCCAAGCCGGTCTTCCATGGCGACACCCTCTACGCCGAGACCGTGTGCACCGGCAAGCGCGAATCGAAGAGCCGGCCCGCCGAGGGCATCGTCACCCTCGAGCACACCAGCCGCAACCAGCACGGCGACGTCGTTGCGCGGGCGGTGCGCACCACGCTGGTCCAGAAGCGGCCCGCCGGCGGGGAGGCGCGATGAACCTGCGCGCCGCCGGCCCCGCCTGGCTGTTCTGCCCGGCCGACCGGCCCGAGCGGTTCGCGAAGGCCGCGGCCGCCGCCGACGTCGTGATCCTCGACCTCGAGGACGGCGTTGCCGCGGCGGACAGGCCCGCCGCCCGCAAGGCGCTGCGCGAGACGCCGCTGGACCCCGAGCGCACCGTGGTGCGGATCAACGCAGCCGGCACCGACGAGCAGGCCCGCGACCTCGACGCCCTGGCCGACACCCCATACACGACGGTGATGCTGTCCAAGACCGAGTCGGCCGCGCAGGTGACCGCGCTCGCGCCGCGCGACGTCGTCGCGCTCGTGGAGACCCCGCGCGGCGCGGTGTTCGCCGCCGAAATCGCCGCGGCGCAGGGCACCGTGGCGATGATGTGGGGCGCCGAGGACCTGGTCGCCACACTCGGCGGCAGCTCCAGCCGGCGGTCGGATGCCACCTATCGCGACGTTGCCCGCCACGTCCGGTCGACGACCCTGCTCGCGGCGTCCGCGTTCGGCCGGATCGCGCTCGACGCCGTGCATTTGGACATCCGTGACCTCGAGGCCCTGCGGGCGGAGGCCGACGACGCCGTCGCGGTGGGCTTCGACGGGACCGTCTGCATCCACCCGACCCAGGTCCCGGTGGTGCGCGACGCCTATCGCCCCACCGAGGAGAAGCTGGACTGGGCGCGTAGGGTTTTGGCGGCGGCGCAGACCGAGCGAGGGGTGTTCGCGTTCGAGGGGCAGATGGTCGACTCGCCGGTGCTCAAGCACGCGGAAATGCTGCTGCGGCGGGCCGGAAAGCCGGCCTGAAGCGCGCGCGACACGTTCGGTCGGGATCCGCGATCAAACGAGGTCCCTTCGCATTTGAGCGCATAATGGAAAGTGCGTCAGTGTCGCGGCGAGGTGAGCCCCGGCCGTGGTTTTGCTGCGGGTTTGCCACGGCACTTGCGCGCAAAAGGCACAGGACGGAACGCAGGGCGAACCGAGAGGGCGGCATTTTTCAAACGGCGTGACCCCTGGAGCTGGGGAGGCGGTATGGCACAGGCAACTCAGGCGCCGATGACTGTCGACCTCGACCCGGTGCAACTGGTCGCCCCGGACGGCACGCCGACGGCGGAACGCCGCTACAGCCGCGACCTTGCCGCCGAGACACTGTGCTGGCTCTACGAGACGATGGTGGTCACCCGGGAGCTGGACATCGAATTCGTCAACCTCAAGCGCCAGGGGCAACTGGCGCTGTTCGCGTCGTGCCGCGGCCAGGAGGCCGCCCAAGTCGGCGCGACCGCCTGCCTGCGCAAAACGGACTGGCTGTTTCCGCAATATCGCGAGCTGGGCGCCTTCCTGGTGCGCGGCATCCCGCCTGGGCATGTGGGCGCCGCATGGCGCGGAACCTGGCACGGCGGGCTGGAATTCACCAAGAAATGCTGCGCCCCGATGGCGATTTCGATCGGCACCCAGACCCTGCACGCCGTCGGGGCGGCGATGGCCGCGCAACGCCTCGGCGAGGATTCGGTCACGGTGGCCTTCCTCGGTGACGGCGCCACCAGCGAGGGCGACGTGCACGAGGCGCTCAACTTCGCCGCGGTGTTCACCACGCCCTGCGTGTTCTACGTGCAGAACAACCAGTGGGCGATCTCGGTGCCGATCTCCAGGCAGACGGCCGCACCGTCCATCGCGCACAAGGCGATTGGCTACGGCATGCCCGGGATCCGGGTGGACGGCAACGACGTGCTGGCGTGCTACGCGGTGGTCGCCGAGGCCGCCGCCCGGGCCCGCTCCGGCGGCGGCCCGACGCTGATCGAGGCGGTCACCTACCGGCTGGGCCCGCACACCACCGCCGACGATCCGAGCCGGTACCGGACGCGGGAAGAGGTCGAGCGCTGGGAGGCGCTGGACCCGATTCCTCGTTACCGCGCCTACTTACGGGGCCAGGGGCTGTGGTCGGAACGCCTGGAGGAGCGGGTCGCGGCCCGGTCGAAACGACTGCGCGCCGAGCTGCGCGACGCGGTGTTCGATGCGCCCGACATCGACATCGACGAGGTCTTCACCACCGTCTACGCCGAAATCACTCCCGGATTGCAGGCGCAGCGCCAACAGCTGCGCGCCGAGCTGGGGAGGCTTGAATGACCCAGCTCGCCGATCGTCCGGCCGGTCCCGATGAAACGCTAAGGGCGACAGCCGAAGACGGCGCGCCGGGCGCGCGGCCGCTGACGATGGTGCAGGCGCTCAACCGCGCGCTGCATGACGCGATGGCCGCCGACGATCGGGTCCTGGTGTTCGGCGAGGACGTCTCGGTCGAGGGCGGGGTGTTCCGGGTGACCGAGGGACTGGCCCGGACGTTCGGCGAGAACCGATGCTTCGACACCCCGCTGGCGGAGTCCGCGCTGATCGGGATCGCGGTCGGGCTGGCCCTGCGCGGCTTCGTGCCCGTGCCCGAGATCCAGTTCGACGGCTTCTCCTATCCGGCGTTCGACCAGCTGGTCAGCCACCTGGCGAAGTACCGCACCCGCACCCGCGGCGAGGTGAACATGCCGGTCACCGTCCGAATCCCGTCGTTCGGCGGTATCGGTGCGGCCGAGCATCATTCGGATTCCACCGAGGCGTACTGGGCGCACACCGCCGGCCTGAAGGTGGTGGTCCCGTCGAATCCGTCCGACGCCTATTGGCTGCTTCGACACGCGATCGCCTGCCCCGACCCGGTGATCTTCCTGGAACCGAAGCGGCGCTATCACGGGCGCGGCGCGGTCGACACCGATCGGCCCGAACCGCCCATCGGCCAGGCGATGGTGCGCCGTCCGGGCACCGACGTAACCGTCATCACCTACGGCAACCTGGTGAACACCGCCGTCGCCACCGCGGAAGAGGCTCAGCGCCAACGTGCTTGGAGCCTGGAGGTCATCGATCTGCGATCGCTGGTCCCGTTGGACTTCGACACCGTCGCGGCCTCGATTCATCGAACCGGGCGCTGCGTGGTGATGCACGAGGGGCCGCGCAGCCTGGGCTACGGGGCCGGCCTGGCCGCCCGCATCCAGGAGGAGATGTTCTACGAGCTGGAAGCACCGGTGTTGCGGGCCTGCGGATTTGACACCCCTTACCCGCCGGCGCGGCTGGAGCGGTTGTGGCTGCCCGGCCCCGACCGGCTGCTGGACTGCGTCGAGCGCGCGCTGGAGCAGCCGTGAGCGCCGACGAGCGGATCAAGGCATTCCGGGTTCCCGATCTCGGCGAGGGACTCGAAGACGTCACCGTGACGCGCTGGAACGTCGCGGTCGGTGACGAGGTCGAGCTCAATCAGGTCCTGTGTTCGGTGGAGACCGCCAAGGCCGAGGTGGAAATCCCGAGCCCGTATGCGGGCCGGATCGTCGAAATGTACGGCGCCGAGGGCGATGTGCTCGACGTGGGCGCGGTGCTGGTGCGGATCGAGACTGCCCCGGCGAGCGCGGAGTCCCCCGCGGCCAACGGCCAATCCACGGCGCCCACGCTGGTCGGTTATGGCGCGAATGACGACATCGACGTCAGCCGGCGCCGGGGCCGGCCGCGCGCCGCTCCTCCGGTGCGCAAACTGGCCAAGGAGCTCTCCGTCGACCTCGCCTCGATACAGCATCGTGGGGTGATCACCCGCGCGGACGTGATCTCGGCCGCCGAGGGCTCCCGGGCTGCCTCAGACGTTCGGTCTGTGCAGGGTGTGCAGGCGCGGATGGCGGAGAAAATGGCGTTGTCCCACAAGGAGATTCCGGCCGCGAAGGTCAGTGCGGGTGTCGATTGCTCCGAATTGCTGCGGCTGCGCGACCGGTTCCGCCCGGCGCAGCCGGAGATCACGCCGTTCGTGCTGACGCTGCGGCTGCTGGTCATTGCGCTCAGCCACAACGGGATCCTCAACTCGACGTGGGTCGATTCCCCGGACGGGCCGCAGGTGCACGTCCACCGCCACGTGCACCTCGGCTTCGGGGTGGCGACCGAACGCGGACTGCTCGTCCCGGTGATCACCGACGCGCACAAGAAGACCACCCGCGAACTGGCCGGCCGGACAGGCGAATTGATCACCGGGGCGCGCGAGGGCACGCTGGCGCCTGCCGAGCTGCGCGGCTCGACCTTCACCGTGTCGAACTTCGGCGCCCTGGGCGTCGACGACGGCGTGCCGGTGATCAACCACCCCGAGGCCGCGATCCTGGGCATGGGGGCGATCAAGCCGCGGCCGGTGGCCGTCGGCGACGAGGTGGTAGTGCGTCCGGTGACGACGCTGACGTGCGTATTCGACCACCGCGTCGCCGACGGGGCGCAGGCGGCCCAATTCCTCTGCGAGCTCAGGGATCTGATCGAGTCTCCCGAGACCGCGCTGCTGGATCTCTAGCCCGCCGTCAGGAGTGGGGCGGCACCGGGCACCAGAACAGGCCGCAGTTGAAATTCGGCTGGTGGAACGGCGGTGGCGGCGGGTGGGGCGGGGGGTTGTCGGTGTCCCAGCACTGATTCCAGTATTTGTTCTCACCCCACGCCGGGTTCCACGGCTGGTTCGGGCACCAATAGACCTGCGGCGCAACGCTGGGCTGGGCCTGCGCGGTTCCTGTGGCCAGCCCGAACCCGGCCATCGCGACACCGCTGGACAGCAGCGCTCCGGCGACGAGCCGCTTCAGAATGGGGGTGGAGATCATGCTGTGCTTCCTTTGCTCGGGGCGCCGCCTCGCGCGGCGTCTTCGCGGCAAGTTCACCCGGGACGGATTGCTACCGATCCCAAAAACACACAACGCTAGCGGCCCCGCGCCGCGGCCAGCCGGGCGGCGAACTCGGGGGACTGGATGGACTTGGCCTGCGGCCCCAATTCGGCGCGCATCGTCAGTTCGTGTTGCTCGTTGTCCAGCGAACCCGGGCTGAACGTGGCGCGCATCGTGGCCTTGGTCGCCAGCACCACGTCGCGCGGCGCGCCCGCCGGCCCCGACGCCAGTTCCCGCGCGGCCGCGACGGGGTCGTCGGCGACGCTGAGCGCCAGCCCGTGCCGCACGGCGGAGCCGGCGTCGAAGCACATTCCGAACAACAGGGCCGCGCGGGCCACCTGCGGGCCGACCGCTCGCTGCAGCATCCAGGTTGCGCCGCCGCCGGGGTGCAGGCCGAGCTTCTGGAAGCGGGCGTCGAACAGTGCGGCCGGCCCGGCGATGCGCACGTCGGCGGCCAACGCCAGGTTGAGCCCGGCGCCGACGGCCGGGCCGTTGACCGCGGCGATGGTGGGCAGCTTGCATTTGCTCACGGCCATGAAGCCGTCGTAGATCAGCGTCAGCCCCGACTCCGCCGCCCCGCCACCCGCGGCGCCCAGCGCGCTGAGGTCGGCGCCCGCGCAGAACGCCCTGCCCGCGCCCGTGACCACCACGGCGTGCACGCCAGGATCGGATTCGGCCCGCTCGATGGCCGCGCGCAGCAACGCCGACATCTCGGCGGTGAACGCGTTACGCCGGTCGGGGTCGTTGACGGTGATGAGCGCGACGTGATCGTCGACGCTGTACAACACGAGTTCGGGTTGGGCCACCGGGCACCTCCGCGGTTTTCAGGGGTTGGCCTCGTTGCCCAGCAACATTACGTACACGGCGTCGGCGTGACCTAACCCCGGGTCATGATCTTCGTGAGGTTACGGGCCAGCGGTTGCATCAGTCGCGGCGAGAGCCGGTGCAGCAGATACGGGCCGAGGACGTGCGTGCGCGGCGAGACCACTATCAGTCGCGGGCGCGCGATCGCGTCGAGCACCGCAGCCGCGACCGTGTCCGGCGACGCGCCGTGCTTCTGGTAGAAGGCCACGATCTTGGCCTGATCCGCGGCGAGCTGCCCGTGCACGATGGTTCCCTCCCGCACGAGCGGGGTGTTGATGACGCCGGGGCAGAGCGCGACGACGCGAATGCCGCGTGGCCGCAGCTCCGCGTCGAGCGCCTCGCTCATCCCGACGACGCCGTACTTCGACGCGCAGTAGGGCGCCATGCGCGCGATCGGGTGCAGGCCGGCCTCCGATGCGGTGTTGACGATGGTGGCCGGGTGGCCCTGGTGCAGCATCCGCGGCACGAACGCCTGCACGCCGTAGGCCACGCCGAGCAGGTTCACGTTGATCACGCGCTGCCAGTCCTCGACGGTGGTGGAGTCGATGTCGGCGCCGTGGCCGATGCCGGCGTTGTTGTGCAGGATGTCGACCCGCCCGTCGGCGTCGAAGACGGCCTTGGCCAGCGCCTCGACCTCCTCGGGACGGCTCACGTCAATCGCGTGATCGACTGCGCCGCCGCCGATTTCGCGGGCCACGGCGGCCGCCGCGTCGGCGTTGATGTCGGCCACGTGGACCTTGGCGCCGCGCCGGGCGAGCAGCCGCGCGGTCGCCGCGCCGATGCCCGATCCGGCGCCGGTGACCACCGCGGTCTTGCCGGTGAGGTCGATGGTTTTTCCCATGGTGATCCTTCTGGACGTCAGCCGACGGGCCGCGGACTCGCGGCGTCGCTCTTGGGGTCGATCAGGATCTTGGCGTGCGCCTCGGGGTCGCGCAGGGCGTCGAACGCGGCGTCGACCCCGGGCAGCCCGACCATCCCGGTGACCAGCGGCGTGGCGTCGACCTTGCCGTCGGCGAGCATGTGCAGCGTGTCGCGGAATTCGAGCGGCGTGTAGCCGAGCACGAACCTCAGGTCGATCTCCTTGTTGATCGCCATCGACGGCCTGATGTGGTCCGCACCCATGCACACACCCACCACGACGACGCGTGAGAACAGCGGCGCGCTGGTGACGATGTTGTCGATAATGCCTGGGACACCGACGCATTCGAAGACGACGGGGTGCTTGGGCGTGGCCGCGCCGGCCGCTTCGGCGGCGCGCCAGATGTGCTGCCAGGGTAGCGGCAGCTTGCGGAGCTTTTCGACCGTGCCGATCGCGAGGTCGAACGCGTCGAGGACGGTGTCGAGATGCCCGTGACCCGCTGCCGCGGCATAGGGCGAGTCCTGCGCGGGGTCGACGACCGCGTCCGCGCCGCATCGTGTCGCGAGCGCGCGCCGGCCGGGCGAGAAGTCGCTGGCGATCACCGTGCGCACCCCGCGCGCCTTGAGCATGCAGATGACCGCGAGTCCGATTGGGCCGCAACCGATCACGATCGCAACATCACCCTTGCCCACCTCGCCCCGCCGGACGGCGTGCCAGGCGACGGCCATCGGCTCGGTCAGCGCGGCCACATCGGGGGCAAGCCCGTTCGGGACGGTGAAGGTGAGCGCCTGCTCGACCAGCATCTGCTCGGCGTAGCCGCCCGGCGCCTCGGTCGTCAGCCCGGTCGCGTGCACCTGCTTGCCGCGGCGCAGCAGCGGCATCGCGACGACGCGTGTGCCGGCCCGCGGTGACTTGCGGGTGCCGGGGCCGTAATCGACGACCTCGCCGCAGAACTCGTGCCCGAAGACGACCTGCTGATCCGATCGCATGAAGTCGTCGTAGCCCGATTCGACCATCACTTCGGCGAGCTCGTCGCAGTGGTGGCGCGCGTGCAGGTCCGAGCCGCAGATGCCACACCGGAGAACGTCGATCAACAATTGGCCCTTGGCCGGCGTCGGGGTTGGCCGGTCGACCACCTCGAGCTTTGCGTCGGTGCAGGTGACCGCCTTCATGTCGACCTTCCCGTCGAGCTCCCGTTGTTTGTCATGTTGATCCCAGTATGCGGTCAGCCGCGCAGAGCGGAGGCGAAGATCCCGGGCAGCGCCGTGGGTTTGCCGTGGACAAGGAACTTCACGAGCCGACGAAGCGTGGTCTCGGCCGTCTTGTTCGTGACGAAGAAGACCGGCTTGGGCGACATGGTCAGCTCGCCCTTGACGATGGCGCGCGGCGATGGGCGGAACGGAATCTCCGCAACGCCCTTCTGCACGTGCTGCAGCAAGAAGGCGTTGTGCACCACGCCGGTGCCGCTGCCGATGTTCTGGGGCGTGTGCCCGGGAAACGCGCCCCAGGGGGTGTAGCCCAGCAAGAAGTTCAGCCCGGACCATGCGTTGACGCCGATGGCGCCGTAGCGCAAGCCGGAAATCGCTTCGTCGAAGGCAGCGGCGTTGCGCTTGCGCGTCTTCGGGTCGATGACGATGCTCGCCCCGAGTGTGCCGGGCAGCACGTCGTTGCAGAACTCGACTGCATTGCGCAGGAACTCACGAGTGCTCTCGCCGGGAAGGCGAACGATTCCCATGGCGCCGGCGAAAACCTCGTCGCGCAGGATGCTGGCGCCGCTGCGCGGGTCGACGTCGGGAATGAGAGCGCGCGACTTGTCGGCGCCGAGGAACTCACCGCCCATTCCCTCGCAGGCCCGGTCGGTGTTGTCGTCCGAGCGCGGGTAGTACGTGCGGCGCGGCTCGACCTCGCGCATGACCCTGCGGACCTCGGCGACCAGCCGATCCGCGAGCGGCCAATCCTCCGACACGACCAGAACTTGTGTGGCACAACAGTTGTGGCCGGCGTTGTTGAGCTTGCTGGACGCGATGTGCTCGGCCTGGAACTCGAGGTCCGCCTGGCTCCAGTCGCCGGGCACGACGATCATCGGGCTGACGCCGCCCAGTTCGGCCGAGATCGGCTTTTGCAGAACCGGCGTGTTGCCGGCCTTACGGCTCGCGGCCTCGCCGTCGGCACCCCACACGATCGCGTCGTAGGTCGTCGCCGAGCCGGTCATGTGAACGGAGTCGACTTTCGGATGGTGGGCCAGGTACCCACCGACATCGCCACCGCCGTATACGAATCGCAGCCAGCCACGCGAGACGAACTCACCGAAGATCTCCTCGTAGAAGGGCCCCAGGTATTCGTTTACCGGGTTCATCTTCACGACGCAGACACTGCCCTGCGCAAACAACTGGTCCAGGATGTCGAGCGTGGTGATGCTGCCAATGTTGCCGGCGCCCAGGACAAGTGAGACCCCGGGGTGGGCGTAGCCGGCGCCGCGGTACATCCTGGCGGCGTCGTCGCGGGTTTGGCCGGCGCTGACGCCGGGCTCGATCCAAACCTGCGCCTTCCAGCCGTTGAGCAGCAAGCGGTCGTATCCGGTGACCGGAAAGACGTCGACGACGACCTGGCCGTCGGACCGGGTGCGAACGGCGTTGGGGCTAATCGGCTCTCGGCCGGCAAGGATCCGCTTCAAGACCAGGGCGTGCGAGTTGACGCCCTGGACGAAGGCCCAGACGCCGGTCAGCCAGTCTTCGGCGACCCAACCGGACGTCGGGGCAATGTCCTTCGCCTGGCCGGCCGCCGCCACCATCTGCGGGGCGACGTCGAGGATCTTTCGCGGCAGCTCCTCGAGCAGCGCAACCTTGTCTTTCAGCGGCAGGGCGACCCATGTGGGCGCACCGGCGTGCAGGTCGTCGAGCGCCTTGTCCAGCGCTGCCGTGTCGAGCGAGGTCGTTGTGGTCATCACGCCTTCCTAGACGGTGGCCGGCTTGGCCGGGCCGAAGTAAACCTCGAAGAACCGCGACGTCATCTCAAGGGGCACAGCCAAGTTGGCGTCGTGGTCGGTGCGCAGGCAGACCAGGCTGGGACCGCGGTGTTCGCGCGAGCGGTGCAGCGCGCCGTCGAGGTCCTCGATGCGGTCGACGTACTCGCCGTGGCAGCCCAGCCCCTTGGCGACGAGGTCCCACCGGATCTCGCCCTGGGCGGTCCCGAAGGTGGTCCCGTACAGCTGGCGCTCGTTGATCTCCTCCATGGTCCACGAGCCCTCGGCGAAGACGATCACCGTGACGTCGATGCCCTCCCGCGCGGCGCTCTGCAACTCCATCACGTTGAAGCCCGCCGCGCCATCGCCGGTCACGCACACCACCTCGCGGTCCGGTGCGCCCAGCTTGGCGCCGATCGCGGACGGGATGCCAGTGCCGAGCATGCCGAGCTCGAGGATCGTGTGAAACGAGTGCGGGCGGGTGGGCGGCAGCAGGCTATGGGCCCACAGCGAGGTGTTGCCGCCATCGGCCGTATACACGGCGTCGGAACCGAAGACCGCGCCGATCGCGCCGAGCGCATGGGCGGGATGAATGCCCGGGCCCTGCCACTGCAGGATCGGGGTGGCTACCTCCGCCCGCACCTGCTCGTCGAGTTGGCGGTAGCGCGCCAGGTCCGCGCCGTCGCGCTTGCCGGCGTCGGCCGAGCGCAGCCGCGCGGCGATGCCCTCGAGCGCGGCCTTCGCGTCGGCGAGGATGCCCAGGTGCAGCGGCCGGGTGACACCGAAATCGCTGGGCTCGATGTCGATTTGGATCAGCTGCTTGCCGGTTGGATCGCCCCAGTAGGAGTCGTAGGGAACGTCCAGATTGCCCATCCGCGACCCGACCACGAGCAGCACGTCGGCCTCGTTGCGGGCGAGATCACCGGCGGGGCCGAAGCCGAAGACGTAGTTGGGGTGATCGGACGGGACGCTGGCGCGGCCCGCCATCGAGGGAATCGCCGGGCAGCGGAGCAGTTCGGCGACCTCGAGCAGGACACTCTGCGCCCCCGCGCGGTCGACGCCGCTGCCCGCGATCAACACCGGGCGCTTCGCTGCGGCAAGAAGCGCGGCGGCCTCGTCGAGCTGGGCCTCCGAGGCCTGCGGTGGTCCCACCCGGTAGGCGGCCGGCGGCCACACCGGAGCGGTCCGCGGGTCGCCGGTTTCATACAGGATCGGCGCCGGCAGCTCGATGTGCACCGGGCCCGGGCGGCCGTTGTGCATCTCGCGGAAGGCCATCCGCAGCACCTCGGGAATCCGCGCCCACTCGAAGATCGGCCCGCCCCACTTGACCGCCGGCCGGAACAGGTCGAGCTGGTCCTGGCCCTGAAACGTCGAGGGCGGCGACGGGTAGACGATGCCGAGGCGGTGCTGGGAGGTGATCGCCAGCACCGGAACACCTTCGTGCAGGGCGGTGACCACCCCGGGCAGCAGGTTGGCCGAGCCGGGACCGGGATTGCCCAGCACCGCGGCCACCTTGCCCGTCGTCTTGTACAGCCCCTCGGCCATGTGCACGGCGGCCGCCTCGTGGCGCACCGGCACCATCCGGATGCCGTGCGCCTCCAATTGCGCCAGCAGCGGGTCGATTTCGGGGCAGGGCAGCCCGAACACGAACTCGATTCCTTCGGCTTGCAGCGCGCGGGCGAACAGCTCGCCACCGGTGATCTCGGCCATTTCCAACCTCCTGTCGAGGCCCGTCTTCGTGTGGTTGCCACTATGCGCCGCGGCGGTTGGAAAGTCTTGACAGCACAGGACAATTTCTTGGCACTTCAGGACACAATCGGCAGTGCCCTGGCATGTGCTAAGTGGCGCTCTGGATCACGATCGTCAACGTGGGCGTCTGACGCTGCGCGGCGGTGGCACCTGGCGACCGTCCGCCCATGGCGCGGCCGGCCATGCCCGCTAGGGCAAGTTCGCTCAACAGGCTCCCCGGGGTGCCGGCCGCGACCGCGGGGGCGGGGCCGACGCCGGCGTTCGGCAATGCCGCGGCGGCGAGCCTGATCTCCGGTGCCGCCATGGCCCATCCCTGCGGCACCGACAACGCGGCCACCGAGGCCGCGCGGGCCAGGCCCGCGTTCACCGATCCGGGTGACACCAAACCGGGCGTTGCCGGTCCAATCTCCGGCGCCACTCCCAGCCGGCTCAGGATGGTATCCAGCTTGCCGGCACCCTCCGGGTCGTAGCGCGCCGCAAACCCCGCGCTTGTGTATGACCCGCCGAGGCCGGCCGAGGAGACGCCCAGATTCACCGGCGCCAGCAGACTCGGCAACAGCGCCGCGAAGGCCGGCGCCGTGGCCAGCAACGGCTGCGCGAGCCCCTGCAGCGCCTGGGGCGCCGCGGACATCACCTGGAGGGCCGCCGAGCTGATGGTCGTCTGCGCGGTACCCGCTGGGGCGGCGGCGGCCTGGGCTGTCGCAGCGGCCTGACCGGCCAGCCCCGCCGGGTTGGTGGTGGGCGCGGGCGGGGCGAACGGCGTCAACGCGTAGGCGGCCGCCGACTGGCCCGCGTAGGCGTACATCGCGGTGGCGTCCTGGGCCCACATTTCGGCGTATTGGGCCTGGGTGGCCGCGATCGCCGGGGTGTTTTGCCCGAGAAAGTTGGTCGCGATCAGCGCCATCAACAGGCTGCGGTTGGCGGCGATCACCGGTGGCGGCACCGTCATCGCGAACGCGGCCTCATAGGCCGCCGCCGCCGCCATGGCCTGGACGGCCGTTTGCTCGGCCTGCTCGGCAGTGGCGCGCATCCAGGCCACATACGGCGCGGCCGCGGCCGCCATCGAGACCGACGCCGGCCCCAGCCACGGCCCACTGGCCAAATCCGAGACGACCAAGCCGTAGGAGGCCGCCGTGCCACGCAGCCCAGCGGCCAATCCATCCCAGGCCGCGGCCGCGGCTAGCATCGGCCCCGATCCCGGGCCCGCGTACATCCTGGCAGAGTTGATCTCTGGTGGCAGCGCCGCGAAATCCATTGCGATGCACGTCCTCAGCGGCTCGCGATGGCGTTGGCAGCCTCGGTGAACAGATAGGATCCACCGCTGGCGGCCAGGGTGGTGACGAACAATTCATGGATCGCCGCGGCCTGCTCGCCGATCGCCTGATACATGACGGCGTGCGTGGCGAACCGCGTCGCGGTCAGCGCCGAAACCTCGTCGGCGGCGGCGGGAATGAGCCCAGTGGTCGGGGCGGCGGCCGACGCGTTGTCGGCGTCCATCGCGGAGCCGATCCCCTGCAAGACGCGGGCCGCCGCCATGAGTGTCTGCGGCTGTGTGGTCACGAACGACATGTCTTTCCCCTTCCTGGCGGCTGGTACCACTGTGTGGCGCAACCACTTTCGGAGTCTTGACATGACAGGACAATTTCTTGACAGCGAAGGACCCCGGACAGATGACGCGCGAGCGGCTGTCCTCGGGAATCAAAAACTTGTCTTGTGGTGTCAAGACTGCGGGCAGGGTGGCGTTGGACAGTGGGGTCGGCGGTAAACCACCGCCGCCGTCGCGGCCGAGTTCGCGGGTGCCGTATCGAAGAGGAAAGCCGAGGGCGCATGTTGTATGTGTTGTCGGGCACCGCAGCACCGTTAACCCGATGGGTCTCAGCACAAACCCAGGGCCGCCTGGTGATCACGTTGGTGGAATCGGTCGGCCGAAAGCGCCGCAGTCCAGCCAAACTCGCCGCATACTGGCTACACCCCGGAGCCACGGATTTTGCTGTATCAAGTCACACCACTCCGGACATAACCGCGAGGCAGTCATGAAACGACTAAACGGTGTCGACGCGGCCATGCTGCGTCTGGAGACGTCGAAGTCCTATATGCACACGTTCAAGGTGGCGATCATCGATCCGTCCACCGATCCGGAGGGCTGGTCTTTCGACAGGTTTTACGCCGAGTCGGCGCGGCGGATCCATTTGGTGCCGGTTCTGCGGTGGAAGTACCTCGATTCGCCGCTTGGCTTGAATCATCCCTATTGGGTGGAAGATCCCGACTTCGAGCTGGATTATCACGTTCGCCGGGTTGCCTGCCCGCCGCCGGGGGACCACAGGAGCTTGTGTGAGTTCATGTCGGCGATCTATTGCTATCAACTCGACCGCGGTAGGCCGTTGTGGATGATGTGGGTGGTCGAGGGGCTCGCGGACGGCAGGGTCGCTCTTGTGATGTTGGTGCATCATGCCTACGTCGACGGCGTTGGTGCTTCGTGGCTGATGCAGCGGTTCTATCAGCCGCAGCCGGGGGTCAAGGCCGGCGATCCTCCCGTCTATGACCCGCCGCCCCTGCCGTCGTGGCCGGCGCGGCTGGTCCGGGCCCTGCGCGACTGGCCCGAGGTCGCGATCGGCAATTTGCCCAAGGTGGCCACGGGGTTGTGGCACAAATATCAGCTGGACCGCAAGCGCAAGTTGGCCGGCTTGCCGCCGCACCCGTCGGCCGGGCAGATGCGCCAAACGCCGATCAACGTCACCGTGAGTGCCGGGCGGACCTTCGTCTGTGACAGCATCCCGCTGGAGCGTTTCATCACCGTGAGCAAGGGCCTCGGTGTCACCATCAACGACGTATTCAGCAACTGTGTGGCGGGGGCGGTGCGGCGCCTGCTCGTCGACCTGAATTACGACCCGGATGCCCACCCGCTGATCGGCGCAACCCCGTTCGCCGGTGAAAGGCCGGCGGGTATGGAAGGTTGGGGCAACTACGCCACCTCAGATTTCTGCTGGCTGCGTAGCGACATTGCCGACCCGCTCGAGCGACTTCAGGCCAGCCACGAGGCGAACGTGGAGATGAAGGAGCACATCAAGGCGGTCAAGGAGGCCGGCGCGGACATCAGTTCGGTGCTGCAGGTTCTGCCGCCCTGGGGCGTCACGCTCCTTCGCAGGGCCATACATCGAAAAGGGGGAAGCTTCAGTCTCTTTGGCAACGTGGTGCTGTCCAATGTGCCCGGCCCGAAGGAGGCGCTCTACCTCGACAAGTGGAAGCTCGCCAACTGGTACTCCACCGGCCAGATCACCGATGGCACCGCACTTAACATCACCATGTGGAGCTATTGCGGCCAAGCCAACATCTGCATGCTGGCCGACCGCGCGGTCCTCGAAGACGGCTGGCGGCTGTTCAACTACTTCGTCGATGAACTGAATGCCCTTGCCGCGGTTGCCAGCCCAAAGGAGGCCGTTCGATGACAACCCGGATGAGCCCGATGGATCTGGCGTTCTTGCTGTTGGAGAAACCCAACCGGCCGCTTCACATGACCGCGTTGACGGTCTTTCGAAAACCGAAGGGACAGCAGTCCTCTTTCGGGCCGCGCCTGTTCGAAGCCTATCGGCACAGCCAGGCGGTCAAGCCCTTCAATTACAAGCTCAAATGGTTGGGCAAGAATATCGCGGCGTGGCAGACCGTCGAACCCGACATGCGGAATCACGTGCGGCATATCGCCCTACCGGCGCCGGGTTCCATGCAACAGCTTTATGAGACGGCGTCGGTTTTGAACACCGGGCTGCTCGACCGGGGACATCCGCTGTGGGAGTGCTACATCATCGACGGCATCGAGCATGGCCGCATAGCCGTCATGCTCAAAGTGCACCATTCGATCATCGACGGGGAGGGCGGGCTGCGCGTGATGCGCAACTTCTTAAGCGATTCACCGCGCGACAAGACGCTGGCCGCTCCGTGGATGGCACTCGAGGGCGGCGACAAACCACGCCGGTCGCGCCCGAGCACGTCGCAAATCGCGCGAATACAAGGCATGCTCAGGGGGCTGGGCAAGCTGCCGGGAGATCTCCTCGGGGTGGGTGGCGACGTGCTCGACCTCGGCGCGCAATCGCTGAACCTCAAACCGCGAATGACGCCCCTGCCCTTCACCGCGCGGCACACCCTTTTCAACAACACCGCGAAATCCGCGGCACGCGCCTACGCAAACGTAGAACTGCCGCTGGCCGAGGTGAAGGCGGTGGCCAAGGCGACCAACACCTCCGTCAACGATGTGGGCATGACGATCATCGACGACGCCCTGCATCACTACCTTCGCGAACACCAGGCACCCACCGACAGGCCCTTGGTCGCCTTCATGCCGATGTCGGTACGCGACGAATCGGGCGGGGGAGGTGGTAACCAGGTGGCCGCTGACCTGGTGCCGATGGGTGCGCCCGAGGCGAGCCTGCGCGAGCGGCTGACCCAAATCAACCGTGCGACAACGAATGCGAAGGACAAGGGACGCCGGATGCAGACGACGTCGCGCCAGGTCTACACGCTGTTGCTGGCCGGCAGCCTGACCATGTCGGACACCCTGCCCGGGTTCGGCAAGGCCCCGAGCGCCAACCTGGTGATATCGAACATGAAAGGGCCGGCCGAGCAACTTTATCTGGGCGGTGCGCCGATGGTGGTGTTCGGGGGCTTTCCGATCCTGCCGCCCGGCGCCGGGCTCAACATCACCTTCGCCAGCGTGAACAAGGAACTATGCCTGGGCATCGGCGCGGCACCGGAAGCGGTCGACGAGCCGTTCCGCCTGGCCGAGCTGATCGAGCAGGCCTTCCACCGATTGCAGGCCGAGGCCGGCGAAACGGCTCCTGCCGGTGCGGGCGAAACGCCGACCAAGCAGCACCGAACGCGGAGAAGCTCATGAAGAACATCGGCGCCATGCTCAAGCAGCGCGCGGTGGTTTCTCCGCGGCTCGAGGCGTACGTCGAGCCGTCGGCCGGCCTGCGCATGGACTACACGCAGTTGAATGCGCTGGCCAACCGATGCGCCGGCGTGCTGAACTCGCTCGGGGTCGGCAAGGGCGACCGCGTCGCGCTGTTGATGCCCAATTGTGTCGAGTTCTGCGGCCTGTTCTACGGCGCCGCCAAGATCGGGGCGGTCGCAGTGCCCCTCAACACGCGCCTCGCGGCGCCCGAACTGGAATTCATCCTGTCCGACAGCGGCAGCAAGGTGCTGGTCTACGGTGAAGCCTTTGCGGCGGTAGCCGAAGCAATCAAGGCAGGTACCACTTACCCCTGCACGATCACTGACTGGGTACCGGTCGTGGGTGGCAGCGGTTCCCTTGGCGAACGCCTCGAGGCCGCAGATGCCACCGAGCCGCCCTGCGAATGTGGCGGGTCGGACAACCTGTTCATCATGTATACGTCGGGCACGACCGGAAATCCTAAAGGCGTTGTGCATACCCATGACTCGGTCCACACGGCGGCAAGTTCCTGGTCGCTGACGGCCGATGTGCGCTATCAGGACCGCGTATTCCTGCCCCTGCCCATGTTCCACGTTGCGGCACTGACGACGGTCATCTTCTGCGCCATGCGCGGCGTCACCCTGATCTCCATGCCGCAGTTCGATCCCGTGAAGTCGTGGTCGATGATCGTCGACGAACGGGTTTCCATCGGCGGTGCCGTGCCGGCGATCCTGAACTTCATGCGCCAATTGCCTGAGTTCGCCGAACTCAACGCGCCCAATTTCCGCTTCTTCATCACCGGCGGCGCGCCCATGCCAGAGGCACTGATCAAGATGTACGCCGCCAAGAACATTCAAGTCGTCCAAGGGTATTCGCTCACCGAGTCGTGCGGCGGCGGCACGCTGCTGCTCGGCGAGGACGCCCTGCGCAAGGTCGGCTCGGCCGGACGCGCCTGCATGTTCGCGGACATTCGAGTGCGCGGTGACGATGGCGTGATCACCGAAAGCGGGGAAGGTGAGGTGGTGATCAAATCCGACTTCCTGCTCAAGGAATATTGGAACCGCCCGGATGCAACCCGCGCCGCCTTCGATAACGGCTGGTTCCGTACCGGCGATATCGGTGAGATCGACAAAGAAGGTTATCTCTACATCAAGGACCGCATGAAGGACATGATCATCTCCGGCGGCGAGAACATCTACCCGGCAGAGATCGAGAATGTGATCATCGGTATCTCCGGCGTCAGCGAGGTGGCGGTCATCGGCGTGTCCGACGAGAAGTGGGGCGAGATCGCTTGCGCCATCGTCGTCGCCGACCAGAGTGAGGTCAGTGAGCAACAAATCGTCGACTTCTGTGGCACCCGGCTGGCGCGCTACAAGTTGCCCAAAAAGGTGATCTTCGCCGAGGAAATTCCGCGCAACCCGTCGGGCAAGGTTCTCAAGCGGGTGCTCCGCCAACAGTACGCGTGACTGCACTGACCTTCCCCCAAGGCCGGCAACGGCGCTAGCTTGACTACCGCTTTCTTCCGGCGCTACTCCCTAACCGCCGCTGTCCTCAGTCGTCAAAAAGTTGTCTCGTGATGTCAAGACCGCCCGCTAGGTGGTGCCGGACACTGGGTTCAGCGGTAAACACCGCCGCCGTCGCGGCAGAGTTCGCGGGCGCCGAATCGATGCGGAGGCCACCAATGGACACCAACGAACACGTCGACGTGTTGATCGTCGGCGCCGGCATCTCGGGGATCGGCATGGCCTACTACCTGAGGACGATGCAACCGGCCAAGACGTTCGCGATCCTGGAGGCCCGCGACGACATCGGTGGGACGTGGGACCTGTTCCGCTACCCGGGAATTCGCTCCGACTCCGACCTCCACACGTTCAGCTACGAGTTCAAGCCGTGGGAGAACGACAAGGCCATCGCCGGCGCGGGCGCGATCATGGCTTACCTGCGGGAGACCGTGGCCGAGAACGGCATCGGGCCCGCGATCCGTTTCGGCCACAAGGTGATCAGCGCAGCGTGGTCCACCGCCGAGGTGCGCTGGCTCGTTCGGGTCGAGCGCCTCGACACAGGTGAGCGCGTCGACATGAGCTGCGGGTGGCTGTTCTGCGCCAGCGGCTACTACCGCTACGACGAGGGGTTCACCCCGGAATTTCCGGGGCGGCAGCGGTTTGGCGGACAGGTCGTGCACCCGCAGCACTGGCCCGAGGACCTGGACTATCGGGGCAAGAAGGTCGTGATCATCGGCAGCGGCGCCACCGCGGTCACGCTGGTGCCGGAGCTGGCGCGGACCGCCGGGCACGTGACGATGCTGCAGCGCTCGCCGAGCTACATCATGCCGGTGCCCTCGGAGGACCGAATCGCCAACACGCTGCCCAAGCTGATCGGCCGGCAGCGCGCGTACGCCCTTACCCGGCACAAGAACATCACCAAGCAGCGGCTGGTGTGGCGGTTCTGCAAGCAGCACCCGCGCGCGGCGCGACGGCTGATCCGCCACCTCAATGCCAAACAACTGCCGAAGGGCTATCCGGTCGACGAGCACTTCAATCCGGTTTACAACCCGTGGGACCAGCGGCTGTGCGCCGTGCCGGACGCCGACATGTTCGCCGCCATCCGTGAGGGCCGGGCCTCGGTGGTCACCGACCGCATCGACACCTTCACCGAGCGAGGCATCAAGCTGTCGTCCGGGCGCGAGCTCGACGCTGACATCATCGTCACCGCCACCGGCCTGAATCTGTTGGCGTTCGGCGGAATTGAGCTGTCGGTCGACGGCGCCGAGGTGAACCTGCCGGACAAGGTCGCGTTCAAAGGCTTCATGCTCGACGCCGTTCCCAACTTCGCGTACATGTTCGGCTACACCAACTCGTCGTGGACGTTGAAGGTCGGGCTGGTGTGCGAGCACCTCTGCCGCCTCCTGGGTTACATGGACGAGCACGGCTATGCGAGTTGCGCGCCGCAGGCCCCCGGCGAGATGGCGACCCGGCCGCTGCTGGACGTCGCCGCCGGCTATGTGCAGCGGTCGGTCGGTCAGTTCCCCCGCCAGGGCGATCGCGGCCCGTGGCGCACCTGCATGGACTACCGAGCCGACCACGAGACGCTGCGCGAAGGCCCCGTCGAGAACGAGAACCTGCGCTTCACCGCCGCCACATCCCCATCCGTCGAACGCGAACCCGCGCTCATCGCGTAACCCGCGACACCGTCAAGCAAGGAGCACAGACATGGAACTGATGTCACCGATCGAGTCGATGATGTTTCTCGCCGAGTCGCCCGGCCACCCGATGCACGTAGCGGGGTTGCAGCTGTTTCGGCCACCGCCGGGCGCGGGGCCCGAATTCGTCCGCGACTACTACGAGGCGATGATGGCCTGCCGCGACGTTGCGCCCCTCTTCCGCAAGCAGCGAGTGGCCCTGCCGGGTGGACTGAGCGCCGGCTGGACATCCGAGCGCGATGTCGATCTCGACTACCACGTGCGGCGCTCGGCCCTACCCCATCCCGGCCGCGTGCGCGAACTGCTCGAGCTGACCTCGCGACTGCACGCTGGCATGCTCGACCGGCACCGGCCGCTGTGGGAAACCCACCTCATCGAGGGCCTGCAGGACGGACGATTCGCGGTTTACACAAAGATCCATCACGCCGTCGTCGACGGGGTCTCGGCGCTCAACCTCTTGCAGGAGTCGCTGAGTGCGGATCCCCTCGAGCCGGAGATTCGCGCACCGTGGGCCTCGCCGGGTCGCGGAGAAGATCCCACCGGGTCTCCTTCGACGCTCCGCACGCTGGGCAGGACCATCAGATCCGTTCCCACCCTTGGCCTCTCGACGCTCGGCCTGGCGCGCGCCGCGCTGCTGGAACAGCAGCTGACCCTGCCATTCGGGGTGCCGCGCACGATGCTCAACGTCCCGGTCGGCGGGGCCCGGCGCTGCGCCGCCGAGTCCTGGCCGCTTCAGCGCATCAAGGACGTCAAGGACGCGTCCGGCGCGACCGTCAACGACGTCGTGCTCGCGATGTGCGCCGGCGCGCTGCGGGCATATCTGACCGACCAGCATGCGCTGCCCGAAAAGCCGTTGGTGGCAATGGTTCCGGTCAGCCTTCGCACGGCCGAGGATGCTCGCGGCGGCAACATGGTCTCCGCGGTGCTGGCCAACCTGGCGACTCACGTCGACGACCCGGCGCGGCGCCTCGAGATGATCAGCGCATCGATGCGTAACAACAAGGCGGTCCTGATGCAGCTGCCCAGGCCGCAAGCGATGGCATTGGGGATGTTGCTGCTCTCGCCGGTCGTGCTCGGCGGACTGCCGGGCGTCTCGCAGATGCCGCCGCCGTTCAACGTGTGCATCTCGAACGTGCCCGGTGCGCGAAAGCCGCTGTATGCCAACGGTGCGCAACTGCAGGCCAACTATCCGATGTCGATCGCCGCGAACGGGCAGGCGCTGAACATCACGCTGACCAGCAGCGCCGACAGCCTTGACTTCGGGCTCGTCGGGTGCCGGCGCAGCGTGCCGCACCTGCAGCGTCTGCTCGGCCATCTCGAAACAGCGCTGAAGGAACTGGAATCCGCGGTCGGCCTGTGACGCAACCCAACGCAACACAAGGAGACGAGATGAACCGCAACGTCAATGGTTTCGTACCCCCGCTGTGCCAGGTCGCCTTTTCGGTGGTCGATCTGCGCGTCACCGAGCGCTGGTTTCGCGAGGGTCTCGGCTTCGTCCCGGCCGGCGGCTCCCGCCAGCTGATGCGCAGCCCGCTGGCCGCGCGTGTGCAGGGCCTGCCGCGCGCCGCGTCAACGTGTTGGTGGCTGGTCGGATCCAACGACTGGTTCCAGCTGGAGCTGTTCCAGTTCGAGCGACCGGTCGCTCGGCTGATGCCCGCCGACGCCAGGCCCCACGACATCGGCTACAGCCGAATCGGCGTGTGCGTGGCCGACTTCGACGCCGCGCTCGCCGCCCTGGAACGGCTCGGTTCGCCGCCGATGACGGCCCCGGTGGGTGCACCGGGCGCACGGCGGGCCTGCGTGCGCAACCCCGACGGCGTCTTCGTCGAGATCATGGAGGACGACCCGCTGGCGCCCGACGGTCGGCCGTCGCTCAAGGCCGGTCGTCTCGCCGCAGTGCGCTCGGTGACGCTGTCGGTTGCCGACCTGGCTCAGGCCGAGGCGACGTTTGCCCGGGGGCTCGGGCTAAAGCCAAGCAACGCGCCGTTGCGCAGCCCCGAGCACGAGACCAGCTGGGGGCTGCCCGGAGCGCAGACCCGCAGCCGGGTGTTCGAGGCCGGCGACGTGCTCGTCGAGCTCGTCGAGTACCTGAGCCCACAAGGCCGTCCCCGCCCGCACGACTACCGGATCTCCGACCAAGGCATTCTCAACGTCGCCTTCGGCGTGCGCACCAAGGCTCAGCACGCGCAGTTGGTGCAACGAGCCGAAGATGCCGGCGCCACACCGAATTGCCCGCCGGTTCACCTACCGGGTGCCGGCGTGGCGTACGTCAACGACCCGCAACAGTTCTCGATCGAACTGCTCTGGATGGCCCCGGCCGCCGACAGGTTCTTCGGCTTCCGGCCGAAGCCGCTCGACAGGCGTCCCGACACCGACACGTCGCAAGCCCGGCGTTCCGTCACCATCGACGCCCCGGCCGACAAAGTCTGGGCGGTGATCTCCGATCACGAGGGAATGGCGGACTGGACTCCATTCAAAACGGTGCGGCGCATCGCCGATGGGGCTCCCGAGGCTGACGGACGCGGCTCCGAGCGGATGTTGACCGGCCCGACCGGATCGTTCGTCGAGCAGGTCGTTCACTACGAGGCGCCGCGCGTGTACCGGTACCGGATCATCGAGGGATCGCCGTTCGTGTGCCACCAGGGCGAGATCCGGCTCGAACCCCGCGCCGGGCGAACCGAACTCACCTGGACGATCCGATTCCGGTCCAGGCTGCCGGGCACCGGTCGCCCGCTGGCGGCGGGGTTCTCTCGGGTGCTGGATCGCATCCTGCACACGAGCCTCAAGCCTTACATCGAAGCGCGGGCAACCGATTACCGGCTTGCCGAACGTTGAGCAACCCCTGCACGGCCGCCCTGCTGGCGGGCGTGCTTGCGGTAAGCGGCCGGCCCGCTGCCGAACCATCGTTTGCATGACCGTGTGAGCACGCTTTGTTCGGAATACCCGAGTTCGCGTGCCAGGTGCGACAGGCTCATGTGCGTGCTGCGCAGGTAGCGTTCGGCGGCGTCCGCGCGAACCTTGTCGACCAACTCGAAGAAGGAGGTGCCCTCGTCGGCGAGCTTGCGCTGCAAGGCTTTCGGGTGCAGGTTCAATTGGCCGGCGACAACTTCGAGGGTGGCCGCGCCGGTCGGCAGCAACTGGCGAACGATGGTGCGCACCGACTGCACGATGCCGACGTCGCGTGGCGTGATGCTGCCCAGGTACTCGACCAGGGCCTGATGGGCGACATCGTCGCGCTGCAGTGGGCGACGCAGGTCGGCGGACCGTATGGTGAAACCCGCTGTCCGCGAAGCGAAGTGCGGGGTGCAACCGAAATAGCGGACATAGTCGCGCTTAGGGGTCAGCGGGTCGTGCGGCAGGTGCACCGACAGCGGCGCATAATCCGAACCGAGCAGGAACCGAAGCACCCGCAGCATGACGCCCAGCGATAGTTCTATGACCTGGGGGCATGGTGGCGTGTCCTCCAAGAGGAGCGCATACGCCACGAACGTCCGCTCCTGGTCGGCCAGCGGCTCGACGTCGATGGCGATTACGGGGCTGTATGCGGCCATGAATGTGCCAAAGATCGTGAAGGCGTCGCCCACGGTGGCGGCGGTGCGGGCCGCCACCCCGACCGGGCCCAGGATCTCGATGCCCTGGCAGTCGGCCAGTCGACGCCCGAAATCGGCTGTCGCGGTGGCCTCGGCGGCCGACTCGATCGCTTGCAGGCCGGCGCGGAACGGGATGAAGACGTCGTACTTGCCCACATCCTGCGGCCGAACGCCCGCCGCGCGCAGCAAGGCCACCGGATCACCGCCCAATTCGGTGACCAGGCTGATGTAGTTCGCCAGCGCCGTGCCGCGCACCACTGACATGTTGTCCTGAATTGTCAAGAAATTGTCCTGAGCTGTCAAGACCTGGCCTCGCTTTGTGGCGCAGGGTGCTATCAGCGGCTTAAAGGCAGAGTCCTCCGACGGGATCTTGTGTGAGAGCCGTTCCAGCGAACCGCTCAGAAGGCAAGTCCGACAAGGAGTCTCACATGAGTACTGCGGTGGAAGCCACCCACGCACAGGTCGCGTCGCTCGCCACACGCCCGGCCGACGCGCCGGTGCTGATGGTCAACCTGCTGAAGTTCAAGGAGTCGGGTGGGGTGGAGCGCTACCTGCAATACGCGCGGGAGGTCACGCCGCACCTGGAGCGGGTCGGGGCAACCATCCGTTACTCGGGTACCGCACCGGCGGTGATTATCGGTGACGGCGAGCGGCCGTGGTGGGACGCGATCATCGTCGTCGAATACCCCACGCCGGCGGCGTTTCTCGGGATGGTGACGACCGAGGAGTACGCCAAGGTGCACGAACACCGGGCCGCGGCGCTCGATCGCGGGGATCTGATCGCGACTTCCACATGGTCCGTCGTCGAGGACTGATCGTCCTGTTCCTGTTCCCGGCCGCGCTGGTGCTCGGGCACCTGATGGGACCGGCGATCGCGCCGGCCGTCCCCGTTCCGCCGGGCGCCGGGCCGTCGCCGATGCCTTGACGCGGGGCGACGACGAGCGTCGCGGCATCCGTCTAAACCCAGGAGACCACGACATGAGTTCTTTGCCCGCCCTGACCAACGTGCAGCACCGGTTCGTCGACCTGGGCCGCGGTGTCACCATCCACGTGGCCGACGCTGGACCCGTCGACGGACCGCCGGTGATGCTCGTGCACGGCTTCCCGCAGAACTGGTGGGAGTGGCGCCACGTCATCGACCCGCTGGCCGCCGACGGTTACCGGGTCCTGTGCCCCGACCTGCGCGGCGCGGGCTGGAGTTCTGCCCCGCCCGACCGCTACCGCAAGACCGACATGGCCGACGACCTCGCGGGCGTTCTCGACCAGCTTCAGGTGAAGCCGGTGACCCTGGTGGCCCACGACTGGGGCGGCCCGGTCGCGTTCATCGCGATGCTGCGCCACCCGGGTAAGGCGGCCGGGTTCTTCGGGGTCAACACCGTCGCGCCCTGGCTGAGGCGCGACCTGGCGCTGCTGCGACACCTGTGGCGGTTTTGGTACCAGATCCCGCTCGCCCTGCCGGTCATCGGCCCGCGGATCATCGCCGACCGCAAGGACCGGTTCCTCGGCGTGCTGAACTCATGGGTCGGCGGCGGGTTCTCGATTCCCACCGGGGATTTCGGGGTCTATGCGCAACGGATGCGCGAGCCCGGGCACGCGCTCGCGGGGTCCCGCTGGTATCGCACCCTCCTGGCCCGCGAATTCCTGTCCTGGCTGCGCGGCGAATACGACGACGCCCGCGTGCGGGTTCCCGTGCGCTGGTTGCACGGCACCGCCGACCCGGTGCTCACCCCGACGCTGTTGCGCGGCTATGCCGACCGGATTGAAGATTTCGACGTCGAACTGATTGACGGGGTGGGTCACTGGTTTGCCGAACAGCGCCCCGACGTCCTGCTGGACCGGCTCCGCACATTTCTCCGCAGCCAATAGCTACCCGGCGACATTTGCTTAGCCCGGCTATCTAAACGAACCGATGTGCCCCCGGCACGACTCGAACGTGCGACCTAGGGATTAGAAGGCCCTTGCTCTATCCACCTGAGCTACGGAGGCAATATGCAGGTCAGTCTATCCAACCGGGCCGCCGATTTGGTTCCCCGCCCGCCACGCGGACGAAAAGTGTTCCGGCGCCGAGGTTATCGGTTATGGTGTGACCCTCGACACACGCACAACATCGGTTGGTAAACAGCCGTTAACCGCAACGAGGCGTGTGCCTACCGTCGAGGGGTGGCGTTGCTATGAGCGTGGCCATGAACGTGACCTCGCGATTCTCGTGGGCCGGTGCCCAAGCACTGCGCCTGGCGGCCGATGCCAGGGATACGTATCGCGCCGGCACGCTGTTGCTGCGCGGTTCGCCGTTCGCGCTCACCTGGTTCGCGGGCTGGCTGTCCGCCGAGTTCCCGCCGCACGTCGTGACCGGACACGCCCTGTCCCGGGTATCGCGCCCCTCCATCGGGCGCGTCGGCACCACCTGGGCCGCGCAGCGCGCGGACCAAACCCTCACCGCCGCGCTCGAGGAGTCCTTCGGGCCGGACTTCCGCGAGCTGGTTTGCCATCCGACCTGCAAACCGTCTGAATGCGCGCCGCGCGACGGGCTGTTGCGCATGCCGGGGCCGCACCGCAAGTACGCGAGGCACACCTCCGACATCTCCTATGGTCCCGGTGGTCGCGACAACCTGCTGGACATCTGGCGGCGACACGACCTGGCGCCCGGGCGCCGCGCGCCGGTGCTGATACAGGTTCCCGGCGGGGCGTGGGCCGTCAACGGCAAACGCGGGCAGGCGTACACGCTGATGAGCCGGATGGTCGAACTCGGCTGGATCTGCGTCTCGATCGACTACAGCAGGAGCCCGCGCAGCACATTTCCGGCGCACATCATCGACGTGAAGCGGGCCATCGCGTGGGTCCGGGAAAACATCGCCGATTACGGCGGCGACCCGGGTTTCATCGCGATCACCGGCGGTTCCGCGGGCGCACACCTGGCCTCGCTGGCCGCGCTCACCCCCAACGACCCGGCGTTTCAGCCCGGGTTCGAAAACGCCGACACGACGGTGCAGGCGGTGGCCCCCTACTACGGCGTCTACGACTTCACCGATGTCGAGAACATGCACGCGCTGATGATGCCGTTCCTCGAGCAGTTCGTGATGCGCGCTCGCTACGCCGAAGACCCCGAGCGGTTCCGGGCGGCATCGCCGATTTCCTACGCGCACGCCCAGGCGCCCCCGTTCTTCGTCCTGCACGGGGAGAAGGACGAACTGGTTCCCTGCGGGCAGGCCCGGGAATTCTGCGCGGCCCTGCGTGCGGCCGGGGCGCCGACGGTGGCCTACGCCGAGCTCACCAATGCGCACCACGCGTTCGACATCACCCCGACGGTTCGATCGCGGCTGGCCGCCGACGCCGTCTCCGACTTCTTGGGTGTCGTCTACGCGCGGCGCGCCGGCTCGCTGCTGGATTCGTTGTCGCTGCCGGCGACGTCGGCCAGCTGATCCCGCGAGCCTCATCGCGCCTTTCACCAGCGCGTCGAGCCGACTAGCGTTGTGTTGGCAACTGGGTTGGCAAGTCCGAGGCAGGAGGCTTGATCGGCGGTGACAAGGCTGACGCGTCGAGTTAACGATCATGACTGAGCCCGTCGAGGCCGCGGGATTGTCCGACGAACTCGGACCGGTCGACTATCTGATGCACCGGGGTGAGGCGAACCCCCGGACCCGGTCGGGGATCATGGCGCTGGAGCTCCTCGACACCACGCCGGACTGGGAGCGGTTCCGGACCCGGTTCGAAAACGCCTCCCGACGGGTGTTGCGGCTGCGGCAGAAGGTGGTGGTGCCGACGCTGCCGACGGCGGCGCCGCGCTGGGTGGTCGATCCGGACTTCAATCTCGACTTCCACGTGCGCCGGGTACGGGTGTCGGAACCCGGGACCCTGCGCGAGGTGTTCGATCTGGCCGAGGTCATCCTGCAGTCGCCGATGGACATATCGCGGCCGCTGTGGACCGCGACCCTGGTCGAGGGTCTGGCCGACGGCAAGGCCGCGACGCTGCTGCACGTCAGCCACGCCGTCACCGACGGCGTCGGCGGCGTCGAGATGTTCGCGCAAATCTATGACCTCGAGCGCGACCCACCGCCCAGACCGACTGCCCCGCAACCCATTCCGCAGGACCTGTCGCCCAACGACCTGATGCGGCAGGGTATCAACCATCTTCCCTTCGCCATCGTCAACGGCGCCTTGGGCGCGCTGTCCGGGGCCGTATCGGTGACCGGACGCGCGGTCTTGGACCCGGTGTCCACGGTGTCGGGGATCGTGCGCTACGCCACGTCGGGCATGCGGGTGATCAACCGGGCCGCCGAGCCGTCGCCGCTGCTGCGCCGGCGCAGCCTGGCCACCCGCACCGAAGCGATCGACATCCCGCTCTCCGATCTGCACAAGGCCGCGAAGGCCGGCGGCGGATCGATCAACGACGCCTACCTCGCCAGCCTGTCCGGCGCCCTGCGCCGCTACCACGAGGCGCTCGGCGTCCCGATCAGCACGCTGCCGATGGCGGTGCCGGTGAACCTGCGGGCCGACGCGGACACCGCGGGCGGCAACCGGTTCACCGGCGTCAACCTGGCGGCACCGTTGGGCACCGCCGATCCGGTCGCCCGGATGAGGAAGATCCGCGCGCAGATGACCCAGCGCCGCGAGGAGCCGGCGATGAACATCGTCGGCTCCATCGCGCCGGTGCTGAGCGTCCTGCCGACCGCGGTCCTGGAGGCGATCACCGGCTCGGTCATCGGATCCGACGTGCAGGCCAGCAACGTTCCGGTCTACCCCGGAGACACCTACATCGCCGGTGCAAAGATATTGCGGCAGTACGGGATCGGCCCGCTGCCCGGGGTGGCGATGATGGTGGTGCTGATTTCCCGCGGCGGCTGGTGCACCATCACCGTGCGCTACGACAGGGCGTCGGTGCGCAACGAGGCGCTGTTCGCCCGGTGCCTGCTCGACGGCTTCGACGAGATCCTGGCGCTGGCCGGCGACCCGCCGCCGCGCGCGGTCCCGGCGTCGTTCGCCGAGCCGGCCGCCTCGGCGTCGCGATCGCTGTCGGGCTCATGAGCGCCGCCGACGAGCGGAAAGCCGAGGGCGCCAAGCCCAAGGCCGCGGGGGACATGCGGTTGCCCGGCTCGGTGGCCGAGATCATGGCCAGCCCCCCGGGCCCCAAGATCGGCGCGTTTTTCGACCTCGACGGCACGTTGGTCGCCGGCTTCACCGCCGTCATCCTCACCCAGGAGCGCCTGCGCCGGCGCGACATGGGCGTCGGTGAGCTGCTCAGCATGGTCCAGGCGGGCCTGAGCCACACGCTCGGGCGAATCGAGTTCGAAGACCTCATCGGCAAGGCCGCCTCGGCGCTGGCCGGGCGGCTGATCGACGATCTGGAGGAGATCGGCGAGCGGCTCTTCGTCCAGCGGATCGAGTCGCGGATCTACCCGGAGATGCGCGAGCTGGTGCGGGCCCACGTGGCCCGCGGCCACACCGTGGTGCTCAGCTCGTCGGCGTTGACCATCCAGGTCAATCCGGTGGCCCGCTTCCTCGGGATCACCAACATGCTCACCAACAAGTTCGAGACCAACGAAGACGGGTTGCTCACCGGCGGGGTGGTGAAGCCGATCCTGTGGGGGCCGGGCAAAGCCGCTGCGGTGCAACGGTTTGCCGCCGAGCACGACATCGACCTCAAGGACAGCTACTTCTACGCCGACGGTGACGAGGACGTCGCCCTGATGTACCTGGTCGGCAACCCGCGCCCGACCAACCCCGAGGGCAAGATGGCCGCCGTCGCCAAGCGCCGCGGCTGGCCGATCCTCAAATTCGAGAGCCGGGGTCGCGTGGGCCTGCGCCGACAGGTGCGCACACTCGCCGGCCTGGGCTCGATGTTCCCGGTCGCCGCCGGTGCGTTGGGAATCGGTGTGCTGACGGGCAGTCGGCGCCGCGGGGTGAACTTCTTCACTTCCACTTTCTCCCAACTGTCGTTGGCGATCAGTGGCGTGCATTTGAACGTCATCGGCAAGGAAAACCTGACCGCGCAGCGCCCCGCCGTCTTTATCTTCAACCACCGCAACCAAGTTGACCCGATCATCACCGGCGCGCTGGTGCGGGACAACTGGACCGCGGTGGGCAAGAAGGAACTGGCCAAGGACCCGATCATGGGCACGATCGGCAAGGCGATGGACGCCGCGTTCATCGACCGCGACGACCCGGTGGCCGCCGTGGAGTCACTGCACCAGATCGAAGAACTCGCCAGAAAAGGGCTGTCGATCGTCATCGCTCCGGAAGGCACCCGGGTCGACACGACGGAGGTGGGACCGTTCAAGAAGGGCGCGTTCCGCATCGCGATGGCGGTGGGAATTCCGATCGTTCCCATCGTGATTCGCAATGCCGAGATCGTGGCGGCTCGAAACTCTTCGACGATCAACCCCGGCACGGTCGACGTCGCGGTGTTCCCGCCGATCCCGGTCGACGACTGGACGCTGGACACGTTGCCGGAGCGCATCGCCGAGGTGCGCCAGCTGTATCTGGACACACTGGCCAACTGGCCCGTCGACGAGCTGCCCGAGGTCGGTCTGTACGCCGAGCAGAAGGCGGCGAAGAGGGCCAGGGCCAAGCCTGCGGCCAAGGCCGCCGCGCGCAAGGCCGCGGCGAAGAAAACCACCGCGAAGAAGACTCCCGCGAAGAAAACCACCGCGAAGAAGGCAACCAAGGCAAAGCAGGCCAAGGCGGATCCGAATGCGTCCAACGTCGCTCTCAAAGACGGTCAGGTGCAACAGCCTTCGCGTCCCAGAGGGCGGCCGTGACACAACCGGCCGCAGATGCCAGCGCGGTGCTGACCGCGCAGGACTCGCTGGTACTGGCGTCCATGCGCACCAGCATCGAACGGGAGCTGGTCATGGATTGGCTGGGCAAGCAGCGGGCCCGGCATCCCGAGACCAGGTTCGACATATTGAAGTTGCCGTCGCGCGATGCGCCGCCGGGGGCGCTGACCGCGCTCGCCGAGCAGCTCGAGTCCGACCCCGAATCCGCGGACGACCGGTTGGTGGTGCCGGTGCGGGTGTTCTGGCTGCCGCCGGCGGAACGCGGCAGAATAGCCAAGCTCGCCGGGCTGTTCCCGGGCCGAGATCCCTACCACCCCAACGAACGTCAGCAACGACACATCGTGCGCGATGCTCCCCACCGGGCGCGGGTGGTGGCCGGCGAACCCGCCAAGGTGTCCGAACTGCGCCAGCAGTGGCGCGACACCACCGTCGGGGAGGACAAGCGCGACTTCGCGCATTTCGTCAGGCGCCGCGCCATCCTGGCGATGGAGCGCGCCGAGTACCGGATCCTCGGACCGCACTACAAGTCTCCGCGGCTGGTCAAGCCGGAAATCGTGGCGTCCACGCGGTTTCGCGCCGGGCTGGAAAAGATCCCGGGCGCCACCGTCGAAGAGGCCGGGAAGATGCTCGACGAACTCGCCACCGGGTGGAGCAGGGTGTCCGTCGACCTGGTCGGTGTCCTCGGTAGGGCGCTCAGCCGCGGGTTCGACCCGGACCTCGACTACGACGAGTATCAGGTCGCGGCGATGCGTGCGGGGCTCGAAGCGCATCCGGCGGTACTTCTCTTCTCGCACCGGTCCTACATCGACGGCGCGGTGGTGCCGGTGGCGATGCAGGAGAACCGGCTGCCGCCGGTGCACGTATTCGCCGGTATCAACCTGTCGTTCGGGCTGATGGGACCGCTGCTGCGGCGCTCCGGCGTCATCTTCATCCGCCGCAACATCGGCGACAACGCGCTCTACAAGTACGTCTTGCGCGAATTCGTCGGCTACATCGTCGAGAAGCGGTTCAACCTGAGCTGGTCGATCGAGGGAACGAGGTCACGCACCGGAAAGATGCTGCCGCCCAAGCTCGGTCTGATGTCCTATGTGGCCGACGCCTACCTGGACGGCCGCAGCGAAGACATCCTGCTGCAGCCGGTGTCGATCAGCTTCGACCAACTGCACGAGACCGCCGAGTACGCCGCCTACGCGCGCGGCGGCGAGAAAACACCCGAGGGCATCCTGTGGCTGTACAACTTCATCCGGGCGCAGGGCGAACGCAACTACGGCAAGATCTACGTGCGCTTTCCCGAGGCGGTCTCGATGCGCGAGTACCTCGGTCCTCCACACCGACCGCTGGCCCAGGACCCGGACGCCAAACGCCTTGCCCTGCAGAAGATGTCGTTCGAAGTGGCGTGGCGGATCTTGCAGGCAACGCCGGTGACGGCGACGGGTTTGGTGTGCGCGTTGCTGCTGACCACCCGGGGCGCGGCGTTGACGCTCGACCAGCTGCACCACACCTTGCAGGATTCGCTGGACTATCTCGAGCGCAAGCGAAACCCGATGTCCACGAGCGCGTTGCGGCTGCGCTCGCGCGACGGGGTGCGCGCGGCGGTCGACGCCCTGTCCAGCGGCCACCCGATCACCCGGGTCGACAGTGGCCGGGAGCCGGTGTGGCTCATCGCGCCCGAGGAGCAACACACCGCGGCGTTCTACCGCAACTCGGTGATCCACGCCTTCCTGGAGACCTCCATCGTGGAGCTCGCGTTGGCGCACGCCAGGCACGTCGAGGGCGCTCAAGGCGACCGGATGGAGGCCTTCTGGACCCAGGCGATGCGGCTGCGCGATCTGCTGAAATTCGATTTCTACTTTGCCGACTCGGCGACGTTTCGCGACAACATCGCCGAAGAGATGGCGTGGCACGACGATTGGGAAGCCCACCCGGGCGTCGGGGGAGACGACATCGACGCCATGTTGTTCGTCAAGCGCCCGTTGATGTCGGAAGCAATGTTGCGGGTGTTCTTCGAAGCGTATGCGATCGTCGCCGACGTGCTGTGCGATGCGCCGGCGGATATCGCTCAAAAGGACCTGACCGAGTTGGCGCTCGGCGTCGGGCGGCAATACGTGGCGCAGACCCGGGTCCGCAGCAGTGAGTCGGTGTCGACGCTGCTGTTCGCCACCGCGTACCAGGTCGTCGCCGACCAGGATCTGATCGCACCCGCCGCCGACCTGGCCGAGAGACGGATAGCGTTCCGGCGGGAATTGCGAGACATCATCCGCGATTCCGACCACGTCGGGAACATCGCGCGCGCTCAATTCGTCGCCCGCGAACGGGCCCGGCACAGCCGTCCGGACAGCCAAACTCCGTAGTGGATGACCCCGCCCATACCCTGGGTACATGATGGTTGCCAGGCCCGCCGGCAAGCCGGCCGCGCTGGTGTGGCCGCTGTTGATCGGCGTCGCGGGGCTGGCGGGCTGCACGGCCGCCGGGATCGGCGCGCTGTCACTGGCCGACGCGTTGACCCTCACCGGTTTGCCCAATCCGGGCCCGGCAACCACGATGGGGCTGCCGTTCGTCCGGGCGGCCGGTGAGATCGCGGCGGCGCTGGCCGTCGGATGCTTCCTTTTCGCCGCGTTTCTGGTGCCCCCGCAGGCCAGCGGGGTGCTGGACGCCGGCGGATATCGCGCGCTTCGGCTGGGCACCGTGGCGTCGGGGGTGTGGGCGGTGTGCGCGGCCCTGCTGGTCCCGCTGACCATTTCCGACGTGTCCGGGCGCCCGCTGGTCGACCATCTCAACCCGGTGACGCTCTGGAGGCTGGCCGACCTGATCTACACCGCGTCGGCGTGGCGCTGGACGGCGTTGTTGGCCGCGACGGTGACCCTGGCCAGCCTGTCGGTGCTGCGCTGGTCGTGGACGCCGCCGCTGCTCGCGGGGTCGCTGGTGACGCTGATTCCACTCGGCCTGACCGGCCACTCGTCGGCGGGCGGCGCCCACGACCTGGCCACCAACAGCCTGCTGATCCACCTCGTCGCCGCCACCCTGTGGGCCGGTGGCCTGCTGGCCCTGCTGACCCACGTGCTGCGCGGCGGTGAGCAAGTCGGGCTGGCGGCGCGGCGCTTCTCGGCGATCGCGCTGTGGTGCTGGGTGGCGATGGCGCTCAGCGGTTTGGTCAACGCCCTGGTCCGGGTGACACCCGCCGACCTGCTGAGCACCGGTTACGGGCGGCTGGTGGTGGCCAAGTTCGTCGCGCTGTGCGTGCTGGGTGTCGTCGGCTGGCGCCAGCGACGCACCGGAGTCGCTGCGCTGCAAGCGGATTCGAGTCCTCCCACTGTCGCGCGCGGTGCGTTGGTTCGGCTGGCGCTGACCGAGGCCGTCGTTTTCGGCCTGACGTTCGGTGTAGCCGTCGGGCTGGGCCGCACCCCGCCGCCGCCACCGCCGCTGCGGTTGCCGTCGATTCCCGAGGCCGAGATCGGCTACAACCTCGAGGGGCCGCCCACCCTGGCCCGCATCCTGTTCGACTGGCGCTTCGACCTGATCTTCGGCACGGCCGCGCTCGTCCTGGCCGGCCTGTACGTGGCGGCCGTGGTGCGGCTGCGCCGCCGCGGCGACCGCTGGCCGCCGGGTCGGATCGTGGCCTGGCTGCTCGGCTGCCTGGCCTTGCTGTTCGTGACGTCGTCGGGGGTGGGCCGCTACATGCCGGCGATGTTCAGCATGCACATGGTCGCCCACATGGGCCTGTCGATGCTGGTGCCGATCCTGCTGGTGCTCGGCGCCCCGGTCAGCCTGGCGTTACGGGCGCTGCCCGCCGCCGGCCGGGGTGATCCGCCGGGGATGCGGGAGTGGATATTGGCCGCGCTGCACAGCCGGTTGTCGCGGCTGCTGACCAACCCGGTGGTCGCCACGGTGCTGTTCGTCGCGGGCTTCTACGGGCTGTATTTCTCGAACCTTTTCGACACCACGGTGAGCAGCCACGCCGGCCACATGGCCATGAATCTGCACTTTCTACTCAGCGGCTACCTGTTCTACTGGGTGGTGATCGGGGTGGACCCGACGCCGCGGCCGATCCCGCCGCTGGCCAAGGTGGGCGTGGTGTTCGCCTCGCTGCCGTTGCATGCGTTCTTCGGGGTGGAGCTGATGGGCACCCGGACCGTCCTCGGGGCCGCCTACTACCGGTCGCTGGGTCTGCCCTGGCACACCGATTTGCTGGGGGACCAGCGACTGGGCGGCGGAATCGCTTGGGCGGCAGGGGAAATGCCGCTGGTGATCGTCATGATCGCGCTGCTCGTGCAGTGGGCGCGCAGCGATGCGCGCACGGCGCGGCGGCTGGACCGGGCCGCCGATCGCGATGACGACGCGGAGCTGACCGCCTACAACGCGATGCTGGCCGAACTGTCGCGGCGCGAAACGCCCGGCCCGCGTGGGTCATAGACCGGACGATCAGTCCGCGATCAGTGACGCGATATACGAGTCTTGTGGTCCGAACGAATTTCTGGATGCCCCAGCCTGTTTGGGCTTAGTTGGTGGGTGGTGGTGGTTGGGGTTGGAAGGGGTCGTACCACCACCAGTCGGCGCGTTCGCCGAGGGGCCCGGGGCATGGTGGCAC